>JBCCHF010000017.1:0-117280 GCA_039028895.1 Bacteroidota bacterium | reverse complement strand
GAATAAAATTTGAAAACGAAGATAAGGCCTCGAGTAGCTTAGTTTGGCTTGGAGGCCTTTTTTCGTTTTCAGAGAACTTCCAATACTACATTTCCTGTTTTCCTACCGGTATCAACATAATGATGAGCTTTGATGGCATCACTTAGCGAATAGCGTTTATCAATTACAGTTTTCAGCTGGTTACCGTTTATAATTTCCAGAATGTTGACTAGCATTATTCGTAAATCTGACGCTGGTAAAAGGCCTGTAGCTGAGAATTTTCCTTTTTTATTGCCCAACATAGACATTATGACCATTGGCATTAGCTGGCTGAATTTCAATACGGGGGTAAGGTATACACCATTCTCATTTAAAATCTTTCTACATTTTAGGAATGAACTGTTGCCGATAGCATCATAAACGATATCAAAACCAATCTCCGATTTCGTGAATTCCTCCTTTGTGTAATCGATGACGTAGTCAGCACCTAATGATCTAACAAGTTTTTCGTTTTTACCACTACAAACTCCTGTAACTGTTGCACCAAAATACTTTGCTAATTGTATCGCTGCTGTCCCAAGACTTCCAGATGCACCTATTACCAAAACGGATTGGCCTTCTGAGATTTTTCCGATAATCTTCAAAAAATTAAAAGAGGTTAAGACGCCATCACTAATTGTTGCAGCTTCTTCGAAAGAAAGGGTTTCCGGTTTTTTCATAATTACTCCCTCCTCCGCTACACTAACATACTCTGCATTAGCACCAAAGCTTATTCCTGATTCACCGAATACAAGATCACCGACTTTAAATTTGGTGACTGCGTTTCCTTTTGCCTCAACGATTCCTGCAAAACCGGTTCCTGTAATGTCATTCTTGGGTTTAGTTAATCCAAGGAATAAACGGCTGATAAATGGCTCCGCCTTCCGCATCATGGTATCCGCTGCTGTTACGGTGGTAGCTACAACTTTGACTAGCACTTCATCGTCTTTTGGGACAGGTTTTGGCCTATCCATAAACTTAAGGTAATCCGGTGACCCATACTTTGTGCAAACAATTGCTTTCATTCTGTTTTTTTAACAAAAGTAGGGGAGACCCAGAGGGTTATCGTTCCGATTTAGAAATCCGAACTAATTTTTAAACCAAAACCAAATCTTCGTAATATTTCAGGAACCTTGTTTCCACCTCATTGCGTTCAGTTGTAATTTGTTCCAGAGTTAATTCGAGCAATTCAAATTTGTTTGATGCGTCTTCATCGAGTGGATTGGTAATGAGGGCCTTCCGGGCAGACTCAAGTTTTTCAGCTCCTGTTTCATAGGCTTTATCCAAGGCATTCAGATGTCCCTCTAGCACTGTTTTTATCTCCAGGAGTTTATCCTTTGCCGAGTTGCGGTTGGATTCTGTATTTCTGAGAGCAGCCAGAAATTGTTCGCCATCAAAAATAGTCCTGGCATTTTCTATAAGTTCCTGAAGATCAGAAGGTGGATATACATCCATTAGACTTGAATAAGCCCTGGTGTTGGGTGTTCCGTCCCAGAAATTCTTACGCTGTTTGTAGTTTTGCCATGTCCTTTTCAGTTTTGTATACCATTCCTTAACCATGCCTGATACACCATCATGGTTGTCTTGCTCATCCGAAATTTTCAGCAGGTATTTTCGGACAACCATAGCACTCATTTCCTGTCGCTGGATATCTTTTTCTGTAATTCCACGATGTAAAATAAATTCAAGAGCTATAGGATCGGGCGGTGTTTTGGTGGCACCGATAGCCAGGAACATTTTTGCATATTTGGGACTTTTGGAAAATATTTCCATTTGGGCTTCCCTGTCGTTGAACTTGGTGGCTCTTATCCGCAAAGCCTCGGCTTTTTTCATCTGTGCCTCATTAATGGAAGTAAATACCACTTTATTGCCCAATTTTATAGCTCCTGCAGTAAAGGCAAGGCTAGCCCCTACAATGGCCCCAACCCCTGTTAATGTAGCTACTCCTCCAGCTATAGAAACTCCATCAGAAACAGAGTCAACCGCTTTTTTGGCCATCCGTTTATTAAGAGATGAAATTTCTTGCTCAAGCGGTTCTACATAATCCGGGTTTTCTCGAACAGCCTTTTGGTAAAGTGCAGATGTTTTCTTTTTCAACAAATACTCGTTGGCAATTTTGTAAACGTTCACCCCTAAGGAAACTGAACCTGTTGCGACACCCAAGCCTGGAACAATTTGGTCAGAAATAAATGCCATTTTGTGGAAAGTATTTACCGTTTTTGCTGCGGTAACACCTGCACCCAATAAACCACTTGCTATTTTTTCGAACTTGTCGACATTAGCATCAATGTAGGCTTTTGTAGTTTTAGCTGACTGAGATTTATCTTTAAGCACGGGAATTAAGGATATCAGCTTCATACCTGTCGCCACATCCTTTACGATCATTTCAAACTTTTTGTCTTCGATCTTTTCTGCAACCGTACTCAAAGTATCAAGCACCAGTTTCATACTGGACATGATGAGTTTCTTTCTTCGCGCTTTTCGTTCTGTTACACTCACCGCATCTATGATACCGCTAACATCCTCTATAGCAGTTAATCCGATTTCAACATCACCCAGGACTTCTTCAATCTTTTTCTGGGCTTTGGACATCTTTTCCCTGGTAAACAGAAATCGTTTTTCTTTTTCACCTTTTTCCTTGTAAAAGAGAGAATCGTACATTTTGGTGGTTCCATAGACTTCTCCGATGGATTCCAGGAACTCATTAAAGTCTGATTTTTTAAACTCTTCTTCTGCTTTCTCTTTTTCCTCTTTTTCGAAGGCTTCCTGTGTTACTCGCCAGCGATGCAACTCCTTAACCAATTTGTCTGGCAGCATACTTACAGGAATATGCTCTATCATGCGCATGGCATCATCGACAGATCCTCCTGAATCGCGGACCGCATAAAAACGATCCAGTGCATTCTGGAAGGCTTTGTTCATCAATTCGATCTCCCTTGATGTAAATGCACCACTGGTCAAAAAGTCGTAATCGTATGGGCCTAATGACGCAAAGATTTTCTGTTCCTTAGCCCTGTTGGCTTTGTACAATTTGTCTTGTAACTCAATCTGTTTTCTTGAATAAGAAGTTTCAAGGTCTTTGATGTCGTTCAATGTGCCTAGCATATCTAACCGTAGCCGAATGCCATCAGTTTCCCGCTCTTCAGTATCTGAGATTGTTGATACTCGGGCTAATTCCTCTTCGTGATCGCCTATAGGAATCTCCTGTGTTTTAAGAGATCGTTTGAGGTCTTTTGTAAACTCAGTAAAGATTTCATCTATTTCATCCTGACCTTCAACGTTGAGTACTTTGACGTTTTTCAGTTTCTGACGCTGAACCAGTTTCTGGCGGCTATCCATCTTTGAAAGGCCTTTCTCGATAATATTGGATACCTTTTCATAAGTTTCTTTGACTTCATCAAAAAGCTCAAGATTTTTAATATCAGTACTTTCTCCCAATTTTTTGAGGTATACCTCCAGGACTTTAATTTTTTCCCAATTAGTACCGTTTGCCGTGGTTTTATATTTATTCTGTTTTCGCCAAAGAACGATCAGCTTTTCAATCGATGATTTGAGCTTGGCATTTTCTTTAGTGACCGTTGTTAGCGCTTTAAGTTCGAGTTCAAGTTCTTCGATCTTCTTATAGACTTTATCTTCTGGTTCTGCATTATTCGAATATTTTAATCTTTCTGTATTTAATTCGTTTCTGTAATCCGAAATGGTGGTATTGAACGGTTCTATTTTTAATTCAGAAACCTGATTGTTCCACTTTTGGATTTCAGCATCGATATCTGCGATGATCTTTAACTTTCGAAGTTTTACTCCTGCATCATCTAAAGCATTGTAATTATAATCCAACGAGTCTTTCATCTTTATTATCGTATTATAGATGAGGAATCCGGATTGTTTTTCAGCAGTAAACCCTGTTAATCGACTCAGTGAATCTTTGAGGGTTGCTTCTTTCCCGAGAATATCTTTTTTCTGCTTTTTGTGGGCTTTTTCAAAACGTTTAGTTTCTGCTGTTTTGGTGGTTGCCCTGGAGTTTATTTTGTCCTGTACTAATTTATAACCAGCCAGCCAGGTGGTTATCAGGTCGAATTCAGTTCTGGCTTTACCGAGGAATTCTGTCCTTAATCTTTTTCGCCTGGAAGTTTTGCCAACTGCTTCGTCATATTTGTCGGACAGTCGAAGGAGTTCGTCAAATTGAGTCTTAATCGTTTTGTGATCCTCATCTAGCTTGAATCGTGAAGAAGCTTCTTTAAATTCTTCCTCAATCTTTGTACGGCCAACTCCAGGAGTGATTGTTCCGGTTTGACCGACTTCTTTTCCAATTAGATATGCTTTACGTTCATTAAGCTTATTGTCGCCACTATCTTTGTAATCTTCGATCCAGATTTTCCATTCTGTTATTTTCTCTTCAATATTACCTAGTAGCCGAAGTCTCTTCGCAGAATCTTTTGTCAAATTACCGGAAATCCCATTTATGCCCTCAACGATACTATCGTAAAGCTTATCTTTTTTGGCGTTGTATTCTTTTTTAATGAATACCTCGCCAATAATGGGGCGAACTCCTATCTCGGAGGCATATTTGTTAACATCTTTAAGCATAAAAACAATCTCACGTTTATGCTTGTAATTTTCAAATCCCTGGATTTTTGGATGTCTTGACTGCCATGTTTTTGAGCGCATGTTAACCAGGTCGATTGCTTCAGAAATGGACTCCATAGTCTTCTTAGCCTTTTGATCGGTTCTGATCTTTTTCTTGGCAGAAACTGCTTCATCTACCGGAATTTTAACCGAAAGAAAATCTTGGTAAGCATCTTTAATATCTAGGAAATTATCTTTGCTTTGAACATATTTTCCGATTTCGGTCAGTGCACCTTTAATGGTTACCAGCAGGGTCTCTAATTTTTCTTTCCGCTCATTATCTTTTGAGGTTGGTGAATCCTTTTTACTATAGGCATCTAACCAATCGTAGGATGCACCTCTCATTTTAAACAATTGTTTCCGACGCTCTTCCAGGTCTTCCTCTGGCATGAGCATATATTTATTGTTCATCATATAAATGGCCCCATAAGCATCTCTGAGAAAGGAAGGGGTTAACCCAAAGCGGAAAAGGGAAACACCAGAATTGTCAAGGTCTAGATTAGCAGTTGACATATGTATCTGATGTGGTGTTGAAGCCGTTGACCCCAGAGAAGAAACCAATGGACCTTTTAATTCGTCAAATAGTCGATTTACCACTTTGGTCTCAGCAAATAAACCCGTTTCTGTTTTTGAAATATTAGAAATTGCTGTTTCAAATTTATCCTTGCTGGGCGCCAGGTAATCCTTCTGAAGGGCACCAATCTTCTCATTAAGATCAAGAATACTGGTCTTAATTTCCTGGATTTCACCTAACAATGTATATGAAGGTGTAGAAGAAGATTTGTGCTTTTGATAAGCTTTTCGAGAGCGGATGATCGCTTCCAGTATATCAGCATATTCTGGGACTAACTTGTTAACTATGTTTACATCCAGAGTGTCGAAGACTTCCTCTCGTTCAGCTTCTATTTTATATTTATAACCTTGAATAATGGTCCAATGCTTTTCAAGTATTTCATTCCTATAGATGTCATTAAAATGTGCATCCCACTCAAAGATTATTTTTTCAAACCCATTTAAGGCTAATTCGGTTGTCTCTTTTACCTTTTCCGGGGTCATATCCCCAAAACCGATAGAAGCAATTTCAAACTTTTCAAAGTCGTTTTTTAATTGGTTGACCAACTCTTGACTTTGTCGTTCTTTAGGTTCCCAAAAATCAGTGATCCCGTCTTCTACTTTGCTGTCTAATTCCTTTACAGCAGATTTAAGTTTGTTTAATGCCGTTGCCTGTTTGATTTGGTTATGGTTGCGGCTTTCCTCTGGATAACGCTGGAACCAGGCATTAATTTGAATGATCAATCGCTGAAATTTGGGACGAAACAGGAGTGTGATATTTTCAGCTGTAAGACCCATGGCTTCTTTTTTATTATCACGTTCTTCACGATCAGCTTTGATTTCCTTGAATTCATCAATCAGTTTTTTGGCGGCCCTTGCACTATGGCGATCAATAGCTAGAAAATCTTTCTTTTCTGCAAGATCGGAGATGAGTTCATACATTTTATCCTGAAGCTTGCGCAATTCTGCGGCATGCGCTTTGATAATCGGGTTTTTCAGGTCATCAGCAAACTTTTCTCCCCAATCCTGAATCTGCTGGGCATAGGTGTCAAAGTCAGGCCTTTTAGCTCTTTTATACGATGTCAATTCACTTCCCTTTAATGAAGACAGTCTTTCGACTTCAAGTATATATGTATTAATACTGGTTTTTAATTTATTAACAATGTCTGCACTTCCTTTAATAAATACGGCGTTGGTTTTTGCCTCTTCTACCTTTGATTTTATGATATTGATAATTTTCGCGTCCATGACTTGATTTGATTTTGAAAGGAATTGAATGGAAAATAATGTGGGAATAAAACTTAAAGGAAATCGCTTTCGTAATCAGAAATCAATTCTTCCAGTTCCAAAGCAAGTTTTAGGCGGTCACTGTAGGCAGTTGGTTTTATGCGGTCCAGTTGAAGCTCTTTTTGTTTGATCTTTTCGAAATCTTCGAGCCTGGTTTTATTCAAACTGGTAATTTTTGTCATAGTACTTTTTACACTTTCTGATATCTCATTCAGTTTCTCTTTTTGAATGACCGTTGACTTATTTGAATTATCACTAAAGGCCGTTAGCCAGGCCTTAATTTCATATTCTATTTGAAGCAGGCTTCCCATTTTAGCTTCATCGCCTGTTGGTTTTTTCCTTTGGTATTTGCGCCAGGAGTGAATAATATCATTATAATCGTCAAGCTGGTCAGTTTCGTTTTCAAGCTCGAAAAAATCCTCCAAAGTCGCTTCAAGTTTTTCTAGTCGAAGGATCAGTTTTCTGATAATACCCATCTGTAGATTTACCGCTTTTTCGTTTCCACGGGCAATGGTACTATGCATGAAAGTGTCTATTTTCTCTTTGTAATAAGAAAGCACTTCTGATCCCTGCTCCAAAACTTCTCTGAGTAACTCCAATTTCATGTCCAGGTAAGAATTAGTAGATTCTACCAGGGGTAGGACTGTTGAGTTATATGTGCTTTTGGTGAGGTGTTCTTCATGTGCAGCCTTCAGTGTGACCATTTTGGATTTAGCTTCGGTATACAGATCATTTGCATCCAGATCCCCTAAAGCATCTCGTATAACAGATTCGAATGCTTCAAGCATATCTTTGTCCTGGAGGGTTTTTGAAATTTTGGAATGAAACCCGTTCCCGGTTGAGCCACTGGCTTGAGTGGAATCACCTTTATCCTTTTTGCGCATATTCCTGACCTCAGAATCAGATTCATCTTCGGTCAGGTCCTTGAGTAAGACTACTTCAACGTCAGGGTCGTCTTCAAATAGGTCATCATTGAGCATTTTGGTGACGTATTTTTTGCCCATTGTACCTTCAGCGGTTTTTATGCCAATGGTTATATCCTCTTCACCATTACCATCTTTATCAATACCGGAAACAATCTTACATTTTCCAAAGGCATGTTTTTTCCCTTTTTTTATGGCTTCATCAATTATTGGTGTCCATGCTTCATCTTCATAATCAACCAACATGATGATGGATTGACGTTTCCCGCCAAACCTATAGTATTTAATAGCTACATAATCTTTTAGAGATGATCGCGTACTTGCGCGGGCGAGATCTTTTTCTAATAATCGTAGGTATTTTGCAAGATTTAGACGTACAAATTTTTCAGGTTTGAGGCGTGTTCTACTGCTCATTTCAAGGGTGTTTGTTTAGACAGAAATAATATATAAATATTGGGGAGATAATTCAAACAAATAGGCGGAAATGTATTGAAAGTCAGGAGTTAACCTCTGATATGGGTGTTCCAAAAGACTTTGGGGGTCATCCCCATTTGTTTTCTGAAAAAGGTGTTAAAAACCGTCTTGGAATTAAAACCACTTTCATAAGCCAAACCCAGGATCGAAAGATGTTGAAACTCGGGCTGTTTTGCCATAGCCTTGAATGCTTCCAGTCGGTAGGTATTGATAAAGGTTGAAAAATTTTTGGAAAAACCTTCATTCAGTAATTGTGAAAGTCGATTTGCCGGGAGATTCATAATCTCTGCAAGTGATCGTAATGTGATTTTGGCATCTAGGTAAGGCTGTTCCTGTTCCATGATTTCTATCAGCCTCAATTTGTGAGCTTCAAGCTCAGATTTTTCAAACAAGGCTTTTTTGTACCTCCTTTCCGGAATGCTGTCGTTAGACTTGCTCCCAAGAATTTTTTGGCTGAAGGCCTTGAAAGTTGCATTTCTCCTGAGTGGTTTGAGAAGTGGTTCTACTGGCAAATAGATCATCAATGGTAATCGAATAGTTTTCCCCTTTTCAATTAATTCAATAGCAGCTTCAAAATTCTCCAGAACGACAAAACAAAGGATGAGAAGATTCATGGCCCTTTCAATCCGGTCAGTAGTCAACTCTGACTTCATGAATGTGACCCCTTGCTCGACCTTTTCTATTTCTCCCAAAGCGGCATAAGACAAGGTCTTTCCACCAAGTTTTAGAAGGGTATCAGTTTTTTCATCATCAAGTGATTCGAATAGCGCAAGACTTTTTTCCGGGTAACCTGTTAAGATAAAAGCCTGTCCAAGGTAAAGCAGGGAAATATGAGAATTGGTATCAATAGAAAGGCTTTTTTCAAACCAGTGAATCGCCTGGTCATACACCTCTGCCGTGTAATAGATATAGCCTTTAAGATGATGGTTAACCGCCGAAAACGGATCCATCTGAATCGCTATATCAATATAATGCATCGCGGCTTTGGTTTTTCCTTCCGCCACTAGTGTAGATGCCATGGTTTGATAATAATCGACAAATGGCCTGATCTCAAAGGCTTTGCTTAAGTGAGCATAAGTGGTTTCAAAGTCCCAGTCTTCCAGGAAACTCAGCCATGCTTTTTGCAATTGGCACTCGGGAAGGCTGTCGTCTAGCTGGATGGCTTTTTCAAGGAATGGTTTTCCTTTTGCGAAACATTCAGCTGCAGGCAGGTAGCCAATGGTGCCCAATAGTGTATATCCCAGATGGAGCCCAAGGTATGCCAACGGGTAACTGGGGTGTTGCTCAATAATCTCGTTGAGAATAATAATCCCTTCTTTTATGTCATAGGGACCCATTTTCAGAATATGATACCTCGCTTTTAGATAATTCTGATAAGCGGTAATAGAGATGTCAGGTTTATTCACCAATTGGTCTTCGATGTCGAAATGACCAAGATGTTCTCTCAACCGATCAGCAATAATCAAACTAATTTCATCCTGTAAAACAAAAATATCATCTAGCTCTCTTTCAAAGTTTTCCGACCAAAAATGAAAGTCTTCCTGTACATCAATAAGTTGAGCGGTAATCCTCATCTTGTTATTGGCCAATCGAATACTCCCTTCAAGGATTATGGAAACATTTAATGCTTCGCCAATTTCTGGAATAGCCAGTTTAGTGTTTTTGAAGTGAAAGGAGGATGTTCTGGAGGTGACTTTTAAACCTTTCACCCTGGTCAGCGCATTAATGATCTCTTCGGTCATACCATCGCTCAGGTATTCATTGCTTTTGTCAGCACTCAGGTTGACAAATGGAAGAACAGCGATAGATTTTTGCAATGACATATGATTTAGAGCAAGCTGTTTTCAGGGCTGAAGTTTATCCAAATGTCGTGGAATTGATAATTCTGCAACAGCATTTATGAAATCATTAACAAACTCCATGAGGAATTTCACGTTTTCAGTTAAACAAGATAATTCAAGAAATGAACTAAGACTACTTTTTCAATAATCGATTTTATAACTTCTTAAATCCGAATTTATGAAAAAGCTAGTGTTTTTCTTGACCGATCGAGAAGTAGCAAACGCTGCATCTTCCCGTGCCACACTCAGTTTCATCATGAGCCTCGCATTGATCTTGTTTTTAAGCTCACCTTCAGACGCTCGTGATCTCGGAAAGAAGAGACCACCAAAACCAGATAACATTGAGGAGGTAGTACCTGAAAGCCCAAGCCCATTCCATGAGTGGAATGAAGGGCGATGGAAGTGGAATAAAAAACAGCAAACCTATATTTGGAAAGCGGGTAAGTGGAGACTGTCTAATGTCAATCGGTATTCGAATGGATTTAGTTCTCCTTATTATTATGCTGCATATCCATACAGCTACAGGTATCAGTCGATTTACCACCGAGCGAGACTTTACCGATATTATCATTGTTTGTGATCCGAAATTGAAAAGCCCTGGTTGACGTCAGGGCTTTTTTGTTACTAATTTTTGTAATTTAATAACTGTACTGAATCGCATTTTCGCTTATTAGTTATTCACATGATTACTTTTGTTAACACTATTAAGTCTATCTGCCTTGTATGTTTGGTTTTGGTGCCCTTTGCCGGAATTTCCCAGACCTGCTTTTTCACCGAAAACTTTGAAACTGCAAGTCAGCCTGGCCTTCCTGCGGGCTGGATGACAGAAAATCCTTCTGGTGACCCTTCTTTTATTTCGGGAGATAATCAGGATGCTAATGCAGGTGGGTTTTGGCCGGTTACTGCCCACACTCAGTTTGCCTTCGCCAATGATGATTTGTGCAATTGCAATATGTCAACAGTAAGGTTGATTCTCCCTGTTCAGGATTTTTCTGGTTACGCTGGCGTTACGATTAATGCACAAGTCTGGTTGGATAATTTCTATGGTCCAGAAGTAGGACGGATTGAAGTCAGTACTGACGGTGGATTCACCTGGACCCAGGTGGGTGATAATTTTGAACCTTTGGAAGCATGGCAATCCATTTCAGTTGATCTTTCTGCTTATGACGGGATGTCGAATGTTTTAGTGGCGCTCAGGTATAGCGATAATGCCATATGGGGAAGAGGAATGGCCGTTGACGATGTGTGTCTATTTGGTCTTGATGAAGCAGACTGCTTGTTTACTGAAGATTTTGAGAATGGTAATCCTCCTCAACTTCCGAATAATTGGGTAACGACCAATATCAATGGAGGCTTCGTTTTTGAGATTGGAGACTCGACTGCAGCCAATTCCGGCGAATTTTGGCCAATAACTGACCATGGTATTTTTGCTTACGCGAATGACGATGCCTGCAATTGCAATATGTCGGAGGTTCGTCTCATCTTACCCCCTCAGGACTTTAGTGGATACACTGCAATAAATATTTTTGCGGAATACTGGATAGATAATGTTTATAGTCAGGGAAATAATGAAGTGGGAAGGGTAGAAGTAAGCCTTACTAACGGATTATCATGGATCCCTGTCGGGGAAAATTTCCCGCCCGCTGAGGCCTGGCAACCTGTAAGAAGAGATCTTTCCGAATTTGCAGGACTTTCCAATGTACTTGTCGCTATCAGATACGATGACAGGGGGAATTGGGGCAGGGGGCTGGCTATTGATGATGTCAGGATTTGCGGCACTACCGACCAGATTGATGTAGCCATTACTGAGACACATCGAATAGACCCTTCTTATACTATCGTACCGATTAATCATGTCTCAGGCGCAGAGTTCAAGGTGGAAGTTGAGAATTTGGGTACCACGGATCTTACTAATCTGGTACTTTCTTCAAGACTTTATGATATTGCGAGTCCTTTAAACACCCTGGCCGTATTGACCAGCCTTCCCCAATCCCTGCCATCCGGGGGGAGTGCCATCCTCGATAGTAATCCTTTAGGTTTGGCAATAGCTATAATTGGCAACTGGCAAATAGAACATTCTATCACACACGACGCAGCTTCCTTCGAAGTTTTACAGGATGATAATATTGCTTTCACCTCAGTTTTCCAGGTTTCTGATTTTGAGTATGCCAGGGATGATGTCCAATCTGTTGATTTGGGCGGGTTTGGGGTTGGACCAGCAATGGGAGATAATGCAATTATAGGTCAAACTTTTGAGTGGAGGAATAATGATCTGCTTGAAGGCGTGGAAGTTGTTCTTGATAATCCAGTTCAGGGTACTGATGTGACAGTTGCATTATTTGCCTGCCAACCTAATGGAAAACCAATGGGTCAGGCGATTGCCTTGACGGAAACACAGGTTGCTTTAGGCAATGTCGGAGACGAAACATTTTTCCTTGAGTTTGATAATCTGCTCTCGCTTCCTGCAGGCATTTATTTTTTTGGCTTACTTGAACCAGGCCCTGAAATCGGAATAAAGGCGTGGTCAAGATTGTATACTGATCCCTCTGGCGGATCACTGGGAACAAATTGGGTGTATTCAGATGACTTAAGTGATTGGACTGAAGGCAGTTCTTATTCGTTGACTTTTGCAGTGGCCTATGCTATTCGACCAAGACTTGCACCACCTCCATGTTCTCCAGGCGATGTTGTTACGGATGGAACTCCTGAAGTGGTTTGTGGGAATGACGAAACATTTATTTTAAGTACCGGAAGTTCAGAAACTATTCCACAGGGAGGAGGTTACGGTTGGAGCTTTATTCCAGGACCCAATGCTTCAGGTGGCGTTCTTTCTGGGTTCACCATTAATTTTGCCAATCCAACCCAGGTCTGGAACAGTGACCTGAATGGTACCCTTAGCTCAAGTGGACTTGATGCCTTGGCAGGAACCTGGTTGATCCAGGGCTTTACTTACAGAGATCCGAATAGCATACCGACTACCTTATGTGGATTTACCCCTTCTTTTCTGGTCGTGAATTTTAGTCCTGACATATCGGCCGAAGGTACTTTTTCACCTCCATCACCGGGCATGAGTGACGGCGCTATTGATCTTGAACCTGAAGGCGGGATCCCACCATATACTTTTCTTTGGAGCAATGGTTTAAGCACCGAGGATATTACTGATTTGGCTGAGGGTATTTATGGAGTCACTATAACTGACACTAATGACTGCCATGCTGATTTTGACTTTGGGCTTACAACTGGAGTTGAAGATATGCTTGGCCTGGAACTACTGGAAGTCTTTCCAAACCCTGCCATTGATGAATTAAATTTACAATTCAGGTTCAACGAAATTAAAGAGATCTCCATTGAGATTATATCTTCTGCTGGACAGGTTATTACCAGCTTTTTTCTCGGAAAATTGATGGATCATACCATTCAGATTCCAATTTCATCATTACCTTCCGGAAATTATTTGATAAAAATAAGTACTGATAATCAGTCTTTTACAACTATTTTCTCGAAAATTCAATAATTTTTTTGGATTTTTTGCCAGATCAGATTAGGTTTCTTCTTCATGGGGTACTAATGAGCGTATTTCAATTAAAAACATTAACAATCAATAATCATGAAAACGCTTAAAATTTTTATCGCCCTTTTAATTTTTGCTTTTGCAATTGGTCTACAGAACTCTTACGCTCAATCACGTCCTATCTCTCCATTGAGTGATTCTCTAGTCATTATTACTGATATTAACTTCGACTATGATGCAGAAGCGGAGAAAGAACATATTTTACTTGACATTCCAGACAGAAGTGGAAGAAAAATTAGTTTGGATTTAGTCAATGCAGATATTCAAAACGTATTTTTAATCGAAGCTACTGGAAACAAGGTTCAACTGGTAACCAGTGATGGCAAAACTTTCTTACCAGATCCCAAAACCAGAAATACACCTAATGTTGAGCTGATCCTAGATCTTAATCATAACTCTGGATCATCAGCCGCGGTAGGTAGCATTGGTGGAGGTGCTCCAGCAGGAAAAGCTACATTTAAAGATCTTAACTGATATATTATCTTCAAAAAAAATGAAAAGCACCTGATTCATTCAGGGGCTTTTTTTGTTATTTTCGGCATACTACTTGGAGACAACAACTTTGTTTTGAATCATTGTCAAAAAATTCTTTTCCATATCCAAAACGATAACTTCTTAGCTTTCAAATCCACAAATTGAAATGATAAAAAAACTGATCACATTAATATTCGGGACATCTGCAATTGCAGTATCAGGGCAAAACACTGAATTCATAGATGCAGCTTATGAAGGCCTCCAGATACAAACGGCGGCTCATACAGAATTATGGAGTCTTGGTCAAGCTGAAAATTGGGCAGTTGACATGAAAAAAGGTACGTTAACGTTCACTTTTGAGGATGGAAAAATTGTTACCACAACTATTCAGGTAGTTGGCACCTATAATACTGCTGATGAAACTTTTTTATGGGGTTGGGATCATCCTTCGGTGCCACAAGAATTAGCCCAACACGCAAAACTCGCCAAAAAGTGGGGAATAGAGAATAATGAAGAAAATTTCGCCACATTGAAGCTATCCTGCTCTATGGAAGAAGTATGGCGGATGGCAGCTGTTGTAAATAGAGTAGCTGATGCGAATGGGGTGTACCGGGGTATATCAGGAAACACGGCAGTCTTTATGACAATGGGTGAAATAGAAATGAATTATTAATTTCGCCACACAATTCAATGGATATATGAAATCATTTGGGCTGCTTCTTATTGGAACCTTCTTATTGTTTTCCTCTTGTAAGTTGTCAAAGTCTTACACGGTGACCAAACTCAATGAGCAAGTGAGTTGTAATTGTGATTCGGTAAATGAAAGTATCAGGTTTTTCAAAAAATCCTATAAAAGCGAAAAATCGATCGAAGTATATGGTGACATACTTGTACCGATCGACAGGATAAGAGAAGAGTATTATGTCTACTCAGAATTCAAAGTCATAAAAGATTGCACCGAGATGGAGTTTGATAAATCCGAGGATGAGTTCTATTTCGTGATCACTCCTGAACAATGGGAAAAGCTAAAAGCATACGATTGCAACTAACTTTTTACGCTTTCTAATACATCAGGTCGCTGCTCTTTCAGAAAAAACAGATAATAGCCAAGGCTAAAAACGGCTAATGCACTCATGATATGCCAGAGGAAATGCGTGCCTTGAGGCATCCATTCAGGAAATGGGTTTGGAGTAGGGTAGTCCAACATTCGGAATAAAAGTGCGCCAATCAGGAATACAAAAGTTAACACCACCAGATACCATTTGAAGAAGCGTGTACGAACTAGCAATATCAGGAAAGGCAATAAGAAACAACTCCCACTAAAGAAATAACCAATGTTAGGTGTCGCATTTGAAGGAATATGAGGTCCAAGGAGCGTAATAGTTAAATAGCCTACACCATAAAAGCCCATAACCGTTGTCATCCCTTTCCACCAGGCGCCGGTTACCACCTTCCACATGTAAAGCGACAAGATAATACTCATGATCATCGCCGGCAGAAAATCCAATACCAGGAAAAAGTCAGAGGCCCTGAAGGCATGGTAAAGCGTCGATCCCAAACCATTCAAAAATAATAGCGGCAGGAGTAATGTAATGATGCCATGACGCATGTACTTACCATAAAGTTTTACAGTCCAAAACAACACCGGAACAAAGAAAAATAAAGAAGAAAAAGCGTTCCAGGGCTCCTTTATCCATGCATCTGGATTAAATTCATGGTATAAAGGCCCCGAGTCTTGAATCAGATGAGCGAATTTGTGCAGTAAAACTAAATCCATGTCAACATGCCTTCCGGCCTATTCGATAATGATGTTGTATTTATTCAGCAAACCAGGCAGGCCTTGAGTCGAAAATTTTGCTTCAGCTATCTTATTCATACCAGGATCGATTGAAAAGTTGGAAGCTGTCCTGAAATCTGCTTTTTCGAGATTGGTATGTTCAAATATAGCGCCACTTAGGTCACATTGATCGAAGTCAGCTTCAAACAAGTCAGCTTCTGTAAAATCAGCCTCCTTGAGGTCGCATTTGAGAAAGGAAACACCTTGAAGCGAAACCTGGAAAAAAGATGAAACATTCAATTGGCATTGCTCAAATTTCATTTTTAGCATGAAGTCATTACAATGGTCAAATCGAAGACCAATCATATTACAGCCTACAAAAATTACATCCCTGAAAGCGGTGTTGCCAATCTTGGCCATGCTCAAATCACAATGCTCAAATCGACATTCGATAAACCTGATTTCAGTGAGATTGGCCACGGAAAACTTGCAATTGGTAAAGGTGCAGTACTCATAGCCGGCTTTTGAAAGGCTATCACCAGAAAAATCTTTATTATTAAATACCTGATCTTCAATAAGGGAATGGCTCATGCGTTTTTTGACTTTGGCCCAATTTATTGAAAAATAAAAAGGCATCCTTATATCAGAATGCCTTTTTAAAATTATCTCTAAATTCTGAAGATTTAGCTGCCTTCCTGACTAACATTTAGGGTTAACATCCCGTCGATGCCAAAGGCTGAATAAATCCCGTGTGTCAATTTGTCGAGGTGCTCGTTATATGGTCCGATATGATCACCCATACCCATTTTATCGACGACGGTTCTCAATGGTCGGCTACCAGCTGGTGTAGTGATCAGACCAGCAATTGCATCAGCCACCAATTGTGGGTTCTGGGCAGGATTACTTGCCAATGCACCTTCAAACGCTTCGAACATACCTTTAGGGGCATTCATAAATTCACCGTACTCGGCGTCTCTCGAGTTATCAGAAGGGGTAATCAGACTATCAAAGAAAGAGGTCGGGAATCCTCCTGGCTCAACGATGCAAGAATCAACTCCAAAACCTGATAACTCTACTCTGTAGGCTTCAGCCATAGCCTCAGCGGCCCATTTTGATGCATTATAGGCACCATAAAATGGTAAGGTCATTCTTCCGAGCAGACTTGAAACGAGGATTAATAATCCCGAACCTTGTCTTCTCATATGTGGAATAACTGCTCTGTTAACGCGCTGCACTCCAATGACATTGATGTTAAAAAGTCTCTGGATATCTTCCGGAGTGAAATGCTCTTGCATGCCAAGTACACCTACACCGGCATTATTGATGACTACATCCAGTCCTCCAAGTGCTTCAATTGCTGAATTGACACCTCCGTTTACAGAGTTGTCATCTGTTACATCAAGTTCAATGATATGTGCGCCTTTAGCTCTTTGCTCGTCAGCTACTGCTTTGTTTCTTCCATTAGGATCTCTCATAGAAGCAGCCACCTGATGGCCTGCCTCAAGTAGTGTGTCAACTGTTAGTTTTCCGAAGCCACGACTGGCTCCTGTAATTAAAATTCGTTTGCTCATGTTGAATATTTAGGTGTTATCAATAGACTAAAAATGATTGAAAGGGGCAAATTGTTTAGCCTAGTTCCAATTAATTTTATGTTAACGTTTAATCAATGATGGGGTAATGATCAGATGATAAAAGCTTAATATCTGAGTAATAATGATGTAATATCCTACCGCTAGCTTTGCTTTTTTAAATGCCAAAAATACAACTATGAGCAAAGTCTACTTCATCTCTTTTCTTTTACTCCTGTTCAGTTTTGATCTGATGGCCCAATCTGATGTAAGGGGAAAAGTTAATGACGACGAGTCAAAGCCGATCCCAGGTGCCCATGTTTTCCTCGAAGGAACTGAATATTTTGACGTGACTGATATCGATGGTGACTTCAAAATCTTTAATGTGCCAGCTGGTGCTTACAAGCTAGTAATCAGTTATATTGGTTACGCCGATCAGCAATTTGACATTAATTTGGAAGATGGCCAAACCTTGGTCCAAAATTATTCCCTTAGCGAAGGCAATCTCCTTAATGAAGTGGTAATTAACGGTCGCCTTGAAGGGCAGGCCAGAGCACTTAATGCCCAAAAGAATAACCTCAATATTACGGAAGTTATTGCCAGTCAGCAGATCGAAAGATTTCCTGATGCGAATATCGGTGATGCCCTTAAGCGTGTTGCGGGTATTAATGTGCAATACGATCAGGGAGAAGCCCGTTTTGCCAATATCAGGGGTACTGCACCAGAATTGAATTCAATTACTATTAATGGTGAAAGAGTGCCTTCAGCAGAGGCTGAGCAACGTTATGTACAATTGGATCTAATCCCAGCTGATGTCATTGAGACCATCGAGTTAAATAAAGCGGTTACCCCGGATATGGATGGAGACGCAATCGGTGGCTCAATCAATCTGGTTACCCAAACGGCCGATGATGATATGCAAATCAAAGCTACTTTGGGGTCAGGAATGAGTTTCTTAGGTACAAATCCGACTTATAAAGGCAAATTCGCTTACTCGAACAGGTATGCTGATAAAAAGATAGGATTCATTTTTACAGCATCTATTCTCGACAAGCAGGTAAGGTCTGATAATGTGGAAGCTGAATGGGATTTCACCGACGAAAACCAGAAAGACGCTTCTGCCTTTACGAATGATCCCCAGATCAGACAATATCACCTTAAACGTCTTCGTCAAAGTTATTCTTCTACTTTTGATTTCAGGTTATCTGATAACCATACCATTTTCCTTTCCGGAATGTACAATTGGAGAAACGACTGGGAAAATCGTTACAGACTAAGATTCAACGATATCGAAGAAGGTGATAACGGAATGATCACTGAGATCCGTCGCCAGACAAAAGCCGGAACCGACGACAACAAGTTCGGAAGATTGGAAGACCAAAGAATGATGAATGCCCGTATCGGTGGAGAACACCTTATCAATAAGGTAAAACTCGAATGGTCATTCTCAGCATTGCGCGCAAGCGAAGACAGACCTAATGAGCGTTACATCTCAATGCGTTCAGAAGACCAGCCATTAACACTTAATCTCATTGATCTGAGAAATCCAATGCTAACCCTACTTGATCCTGCAGCCCAGGACCTGAGTGACGCCTACGAACTACGAGAAATTACTGAAGAATTTCAGTTCACCAGGGAAATCGATTACAACAGCAGAGTCGATGTAGAGTTCCCAGTGCTTTTTGGAAAGAATTCAAGCTTTATTAAAGTCGGTGCACGATATAAAAATAAAACCAAACTTCGCAACAATAGCTTTGTAGAATACGCACCTTTAGATGAAGATGGTTTTGTTGCAATGGCGCTTGCGAATACAGAAGATCAAACACTTGATAATTTTAGCGTTGAAGGGTACGAAATAGGTTCTTTCGTCACACGCGAATTCCTCGGTAATTTAGATTTTTCCAGTGGGTTTGAAGGGGAAGATGTAATTGAAGAATTTGCAGGCAACTTTGATGCTGACGAGGAAGTTATCGGTGGTTATGCCATGTACACACAAAATTTTGGTGAAGAATTCAGCTTTATCGCTGGTGCTCGTTTTGAACAGACCAATGTAGATTATCAAGGTGTAATCTTTGATGGCGAAACCATTATGGATACTGAACGTCAAAGTGATAACTATGGTAACTTTATGCCAGGAATCCACTTGAAATACAGTCCTTCAAGATGGACAAACGTAAGGGTGGCTTGGACAAACACCATTTCAAGACCAAATTACTTTGACCTTGTACCCTACCAGGAAATCAACACAGAGGATAACCAGATTCAGTTGGGCAACCCTGCTCTTGAAGCTACAACTTCAATGAACTTCGATTTGCTTGGTGAGCATTTTTTCAAAAATGTTGGTATTATTTCAGCTGGTGTATTCTACAAAAACCTGACGAATGTAATTGCCAATCGCACCGAAAACGATGTTTTGTTTGAAGGTACGCTGTATGATGAATTCTCACAGCCTGTCAACGCTGGTAATGCTGATCTCTACGGATTTGAGTTGGGTCTGCAGCGTCGTCTAGACTTCTTGCCAGGCCTGTTAAGCAACTTAAGTCTTTATGCAAATTATACTTTCACAAAATCAAAGTTGAAAGATATCACACTGGAGAATCGTGAAGATGAATCTTTACCTTTGGTAGGAACACCTGAAAATCTTATCAACGCGAGTTTAGCCTACGACACCAAGAAATTGGACATCAGATTGTCCTTCAACTACGCTGGTGCATTTATTGAAGAATACGATGATGAGGCTTTCTTTGACAGATGGTATGATGCGGTTACTTATTTGGATGTAAATGCAGATTACAAAATCTCTGACAACTGGAAGATCTATCTTAGCGTGAACAACCTGCTTAACCAGCCACTTAGGTATTACCAGGGAATTGAAGACCGCACTATGCAGGTTGAATTCTACGGTATCCAGGCCAGGTTGGGTGTTAAATTCAAATTATAGAATGTCCTTTTTGTCTTCTCATATGCATAGGGGAGGGATGCAATGTTCTTCCCCTTTGTTTTTTTGTCTTTGCTTAATTCTCTTGACTTCTTACGGGTGTTCCCAAGCTTGGCTTGATGCCAAAGAGGCCATGGATGATGAAAAAGAGTTCAAACAGGCAATGATGGCCCAGTCCCTTATTCCGAATCGAATAAAAGTGGACATCGAAACTGATCCTGTATCTTCTGAAGAAGTGGATGAAGATGCTGCTGATGATCCAGCCATTTGGGTTAACCCAAAAGATCCTGGAGCGTCTATTGTTTTTGGATCCAACAAAACGAGTGGTATTCATACTTATGACCTTTCCGGAAAGGAAGTCCAGAATATTCCATGTGGCCTTATCAACAATGTTGACGTTAGACAGGGTGTGAATTTTAACGGAAAAATAGTCGACATTTTAGCAGGGAGTAACAGGACTGATAATTCGATCCTGGCCTTCTTCATTGATACAAATGGTAAAATTGGTGGATCTCCGGATTTCAAATTTTCATTGGGTGAATTTATCCCATATGGATTCTGCCTTTCAAAGGATTCGAACAACAAAGTTTACTTTTTTGTAAATGATAAAGAGGGAAATATTTTCCAGATAGATCCACTAATACCAAACGTTGGGAAAACCCAAAGTGGAGGAATAATCAGAAAAATGAAATTGCCGTCCCAGGTGGAAGGTATGGTGGTTGATGATGAGAATGAAGTACTTTTTGTAGGAGAAGAAAATGCGGGAATTTACAAGTTTTCTTCAAATCCTGAAGGTGATACCAAAGGTACTTTAATTCCGGGGTCAAACCGAAAAAATCCGAATATCAGGTTCGATATTGAAGGACTGGCCTTAATTGGCTCGAAGTACCTGGTAGCATCAAGTCAAGGGAATTTTTCGTATGCTATTTTCGACGTCGAGCAATCCAAATACCTATTGTCTTTTTGTCTGGACCCGGGTAAGGTGGATGGAGTTGAAGAGACTGATGGTATCGAGATTTGCACAGTTCCCCTTGGACCAAAGTTTCCAAATGGAATCTTTGTGGCTCAGGATGGTTTCAACTATAATAATGAAGAAAAGCTGAACCAAAATTTCAAGTTTGTTAACTTGGGTGAAATCACGACCTTCCTTCAGAAATAAAAGGTATTGTCAGTGCCTTCTAACTTGACTTCGGTATTGCCCGGGTAAAAATCATTGATAACTGGCAGTGGGGATATTTTATGACTTAAAGCAGCAGTTTCTTTAGTCGGCTTGCCAGGAGTTCCTTCGATATCACAATTTTCATTGGTTCTGGTGTAATTGATATTCCCGTTTGAAAGATTATAGTCGTATTCGTCATAATATTCGCAAGCAGCACCATTGGTGATGGTAGTACCGATCAATTCCCATTTTTCATTCTGGAATCTGAATCTGTGGGTGTAGGTCCATTCCCAGCGGCTACCCCCATAATGCTCAACGACGATACAGCCTCTTTCAACTCTGATAGATTGGAAAGGATCTCCTTTAATACCACCATGCTCAGAAGGAAGTACGCCACCATTAGAAACCAGCCATTCTTCCCATTCGTTCTGGTCATTTACCTTTAAGACAATAATCTGTCGGGCAGTACCAAATTCGGTTTCATCTGGGGTGTTGTAGACATAAACTTTTTCAACTACCCCATCTTTATTGAGGTCCCCTTCCGTTTTTCCAAGGAGATCGTAGCCTTCAGAGGGTGCTGTATCGTATTCTGGTAGTGCCGGGGCTTCAGGCTCATCCGGAGGAATGGGTTCGGAATTCTTGTTGGTTTCAACTACTTCAGTTTTTGGTTCATCCGGAGTTTTATGATCAGTTTCTCCTTTACAGGAATACAAAAAGACACAAAACAGCAAGGCGTAAGGAATAGAAAATTGTTTCACGAGGTTATAGTTTTTTGGCGATCCAGAACCTGCATTCACCTGATTTTTGCTTGACAGGTTCCGGTTCATCGAATTTATGACTTCTATAGAAGGTTTCTAAGATAACAAAGCCCGTTTCATTGAGCAAAGTCTCTATTTCCTTTTTATCAGGAATGTGGATAAAGATTTCCCTTGATTCGTTTTTCGAATGTGAAATGATATCCCCAAATTCATAGAGTGAAGGATCTTGCTGGCCTGCATCCCATTTAATCTTTTCTGCTTTCCAGAAATCCTTGTATTCAAAGGCTGCATCCCGATCATGTGTTGTGAAAATAAAATGGCCATCGGGTTTTAGTACCCGGTTAATTTCAAGAATGGCTTGCAACCTGCTTTCAGCTTCTGGAATAGACATCAACCCATTGAAAGAAAAGATTACTGCATCAAACGTTTGGTCTTCAAATGACAGATTAGTGGCATCACCAACCTGAAAGTCTAAAGATAAATGGTATTGAAGATTTAACTCATTGGCTTTATTGATCATTTCAGGGGTAAGGTCGACGCCATAGATTTTTTGGTAACCCAATTGATAAAGTGGTATCGTTGTTCTGCCAGTACCGCAACCAAGATCAAGTATCCTGTTTTCTGGATCAAGATATTTTTGAAAAACGTATTTCTCAGATTCCCATAATCCTACTTCAAGTGTGAAATTGGCATAGCTTTCAATACCGGATTGGTATTGTTTTATGATAAAATCTTGTGAAATTTTATCCATAATTGAGTTAAAGGAATGTAGGTTTAAAATTAATTCCTGCCGCCAGGCACAGAAATATGCTTGCCGAAGAAAATCGCATTCAAAAACATTCTGTTGGTACCATACCAGGTTCCCCTGAAATTGGGATTATCAGCAAACATCACGACTCTGCCTGCGCCCAATGGACTTACAATCAATGAAGCAGAAGGCTTTAGGAAATTTTCGAGATTCCGCTTAGTAATAAACCCATCGATATGGGGGTCTTTTGTGTATTTGCCAACAGTGGAGTAGGGGTTTTTGCTTGGTTTTAACCAAACAGTATGATTGCGATAAACAGGGATTTTCCGATCATAATATCCAAACCCTAGTGGATGAGTGATATCAAGATCAATCTCGAAAATTGAGCCGCCGACACGTTCTTTGCCAATATGCTCGCGTGCACTGACATAATCGAGCCTTTTATTTTTATTGGTGGTGTCTTTGGGAGCTTTTACTAAAGACTCTTTAACGATCTTTTTATCAATTACCCATTTGGATGCCATCCGACTGGTAATAAGTGTGTTTCCTTTTTTAACCCAGTCAGCAATCTTTTGTCGTTTGACCGAATCTAACTGGCTGTATGACCCGGAAACCATAACCATTACATTATACCGATCAAGGTCAACCCTGTTGAATATTCTAAGTGGGGCCTTGGTGAGTGGCATTTCAATTCTTGTATCTAACAAATGCCAGACTTCCCCAGCTTCGTATGACGATATCCCGTTACCTACAAACATAATGGCTTTGGGTTTTTTAAGGGTTCTGAAATTTCGACTTCCAAGATCGATGCCCTCAAGACTATATCCTGTTTGAACAGGAATTACAGGTACTTTAAATTTCTGGCTCAATTCACCCAATATACTTTTAACCTGTTCATTGGATTTTTCCTGCTCACTAACTGGTATCATGAGGGCACCGTACCCAAATGAAACTTCCTTGCCATAAGCAGGAATTGTAAATGGTTTAAACGCTGATTTTACGGTAATGTCATTATCGAGGATGCCATAAAGGACAGCTGGTGCGAAATAATCATCCCATGGAATAAGATACGCGTAGTCTGCAAGTTTGAGTTTTTCAGGATCAAACACAGGTTGAGAATTGACCTCTTCTCCGAGATTAAGTGAGCCGGTCAGGGCTTCATACTTGAGGTTGTAAAAATTGACCATTGACCATGAAGAAGCATCGTAGTAAACACTATCAGCATATTCTTCATAGGTTTCGAAAAAGGATTGTACCATCCGGTATTGGGGTTGTTGAGTTGGTACAACGTAAGCTTTCCCGGGCCAAAAAGTGCGACCATTTTTTGTGATGGGTGACGAGAGCTCATGAAATCGGACTTTATGGAGCAATAATTTGTCAATGAAACCATTCAATCTTCCTTTATCATAGTCTTCGCCAAAGACATAACCCTTGACTTGACTTTTGCTGGAATTTGACACTGCAGAAGTAAAAAAGTCTTGCAGATATTTATGCATTACTTCCTTGTTCTCAACTGCTGCCCGAACGGTTGATAAGCTTGTGACGTATTGATTTTTAATGGTAAATGCGAAACTCATTTCCCCGGTTTCGGTTTCCTGAAGGTGACCGCGGGAACTTCCTTGTTCAAACAAAAGGGCCAAGGCACCTTGCAAATCAGGATAAGAAGAACCGTACCCTGGATAAGTGCCATCAAAAATCTCTTTCGTAAAATATAATGATCCAATCTCATTCAGATCTTTTATAAAATGGTTGGCAAAAAGATCCGTAAGCGTTGTATAATTCTCTTTGGGCATGATGGGGTCTTTCGACGCGTTGGCTTTCATGGGTTCGAAAAAATAGGTGCTATTGGTGCCCATTTCGTGGAAATCGCCTACTACATTTGGGTACCAATCATGATACCACTTTAGTTTAGCTCTGCTTTCCGGATGCACTCCCAGATACCAGTCACGGTTAAGGTCAAACCAATAATGGTTAGTTCTCCCTCCCGGCCAAGCTTCATTATGTTCTACATCATATCGGTCGGCAATTTTAACATTTCCTACATGAGTGTTCGCCCAATGAGTGAAACGATCTCGGCCATCAGGATTGATCGCCGGATCAATAAATAAAACTGCATCGTCAAGTAAACTCAGTGCTTCCTGGGTGTTGGAAGCTACAAAGTTGTAGGCAATCAACATGGCAGCTTCTGTGGTCGATGGTTCATTGCCATGAATACTGTAGCCCAGGTTGACCAATACAGGCATATCACCGAAATCCTCAACCTTTGTGTTAATGTCTACAAGCTTTTTGTGGTTTTCCTTAATGGTGCTAATATTCTCAATGTTTTCAGGAGAAGAGACCGTTAACATAACCAGCTCGCGATATTCATAAGACTGACCGTAAACTTCAATGCTGGCCCGGTTTGATAGCTCATCGAGTTTATTAAAATAAGCAACAACAAGGTCGTGCCGTGTATGTCGCTCTCCAATAGGGTAACCAAGGAATTCTTCTGGTGAAGGAATATCTGGATTGAAATCCCCGTCTCCATAATAATACGATTGACTTTGAACAGGATTAACGATGAAAAATGACAGTAACAAGCCTAGGAAAAATGGTAATGTTCTCATGGTGTGATTTTAGGATCGTTGATGCGATTTAATGTTATGCGTAAGCCATTCCGAAAATACGGAATGGGTAAGAAAAATGAAATTCAATATGATTGAGAATTTTATTTCAATGCTTTTTTGATCTCATTTGCCTTTTGGATCAGGGTTTCGATTTTTGTTTTGTCATCATTGAGAATGGCCTGACGAAACTCAGTCAGATAGTCTGAATATTTATCAATGACCTCAATCATCGGATTTTTATTCTGGATGAAAATTTGAGACCACATTTCACTGGAACTTTTAGCCAGTCTTACTGTAGATTCAAAACCGCCACTTGCCATATCCAAAATTGCCTTTTCACTTTTTTCCTTTTCCAAAACGGTGAGTGATAAGACAAATGAACTGATATGAGAAATATGTGAAACATAGGCTGCGTGAACATCATGATCCGATGCATTCATGTAAATGGTATGCATGCCCAATGCATGGTAGAGGTTGATCACCAATTCAACTGCCTCAGGACTTGATTGCTCTCTATCGCAAATAATGGATGCTTTTTGCCTAAACAATCCCTCTATCGCTGCATCTGGACCCGAAAACTCAGTACCAGCCATGGGATGTGTTGCCACAAAGTTTTTTCGGGAGGGGTGATCTCTGATTTCATTGCATATGCCAGTTTTTGTAGATCCAACATCCATAACGACTGTTCGGTCATCGATTTTGTCAAGTAGGGCATGGATAACTTTCTGAGCACCTAATACCGGGATGGCCAGAATGATAAGGTCGGCATTGGTAATGCCTTTATCCAGAGTGGCAATAGCATCCACGATTTTGTGATTCAGGGCCTGACTACAGTGATCTGGGTTATTGTCAACCCCTGTAATTTGAGATGCAAATCCAATCTTCCTCATATCCTTTGCCATAGACCCACCAATCAATCCCAATCCTATGATCGTTACCTTCATCCTTATACCCTGTTATCCAGATAAGTCTTAATGCGTTGAAAAGCTGTTTCAAAAGTAGAAGTTGGCGAACAAAGTGATATCCTGATATAACGACTACCTCCCTTACCGAAAATGAAGCCTGGTGTAATAAATACCCCGGCGTTATACAGAATTTCATCTGTAAGTTTTTCTGTACCCTGCTCAGAATCCGGAACCTTTGCCCATACGAACATACCAGATTGGTTTGTTTCATATTTGGCCGATAACAAATCCATTATTCGACAGGCTGCTTCCCTTCGATTCGCATAAATGGTGTTAAGTTTATTGCTCCATGAAGCATCAAGATTCAAGGCAGTGATGGCAGCTTCCTGTATGCCTTTGAACATACCAGAGTCCATATTACTTTTTACTTTCATAACGGAGTTGATATGAGTCTCAGCGCCTAAAAGCATACCGACTCTCCAACCAGCCATATTGTGGGATTTACTTAAGGAGTTCAATTCCAAGGCGAAGTCTTTGCCACCTGGCACACAGAGCAGACTTATGGGCGGACCGTCATTCAGAATAAGGCTGTACGGATTGTCGTTACAAATGAGCAATTTTTTCTTAGCAGCCCAATTGATAAGGTCGGTAAAAAGTTTTTTTGTCGGAACACCTCCAGTTGGCATATGTGGATAATTAATCCACATTAGCTTTATATCTGAAGTGTCAAGAGTATTGAGCCAGTCAAAATCAGGCCACCACGAACCAGTCAATAGTGGGTAACGAATCACCTCTGCTCCTGCAAGCTGGCCAGTTACGCTGTAAGCAGGATAGCCAGGATCTGGTACTAGCACTTTTGTTCCGGGCTCAAGAAAGGCAAGTGAAATATGCATTATGCCTTCTTTGGATCCTATTAATGGTAGAACCTCAGTTTCAGGATCAACGGAAACATGATATATTTTGTGGTACCAATTAGCAATTGCAGCTCTCAGTTGTGGTAATCCACGATAAGACTGGTAACCATGGTTGCCAATATTTAATGCTGAATTGTTTAACGCAGTTATAACATCATGGTGAGGTGGTAAATCAGGGCTCCCGATACCAAGATTTATAATTTCCTTTCCGGTTTTGTGCAAAGCCGCAATTTCCGCCAGTTTCTTGGAAAAATAATAGGGCTGTACGGCATCCAGTCTTTTAGCAGGATTTAGTGGCATCTGGGGAAGGTATTGCTTTTTTAGCTTTTCTCAAATTGGAAATAATTGACAGTGCTGACTGGACCATTCACAGCGCACGCACCAATGTAATCTTCTCTTGGGGAAAATGCATAAAGCGACCATTGCTTTAACGAAGTGGGAGCCGATTTCAGTTCTGTTAACTCAGGACTTTTCCCTGGTTTCAAAGTGACAGCGAATTGGTCTAAGGGAAAAGTCAATCCATCACCAATAGCTTTTATAAAAGCCTCTTTCCTTGTCCAGCAATTGAAAAAGCCAGTCGCTAAGTTTTTCTTTTCAAGTGAGAATAATGCTGCGCACTCCTTTTCGGAAAAGAATTGTCTGGCAATAATTTCGAATTCAATATCCTTCTTAACATATTCTACATCAATACCAATATCATAATCCAGACAATATCCATAAACTGCATAATCTTCGGAATGTGACATATTGAATGTCAGGCGTTTGTAGTCTCTTAGTTCTGGCTTTTGTTGATGGCCAAATGAAAAGGTTATTTGATCGGGTTCCTGTCCAAGGTAATGCCCCAGAAGTATTCTCAGGATGCTATGAGAAATGATGAACCGCTCCCTGTCCACTTCAAATCGGTAACGGTCTGCTCTTTGTTTTTCTTGGTCAGATAACAACTTCAGATGATCATTCATTGAGGAGATACCGTCAGAAACCCGGTATTTCCAGACATGGATTACATTCTTCTTTAATGGTGATGGAATTGAAGCAACATTCCACATAATCGAACATTTATGGATGAAGGGCATTCAGACATTCATCCAGTTTTGCAGATAGGTTGACGACATCTGGTTCTTCGAAGAGCGTCAGGTGGCCTCCTTCTACAACGTGAATATCAAGGTTTTCTTCTACTACATATTTTTTCCATTCATCAACCTGTTCCGGGTTTTCCCCGTCCATGTGAAATTCGGTACTTCGGATCAGCGTGATTTTACCTGGGAAGGGCTTCCATTCATACTTGAAGTAAATTTCATGGAAGGCATCTAATAATTTTTTCAGGTTACGTAGTTGCTTCGATTTTTCTGGATCGAGGGTGGTTTCTTTAACTTCCTTACTTTTCGTGACAAATCTTGAAAATACGGTTTTGATTTCCCCGCTGACCAGTTTGTTAGCCCAAAATTTGACTTTTCTTTTGAGAGTCCACGGCTGCCATTGTGGTTGCTGAGGAGGTGAGTCAATAATAATTAGAGCTGAAAGGGAATCTCCTTCCGATTCTATCATTTTGGCCATCTCAATACAAATTGGATTGCTAAAACAAGTGCCTAGCAATGCATAAGGTCCTTGAGGCTGAACGGCTTTAATTTCTTTCAAATAGAAAGCGGCCATCTCTTCGATACTGTTGTGCATTTCGCTTGATCCGTCGATGCCTGAAGGCTGAACAGCATATACTGGTCTGTCAGCATCCATATGTCTCGTCATGTCGTTGTAGAACATAATATGCCCACCTCCCGCATGCAAACAGAAAATAGGTTTCTTACGCCCATTGGCCCTTAGTGGCACCAGGCACGACCATGATTGTTCTGTTGAAGAAGAAAATAAATTGGCTTGCTCTGCAATGGTAGGATGGTTAAGTAAGCTAACAGGTGGAAGGTTCTTTCCCGTTTCTGACTCGATTTTGGCAAAGAGTCTTACTGCCAGCAAAGAATTGCCACCTAGTTCAAAAAAATTGTCATTGATTCCAATAGGACTTATACCAAAAACGGATTCCCAGATCCTTGTAAGCTGTAATTCCACATTATTTTGCGGAGGAGCATATTTTAAGCTGGCATCTGTTTGCTTGGCCATGTCATTATCGCTGCTGGCTTCTGGCCGATTCGGATTCGAAAAGGAAGGTATTTTACCAACCAGGGTTGAAAGTGATTCTGTTCCCAATCTAACAATTTCAGAGGAAAGGGTAGTGAAGGTTTCTACAATGAAATTAATGTGTGCCCGGCTTAAACTATTCTTGTCAAACCTGAGGTCTATCTTCATGTTTTCGCCAGGTATTACGATAGCGGTTAATGGATAGGTGGAGGTTATTCCGCCAAGGAAGTCAGAAACAGTAATGCCACCACTTTTAATATCTTCCCATGGAAAATTTTCGAATACAATTAAACTTTCCAACAAAGGAGTATGCCCAGGGAATTTTAACCACGAACTAATTTGATCAAGAGTTATATGCTCAAATGTTCTCGCCTTATTCTGTTGGAGTTGAAAGGCTGCCAACCAACTTCCCACATTTCCTGCTTTTTCAATATTAGTCCTTGCTGGCAAGACGTTCATAAATAAACCGGAAAGCCTGTCAATATTTGGGAAGTCCATACTCCGGCCTGATACTGTTGTACCAAAAACGATATCATCAGTACCGTTGATTGCATTGAGGGTCAATCCCCAGATAACTTGAATGACTGTACCTATGGTAACCCTGTTTTTTCGGGCAAAGTCTACCAGGTTTGAAGTACGCTCATTGTCTAAATGAATAGCATGAGCATCAAAGTTTTTGGAGGCCTGACCGCTGCCATTTTGAATTGAAATCGGAGTGTAACCAGATAAAGTTTCCCGCCAAAACAATTCTGCCTCACCAGTTTCCAATTTTTGAAGGTGGCTGCGCAAGGCTTTATGTGAGGGAAGGGCTGGCAATTGGGCCACTTGACCTTTTACTCTTCCACCGTAAATTTCAAACAGATCTTTTATGATTATTGCTGCTGACCATCCGTCAAGTAGAATATGATGACAAGTCCAAAGCAACCAATATCTTTCTTTACTCAATTGTATCAAATGGATTCGAGATGCAGGCGGTTTGGAAAGGTCAACACCATTTGATTTTACAGTTTGTTGCAATTCTTCAAAAGCCTTTTCCTGGACTTCAGGAGTTTTATCTGACCAATCCAGTTCCTCGAATAAAAACGCTGAAGGCGGATGAATTACCTGAACGGGTTTGTCAATATCTTTCCAGTGAATGGAGGTCCTGAGTGCATGGTGACGATTGACCACCTGGTTTAGGGACTGCTGAAAAATGTCTATATCCAGATGCCCTGACAAGGTACAGGTAACATTTAATAAACCTTGATCCACCTTTTCATAAAGTGAATGCAATAGCAAGACCTGTTGCATATAACCCAATGGATAAATTGCTTCAATCTTTGGTTTTGACATCGATAAACATTTAAATATTCAATTGACCTAAAAGGGTGTCAAGATCATCTTGATTTAAATCTGCTTCCGGGAAGTCAGAAGGGGAATAATTTCCTGAATCAGCATTCTGGCAGTGCTGGATTATGGACCCCAACTTTGAAACCATGGACTGACCTAAATCTTCAATCGTTTTTTGATAAAAGAAACCATTGCCAAAACGCCAATTCATTTTGAGTGCTCCTTTGCTCACAAAAGCATTAACTTCAATTAAATGATGCCATTCACTTGAAGTATTTCTTGAACCTTCGTTAAGCCAAAAGGATTTTGCAAGGTAAGTTCTTCTCTGTTCCGAATTCACACCTAGGTAGTTCAGGATTATCGGTGGATGAAGGTTTAGATTGCCAGCTTCATTTTCCGGCAAGGAAAGATACTTTAACATCCCATAGCCCGCACCTTTATTTGGTACTTGCCTCATGGTTTCCTTAGTAGCTTTTATAAGTTGACTATCATCTTCGTGTTGAAGTTGAAATATAGAGGGGTAATATGTTGTAAACCAACCGATTGTTCTCGACAAATCTTTTTCGCCTAAAGCTTCCCTGCCATGATTTTCAAATCCTATGCGAATTTGTTCATTGCCTGTCCACTCCGAAAAAGTTTGCACCAAAGCGGCAGTGATCAACTCTTCGGGGCGGGTTTTATAAGTTTCATTTGCAGAGGTTAAAAAAGTTTGTGTAGTTTCAGCATCCAAACTGGTTTCAAATGACTGAACGTCGGCTTCCTGAAAAGGAATTTCACCTTTAATATCCGTAGGTAATTCCTGCACACTAATGCATTGAGATGTCCAGTAAGCCAGTTCGCTTTTTATAGTTTCCGAGTTAGCTTGGCTGGTAATTGCTTCACTCCAATTCTGGTAGGTGTCTGTCTTTCCCGGAAGGGAGATAACATCATCTTTTATCAATTGTCCGATAGCATATTCCAGGTCGTCAATCAAGATTTTCCATGAAACATGATCGATGATGGCATGATGCGCTATGATGACAATCTGGTTCTGTCCTTCCAGGCTTGTGTCGAAGTAGCAGGCTTTTATTAATGGCCCGTTTTCCAGATCAAGACCTTTTTGAAGGACACTCACTTTTTGGTTTATTGCAGATACCAATTCGGCTTCAGATTGGTCAGGGATTATATACTTTTCAAAAGCGTTGAAATGAACATTATCCTGGTATTGGCCCTTCCTGTTTCTCCCGTATCCTGGAAAGGAAAGCCTTAAGGCATCGTGATGCTCAGTTATGGCTGAGATGGCTTTTTCAAATATCTGTGCAGTAACAGATGGAGCAGGTTGAAATCTTACAGCCTGGTTCCAATGGTTAGGTGCGGAGGTCTTTGTATCAAAAAACCAATGATGGATTGGCATGAGTGGCATAGTGCCAGTTACTTCGGAGAATTGTTTGACAGGTGCTTGTTTTTGAGCAAATAGTGCCAGTTCAGCAATGGTCTGTTGTTCGAATAATTGGTTAGCAGAGAGTTTTAATCCTGCAGCCCGGGCCTTGGCAATGATCTGGATACTTAATATCGAATCTCCGCCAATTTCAAAGAAATTATCATTGACACTAATCGGACTAAAGTGTAAAACTTCCTCCCAGATGCTGGCCAATATTTTTTCGTTTTCTGAAGAAGGAGCCTTGAAACTGGAAGTGGTTTCACTGGTTTGCTCCTGAGGGGAAGGCAGCGCTGAAATGTCGATTTTCCCATTGGGTAACTTAGGTACTTCATCGATACTTATGATCGAAGAAGGGACCATGAAATCAGGCAGCTTATCCTTTAGATACGCTTTGGTAATATCAATGTTGAAATTATCATCGCTGGTAACATAGGCTACAATTTTCTTTCCCTGGTAACCTGAATCATTTTGCTTGGATAGAGCAGCACTTAATTGCAGGGACAGCAGTTTGCGCTGTTTGGCGGATAAGGCCATTATTTTGCTATGTAGACTTTCCTGGTTCATTTTACAGCTTTTACAACAGCCATCTTATCAGCCCACCAGGTGTCTTTAACGTCCTGAGGCATCTTAAGTGGAATGATCTGGAGCGAGAAGGAAGAAAAGTGTTCGAACAGGGCTCTTTGATGCGCCCGGCTTAATGAGTCTATTTCATTTGTTAGATAGGTAAACACACCTCCTTTATGTAAATGTTGAGCAGCAGTACTAAAAAAATGCTGGGCAAAAGTCACGCTGCCACTCACATACTCCATGTATTCATCTTCATTCAGCGGATAAGTATGGAAAAAGATGCCGTCAAACTGGCCCAGGTCGCCAATAGTATCTTGCCATAAGCCATGGACAATCCTAATATCGCGGCCAGGATATCCTTCTTTCCACTGTTCGTATCTCCTGATCACAGAATCATTACATTCAATTATAGTATGCGCCGCAACTTCTTCTGCCTGGATCATGTCAGAAGCTACACCTCTGCCAAATCCAATTTCGAGGATATGCCCTTTCGATTCTCCAACCAAAGTCGCCATGGATTGCATAACTGGTATCTGCCAGTCTTCCATTATCTCTTCATCGGAAAGGTCGGTTTGGGTGCGGTCAGACATATCGTGTTGGATATGACCCGGCACAAATTTTTCTGCCAGTTTATCCAATGCACCTAGGTCAAGCATGAATTCATGTAAAGCTTTATTGAGCAATACATTTCGCTGAGCCTGTTGCGGTGGTTTGATAAAGTCATCGTTATTAATGACCAGCGTGACTTCAAGATCCTTGGTTCTTTTTATTCTTCTTGTCATATTGATGGTACATGATCACTATCCCCGAATTCCCGAAGCATGAACTCCAACTCCTGCTCGTCAAGGTTTTCAATGGATGTAAGTAATTTTTCAGCTTCGCCTTCCAGTAAACTTGACAAAGCTTCAATTAATATTTCGGGATCAGACAGGTCTTTTTCTACCTCAGTTGACTTTTGATCATTGGCAATGATAATAATTGCATCTTTTACCCCTTGGCTTTTTTTGAGCGTCTCCTTGATTTCGTCCAACTCAATTCTGAACCCCCTTATCTTAACCTGCTGATCGGCCCTACCGTGGAAGTCTATTATCCCATTATTTCTATAACTGGCAAGATCTCCTGTTTTATACAATAAGTCATGCCCTTCTTTAGAAAATGGATTTTGAATAAATCGATCTCTGGTCAATTCAGGGCGATTAAGGTAGCCCTGGGTAATGCCTTTGCCACCTATGAACAATTCGCCAGCAACGCCGATAGGAACCGGCTGCATGTGCTTATCAAGAATATATACTGAAGTATTGGCAATAGGTTGCCCAATTGGTACTTTCACGGTATCCTGAGGACTGATTTTATGGGCAATACACCAGACACTGGCTTCGGTTGGACCATACTCATTAACCAATTCCACATGGGGCATTAATTCGAAATGTCTGGCTACCAAAGAGCCGCTACAAGCTTCCCCTGCTACCATTACTGTTTGCAGGGAATTGAGCTTGGATAAGTCCGTATGTTGAAGTATTGTTTCATACAATGAAGGTAGCATCAGGGTGTGACTTACCTTGTTTTCAGAGATTATCTGAGCCAGTTTTTCCAGATCCTGTTCAATGCGTTTTGGTGGTAAGGTCAGGGTTCCGCCATTGGTGAGAGACCAGAAAATACCTGCTACAGAACTGTCGAATCCGAATGATGATAATAGCAAAAAGCTTTCCGGCTGATTTTCATAATAGTGAAACCTTGCCGTTGTTGAATGAACCAGGTTAGCGTGACTCACTTTCACCCCTTTAGGTTGGCCTGTACTTCCTGAGGTATAAATCACGTATGCTAAGTCTGAAGGCTTAATTTCAGGTTTTTCAATTAGTAAATCTGCTTCCTGGCCATCAATCCCTAATTCAATTACTTTTATTCCCTTTCCAGAAAAAAGATAACTGAATTCGTCGGTGGTCACTACTATAGGCATCTGAGCATCTTCAACCATATAATTGATACGCTCTTCAGGATAATCGGGGTCAATCGGGACATAAGCGCCTCCAGCTTTCAATATTCCCAAAATACCGATAGCTAATTCAACTGACCGTTCAAGGCATAAACCTATAAGAGTGTTGGCTTTTACCCCTGACCTGATTAGCTTGTTTGCCAGGTAATTAGATCTTTTGTCGAGTTCAAAATAACTCAACGAATGTCCATTTGCAGTAACGGCAATCGATTGTGGATTTTTTGCTACCTGGGTATTGATCAAGTCATGAATAATCTTTTTATCACTTGTGATTTCCGTATCATTCCAAATATCCAGAACCTTTGAACGTTCTTTAGTCGTCAATACCGGAATGGTACTGAGCGGCTGACTGATATCTTTTGTGATTTCCTCAAGGATGGTTTCAAGACTGTCGTGTAAACGTTCAATAGTTTCAGCTTCAAAGAGATCGCTGGTATATTCAATGGTGGCCGAGAGTTGATCTTCAGCTTCTGAAATGTAAAGCGTTAAATCAAACTTGGATACGCCAAAATCGAAGGGTTCGTGCTTTATGGTAATCCCTTCCCCAAAATTGGGCGCCGGTGGCACTTTATGATATAAGAACATCACCTGGAACAAAGGATTTACATTAACCGTCCGTTCTGGTTTTAGCATTTTTACCAGTTCCTCAAATGGGGTGTTTTTATTTGAGAATGCTTCAAGCACAGTTTGCTTGATTTCCGTTAAAAAACCATCGAAACTGGTTTCGGGGTTGAATTGCGAACGGAGAACCACAGTATCGTTAAAAAAACCGATCAGCTTTTCAAGACTGGTTTGATCACGGTTGGTAATTGGTGTGCCTACCAGCAGATCTGTTTGTCCGGAATACCTGTGCAGAAGTACTTTATATGCTGCTAACATAAGTACGAACATGGTTGTTCCAGAGTTACTGGACAATGCCTTCAGGTCACCAGATAACGAGTCAGAGTATGACCGTTTGGAAAAAGCGCCCCCAAAGGTGGGACTTACCGGGCGTATTTTATCTGTAGGCAAGTCCATGACTGGTAGTTCGCCAGCCAGCTTATTTTTCCAGAATGCGAGCTGTTTGGTATCCGGTTTTTGTTGTCGTAGCCAGTAAGCGTAATCACTATACTGAAAAGGAAGTTTATTGATTTTTGGTGGCTCTCCGTTGACCAGGCTGGCATATATTTCTGCCCATTCATCTCGAAGCAGTTGCATTGACCATTTGTCAGTAATAATATGATGCATTGAGACTAAAAGGAAATGGTCAGCATCAGATAACACCATTAAAGCGATCCTGACAAGCGGTCCTTGGCTGAGGTCGAATGGCTTTCTGGCTAATTCAGAAGCGATATTATGGACTTCATTTTCCTTATCGGAATGATCCTTATCCCTCAGGTCGATAGACAAAATCTCTGTAGCCTTTCCATCTCTTGTTACCTGTACTGGCTGGCCATTTTTTACAGAAAAAGTGGTTCTAAGAATTTCGTGTTTTTCTGCTAAAAGGTGATAACTGTCAAATAGCTTTTTAGCATCAAGCGGACCTTTCAGCCTGATAAGGTCAGCATAATGATAAAATGGATTACCGGGATAAAGCTGTTGCAAAAACCAAAGTCGCTGCTGGCCAAAAGATTGTGGTAAATCCTTGCCCTGCTCAATAGGTTGAATACCTGTTGGTTCTGAGGTGGCTTTTTTTCGGTTGAGCCATTTGGATAACAAAGCGGATTTGTCGCCTGGTGTTTTTTTCTTCATTGTCATGATATCCGTGTTAAACACGCATATGCTCTACATTTACAGGCCTATTAAGTTTAGAACAGGCTTGAGAATTCTTCCTAGTGGAAGGTCAACTTCAAATGCTCTTTCAATAAACCAGTATAGAGAGATTAGAATCAGGATAATTGAACCGTAAAGCAGGATCTTCGGATACAGCCAAAGCTTTCTAAGGAAGTAAAGGATTGGGAATAGTACAATAATAATGGCAACCTGGCCGATCTCAACACCTAGGTTGAAACCTAGTAATGAAAGTACTGTGTATTCGCCTGAAAGCCCGATATCGCCAAGCACTGAAGCAAAGCCAAATCCATGAAACAAGCCGAAGCCAAAAGCAATTACCCATTCCGGGTTTTTGTAAAGCGGATAAATATTATGAACTGCAGCAAGAGCGATAGAAAGTGCAATCACTGATTCAACAAATCTTCCTGGCAGGTTAATGACGCCAAGGGCCGCCATACTTAACGTTACTGTATGGGCTATTGTGAAAAAGGTGATAATCTTGATGATGTAGATAAATGCAGGTCTGAACTTTTTAACCGGGGCCCAGACTTTTGAATAACTATCATTAGGATCAAAAATTTCTTCTTTATTAGCAAGCCTGAAACGCCGGACTACGGAAGGAAGGATAAGCGCCAAAAGAAAGAGGATATGGTCTATGCCAATCCAGATGTGCCAGATGCCCTGAATAATCATGGCAATAAAGCCCTTCAATACGGTATTACCTGCCAATGATAAAGTTTGCTCGGTGCTAATTGGACTAAACGTTAATGACGGTTTAGCCTCGTTATTATAAATGCCAGCTTTCCAATTATATTCTATCATTAACATACCAAGGTGCTTAATGTCCTGGTCAAATAGCACGTTGTATTTAGTTTTAATAGCTTCTGGAATAGCATTGACGTTATCCAGTTTATATCTGAATTGATAAAAGTTACCCAGGTCACCAGCATCAAATACAGTTGTTTCATTGAAATTGAATGCATGGGCACCCTGATCTGATGAAAATGAAACCCGATCTCTGTAATAGGCATAAATTTGCTCGAGGTAAGGGGTGATTTGCTCAACGGTAGCATCTTCTGGGAGGTTTAATCCAACAGCTCTGTTAATATCCTTTACCGTCATTTCAAAACGGCCTTCAATATGATCTTTATAGATGTTAAAATAAACGTAACTCTGTTCAGGGGCATGACCGTTGCCTATGAACGGCATTGCCATAAAGAGGAATAACAAAGGAAGGATTAAATGTCGTTTCATAGCGTTTTTAAGTTGATTTTCGGTTTTATCACGATAATTGAACCATCTCCCGGAAAACCGAGCTTGATTCCAGAAGTTCATCATATGTGCCTTGTGCCACAATTTTTCCTGCTTCAAGGAGGAAAATGCAATCTGCGTGGCGAACGGTTGCTAATCTGTGAGCAATAATAAATACAGTCAGTTCGTCAGCTATGGTTTCCAGGGCCTCCAGAACAGCATTTTCAGTAATACCATCGAGGGCACTTGTGGCTTCATCAAATATCATAACCTGCGGGTTACGATAGAGCGCTCGTGCGAGACCCATCCTTTGCCTTTGTCCACCTGACATCCTAATACCGCGCTCTCCGATCGTAGTTTTATAGCCATTTGGCAACTCATTGGCAATAAATTCATGAATTTGTGCCAGCTTGGCTGCATTTTCAACCTGGGCAGTATCGACCTCATTATCTTCCTGTCCAATGGCAATATTTCTTAGAATGGTATCGTCAAACAAAAATACATCTTGGGGGACGTAACCTATCTGTTTTTGCCAACTACTGGCATTCGATGGTTTCAATTGGTTCTGATCGATTAGAACCTCTCCATTTTTGGGTTCTAGAAGACCAACGATTAAATCGATGAGTGTAGTTTTCCCTGATCCGGTAGCTCCTACGAAAGCTACAGTTTTTCCCTTTGGAATCTCAAGGTTTATATCAGCAAGTACATTTTGAGACGAAGCCTCATAATGAAAAGAAACATTATTCAGAGTAAGTTGTTCAGAGAAAACGGGAATAGAATCCGATTCCTCAATATTGTAATTGTCGTCATATTTGGCTGTAAGCTCTCCATGGATTTTATCCAATAATGGCACAGAATGCCGGAATTTGGTAATGGCAGTAAAAGCAGCCTGTAAGGCGGGCAACAATCGATACCCGGCAACTGCGTAAAGACTTAGCATGGGAAGTGCTGATTGCAAATTTTGGTTTGAAACCAACAAGTAAATAGTCAGGCCGATAATGCTACCAAAGGCTAATATCTCAATCACATACCTTGGAGTTGCGGTAATGACCACTACTTTAGGATGGATTTTTATAAGTTTTTCAGATGCTTGTTCGAATCGTCTGTAAAAAAAGTTTTGGGCACCATATACCCTGAAAATCTTTATACCGGTCAACACCTCATTCAGGCTTTTAAAAAGGCGCTCGTTGGCTTCTAACCTAGCTTTACCCAGTCTCTCCAAAAGCTTACGAACCCCGACATATACTATGCCATAGGCTGCAAGCAAAACAGCCAAGACTATAAAAGCCAACATCGGATCTACAAGAACCAGCAACAGGAAAATTACAAGAATGACAAGAGTTCTGGCTGCAAGCTCCGTAAGTGGCAAAAGGACGCCGCGTGTTACTTGAACAACCTCGACAAGAGTGTTATTCAGTAGGTCAGAGGAGTTTCGGGTAAGAAAGAATCTATAGGGGCGACTCAGGTAAGTACGAAGTAGCCTGGTCGCCATTTGATGAGCGACATCCCAGGCGAATTTGTGCTGTAGCCAGGTTGTGAAAGCTGAGAATGCATTACCGAGTGTCAAAAGTGTTAATACCCCAATACCAGTGTAAATCAACATTTGCCTGGAGGATTCAAATCCAAAAGTGGTGTATGCCCAGTTTAACCATTTATTGGTCTGGATAGCTTCAGGCTCGGCAGCGAGCTGCATAAATGGTAGGATTGAAGCGATTCCCAGCACCTGCAGAAGCGCCATGAGAAGGATAGCCACAAACAATACAACAAGTTTGTACTTCTCGTCCCAGGTTAATATGGTTTTTAATTTTTTAATGGCCCAAATATATATTTTTTGAAAGAATAGTATTAGGTTTATTTTTTGGTCGTAAAATCAGTATGACCCACCCCCTCAAGGTTTTCAATTTTTTTTTGATTTTTCATGTAAATAGATCAAGCATTGACTTAATCTAAACAAAAATTTATTTTTGATTGTTTCAATGCAGTTCTAAGCCACCTGATAAATGAAGCACCCAACTAATAGTTCTCTTATTCTCACCGGGGAAGATATGCAACAAATTGTCCTTAATCGTGGATTAAATGCCATAATGGATGATTTAATAACCCGAATGGAAACCGCTATTATTAATTTTGACCCCAGTGAAACAGAAATACCTATACGTTCTGGTTTTAATTATGAAAAACCCTATCCGGGGTTGATAGAATGGATGCCTCTCCATAAAAAAGGCGGAAAGATCCTTATCAAAATTGTAGGTTATCATCCCAATAACCCTATAATGAGTGGCTTGCCAACTATTCTTTCCACCTTTTCTCTTTATGATACTACCACGGGACACCTGATGGGCATTACTGACGGCGTTTTCTTAACAGCTTTGCGAACAGGAGCAGCTTCTGCGTTAGCTAGTAAGGTATTGGCTCATCCAGATTCCAAAGTACTGGGAATGATAGGTTGTGGAGCCCAGGCAGTTACTCAACTTCACGCCTTATCCAGAGTTTTTGACTTTGAAAAAATATTGATTTACGATGTTGATCCTGCTGCCGCAGAATCCTTAGTGACCAGAACTGAAATTCTTGGTCTTGATGTAGAGTTCGAAGTGGCGGAGATAGAAGAAATAGTAAAAGAATCTGATATACTTGTAACAGCAACGTCTATTGATGTTGGCAAAGGACCCTTGTTTTCTGGTTTGGCAACCAAACCTCATTTACATGTGAATGCCGTTGGATCTGATTTCCCAGGAAAAATTGAAGTACCACTTGATCTTCTGGAAAAAAGTTTTGTATGTCCTGATTTCATTGGTCAGGCAGTAATAGAAGGGGAGTGCCAGCAATTGACCAAAGAACAAATAGGTCCTGATTTTGCAGAAGTTGTAAAATCACAGGATAAATTCAAAAATGTTCAACAGGAGTTAAGTGTTTTTGATTCTACTGGTTGGACTCTGGAGGATAGTGTGGTTATGGAATTGTTTCTCGAGTATGCTGCTAAGCTTGGTTTGGGCAAAGCAGTGGATATCGAGTTTGTACCTAAAGATGCGAAAAACCCTTACGAATTTCTTGGCGCGATGGCGTCAGTTCTACAGACTCAAGGTAAGTAAATCACTTATAACTAGTCCAGGATTATTTTCCAGGAGGTTTCATATTTTTCGACATTTTCCAATAAATGGAAAATTTTGATATAAAGCCTCTACAATTTTCATTGAACCTCTCCTTTTTAATTTCCAACCCAATTTATTTATAAATAGGGCGGAATTTTTTTTAATACCTGCGGATAAGTATGTTTGGATTTTAATCCAGATTTTGTGGATAAATAATAAGTTTGAAAAATATTTTCAATGGATTTTTCTTGGACTGAAGAGCAGTTGGGACTAAGAGCAAATTTTGTAGAATTTGCGTCTGAAAAACTTAATGACGATATCGTCCATAATGACAAGCACGGTGTTTTTGATCGTGAAAATTGGCAGAAATGCGCTGATTTCGGGATTCAGGCACTTGCTGCTCCTTCGGCATATGGTGGAAAACATGAAGAGATAGACATACTGTCAGCGATGTTGGCTATGGAAGGTTTTGGGTATGGCTGTAAAGATACAGGTCTTGCTTTTGGCTTGAATGCTCAAATGTGGACTGTGCAATTGCCTGTAGTTCAGTTTGGTACTGAAGCTCAGAAGAACAAGTTTCTTCCAGCTTTTGTTAGTGGTAAATGGATTGGAGCTCATGCATTAACTGAGCCAGAAGCAGGTTCAGATGTTTTCAGCTTAAAGATGACTGCCGAAAAAACCGATGGTGGATATATACTCAACGGGACTAAACGCCTGGTTACATTTGGTCCTATTTGCGATGTAGCACTGATTCTAGCAACGGTTAACCCCAAACTTGGCAGATGGGGAGTAACTGCATTTCTGGTTGAAAAAGGTATGGAGGGATTTTCGGCAAGCGAAACCCATGAAAAAATGGGATTAAGGACAATTCCATTTGGAGAACTATACCTCGAGAACTGCTTCTTACCCGAAGAAAACCGACTTGGAGGGGAAGGTGCAGGTTTCAGTTTAATGAACCATTCTCTTGAATATGAACGATGTTGTATCCTTGCTAGCCAATTAGGGACTATGGAGCGACAATTGGAAAATACCATTGAATACGCCAGGACACGAGAACAATACGGACAGAAAATCGGTAAATTCCAGTCTGTTTCCAACCGGATAGCTGATATGAAAATGAGACTTGAAACATCACGCTTGCTATTGTATAAAGTGGCCTGGTTAAAAAAGACAGGTCAATCAGCTATGCTGGAAGCAGCAATGTTAAAGCTTTATTTGAGCGAAAACTTTATTACTTCAAGTCTTGATACCATAAGAACCTTCGGTGGCAATGGATACCTGACTGAAGAAGGTATAGAAAGAGACCTTAGAGATGCTGTTGGGGGCGTTTTATATGCCGGAACTTCAGATATCCAAAGAAATATTATTGCCAGATTGCTCGGTATTTAACACCTGGAATTGATTACACTATTACACCATACTATAGAAATCGGCGCTTCACGGTTTCCCGAAAAGGAGGCTTTCAAATGCGGAGCCAAAACCATTACTTTCGGCGACCTTCATTTGTTGACTAACCAATTAGCCGCCCTGTTAATTGACCAAGGGGTTGAAAAAGGGGATCGGGTAGGTGTCAACATGAACCGTTCTCTAGAATCTGCGATCGCTATCTATGGAATAATGAAGGCAGGTGCTGTTTATGTTCCACTCGATCCTCATGCTCCAGCTTCCAGAACTCGCTTTTTAATTGAGGATTGTGAAATTCGGGTATTAATTGCTAATCCAACTCAAAAAAGAGGACTTCATGTTTTGTTTGAAGCACCAACCGGGCTGAAAACGCTGATTGGTTGTAATGGTGAATGGAATATTGATGTGTTTTCCTGGGATGATGTCAGCAACTTTCCCAATTCTTTTAAGCGACCTGAATTAAATGAAAATGACCTGGCCTATATCATGTATACCTCTGGCTCTACGGGCACTCCCAAGGGCATCATGCATACGCATTTTAGTGGACTAAGTTATGCAAGGCTTTCAGCTGCCCTTTATAACCTAACTGAAAATGATGTAATCGGAAATCATGCTCCGCTTCATTTTGACATTTCCACACTAGGATATTTTACAGCCCCACTGACTTGTGCAACAAGTGTTATTGTACCTGATGCTCACACCAAGATGCCGGCAAGTCTTACACAGCTAATGGAAAAGGAAAAAATGACGATCTGGTATTCTGTTCCTCTGGCTTTAATCCAAATGCTGACGAGGGGAGTGCTGGACCAAAGAGATTTAACCAGTTTGCGCTGGGTCCTTTACGGTGGAGAACCTTTTCCTGTCAAACATCTAAAAGCTATCATGCAACTTTGGCCCCAGGCTACATTTAGCAATGTTTATGGACCTGCTGAGGTTAATCAGTGTACATACTACAACTTTAAGACGCTTCCTGAGGAGATAGAATCAATTCCTTTAGGAACGGTTTGGGATCAAACCCAAATGATGATTGTTGATCAAAATGATCAAATGGTAGCGGTGAATGAGCCCGGAGAATTATTGATCGCTACGATAACCATGATGAAAGGCTATTGGAAACAGCCCGATCTAACGAATCGATCTATTCTCCATTTCGAAAACACCAACGGACAAATTGAAAGATATTACAGAACTGGAGATTTGGTAAAGCTTCAACCTGACGGAAACATGCTTTTTTTGGGCAGAAAAGACCGCCAAATAAAAACAAGAGGCTATCGCGTTGAACTTGATGAAGTCGAAGCTGTTCTAGTAATGCACGAAGGGGTGGAAGAAGCTGCTGTTTTTCCGGTAAGGATAAATGATGAAGGTCAATTAATCGAATCAGCAGTGATCCTGAAAGCTGGATCTGCAATAAGTGAAGAAGAATTGAAGGCACATATGTCAAACCACCTTCCCTGGTATGCAATTCCACGAAAAATAATAATTTCGCAATCTCTTCCAAGAACTACATCTGGAAAGATTAACCGATTACTTTTGCAGGAACAAAGAAGCAAACTACAGAAAGAATGAATGAAATTTTGCTAGACTATGTACATGATAAACTTCTCGGAGGCAGAGGAAATGTCGAACTGGCGGCTGAAGACGACCTCCTGGGAAGCGGATTAGTCGACTCAATGGGGATGATGAACCTGATTGCTTTCATCGAAAATCACTTTGAACTCAAGGTCCCACCTGAAGATATGACCATCGAAAACTTCATGACTATCGACGCGATCAGTAGTTATCTCGAAGGAAGAAAGTAAGTTGACATGGAAATTCAAACTTCAAAACCGAATGACGAACTGGCCATTGGTTTAACCCAAAGCCAGTTGCTGATGTGGACGGGGCAGGAAATGAACCCTGATGCCCCTCTTTATAATATGGTACTGGTCTTTGACCTGAAAGGAGAAATCGATATCCAAGCCTTTAAGGCTGCGTTCAAAAAGATCGTTGATAACAGCGACGCCATGCGAACAGTGTTCACAGTGGAAGGTGAGGGCCCACGTCAGCAGGTATTGTCCGAGTTTCCATACGAGCTTGAAATTTTGGATTGGTCTGGTCTCAACCACCCAAACGCAAAATTTCAACTATGGGCCAAGGAACGTAGCCAGAAAAAGCTGGACCTCTCTACCTGCTGCTTTGATTCCGCTTTAGTGAAATTTTCCAATGTTCATTATGCCTGGTTGTTCAACCAACATCACCTGATTACAGATGCATGGGCCGTATCGGTTCTCTACAAAGCCATGATAGATTATTATGCCCTGGCTTTAAAGGATGACCTGGGAAAAGCCTATGTACTGCCACAGTTTTCTGATTACATAAGCTTCGAAAGAGACGCAAAGCAGGACCCAGCAAAATCGGATGCTCGTGAATATTGGAAAAAGAGATTGTCTCAGTTGCCCGAATCCCCAAAATTGTATGGCAATAAAAACAATAGCGGTACTTCAAGGACTAACCGATTATTGCTCGACCTTGGCCCTGAGCGATCAGAGAAACTGAGGGCTCTCACCAAAGAGCCTGACTTAAGGGCTTGGACTGAACACTTGTCTTTATTCAATATTTTTACAACTGCCCTGTTCGCTTTCCTTTACCGCACAAGCGGCCAGAAACAGCTGTCAATCGGCACACCTGCTCATAACCGACCAACTGCGGATTTCAAAAATAGTCCGGGGGTTTTTATTGAGATTTTTCCTTTGATTGCTGGAATCGAAGAAAATGAATCCTTCAGTTCTTTGATCCAGAAAGTGAAGACAGAAACAAATGGATTCCTGAGGTTTGCTCAGCCCGGGGCCAGTTCGGCAGAACTTAACCGCAACTTTAATGTAATCCTGAATTATATCCATGCGGAATTTTCTGACTTCGGAAATATGCCAATGCAATCTGAATGGATTCACCCTGATCATTGTGATCCAAGACATCATTTGAGGATGCAGGTGCATGATTTTGATGCTTCCGGTAATATCCAATTGTATTTTGACTTGAATATTGATGTTTTTAATGATCGCATTCAGCAAAAAGTACCGCAGCACTTTCTAAACATTCTTGATGCGATCATTGAAAACAGGAAGCAAAAAATTGCAGATCCTGCTGTGGTTACTTCAGAAGATATCCATGATATCAACAACTGGAATTCAGGTCATGAAAAAATAATTAGCGTACCAAATGTTGTGGAGCTTTTTGAAGCCCAAACTCATAAGCAAGTTAATCGGATTGTTATTATTGAGAAGAATAATGAGTTTACGTATGGCATGCTAAACGAGAGTGCCAATCAACTGGCTCATTACTTATTAGCCAATGGCTTAAATCAAGGAGATCGAGTTGCTTTGTTTCTCAAACGTTCATCGGATTTTCTGGTATCGGTCATGGGTGTTCTAAAGGCTGGAGGGGTTTATGTCCCTATTGCCTCGAATTATCCGCAAGAGCGTGTTGCCTATATGCTTGATAATTGTGGGGCATCTATGGTGATCACCCACAAAGGGTTGTCTTCGAAGATTAAGAAGTCGAGTTACCGGGTCATTCACCTCGGTGAGGATGAAGGCTTTATCCGGCAACAAAAATCAGTAAATCCGGGCGTTCAAGCAGAAAGCGATGACCTGGCTTATATAATGTACACTTCCGGTTCTACCGGAAAACCGAAAGGAGTTATGATAAGCCATGATTCGTTGGCAAATTATGCTTCCTGGGCAGCTGATACCTATAATCGGGTTGAAAATTCAGCTTATCCGTTGTTTACCATGATTGGCTTCGATCTTACGGTAACTTCCATTTTTGCCCCGCTTGTTTCGGGAGGCCGCATTGTGGTTTATGAAGAAAGTGATACAGGGGCTGATCTTTCAATTATGGAAGTCATACGTGAAAATGCTGTTGACATTATCAAATTGACACCTTCCCACCTTGCTTTGATCAAAGATCTTGACTTGACAGATTCAAGGATTAAAGCCATGATTGTGGGTGGTGAGGATTTTAAGTCAGATTTAGCAAAATCAGTGAATAATGCTTTTGGCGGAGGCATTGATATCTATAATGAATACGGACCAACGGAAGCTACCGTAGGATGTGTGTTGTACAAATATAATCCGATGATTGATACCGGCGTGTCAGTACCGATCGGTACTCCGACTTCAGGGATGAAGGCATTGGTCCTAAACGAACAACAACAGCTAACCCCTCAGGGCGTTCCCGGAGAACTTTATATCGCTGGTCTTGGCCTGGCTGGAGGTTATTGGGAAAACGAAGAACTTACCACCAAAAGTTTCATTGCCAACCCTTTTGAAAAAGGCCAAAAACTATATAAGACCGGTGACCTTGTCAGATTAAATGAAAAAGGTCAATTGGAATACCTGGGCCGCAAGGATCAACAGGTGAAAATTGGCGGAATCAGAATAGAGCTTGGAGAAATAGAGTCCGCTTTGGCTGCTCACCCTTTGATAGGGGAAACCGTTGTTACCCTCAAGGAGAAACAGTTCAGACTAGCTGATGAAGATATTCAATATTGTGTAAAATGCGGGCTTCCGTCCAATTACCCTGATGCCCAATATGATGACGAAGGAGTCTGTCATTTATGTAACTCTTTTGAAAGTTATCAGAAAAAGGCACGGCAATATTTCAAAACAATGGACGACCTCAAATCGCTTTTCCAAGCCTCGAAAGCAAAGCGTCAAGGAGAATATGATTGCATGTCACTGTTAAGTGGTGGTAAAGACAGTACTTATGCCATGGCCCAATTGGTGGAAATGGGGTTGAAAGTTCTAGCTTTTACACTCGATAATGGTTATATCTCCGAACAAGCCCTTGATAACGTGAGAAGGGTAACCAATGAATTAGGGGTTGACTTGGTTATCGGTAAAACAGACGCTATGAATACCATATTCGTTGACAGTCTGCACCGCCATAGCAATGTTTGTAATGGATGTTTCAAAACCATTTATACTTTAAGCACTAAAATTGCGCTCGAGAAGGGTATCCCTTATATTGTTACTGGATTATCCAGAGGCCAGTTTTTCGAAACAAGGCTCACTGAGGAATTATTTTGGAGTGATGAAGTTGATGTCGACAGAATTGATCAGATCATCCTAAATGCCCGAAAAGTTTATCATCGTGTTGACGATGCTGTTTGCCAAACACTTGATGTTTCCATGTATGAAACAGACGAGGTGTTTGAAAAAGTCCAATTCCTTGATTTTTATCGATATACTGATGTGCACCTTGATGAAATGCTGGACTACCTTGACAACCGTCTCCCGTGGGTGCGACCATCAGATACAGGACGATCAACAAATTGTCTGATCAACCAGGTCGGAATTTATGTACATAAAAATGATAAAGGCTATAATAATTATGCATTTCCTTATAGCTGGGATGTGAGAATTGGCCATAAATCCAGAGATGCTGCTCTTGAAGAGATCAATGAAGAGGTAGACGAAGTAGAGGTCAAACGCATTATGGAGGAAATAGGTTATACACTAACGCCGCGTTCTAAAGACAACAACCAATCGCTGGTTGCCTACTACATTGGAGAGCAATCCATTCCTTCAAAAGAAATCAGAACATTCCTGGCGAACCATCTTCCTGACTATATGGTGCCTTCGCATTTTATCAGACTTTCTGAAATGCCGCTTTCGCCAAATGGAAAGATCGACCGCTCAAAATTGCCAGAACCGGGCGGCAATCGGTCAGAAAGTAGTGTCGAATATGTCGCACCTGAGAATGAGATCGAAGAAATGCTTGAAGGAATCTGGTCGGAAGTTCTACAGTTGCAGAAAATCGGTATTCATGACAACTTCCTTGATCTGGGCGGCCATTCATTGGCTGCCATCCGGCTTATTGCCCGGATCAATGAAGCTTTCGAACTGGAACTCCAGTTGAATAAAGTGTTTGAATTCCCTACAATTCGACAATTAGCAGCCCACATAGAAGAAACCATAATGGAACTACTTGGCGAGCTTGAAGGATAAGCCTATCCTACATACCTTGATAAATCGGAACCACCCTTATCATCTTTGACAGGTTTTGAGTCGTAACGATTACTACTGCGCAAATAATCTAATAATGGTTTAGCACTTCTGAAAGTAGCATTGTCTGTGTAAATCAAGGTGCCACTTTTAAATTTTGGTTCCAACATTTTTAAGAGAGGCAAATAAAGGTCATTCCATCCATCAAGTAATAGGAAATCGATATCGGCTGGTAAATCTTTCAGCGTTTCCATGGCATCGCCTTCCCTGATTTCAATAAAATCAGACAGGCCGGCTTCTGTAAAATTTTGCCTGGCAACTTCACATTTCGATTTTAGAATTTCAGAGGTGATGACCTTACCTCCTGTAAGTTTTGCGGCAGCTCCAAGATAGATGGTGGAGATGCCAAATGAAGTCCCGAATTCAATAATGTTTTTAGATTGATTCTTTACCAACAGGTCAAAAATGAATTTTCCCTGGCGAGATGAAATGGGAATATAGGCTTCTTCCATATCCTCAGGTTTTAATTTCCTGAAGATACCTTTTGTTAGCCCCTTCAATAAAATTAAACTCTGATTAGCAGCTTCTTGGTGCAGTCGTGATAAGGTTTTTTGAGTTGCAGGATCTTTTATAGTTGTCATGAATAAATGTTTAAACTGTTTACAACAGCGTATTTCGCTATTCTTTGTTATTAAATATTTTGCCGCTTAGGTAAGGAATAAGCTAATCTCAAACCTTAATATTCGTTTGGCATTAATTTTAGTACAAAAATTATTACTTTGTCCTAAAATATCAAGTAGTCATTAATAGAGTTATTAGTCACTAAAAAATGACTAATATTGATAGTCAACATTTTATAAGATGTTAATGTTTTGTTATGGAAGAAAAGAAAGTATTGAGTTTAGAACAATGCCCTGTTACTTTTACAATGGGTAAAATAGGTGGCAAGTGGAAACCCATTATTCTTTACCTGATTAGCAAAGAAGCCAACCGATTTGGAATACTGCATCGCGGAATTGAGGGCATCAGTAAGCAGATGCTCACCAAACAACTACGTGAACTGGAGCATGATGGTATTCTGGATCGTAAAATATTCGCTGAAATTCCCCCAAGGGTAGAATATTCTTTAACTCCCTTAGGAAAATCCTTACTCCCGGTCATTGCAAGTATGAAAAAATGGGGGACGGCTCACATGAAGTAATTCTATTTCAGACTATTTAGGATGATAAGAACGCTTAGCTTCCTTTTTTACAGTTTCAAGGTCAAGAGTAATTGGCTTTAACTCCTGGTTGACGAACAGTTCCATCTGATCTGTATAGTGCGGACTATCCGGTTTTGCGGAAGCCCCATAGGCATTAATGGATTCTATTTTCGCTCCATCAGGACCGAATCTGATAAATTGGATAAAGGATTCACCACCATCCATATACAACTTCCCGTTTTTTTGCAATTCTGAGTAGACAGCAGAAAGGACGTATGGTGAACCGCCAATTGGCAGGTCGACATTTCCCCTGACGTGACGCTGGATATCACCAAGCTTTACATTTACGGTTTTAAAATGTTTCTTGAAATGCTTTTTTACTTTTCGAAGGTATTCGACCATTACTGCTTCTGTCATATCCTGAACGGAAGCATTAAGGCCATTCTCGTATAAGTAACTCATGTAATAATCAAGAAACAAGGTCATAATAGCAGCACCTTCACTGTCGATATTAGAATCAAGGTTCCAGTTTTTAAGGGTATTCAGGATATCGGCAATGTCAGGGTACGTTGCAGGGTCCAGCTCACGCAGTTTGTTCAGATCGCTTACTGTGTATTCATAAAGCGGATCTGCCCAGGCGTAATCGTATTTGATGGCTTTGAATTCATCGTAGGTCAGCATAGTGTCAGCAGCAAGTAAAGCGGCCAGCCGAGTACTGCGATTGTTTTCCTTCCTGGAATATCCAATTGAGGAATCATACATTGAGGGATCTGGATTTTCTTCCACACAAGTGCAGTTAAAAGGCGAATTATTAGTATTGAAAAGATAACCACAGTCAGGGTCTTCAAGATGAAACATTTTATCAGCTGACAAGTACTTCTTTTTCTCCCAGTTGTTATCAGACGTATTGCCTTCCAGTACTTTTTGCCATTCGTAGCCTTCTTTCCGGTGAGGAAATAATCCGTTTGATCGGAACATGATATGTCCATCTTTGTCTGCATAAACCAGGTTAGTGCCAGAAAGCCACTGTCGATCAAGGATTTCTGTAAACGATTCGAGGTCGGTGGCTTTGTTCATGGCAAACCACTGAGCAGCGTGTTTCATTTCCGTATTGGCCGCAAATTTGACGGTGTAAAATCCTTTTTTTGTCTTAATGGTTGGCCCGTATTCACTCCAGTAGAATTTTCTTTTGATCGGTATTTTAAGAAAACCAAATTTGACTTTAAGTTTCAATTTCCTGACTTTCAGCGTTTTCCATTCGTTGTCATATCTGTACTGCAACTTTTCTTCAGGATTCATTTCCAATTTGTAGATATCTGTGAAATCAGGATGATTCACGGTGTGCCCCCAGCCAAGGTGATTATTTGCACCAATAAAAAGACTGGTTCCTCCGGGGAAAGTTGCCCCGTGGATATTCATATTGTCATTGATCAAATGGGCCTCGTACCAGCTGTATGGACCAGTTAATGGTTGATGAGAATTGAGCAGTAAAAAGCTTTCACCTGAAGTGGTACGCGAAGGAGCAACAGCAATGGCATTTGACCCTCGCGGTTTGTTGAGCTCAAATAATTCGACAGATCCACTAAATATTTTGGCTAGTTCATCTCCGATATTTGCGATAAGCGACATCCCCAAAACATAGCCCGTCATCATATCAACTTCCGTTACCGGAAAAACCTTTTTTAACAGCACTTCCTTCGGGTGCAATTTAGCATACTGGTTGATTGCTGCAACGTAAGCTTCCAATACTGGCTTGAAGTCTTCTGGAATTTCGCTTTCATAATTGGCCTCAATATATTCCCTGATGCCTAACACAAAACAAACAGCATCATAAATAGCTCCTTCTCTACCTTTGACTTCCGCCAAACGACCCCTGGCTGCTAAAATAGATTCCTGGATGGAAGCGAAATCGTCTTCCGCAGTAGCCCAGGCCAGACCATAAGCTAACTCGGCATCAGTGCCGGCATGAATATGAGGAATCCCCCAGGCATCACGGTAAATAGTTATATTCGATTTGTCGATTTGTGCCATCAGCGATGAAACCATCAAAATGGCAGGAAAGAATAGACATATTAGTTTTGACATGCGGTTTGTATTATCCCCTTACCGGGAAATGGAAAAGCTGTAAAGCCAACTTGCTTTCGCCAAATTACAAAGGTTATGAAAAAGATAACTCCAATTCTGATAATAATGTTTGCTGTCTTTTGCATGATGTGTAAAACAAAAACAAATGAATCAGCAAAAGTATTGAATTCTGAACATGATGTCCCCGCACAGGATTCGCTCGAAACAATTTGCAAACAGGACTTTTTAGAACTTGAAAAATTGCAAAAGGACAGAACTACTCCATATGATCGTTATATGTTAAATGGAAAATTATTTTCCGGCTGTAGCAAGCAGGTCTTTGAGAATAATAAGCAGCAGTATCGCTATTCGTTTATCCAAAACGGCATTCTGCAAAGACAGATAGGATATTATGTCAATGGTCAGGTTGATCACGATTTTAACCTTGTGGATGGTCTCCCACATGGTCCTGAACGCATGTGGATGTCGGATGGCCATTTGTACATTGAGCATCACTACGAAAATGGAAAACAGGAGGGTTATCAAAGGCGTTGGCACAGCAACCATGTTTTAGCACGTGAAGGCTATTATAGAGATGGTGTTGCAGCCTTTGACCTGTTCTTTGATCCTGAAGGCGAGCTTATAGAAGCTGAGAGTATTCTCCCTTCCGTTGTAAACCAATCACCACAACTATTTCATATCGAGGAAGATGGCATTTTTGCCGATAATCGATATCCAGGAGCCAACCTTCATGATTTCAAAAAAATAGGTGAAGCCGAGTATCAGGCAACACTGGTACCTGAAAACATTCCGATAAATGCAAGTCCCTGGTATGGATTCAAATTGTGGTCGGAAACACCAAAAACGGTTAAGGTAAAATTGGTCTATACCGAGCACAAGCATCGATTCATTCCCAAACTCAGTAAAGATGGTCGTAACTGGACACCAATGGAGGCCTCAAGCATTGTCATTGACGAAGCGACCAGATCAGCAACTTTGACATTTGATCTTGATTCACAGCCATTGTGGATCTCAGCCCAGGAAAATCTTGATGTCGCCTATTTTTACGATTGGCTGAAATCCCTTTCCGGTACACCGGGATTAGAAAAAAAGTCATTTGGTAAAAGTAAAGAAGGGCAGGAATTAGTCAGTCTTGAAGTAAGGGCAGGAAAAAGCGTAAAAGCTGTAGTGCTTATCGGCCGACAACACCCACCTGAGGTGCCAGGAGCAACCATTGCCCTTGAGGCTTTCCTTGAAACTATGCTAACAGAAACACCATTGGCTACATCGTTTAGGCAGGAATACGAGATTATTGCTATTCCAATGGCCAATCCTGATGGAGTCGATCGGGGTTACTGGAGGCATAACGCCAATGGTTTTGACCTTAACCGCGACTGGAAGCGGTTTTTGCAGCCAGAAACTCAGGCAATCAGGGACTATATTCAGGGTAGGGTAGCAGATGGTCTCGAGATTGTCTATGGTCTTGACTTCCATACCTCCTATTCAGGACCATACCTGTTGGTAAAAGATACGGCCAACCAAACTAGTCCTCCAGTAATTACCAATCGCATGATCGCCAATATTGAAAATAATTGGGAAAATTATGAGGTAGAACAAAGACCAAGATCACAGGATTTACCCTATTGCTATAACTGGTTTTTCAATACTTTTAATGCTGAAGCAGTGACCTATGAGGAGGGTGACGAGGTGGAACGGGATCTTGTTCAAGAGAGGGCTGCGCGATATGCTATTGCCTTAATGCAGGCGCTTACCGAATAGTAACTTTAATATCTGAATTTGATATTTTTGACCTAAAATTTACTTTAAACGTAAAATAAATTACTTTTTTAGGGTAATTATTTACGTTTATCGTAAAAAATACTACTTTTATACTCTGAGTGGGATGCGGTAGGCGGTCTTTAGCCATACAAAACAATAAGAACCAATAAAAGACCGCCAACCGCAAACCACCATTTTGGTATATCCCTCCGGCTTCTAAAACTCTAATTTATGTCAAACCTTCTTTTGTTGGTTAATAATCTTGCATTAGCCATCTTCGGGCTTGTTGCAGGATACCTTGTGGTGATGGGTTTAGTGGCATTGTTTGGTCTTATGCCGGAAAGTATGAATGCTACCTTTGAATTACCCGTTAAACTTCAAAACATGGAGGCGTTTTACGAGGTAACCGATCACGATAACCAAGTCACGAGCACGCATTTCGAAGTTAAAAAAGCCAACCTTGAGGTTTTACCTTCAAACCGGACGTGGACCCAGGCCATATGTTATTTTCACGGAGTCTTGTACCTTGGTTTTTTCATTGGTATTCTCTGCTGCTTTGGTCGCATCTTGAAAGCCTTTAATAACGGATTACCGTTCGAAAAGGTCAACTCAAGGTTGCTGACATGGATCGGTGTTTTGACGATAGGATTGGCAGTTTATCAATTTTTAATCCATGTACTCGTAGGGGCTGTTTTTGCTGGTAAGTTTACCATTTCAAATGCCGTTGTTCAATCCATTCCTTCCTTGCTGGAAATTGATCTCGTAGCGATTTTTCTGGGATTAATCTTTATGGCTTTTGCCTCCGCTTTTAAGAAAGGTGCCGATCTCGAGGAATTTGAAGCCCTGACTGTATGAATGATACACACGTATAACCTATGGCAATTGTAGTAAATCTTGATGTGATGCTGGCCAGGCGGAAAATGTCTTTGACAGAACTTTCCGGAAGGGTAGGTGTATCTATCAAAAACCTATCTTTGCTAAAAAAGGGTAAAGTTCGTGCCATCCGGTTTTCCACCTTAAATGCGATTTGCAGAGAACTGGATTGTCAACCGGGAGATATTCTTGAGTTTTCTGAAGTTAAGGTGATATAATTGCTAAAATTTATTTTAAATCAATTGGTCGGGAAGAAGCGGTATCAACCATTCTTCGAGCGCTTGCATCGGTTGTCTTTGCGCGGAATGCACGTTGGTGAAGGTGCCGGTCTAAAAGGTACCGGTGAGCAATTAGTCTTAAAATATGTTAGGGAAAAGACCAAAAACGAAAAACAGGTTACGATTTTCGATGTGGGGGCCATGCATGGCGGATATACCAAAATGGCCAGCCAGGTTTTTGGGAAAGCTGCAAGGATTTTTGCTTTCGAGCCATCAAAAGCGGCCTTCTCAACGTTAAAAGTGACTTCGGGCGATATTGATAATCTTCAAATTTTGAACTTTGGATTTGGTGATCGCAACTCCTCAATAACGCTTTATTCTGATCCTGAGCGTCCCGGATTGTCTTCAGTCTATAATCGAAATCTCGACCACTTTGGGAAATCTTTATCCGATAAAGAAGTTGTTGAGCTTAAAACAATTGACCAGTTTTGCAAGACAGAAAAAATTGAAAAGATCCATTTTCTGAAACTCGATGTTGAAGGTCACGAACTTAAAGCGCTCCAGGGCGCCTCAGAAATGTTGAATTCGGGGAAAATCAGATTTATTCAATTCGAATTTGGAGGCTGTAATATCGATTCAAAAACCTATTTTCAAGATTTCTTCTATCTACTTAAAGATAATTATCGGATTTCCAGAATCGTCAAAGACGGGCTGTTTGAAATCAAGAATTACCAGGAAAGTTACGAGACTTTCAAGACCACTAATTTTTTTGCTGAATACAAAATGAAACAGAAAATCATCAATATTGCCATTGTAGTCAGAGACTATGATGAAGCTATTAAATACTACACCGAAACATTGAATTTCAACCTGGTTGAAGATACCTCTATTGCCCCCGGGAAGCGCTTTGTACGCGTATTGCCTCCCGGTGATTCTGAGACCAGTCTGCTTTTGGCGAAAGCTTCAGGAAAGGAACAAGCCGCGGCGATTGGTAACCAGACGGGGGGCAGGGTATTTCTTTTCCTCCATACGGATGATTTCTGGCGTGATTATGAAGACTATAAATCGAAGGGTGTTGAATTTGTTGATACTCCGCGAGATGAGGTTTATGGCATCGTCGCTGTCTTCAAAGATCTTTATGGTAACAAGTGGGATTTGATCCAGCCGAAGTAGTTTTATTCAAACCTTGATTCAGTTTAAAGATAACCCAGCTTTTCCAGGTAAGGCCTGAATTCCTTTTGAAGGAATGCGGCCTGCTCTTCGGTAAAGTAGGATACGTGATAGCCTATTGCTCCTTTTTGTTCTGAAATATGCTTCCCATGCCAATGGGTGGCTTTATCGAACGCTTTGAAATCCTTGAATTTTGAGGCTTCTTTTTCGACTTTTTCAATATGGTATTTTTGGGAAAGGGTTTTTCGTGTTGCCTCACCGATCCTCATACTAAAGAAAGATTCGAAAGCATCGAATATTAAATCGAAATCCTTGTAAAAAGATTCATATTGCAATTTGAGTACATTGGGGTTACCCCAAATTTCAAGGAGATTATCCAGCCCGCGGGATTTGTGTTTTTCAGCCTGGGTTTTCAATAATCCATCATTTAGTTCCAGGTCAAGGGCCTGGAAAGTGGATGCCAGGGTGTCCAGAGGATTTCTGTATGTTGATACCACAGGAAATCGATTAGCAAGGTCGGGTTCTATTTTATGGCATTTTATGATCTTGTGATTGGGGAAGAGATCTTGGAGGAGGTTAAAAACCAGGGTACTTCCAGACCTGACTGGACTGAATTGGTAGATTTTTCTATTTCGGTATCTAAGAAATTCGATTAGCCTGTTAAGCATCGTAAATTTCTGCGTTTTCAGCGAAAGCCTTGAATTGATCCATCCATTTCTGAACCTGTTTTCTAAACATACCTGGCATCAAAAAAACCATTACCTTGACCATAAATCCACTGAGTCGGATATAATGGATTTCTGCTTTCCATTCAGTCTTGTTATCTGATAATTCCGAAAACCAGTTATGCATGGTGTTTTCCATGGCAGTTCCAATATACCTGCCCGAAAACTCATGAGGAAGATCGTTTTTGATGATGACTTCACGTAATTCCATGGTGCCTCGATGACCCATGTCATATAACATTAGTGATTCGGCATCTTTGGCACCCGGGGCTCCGCTAATGTGTTCCATACTGATAAATCCATCTTGCCAATGGTGCAGGTTATCGGGGTTTTCCCAAAGTTCAATCACTCTTTCACGGGGAAGATCGACATTTACGGAACAGGTAAATTTCATAGATAAGTGGATTGTTTCATTAAATATACGAAATGACAGGTCAAATCAACCCAGGTGACCACCAATCCGGTTAAAGAGGTTCTGCGGTTGCCAGTTGCGTTTTTCACCGAGGTACATGCGGGTGTAATGTTTAGTATAAACAAATTTATTGTCCTGCAAGAAGTCTATTGCTGTAGTATTGGCCACCGGGGTAATGGCATGTTTAACTTCGTTTAGCCGATATTGCATAAGCCCAAGGCCAGCTTGATCACTTGAGGCTATGATCATGCCGTCACCAAGTTTTGGCAGAAAATAGCCTTCATGATGAGTATCTTTATCATAAACCATTGCACCCTCAAGGTTATCGTTAAGAAGATGAGATCGACCTTCACCTGATACTGCTCTATCCAAAGCCAAAAGACCATCCAGATCTTTTTGCTCAAATGTCCTGATGTTTTTAGAAATTTCAAAAGGTTGAAACTCTTCTGGTCTGTTGTAACCGTGATATTTTGAGTCAATAACAAACCCACATTTTAAGTAAACGGGTAGACCCATATCCGTCGCAATAAGAAAAACGCTTGACTTTCCTGCATTTCTGGCAATATCGACGAGGGCCATTGTCATCTTTGTTCCCAGGCCCTTTTTTCGATGTTCTTTATGTGTAATGATATGCCCCAGCCATGCAGAGTCTTCATTCATGATTACTGAGCCAACAGATAAGAGTTGTCCATTCTCTTCGAATTTTACAGGATGGCAATTTTCATTTTCAATATACCATTCAAAAGCTGAGGTAAAATCAGTCCAGTCATCCGGTTTGATGACCAATATCCACTTTAAGTCATCTTTAGTAAATGGTACTCCTTTCATGGCGAATTGACCGATTCTTCTTTTTTCTGAATTTTTGCAATGTAGAATATGCCTATAAAAACCCAGATAATATTTACAAGTGAAGAAGGGTAGGCCCCATAATAGAAAGTGTTAACCACCAGGAGAAGGCTTCCAAAGGCATTTAAAAACTGGTAAATAAACGATTGGGCACTGATTTTTCCTTTGCTAACCAACCAATAAGCAATGATGAGCATAGCCGAACCTGCCCAACCGATAACATCGACACCAAGACGAAATAGATCCATAGGTATAACTTTGAATCTAAGGTACCAAAGTTCCCATGGAAAAGCATTTTAGTAAATTGCAGGGAAGTACTGTCGATTAATAGCATTGGGCATGACCGATATTATAATAACGCGTATCATCGAGATGAAGGTCTGTTCCGTTTTGGTAAGAAAGATCATATTCAATCACTTCGCCATTCTCACAATTAAGGATCAGATATGCATTACCGTGACCGTCTTGTTCGATTGCCCAGTTGCCTAATTTATTGTCCTGAGAATTGGAGGAAACGCTGATATCAAAGTCAGATATTTCATTGGCATTATTTGCTCCTGAAAAAGCAGAATAGTAATAAGAAAACCGACCATTTACACAGAGGTCCATTTCGATTTTCGTAGAGCCGCCGTTAGACGCATCTCCAAAAGTGTTGAGATGTTTGATTTTGGCACCTGTCAGGTCTTGCCTGAATTGTTTCAGGGCTTGTGATTCGGCTGCTTGTTTGTATTGAATGCTATTGGCGAGTTCAACCGCATATTTCCTATAGTTAGCGTTATACTGTTCAGGAGTTGTGGTCGAGATAATGGTGACTCCTTTCCCATAAGGATTGAGTTTTGCGACAACAAAAGCATTGACTTTTGTCCAGTCAATTTTACCAGAAAATTCGCCTCCAATTGCCCTGGTTCCGAATTTTTCCAATTTTCCGGTAAGCGTTAACTGATTGCCTGGCCCTTCATTTATGCCACTATTGGCGTAAGCTTCTACTTCTTCAATCGTATGTTGCTCATCATGAGGCAGTATTATGATCATGCCTGCAATGGTATGGGAAGTGAAAATATATCCAGTTTCCGTCTCCTGGCCCATCCAACCTTCAGGAGTATCAAAAGAAATGCCGAGATATTCGTAATCAATATGACCGGTCTTTTGGGCAAAAAAACTTGTTGAAAACAAAAGAAAAAGAAATGTGAAGAAGGGAAGTTTCATGTCTTTGAGGTTTTATTCGGGGTTAGTCAAATACCGTTCCAAGATAAAAAAAGCCCTGCAACAATCAAGTTACAGGGCAGACGGGTTCTTTATATTAACTTATAACTATCCTCCCGCAGCAGGGGCAGCCATTGAGCCAATCCAGGCATAAATAACACCACCCATCAAAGTAATGGTAATTAACCAATACAAGGCGTTGATAATGATGTTTGTCAGGTTGTTTCTCTGGAATAGTGAGTTAGACACAAGAACAGGAACTGCAAAGAACATTGCTGGCCTGAATCCGTGATACATTCCGTGAACAAACTGGTTCATGCCTTCTTCAGTATGGCTGGCATAACCTGAAAGGGCGTAGGAGATTAACAGTGCCATTACAAACGCAAGGCCGAAGATCATTCCCATGTTACCACCTTTAAGATCATCTTCAGTTAGGCCTAGTGAATTCATCCAGGCACTTCCGAATGTTTTTGGGTGATACCAAATGAATCCGAGGATCATCGGGATTAATGCTGTTACTCCAATTGCTAAATATTCCATAACATAATAATTTGGTGAAAAATAGTGTGTATGAATGATTATGTACTGTAATATAACGCTTTATGTCAAAGCGAAAAAATTCTATAATTCAATTATGGTTTATTGTCGTCCAGCATCTTATGCATCATCCTGATGGCATTTTCGTTTTTGGGGTTTAATGCCAAAGACTTTGCATAATACTTAACCGCTTTATCTTTTTCGCCCATATTCATGTAGGCTTCAGCCAAACTGTCATAAGGGTTAAAAGCGTCAGGATGCAATTCAATATTATATTTAAACACGTGAATAGCATCCTCTATTCTTTCGGCTCCCATCAATTGATAACCCAATGTGTTAAGTTCTCCTTCTCCATAATACAAGTCGTCTCCATGCTTCTCTTTGATAGCGTCATATGTCTTTTGTATATCAGCATAAGACCCTTCTCCGATTTTTTCAACCAGCATGTCGCTTATTGATTGTTTGGGCAATTCATATGGCATGTCGTTGATGATCTTGCCAATTTCCTGCGCCATTGGAGCTAATGGAGCGCCTCCTGTATTATTAAATAAAACGATTAGGTCTTTGGTATTTACAATTCTGAATATGATGGTATTAAAACCGTTAATACCTCCACCATGCTCAATAATTTTAAAAGATTTGTCTCCCGGGAGGTTAATCTCTCTGATTACCCAGCCATAACCATAATGCGCACCAAAGGCATCCACTGTTTTGCTAAACATCAGATCCTTTGACTTTTGTGAGAGTATTTTGGTATCGTAAAGTGCCTGGTCCCAGGTATACAAGTCTTCTACGGTTGAATACATTGAGCCCGCGGCATAAGGAAGTGCCATATCAAGGTATGGCGCGTTTATGAGACCTGTGCCGTCTTTCTCATATCCACTGGCACGATTTGTAATGATAGTGCCATGGTTGTCATAACCAGTATTAGCCATGCCAAGTGGTTTGAAGATCTTTTTGTGTAACATCTTCTCGTAAGAATGACCAGAAATTTCCTCGATTATTGCACCTAGGATGAAATAACCTGAATTATTGTAACGAAATTGTTCACCTGGTTGAAACTCGAAATCTTTCGAGCAATATTTTTCAACGAAATCTTTCGGCGCATAATAATCACGACTGGCTTCCTCAAAAAAATCACGGTTGGTATAACTTGGAATGCCAGAAGTATGATTTAACAACTGATGGATAGTTACCTTTTCTCCGATATCTTTCCGGTACCACGGCAAATATTCACTGATTGTTGCGTCCAATTCGATCTGTCCTTCTTCCATCATCTGAAGGACAAGAACTGCGGTAAACTGCTTGGTAATGGAACCAATCCGGAACCTGGTGTCAGGTTTATTTGGGATATCCCATTCAATATTGGCATGCCCAAATCCTTTTTTATAAATAACGCTTCCATTATCAGCAACAAGTGCGGAACCGTGAAATTTTCCTTGTTCAAAATAAGTATTGATGACTTTATCAATGTCTGCTTTATAGTTTTGGGAAAAAGAAATGATCGGAAGGATAAGTAATAAGAGAACAACAAAGAAATTTGTGAATTTCATAGTGTACACGTTTTTAAAGGTTCGTAATGATGAAATTTTAGAATTAATCCGGTTTCCCGGAAAATGAACTGAAGATACGACGAGATGGATACCAGTTATGTTACACCCAATACTTTAAGATTGCCTTAACTTAAACTTTTGGACCAGAACATTTGAAGAAACGCACCGTCCTTTTATGTACATACAGCAAAAACACATCTTTTTTTGTGTATTGGAATTTTTAAAGGAGTAATTCGGTAAAATATTGACCGCGGAGCGTCGTAACTGTTCCAGCTTATGTCGGGAAGTCTTGTTCCTGCCTTCTGAGAGGTCGAACGAAAGAAAAAATAATTCGATCTCTCAGAGGTCGGGGGTAATAGAAAACAGAAGTTAGCAAACATAATATGACCTTTCCAAGGTCACATAAAACCACGGAAACTAAAGATAATTTAATAAAAAATCGATGTATTCATGCAGATACCCTTTCAAAATACCCATTGGGACAAAATAGTGTGAATAAAGGGGTCAACTAGTTTTAATCGTAACGCACCACTTTTTTTACAGCCATAACTTCTGAATGATCATCGAGGATTTGAAAAAGCAAGACGCCTTGCGGGAAATTGGAGATATCCAGATATTCCCCCGATTTTACATTTGAGAAAGCACGAAGTTTTTGTCCTGAAGGAGATAAGACAACAACGTCAAATACTAGCTGTTCAGCATAAATGACTAATTCTTTGCCAGCCGGATTTGGGAACACCTGAAAATCTTTTTCCCTTTCTTCCGATTCTGAAACAGAGACAATTGATTGGTCCACAAAGTTGGCGAGTAATCGCACATAAGCAGCCTGGTAGTAAATTGCCGGCTCAGAAATTTCCCACGAGTTATTGGGCCAGTTGTCGTTAAAGTCGAGGTAACTTTTCTGCAAAGGCTGACTTGATGGCGGACTAAGGGCAGGTACTGAAAACTGGGCATTCGGTCCGCCAGTGACAAAACCTGGAGCAGGACCAATAGCAGAATTCAGGGCATGATCCCAATCCGATCCATCCTGGAACCAGGTATGATAGATCTCATTTACACAATTATCGCCGCCATAGTCATACATGTTGGATAGCATCACCATTCCTAAAGGATTGACACCATGGAAATAATGCATCATAGCTTCAGCGGCAGAATGGAAGTTGGCCTGGTTCCCCAAAATATCTGCTTTAATGACAAGAGTGTTCAGAATACCATAATTTGCTTTTGGCTGGTTACTGCCCCAATGGTACGACCAGTCAGGCATAAAAGCCCTGTAAAGGTCTGAGGTATTAAGACCATAGTATCCATTCCAGTTATTTGAGGCATCAGTCTGCAAGGCATTTAAAATCTGAGTAGCTGTATTGGGTTCCGCAGAGGGATTTTGAGCATATAGTACAAGTGCGTCATTCAGCGGCATTTTATAACAGCCCCAGAAAGTATTCGAGACAGGTTCAACACTACTGGCATTATTCGTGATATAATCCTGGTAGGCAGAATTCCCGGTAAGGTCAAACAAATGAATGGCAGCTACAAGTGCATTTTCCACTTGTGTCGTAGCATCCCAATCAGCATCTCCTGCGAGTATGCTGCCATCATCACAATTGACTTCAAGTTGATTGTTGGTGATTAAGGGCGATACAAATGCCCAGGCCATTTGAGCTTTTGTTCTTAGTGACTGGCTATATGTTGCATGTACGGCGAAATCATCAAAAATGCTGGAAGCAAGAGCAAACATACCTGCCACTGCTATTGAGGCCGAAGAGCAGGTTGGGCCGTAAAAGCGTTGATCAAAATTTGCAGAAGGTGGTGCTGAGTCATTATCTGAAAAATCTGTACTTCCCATTTTGATATGGGTAGACCCATCCGCATTATTCATCTTTATCAGCCAATCCAGTTCCCATTTCACCTCATCCAGAATGTCCGGAATACCATTGCCAGATTCGGGGATATCCCAGTTGTCACCAAAAGCCTGTGGATTTTCCTCATAAGCCCACAACAGATTCATTACAGCCGGGTATGCGAAGGTGACGTACTTGTTATAATCTCCTGCATCAAACCAGCCCCCCGAGAGATCTTTCTCCAGGTTTAAATTATCAGGATCGTAGATATATCGGCAATTACCATCCTGAAGGGGATTTAGAAACGAAGTTGCATCTGTCCAGCCTGTTTCTGCAAATGACAGGGCTTTTTCCATATTGCACCGATTGTAGTAAAATGCTCTTCCAGCCGTTTTGAGAATATCGGTATAAACATCTTCGCTAATCCTGAAATCGCCAGATCGCTCACCCGATACAGGGTCAATCAGGTAATATTGTCCGATTGTTGTTAAGTCAGAAAAGTCGAGCCACCATCCCTGATCGCCAGACTGAAAATGGGTGCCCCCTGCGTTCCAAACTTCTGGAGCGTATTGACCTATGGGACTATCATCATTGGCGTTTCTGATTTCAAATAGGCCAGGTGGAGCATAAGACAAATTTCCATTAAACCCGACTATTGGATTTGAGATTACAGCAACTTTTGTGGCTTCCGGATGATAACCAAATTGATCGATATGGATAAAGGGACTGATGGATTGCCCTGATAAAGAAAGCCCATAGAGCATCAGGGCCAGAAAGAGGGTTTGACGAACTGACATAAAAAGATTGTTTGGGTCATAGAGCACTAATACAATGCTCCTGGTATCAGACTTCAAACTGTAGAATTTTTAGAATAAAAGGTTCAGGACAATGTCAAAATGCCTGACGAATCAAATTATTCCACGTTGCATTCTTTTGGCAAAAATGATCTAACAGGCTCATTCGTAAAGTGCCGCGAAGGATTTCGCAAAGATTCACAGACGGGAAGGAGGAAAGTCAAAATTTACCGGATGAGGGTGACTGAACCTCCCTGGACTTCAGAGAATTGAGTGCCATCCTCTCGATACCCTTCCAATTCCAGCATCCAGATATATACCCCGGGAGGGGCCAATTTGTTATTAACGAATCCATCCCATTGGCTATCCAGGCTTGTAGATTGAAAAAGGAGTTCTCCCCATCGACTCCAGACGGTAAAGTTTAAATTGATGATATCCTGCCCGTATACTCCGAAGGTGTCATTAATGCCATCATAATTTGGTGTGAAAGCGTTAGGGATATAAACCAATGTAGGACAAATCTCAATTAAGGTGATGGAGTCTGTGCCCATGCAACCGAAAATGTCGGTTACCTCTACAGAAAAAGTACCTTCTTCCTGAGTTTCAAATGAACTGTTTCCAGAATTATTTTGCCAGCGATATCCGGCATATTCTCCCGGGGTTAATACAAAGGGCTCATCCCGTCCACAAAAAAGGGTGTCTTCTCCTAGGTAGGGTTCAGGGTTATCATGAACGACGACTTCAGTAATGGATGGAAAGGTAGCACATCCTGAAACAATCCCAACTACAGCATATTCTCCAGAATCGGATGGAGCGGCATTTTGAATTTGTGGCAACTGTTGTTCTGAAAAGTAGTCATTAGGGCCTGTCCACTCATATCGCGCACCAGTTACATCAGTCGCACCAAGGCTGAAGCTGTTGCCTTCGCAGATATCGATATCAGGTACGGCATCCAGGGCCTGACGAAGTGTGATCAGCAAGTCTCTGTTAACCGTATCAATGGTGCCGAGGCAATTATCCGTTATTATGAGTTCCACAGGGTAGCTGCCCAGGTTTTCATAAAAATGATCAAAGGCAGGTAATGAACTGAAAGTACCGTCTCCGAGATCCCATTCGAAGGAATATCTATTGGGCGGTAGCCCTGCATCAAAGGACAAGGTATCATTCAGGCATCCACCTTCCGGAATGGGATTAGCGTTAATGGTGTTAAAGCTGGCCCCTCCACTGTAGGCATAGGATTCTACATCTCCATATCCATAAGCACTGGCGATAATACCACATCCTTCTGAAACGATGGTATGCGCACCCTGACTTACTGCCAACTGTACAAAAGAGAATTCACCATTCGTTCCAATGGGAGTGGGTGCAGAAAGATCTGACAAAGGCTGCCCGTCGAAACTCACGAAAGGGAAATCGTTGGATGCCATAATGATCTTGATGTAATTTTCAAAGATATTTTCGAAGCCTGAGTTAAAAAGGGTAACCGTATCCCTTGTTTGTTCTATACTATTCAGAATTACCATAGACGGATCTCCGTAAACATGACCGCTACAGAAAGATCCTACGGTAAACTGAGCGATTAATATGGAGTTGTTGGAGGTAATAAATGCTGGATCAGAAAGTTGATATTCAGCAAACTGCCCGGCATCCAAATTAAAGGTTTGAACTGTTCCGCTGTTTACCTCAACTTCGGTATCATCTTCAGAAGCGAGAATCCTGAATACATCAAAGCTGACCGAAGCATTGGGTACAGTAATAAATTGTTTTCCCCAAGTAGCTACCGGGTACATTTGTTCAAGGAGATTATCCCTTGCTCCACAACCAGTAGGCACCTCCGTCCAACTATTTCCGCTAAATACGGCGAAGTCCTTATCGCCTGTTATGGAAGAACCCGTTAAATCCCCTCCATTGCCGTTGAAGGCCTGAACCTGGTAAGTTTCTCCCTCATCGAGTAGTATTGATATGGTAGACCCAGGAGAAGTGCCACCTTGTGTTTGATCACTAACTGTAATGTTTATCGTAGTCTCATCATTGACCCCGACAATGAGAAATTCCGAAGGATGGTTTACTCCTTGTCTTGTCACTCCTTCGTAAGACATACAATAGTATTCTTTGCCAATCGAATTAACAGGTAAGACAACTGATGCTTCAGATCGAAAACTATGATATTGATGAATGTAAACGGATACGGGTTGTGCTGAAGTCAATCTGATGCCTTTATTGGAAATAGATTCAGAACCCAGGTTTTCAGTATTAGCCGGAAGGTCAATAATCGTTACACTGTTGGCAGTAACAGTGAAAGGCTGACTCCAATTGAGTAGGGGAGCACTTACTGTGCCGCTGGTGTTAAACTTCGAGGTGATCATGACTACCTTCTCATTGACATTAGGGTCAATATGCTCCATGAATCCAAACCAAAAATCATTACCCTCATTGGATTGCGAGATGCCTTGGACCGGAAAGAAATACAGCGCAAATGCGAAAAGGGTAACCAGATAATGTGGCTTGTAAAATGAATTCATTGGAGGTCCCTTTGGTTTTGGTTTAAAATTACTACTAAGATTAGACAATTCCACATGCAATTTTTTTCCTTCATACTGAGAATTTTATTTAACACAGGAAAATAAATTATTGTGTAACTTAATGTGATTAATACACCCCTTTTTTATGACCCTTTTGCAGAAAACAAAACTTATCGGTCTTGGCTTCTTCTTGTTGTCTGCTTCGCTGGTATTCTGCCAGACTATCAGTTTTGACCAGGTGTCAACTGCCCAGGGGCTTTCGCAGTCCAACGTAACCTGTGTTGTTCAGGATAAAAATGGTTTTATTTGGATAGGGACGGATGATGGCCTCAATCGCTATGATGGTTATACCTTTAAGATTTATGAATACATTCCAGGAGACGATAACAGTCTACCTACCAGTTCAATAAGGTCATTGTTTGTAAGTAAAGATGGAACTCTATGGGTCGGATCATACGGTGGTGGGTTATGTCGCTATTTACCAGAAAAGGATGGGTTCGAAGCCTTCAAGCCCAAAGAAGGTGATGAAAGCTCATTTAGCCATTTAATGGTTTTATCGATAACGGAAGATATCCATGGGAATATTTGGGCAGGAACAGAGCAAGGTGGACTTAACAGGTTGTCATTTCCAAAGGGAAAGAAAAAACCGATTATCACCCGGTTCAAACATCAAGAAGGAGTTGAAAAAGGATTGTCTAATAATCTGATTAATAGTGTCTACAGCGCATCAAATGGTGATCTGTTAGTAGGGTCCTGGCAAGGTGTTGATATTCTTGATGTCGAACAATTGAATACTAATGACCCTGAAGGTGTAACTGTTGAAAATATTACTTACGAAGAGGGGAATACCAATTCGCTTACTTCAAGAGCAGTATGGACAATAATTGAGGGCAACCGCGAAGAATATTGGGTAGGCACATGGGGCGGTGGACTAAACCGTGTAAAAAAATATCCAAATGGATACACTGTAGATCAATTTAAAACAGCCCCAATCGTGGGAGATGGGTTGAACAGTTTATACATTTACGATCTCCATTTGGATAAGGAAGGGCTCTTATGGGTAGGGACTTTTGAGAAAGGGCTAAATATTTTGGATACCAAAACAGGGAAATTCCAGTATTTCGTTAACGAATCCGGAAATCCGAATTATCTCAGCAGCAATTTTGTCTCCTCGATCATCGAAGATCGATCCGGAGTGGTTTGGGTAGCCACTTATGGTGGCGGACTTGATAAATACGAACGTGGTAAAAAGCCCATTAAAGTATTCAGTCAGGAAAACGATGATGCCAATAGTCTAAGCAATAACTTTGTTTTTGCTATTCATGAAGATGATAAGGGGTGTATTTGGGTGGGGACCCACGGAGGAGGATTGAATAAGATCATCCCTGATTCTGATATTGCAGGGCAATACGAGGTTAAGACATTCAGAGAGGGGGTCAATGGCTTCCCATCTGATGTCATTATTTCGATCGAAGAAGATTCTGAAGGAAAACTTTGGGTGGGTACACGTAAAGGGTTGATCGTCATGGATAAAGACGATGGTACTTTTAATGAAGTCCCCAACAATCCCGATGATCCGAAAGCTTTTTGGGGTAGATATATCTGGGATATCCACCAAGGCAATGATGGTACTATGTGGATAGGGAGCCGGCGTGGGTTAAACCGATTGAACAAGGGAGCTAAGAAATGGATTCATTATGTTAATGATCCTGATGACCCCAAAAGCTTAAGCCGAAACAGTGCACATGCAATTATTGAGGATTCAAGAGGATGGATCTGGGTTGGAACACATGCCGGTCTAAATTTGATGAAGTCCCAAACAGATGAGACAGGCTTCATTCGGTTTATTCATGTGACTGAAGATCCCAGGAGTTTAAGTGGTAATGTAGTCTATTGCATAAAGGAAGACCATGCAGGGAGGATTTGGGTTGGCACAAATAATGGTTTAAGTTGTATCCTGCAACCGGAAAAAATCAAAGATGATTCTAAAACAAATTTCTGGAATTTTAACTCAGCTCAAGGCCTGGCTGATGATAAGGCATATGGTATCCTCGAAGATGATATCGGCGATTTTTGGGTAAGTACGAATGAAGGTATTTCCAATTTTTCACCTGATCGATTAATTGAAGGGAAAAACCCTATTGAAGTAGTAACAAATTATGATCAGACTGACGGCCTGCAATCCAATGAATTCAATATGGGAGCCTTTTATAAGAATCGGGAAGGCAGGTTGTTTTTCGGTGGGAATGTCGGATTCAACAGTTTTCTTCCATCTGAGATCAGGAATAATGATTATCTACCCCCGGTACAAATCACTGAAATTAGAGTGCGCAATGAACCCATCCCCATTCCGGCAAACGGAAAATTAAATCTGTCATGGCGCGATTACGGTTTTGCTTTCGAATTTGCAGCCATGAGCTATATCCAGCCATCAAAAAATCAATATGCTTATCAAATGGTTGGTTTTGATCCTGACATGATCTTTAGCGGAACTCGCAGGTTTGTCAATTATTCGAACCTTGATCCTGGAAAATATGAGTTTAAGGTTATTGCCAGCAATAATGATGACCTATGGAACAATACAGGTACGGCGGTGTCCATTAATATTCCTCCTCCGCCATGGAAAACATGGTGGGCCTATCTACTCTACGGTTTGGCAACAGTAGGGTTAGTCTCAGGTTATATCCAATACCAGGTTAACCGGAAAAGGAAAGAGCTGGAAACACTAGCCAAAATTGAAAAAGCCAAAGTCGATGAACGAGAACGTGTTCGCAAGAAAAGTTCGGCTGACTTTCATGATGAATTAGGTAATAAATTAACCAAGATTTCTCTTTTTATCGAATTGGCCAAACGACAGGCTGGAGCCAATAACCAGTTGTCCCAGTTTCTTGGAAAGATAGAAAAGAATGCTCAGATGCTGTCAAATGGCATCAGGGACTTTATCTGGATATTGGATCCTGAAAAAGACTCGTTAGCGGATGCGCTCACTAGACTAACCGCCTTTGGGAATTCGCTTTTCGAACATTCTGAAACAGCGTTCGAGGCAATTATTAGCAACCAGGATTTTTCTAAAATTGAGTTACCTGTCGATACAAGACGCCATCTGGTCCTCCTGTTTAAGGAAGCGATGAATAATAGCCTCAAGTACGCCAATGCAAAAAAAGTAGAATTAAAAGCCGAACAAAACGGAAGAGGCCTGGTCATTTCTCTATCAGATAATGGAGTTGGATTTGACAGTCAGGAAAAATCAACAGGTTACGGCTTAAAGAATATGCAGCAAAGAGCAGTAAAGACAGGAGGTCAATTAAAAATTATTTCCAGTAAGGATGAAGGCGTCGTTATTGAACTTGTTTTTCCAAGCGGAATAAATGAGGCAGACTGATCATATTTAAAAAGCAGGTGGGGTAATATTGATATCTGCGCAGTTGAAATGTCCAAGCGGACAGCCTTTCTTACCGTGTATTCCACATGGCCTGCAATTCAGCGTAGTTTTAGTTTGAAGGATTATGGAATTATCTGAAAGTGGGGTAAATCCAAACTCAGGAATTGTGGAGCAATAAATGGTGGTGACCGGGGCATTAACAGCTGAGGCAAAATGTGTAGGTGCAGAATCATTGACATAATTCATCTCTGCATTTTTCATTAATGCGCATGACTCAAGAAAGGACAATTGACCAGCCAGGTTTACGATTTGAGGATGATTGCTTTCGGATAAAATGGCGTGGCATAAGCCCTTGTCCAAAGGGCCACCAATCAAATAAACTGAAAGGCCATTCGGAATGGTATCAACAAATGTTTTCCACTTTTCCAATGGATATTGCTTCGTGGTCCAGACTGAAGCTGGAGCAATGCAAACATATTTTCCGGTTGGTTTTATCTTATCAAAGTCTTGTGGTCGGGGATACAAAACCGGAACCTGGGTTTTTCCATCAGTCAAATGTTCGATTAAAGAAAGATTACGGTCAACCTCGTGAATGAAATTCGCCTTGTCTCCAAAGATATGCCTGATCTTTTTGCTGTAAAATGAAGACAACGGATTTTTATCAAAGCCTATTTTTTCAGAAGCCCCTGAAAATATGGCCAACAGACCAGAGGACCAATACCTATGCAAATTAATCACATGAGAATACTGATGACTGCGAACTTTAGCAATGAGCTTTCCAAGATTTTTAGTTTTACCATTTTTTTTATCCCATATCAAGACCTGGTTTAAAAATGGATGGTCATCAAACAAGCGCTCATTTCCCTTTCTAACCAAGATGTCAATAGCCGCATCAGGGAAAAATCTATGTAATTTTTCCACAACAGGTGTAGCTAATACGACATCACCGATAAAGGCGGTTTGTATGACCAGAAATTTCATTGACTGCCAAAATACATCTTTACCAAAAACTTCCCTATTTTGACAAATCAAAGACAATTGGTGTAGGGGATATTTTTTTTACTTGCATCTAGTTAAATGAAATCAAATAACAAACCATGAAAAAGTCCTTTCCCCTAGTCCTCTTTCTTTTTTCCTTATTAAATTTTCAGGCCTGTAAATCGGGTCAACTCATTGGCGTACCATCTGAGCCCAATTATGATAAATCAAGAATAACTGTTCTGCTCAAAGAACGGGTTACGCCAGAGATGTTGGTTGATGCGTTTGAGAAATACGGCCTTAAGAAGGACAGTCCGGAAAGCAGGACTGAAAATCGCTGGATTTTTACATGGTTAGCTAAGGTTGGTCCTGAAGTAGTGCTCAAAGAAATAAAAGCCTCTTCAATGGTAGAAGAAGCCGAATTTGTCAGGATCGTCCTTCAATTTAACTGACTTTCAGTAACTAATCACTCATTATCCTCTCATACCAAAAAAAGTCATCATGCACAAAATTCTCCTCATGCTTATTGCATTGGTAATTTGTTTTACCAATGTCGAAACCGTTAATGCTCAAGAGACGGTAAGTTACCCCGAACTTGACGTTCAAGTCACGCACGCTCAGTTTCTGGGAACTACACCTCCACTCAGAGATCTTATCAGAGTACCACTTACAGACAGGGAAAAGAAAGAAGCGTTTGAGCGTAACAGAAAAGAAATTGATAATTTTTATTTCAGGGATATTCGCCCTGAGCCTAATCCTCATGCATTGCCGAAAGGTGCAGACCCTGTTTGGCAGGCCGGCTTGGAAAAGGATGATGAAGTTGATGTGTTCCCTGTTGTAAACGTCAATGGTTTGATGGCTGCAGAGGTAGGAAATGCAAGTCCTCCCGATCCGTCAGGTGACGTTGGAAAAGATTTTTATTTACAAGCCGTTAATGCTACCTGGATGCAGGTGTTCGATAAAACAGGAGCTCCGGTTGGTAATGCTTTTCAAGCCAATACGATTTGGTCGCAGGTCGGTTTTTCTTCTGCGGGTGATCCGATTATTCTTTTCGACCAGGAAGCTGAACGTTGGATCATGACTGAGTTTCCTCCTGGCAACCAGTTGCTTTTCGCAATTTCTGCTACCAGTGATCCTTTAGGTTCATGGATGGCCTGGAATTTTGGCACCCCCAATTTCCCTGATTATCCAAAATATAGCATGTGGCCAAATGCCTATGTGGTAACGACAAACGAACAGGGTCCTTCGGTATTGCCAAATTACTTTATCGACCGCCAGGCTATTCTAAATGGAGATGCCAATCCGACCATCCAGCGTATCACAATGCCTGGAGTTGGATCAGGCCCGGGTTTCCAGGTTTCAACACCAGTTGATTGGTCTGGGGCGGATTTACCCCCTGCCGATGCATTACCACCCATTATCAGATTGAATGATGACGCTTGGGGACAGGTTGCTGATGACCAGATTGAAATTTTTGAATATGACGTGGACTTCAACGATATTAATAATACTACTTCTACGTCAACAGTGGTTTTGACCTCTGCTTTTGACACGAATCCTTGTTCTGTTCCTGGTCCTGGTTTTTCTTGTATTCCACAACCAAATGGATCAGGAATTGATGGATTGCCTGAAGTTATTATGCATCAGGCCCACTACAGAAATTTCGGAACCCATGAATCTATAGTTTTGAATTTCATCACTGATGCTACCGGAACTGATGTCTCAGGAATTCGCTGGATGGAGATCAGACGCTCAGGTGGTGGATCATGGACTTTGTACCAGGAAGGAACATTTGCTCCAAATGATGGTCAGCATAGATTTATGGGAGCTATTGCCCAGGACGGTTTTGGAAATATTGGATTAGCATATTCGATTTCATCTGACACCAGGTTTCCAAGTTTAGCTTTTACCGGAAGAAGAGCTAGCGATCCTTTAGGCATGATGACCATAAATGAATTCATTGCGGTTGACGGTACCGGGAATGCGCCAAATTCAAGGTACGGTGATTATGCACAAATGGCAGTCGACCCATCAGATGACAAGACCTTTTGGTTTACCGGTGAGTATTATACAAACAATGGATTTGGTACACGAATTATTGCTTTCCAGTTAGGCAGGGATACCACTGATATCGGTCCTTCAGCATTAATTGCTCCTGTAGACGATTCTGAATTAAGTGATGCTGAAACGGTTACAGTTGAAGTAGAGAACTTTGGATTGGATACGATAATCGGCTTTGATGTAGGTTATATATTTGAAGGGGGTACAGCGGAAGTTGAAACGGTAAGTGGTATCATGTTATTCCCTGAACAGACCTATACGCATACATTCACCAATACAGTTAATATGTCAGCTCTCGGCACATATGATTTCAAGATATTCACCTCTCTATCGGATGATACCAATGTGCTCAATGATACACTCAGACAATTTGTTGAAAATATTCCAAGATGGGATGTCGGTATTACTGGTTCTTCTGGTTTGACAGAACCAAGTCCATGTGGTCCTTCAGTAGATGCCTTCGTGACACTGACCAACTTCGGTACAGAAACGATTACAACGGTTACAATTAACGTTTTATTGAATGGAGGTAATTTCCAATCAATTCCTTGGACTGGCAATTTGCCAGGTGGCGAATCTGTGCAGGTTCCTATCACACTTATGAATTTGATCAATGGAAGTAATGCCTTAAGTGCAACTACCGTGAATCCAAATGGTGAAACTGATCAGAACATTACAAATAATGCACATGTAAGACCGTTTCTTGCAACTATTGATGGTGTACCGCTAGTATTGGAACTTACGACAGATTTATTCCCTCAGGAAACTTCCTGGACACTTGAAGATGACGAAGGCAATACCATTTCGTCAGGCGGACCTTACCCGGGTGAGGCTACATCAACTATTTTAGAGTACCTCTGTGTAGATCCCGAATTGTGTTTCGTATTTACCTTGTTTGATAGTTTCGGAGATGGTATTGAGGCTTATGGAGTATCAGGTGACTATCAATTTGTTGATGGTGACGGCATTGTACTTGCATCTTTAATTGATCCGGATTTTGGAGATGAGGAAGTCAATGAATTTTGTTTTGAAATGGGATGCGCCATCACTGCTAATGTAAACCCATCCAATCCTAGTGGTGGACAATCGAATGATGGATTAATTCTTGTCACTGCAACTAGTGGTATGAGCCCATTCATGTATAGTATTGATGGAGGAAGTACCTTCCAGCCATTAGGTTTCTTTGGTGGACTTGGAGTAGGTACTTATAATGTTGTCGTTCAGGATGCCAATGGGTGTTCTTATATTGAGGAGGTAGAGCTCAGTATTTCTACAAGCCTTGAGAATATCATTCCTGGAGGAAGCATTGAAATTTATCCTAATCCTACAGATGGGATTTTCCATGCAGAAGTCCATGGCCTTGACCATAATGAGGTATTTCTAAAATTTGACATTATCGATGCTGCAGGAAGAGTAGTACACCGTAGTACCCTGACAAGATATGATAACAGTTTCGTAGGCGACGTCGGATTATTGGCTTTCCCATCAGGTGTATATATGATGAGATTGCATCACCCTGCTGTAACAGGGCTGATAAGAGTAGTTAAGAATTAACTTGATTGATATAAAGCACGGCGCCTTATCTGGGCCGTTGCTGAATATATGAATTAAATTGATCAGGCAGGGTCACTCAATAGAGGGCCCTGTTTTTTTATTCAGCCAGCAAACCATAATAGATAACATCGGTCAATGTTCCATCTGATTGGCGGTGGTCCTTTTTCAAAAGACCTTCCATCTTAAATCCGCACTTTTCAGCTATTTTTTGGCTTCCGATATTATCAGGAGCTGCTCTAATATAGACCTTTGATAAGGAAAGGTGCTCAAAGCAGACCTTAACACCTTGCCTGACGACTTCAGTCATTAAGCCTTGTCCAGTCCAGTCTGCATCAATGAAGTAAGCCAATTCTGCTTTTGGAATTCGCCAGTCAATAGTTTTAATGGTCAGTTGACCGACTAACCGTGCAGAAGTTTTTTCTAAGATCAGAAAAGAGAATGATTCCTTTTGTTGCCAGGCGAATATTTTCTGGAGAATCCAGTTCTGAGTGGCTGATTTGTTAAGAGTATTTTTTACGGTAATTGGAAAATCCTTTTCCAGTCTGGGCCGATTAGCTTCAATCAGCCTCCAGTAATCTTCCAAGTCATTTTCCTCGAAGGCTCTAACCAATGTCCGGGGAGTGTTAAACTGTTTTGGTGTATTCAAATTAAATGTAAATTTCCCCTTTTAGGTAAAGACACCCTTTTCCGGATATCAAAACGCGATCTCCTCTAAGCTGACACCTTAACTTACCGCCTCTTTTCGACAGTTGATGAGCTTCAAGTTCTGTTTTCTCAAGTCTTTTAGACCAGTATGGGGTGAGGGTTGTATGTGCTGAACCGGTTACCGGATCTTCATTTACACCTGCTCGGGGAGCAAAAAAACGAGAAACAAAATCTACTTTTCGGCCTTTTGCCGATGCTATTATACCTCTGCAATCCACTTTGGCAAGCATACCAAAATCAGGTGACAATTCAATAATGTCATTTTGATGTGGGTATATCAACAGATAGTCGGTTTTGCCTTTGAAAACCTGTTTTGGCGTCTTACCTAAAGCTTCTGCCATCCCTTCAGGCATTTTGGAGGCATTAACCTTATCTGCCGGGAAATCAAGTACGAGGTAATCTTTATCTCTTTTTACTGAAAGTTGACCACTTAGTGACTGGAAGTAAATGATATCACCTTCATGATCCAATTCGTGAAAAAGGACATAGGCACTTGCCAATGTTGCATGACCACACAGCACTACTTCCATACCCGGAGTAAACCATCTGATCCTAAGGCTTTCTTTTTCTTTTACAAGAAAAGCTGTTTCTGACAAATTATTTTCCTGTGCAATCTTTAACATTATTTCATTAGGTAACCATTCTTCCAGAGGACAAACAGCAGCGGGATTACCTCCAAATAATTGATCAGAAAAAGCATCGACCTGATAAATTGGGATTTTCATACTACATATTTAAACCAAAATACCGAAAGAAGAAAGTCCTGAAGGCATAAAAGTGAACAGGGACCCTCCAGACTTTTTTGGAGGGCCCCTGTTGCCGCATAAGTGTAACCCAAAAACTTATTGCTACCTAATAATTTCTTTTTGGTGGTTTGTCCGAGGAAACAGTCCTTGTGACCGTTTCCCGGACAAAGTATGGACCTTGAGGCCTAACCCGGTTTATATGTTTACTAGTTACATCAACGCAAACTCAAGATCCTGGATTTGCTCAATCCACCAAAATCAGTTTCTCTGATAAAAATTCATAACTCGATCTTACCATGACCAGGTAAAACCCTGCTGGCAAGATGTCGGTTATTATCTCGTAAGTGTTCAGGCCAGTGATGGCCTCTAATTCTACTATTTTGACAATCTTACCCATCGCATCCATTACTTCTAAGATATAGACGGTTTCAACGCTACTGCTGAATCTTACCTTTACTGAAGAAGAAGCTGGATTAGGGAAGAGGTGCAAGTCAGATAATGATTCTTCCTGAATTGGGAGCGTGATTGTTCCAAAAATTGAATTTGGGGAAGCATCACCATTCAATATTGCTTGATTACTTTCTACAGGTATTTTACCGGTATTTGTCCCGCCCGTGTTTTCTGCTATTAATGCTTGAGGGGAGAAACAACCGGAAATTTCAATATCATCAAGATATACCCAGTCGCTGTTCCCGGAGGCGTCGCAACGGAACCGAAGCTTCGTATTTGAACTGAATGGCCCAGGGATAACCACATTTTCGAAATAACGCACGTTATTTACAAATTCGTCATTGCGGTTCCATTCCTCAATAGTGGTAAATGTTGATCCGCCATTAGTTGATATTTGAAGCCAAAAATCTTCATTCGAGTTATCCATGCTTCGTGGGTAATAGGTAAAGTCTACCGTAATTTCTTCGTATGAAGAAAGATCGAGAATGTCTGTAGTTGTTGTCGACGTGGAGGTGTTATCTCTTAGTCTCACACAGCGATTTCCACTATAAGCGTAAGCTGCATCATTAGCACTTCTGCGGCAATCTGATCCACCATCGTTCCAGATACCCCAATTACTATCGAAATTATTGAAATCAATAATCTGGTATGAACAGGCCTCAACACCCATGCAAACACAATTTTGATCATAGACGTCGTTCACCGTATTGGGATTGCCATCGTCACAGGAAGTTCCAACAATGTTGGCCGCCAGAATGGCAAATATCCCGGTTACAACACAGCCATTAGCATCTACAACAGTCATTTGATAATTACCCGGTGGCAGACTGCTGATGCTTTGAGAGGTTGCACCATTTGACCATGTGAATGTGAAAGGAGCAGTTCCTCCCGACAGGTTGGCGGTTGCTGTTCCATCAGCGGCTCCATCACATGATTCATTGTTCCAGTTCAAGGAAAGTGTAGGCGGTGCCACGCAATTGGTGACGTCTTCGAGTGTCAGGTTATCAATCGCTATGTCGCCTACATCTCCCTGAATAATTACGCCCAATCTGATTTGTACAAAAGTTGAATTAATGTAAGGTGTAAGGTCGATGTTGCCGGATTGCCAGCTGTTGCCCTGGTCACCAGAAATACTAAAGACGAAAATCGGATTACCGTACCAAGTGTAACCGCCGTCGGTGCTTATCTGGGCAACGAGCTGACCTGCATCCGGTCCATACAAATGATAATTAAAACTAAACTGGGGATTAACAGTCCCCGACAAGTCAAAACAAGGACTTTCTATAACGGAAATGGCACCAGGAGGAATACCCGTCGCTTCAGCAAGGACATACTGAGTGCCTTCAGCAGCACTGGTTGGGCCAGTACCTGCTGTGGGGCTGCCTCCCGAATTTATACTCATATCAAAATCTTCTGCAGGGTTATTAGTCCAACCACTCCATCCATTTTCAAAGCCTTCAGTATAAGGAAAGGTTGAAATAGGATTGGCACAAGGAGGTGTCGTTCCACAACTCAGGTATGGTCTGTCATTTGCAGCACTGTAGTTCATTCTCGCTTGTTGCATTGGAGAAAATGAGTTTCTGCAATTTGAAGGGGCATAAGACATATAATTTGAAGGATCAGGGATAAAAAGGTGCCCATTATTGTCAGTTGCAGACCCGGTATATGAGCAACCAGAAGTCTGACCAAACAAGTTGGGATCAGCAGGTGTGTCGCAGATATCATCTCCTGCTACGGCACAATTTGAACCATCAACCAGTTCATCCGTCGTGCCGGTGTTAGATTTCCCATGAGTGTGCCAAAGTGAAAAGATATGACCCCATTCATGGATGAAGGTTGAACCATTCGTAGCGCACGAGTTTTTCATCATTAAGTGATCTGGACCACCCGGGAAATATGCATACCCACAAAGCAAACCACCATTATAGGTGAGGTTGCCTGTAAAGTAGACGTTAATGACATTAGGTACATCATGCCATGCACCAATTAAAGAATCTTCACTGACATCGAGATCCCAGAATAGATCATTGTCAATAAAATTGTCTTGGCCGCACCGATAAATTTGAATACCAGCATCGTAAAATTCAGCATTGACAATACTCATCAGATTATTCAGGGTATAAGGGTCCATACCATAAGAACCATCTGAAGGACGAACAATGTGAAACTGTGCAGGAATCCAGGTCAAAGCACCATTCTTTTCGTAAACATGGTTTTGTCGAGCTTCTCGAGTATCTTCCATAAATTGAATCTGTTTTGGCGTAAGCTCAAAACCGCAGAATTCCTGTCCTGAAACAGGTGTGAAATAAAAAAGGAGAATTGGGGTTAGAATGAAAATGTACAACAACTGATTTTTCATGTGTAAGGAAATTGAAGGTTTACATAAAATCATTGCTGTTAGGGCTTGGGCGTAAATATATAGGCATAAAGAGCTCTAGGAAAGGCTGAATTGATAAGTGTAGGGATTGAATTGATAAGTGTCAGGGTTCATTTGAGAATTGAACCTGGCGAGCTCCTAAATCTTTCATTTTCAAAACAAAATATGTACATTTGGTAAAGACAAGCCTCATCAAAACAAAATACCGGTCAGTTTGGAGATGACCGGCTTTCATTACCGTACCAAGTTAATGCCGTATCATAATAATAAGGGTTCCCATTTATTGGGTTTTCCCTAAAAGATTTATGCATTGTTAAATCAAGTTGTGCGTTCATGAAAGCTATTACCACCCGATTTTCAAAGTACTTCTGGTTAAGCCAGTTGATCACATTATTTTTTTGGTGCACTTATTTTGCCGCTTCCGGTCAGTCACCCTTATTGCTTGACAGTTTAAAAAATGAATTGGTCACTGCTGACGGCCCGATGAAAGCCGACCTTTATCTCAATATTTCAGAACAATTTATCAAACAAGGACTTATAGATTCAGCGGTTACCTACGCAACGCTCGGTCGAGATCATTCTGCCGGAATTGGTTACAAAAAAGGTCAGGCTATTTCTCTTGATGTCTTGGCAATGGTTGCATTTAATAGCAGAGATTTGGAAAAAGCCATGGAATTGACCCGCTCCGCTATTGACATTTGGGAAACCACAGATGATAAAAGAGGATTGGCAACCAGCCTGCACAATCTTGGCAGAAATTATTACTACTCCAATAATTATGAAAAAGCTTTGGAGTATTACTTTAAATCCATTGAGATTGATGAAGCCGAAGAAGATATTAGCGGACTGGCACCTTCCTATATGAATGTTGCGATCGTACAAAACCGAATAGGTCGTGACACACTAGCCATGGAATACTTTACCAAGGCCATTGAGCTGGCAAAACGATTAAAAGACGATTATACCATAATGGTTGGCTGTGTCAACCTGGCCGGACTTTATCTTAAATTGGATGATTTAGACAATGCTCTTGTCTACGCCAAAAGAGGTTTAGAAATCAGTATCAAGCTTAATGTGGCCCCTGGTATAGTGAAGTCAGCCTCATCGTTAAGTCATATTTATTTCGAAAAGGGAGCCTACGAAGATGCTCTTGAAAATGCGGAAATCGTACTGGCATCAGATTACCGGGATTTTGAATCAAGGAGTCGGGCATTTCGGGTAAAGGCAAAGGTGCTGGAAACCGAAGGTAAGAACAGAGAAGCTATCAGGTTTGCCGAAAAAGGCCTTGTGGAGGCAAAAAGTGGTGGAGAAATTCCGGCCATCCTGGGCAATGAGGAGCAACTTTACCAACTGCATAAAAAACAAGGCGATTACAAAAAAGCGCTGGCGCACAAGGAAGCTTACCATTCATTATCGGACAGTTTGTTTAATGTAGAGAAGAATGAACAGATAAATCTCCTTACAGAAAAATTTGAAGCTGCAAAAAAGCAGAAAGAAATTGATGACCTTTTACAAGATGCTGAAGTTGCTTCATTAAGGCTAAGGCAAAAAAATGGATTGATCCTGTTCCTGGCTTTTTTCACCTTGGCCATTTTTGCTGCTGTTTACTATTTTAACCAGCAAAAGCTATCTGAGGAAAAGCGAAAAACCCTTCTGATGCAACAGAAGTTGCTCAGGAGCCAGATGAACCCTCACTTTATTTTTAATGCACTTACAGCGATCCAGAACTTCTTTCTTGAAAAGTCAGATGGTCCTAAAGCTGCGTTTTACCTATCAAAATTCGCCAAGTTGATGCGCCTAATCCTTGAAAATAGCAGGGAAGATTATATTCAACTTGATCAGGAAATCGCCACCTTGGAAAATTATCTTAATCTCCAAAAAGTCAGATTTAATGACAGTTTCGATTTTTCCATTGAATGTGACCCTGGTTTGGACCAGGAGATTACAGCTGTACCTCCAATGTTGGCTCAGCCATTTATCGAAAATTCATTGGAACATGGTCTTTTGCATAAAGAAGAGGCCGGAAAAGTAAAGATCAAATTTGAAAAAATAGAAGACATACTCGAGTTTACGATTGAAGACAATGGGGTCGGTCGGGAAAAAGCTGCCCGGATCAAAGCTGATTACCAAAAGCAGCACGAGTCTATGGCAACAAGGATTACCAAAGATCGATTAACCGTGCTCAACAGGAAACTAAAGCGAAAGGCGAAGCTCTTCATTAATGATGTGCTGGATACGAATAGGGAAATTGCTGGTACTAAGGTAACCATCCAGATTCCTTTGGTCATGAGTTAACTGCATTTGCTCAAACAATAAAAAAGTAACCCAATGCGAACATTAATAATTGATAATGAAACTGCAGTTAGAAATCTCCTTAAAAAATTTCTGGAGATGTTTTGTCCTGAAGTCGAGGTAATAGGGGAGGCGCATGGTGTTGCCTCTGGCATTGAAGCCATCAAAAAGTATGATCCTCAACTCGTTTTCCTTGACGTGCTTATGGATGATGGTACTGGACTGGACCTATTGAGGAAAGTTCGCCAACGTGACTTTGAGGTGATCTTTATTACTGCTCATGGCGAATATGCTGTAGATGCCTTCAAATTTAGCGCCCTGGATTATTTGCTCAAACCGGTTGACCCTGAAGATTTGATCAATGCAGTTGAGAAAGCAAAAAAGACAATCGAAAAGGAAAATCTGAACCTCAAGTTGGCTGTCCTTTTCAGCAATGTAGAGGCCTTTTCGAATACCAATAAAAAGATTATCCTAAAAGATGCCAACAGTATTCATATTGTTGGAGTTTCAGAAATTATGCACTGTAAAGCGGAGGGAAGTTATACCCGTTTTTTCCTGTCTGACGGCCGCGAGTTGTTTATTTCTAGAAACCTGAAGGAGTATGAAGATATGTTACAACCTTTCGGGTTTTACAGGCCTCATCATTCGTATTTGGTAAATATTCACCAAGTGCTCAGGTATGATAAAACTGACGGAGGCTTGATTGTGATGCGGGATAAAACAATATTGCCGGTCTCCACTCGAAAGCGGGACCGGCTCATTGAATTGCTCAATATGATTTGAAAAAACGCTTCTAGTTACATCCCCATGCATCGTCGTATGCATCTCGGGCTACATTTCCAAGGCTTTTGCCGTTGGTAAGGTTTGAGTTGACAAAGATTGTCACCTGGTAACCGCCAGGATATTGCATAATGCAGGAGTTAAAGTTGCTTGAAGGTGTGCCTCCGTAGTTCCATCCACCCAGTTTGCAGATGTAACGGCCTTTGTCACCGTCTCTTGAATTCCAGAATCCTGCTTCATCATTCATCATCAGGTCGATAGCATCGTCACTGATAAATGTGTTGGCAAACATTGAGTGAGCGAAGAAGTTGGCAATATGCATTGTTGATAAATTCCATCCAATTCCGCCAGCTACATTTGAAAAGTCACTTGATCCGCCTGATCCGCCTGAGACATCTGCGGGGCCTGTGTACGCAAGATTAGGGTTGTTGCCTGGAGGAAGACAGTCGGCATTATTGACTCCAATCTTGTCGAAAATAACATCCTGGATGCACTGCTTGTATACACTTGTTGTGAAGTCTTCATCATAAAGGCCATCGTTAGGGCGAGGTACATCCCAAAGACGAGGAAGGATAACTCTCAACATGCCATGGTTGGTATTCGAATATCTTCTTACATTTTTATTGCCCTGTGCACCTGCTAAAACATAAGCTTGTAGTGAATCGTAGCGAGTAGCATTAAAGCCCTGTGTTCCGACTACATTCAATGCTGCACTCTGCCATATAAGATCATAAAAGGTCAGGTTTTCAATTCCAGGGCCACGAGTCCAGTGAGGTGGTAGGTAAGGCTCTACAGAACTGTTAACGTCTACACCTTTTTCTTCAAGTAATGATAAAGTTGCTACAGTTGTTATAGTTTTTGAAATAGAAGCAACTTGCATACGGTTGTTTACTGAAAAGTCTTTTTGTCCATCTGTATTGTTACGACCATTTCCGTCAGATCCTGATCTTTGGTGGTTACCATCTCTTGAAATTACATAAGCGTATCCCATTGTACGGCTATCCAATTCGTCGACAAGATTTTCCTCAAGTTTGTCGAGGTTCATTGCAAAGTCAGTACAAAGCGTGTCATTTGGACTAAACTCCTCACATCCGGTGTTCGAAAATACTACAAAAGCGAAAAAGAGAATTGCAAGATTAAATTTTAAAGTTTTCATTGTTTTAATATTTTTTGTTAGTGCTGTTAATGAAATTCGAGGGTTAGTACCAACGATTTTGCAGAACCTAACCCGGTTCACTAATTTTTTTTCAAAAAAAATATTAAAGTGTTGAAAATCAGGAATTTATTTTTTGTTTTTTTTTGATTCCCTGATAATATAGAGTGGTCTATTACGGGCATTATTGTTAATGCGGCTAATGTATTCACCAATAATACCGATGCTAATCAGCTGTATTCCGCCAAGGAAAAGAATGGATAACATGATGGATGTCCATCCTTGTACAAAGTCCTTTAAGATAAATTTTGAGTACAAGGCATAAAGAATAAGTATGAAGGCGACGAGGGAAACTACGAATCCGGCAAAAGTGACGAGACGTAAGGGGAAATTCGAGAATGCTGTAATGCCGTCCATGGCAAATGAGAACATTTTCTTTATCGTATAGCCGGTCGTGCCGGAATGTCGCTCATCCCTTTCATATTCCAGGGCAACCTGGTTAAATCCAATCCATGCAATTTGGCCTCTGATAAATTTATTGTGCTCTGGCATTTGTTTCAGGGCTTCCACAACCTTGCGATCGATGATCCTGAAATCTCCGGTATCGATAGGAATATTGATGGAAGTAATACTTGAAAGGATCCGATAAAATATGGCGGCAGTATATCTTTTTAATCGTTTTTCCCCTTTTCGTTTTTTTCGTTTGGCATAAACAACCTCATAACCTTCCTGCCATTTCCTGTAAAGGTCTTCAATAAATTCTGGCGGATCCTGAAGGTCGCCATCAATTATTACAACGGCATCTCCTTCTGCATGATCAAGCCCCGCGGTTACTGCTAGCTGGTGGCCAAAATTTCTACTAAAGTCAATAAAATCAACAGCCTGGTCTGTATTTGATAGTAACCTAATCTTTTCTAAAGAACCGTCGCTGCTTCCATCATTTACAAAAATCAATTCGTAGGATACCCTTAATTTTTGACATACTGCTGAAAGGCGATCATATAAGATGGGTAAATTTTTTTCTTCATTAAAAATAGGTATGACAATAGAAAGGTCCATTTGGTAAAGGTATTCAGAAAAAGGTAGAACCTATCGATACAGAGGTAGCGTCTTCTCCATAAGTAATTCTTCTCGCTTGAAGCGCTTAACGGTCAATTCGGTTTCATTAACTTCACATTCAATGTAATATCCTTCACGTGAGGCTCCCGCAATAAAGCTTGGGATAAATTCCTCTCCAACTTCTTCTTCCCCAATATTTTCGCCGTCCCAGGGTAAATAGCATACCGGGCGACATGAATGAGCATGACCGGAAAAAATGACCACAATATTATAAGGCTCTATGGCTTCCCAAAAAGTAGAACGCTGTTCTGGTGACCACCATTGGCCTTTTGGATTAATATTTCCTTCAGAATCAACCCCAAGCGAAAAGTCATCAAACCCATAGTGTTGGACCAAAATTACAGGACGACCAGAATTGCCAACATGTTGCTGTAAATCAGCCTGTAAAAATGACAATGCCTTTAACGGGTTATGAACTGTTGATTCGTTGACAGGTTCATCGCCTGGAAACAAGTTTAGTTGTACAAAGTGGATATCTTCCCAATCCCATGAATAATGCAAGTTAGGGTAGGAGGTGTTGATTGGGGTTATGCGTTCGCGACTTCTTACAGTTTCCCAAACGCGATAAGTATCATCGTTCCAATCTCTGGTAAGGTCAGGGAGAACGTCGGCTAAACCAAAGCCTTCAATGCCGATTTCGACAGAGTCTCCTTCTTTTACAAACTCATAGTCGTGGTTACCAATGCCATCGAAGACATAAGCTTCAAATCCTTCAATGGACTGCTGGTAGCGGAAGAGTTCCTCTGGTTTGGCAAAATGGGTAAGGTCGCCTGCCAGGATGAGGCCTTTGTAACCGTCATTCAGGATCATATCCTTTATCTTGGCGGCAATATAATCTGCATTTATTGCTGAACCTTTGTCAGGGTCTATTTCATCAATTCTATATTGAGGGTCAGCAGTTACGAGGAATCTTAAACCTGGTGGTTCGCTTTCTGCTTGATCGCAAGCCCAAACATTTAGGCAAAGAGCTATAAGAATTAATAATGACCAATTGAGATTCACGGAATGTTCCTTTTATAATATTTTCGAAGTGGAAAGGCTAAATATTTAAACATAGGTTTATTGCCGATTATTTTCCAGTTAGTTATGAAATGGAATTCGGCCATATCAAATATTTATTCTGCGGCCTTTCTTGTTCTTTTTGCAAAAACAAATCCAATGAGTCCAATTGGACCTTGTCCAACTTCTGCGCCGTTAGTAGCTGCATTAATCTCAAAACCAAAGCCAAGTGTGGGGGCAAAAGCGATGTTTCCGTTACCCAATTCAAACATATAGCCACCAATAACAGTGGGTTGAATGACAAAAACCTTTGTATTACCGCTAACTATTGGGCCAATGTTACTTTCCCAATTGATCGAATTATACCAAAAATCACTTCTCCCTCCTACAAACCAACGTGTAAGATTGTCTCCAAAATAATGCTCATAACCTATGGTGCCACCACCGCCCCAGCCTTTCTCACTGTCCTGAACGCCAAGATCTCTGTGGTTAATAAGGTTAAAACCAGCCCTTACATGGATGGCATTTCTTGAATCCAATCCAAAGGTGGCTTTAATGCCAGGTAAGAGGCCAGTTGGATAAGCCTGGAATTCAAAACCTATATCGATTATCTTCTCATCCTCCTGAGCGGAGGAGGCTTGAATTCCGGTGAACAATAAAATTGATAGGATAAGAAATTTGGTCACAAATTGCTTGCGTAGCATCATGTCTATTCAGTGTTTTTATTTTTCAAATAGTTTTCAAGATCGGCAGGAGTGTCAATATCAATATGCCCTTTCGCAAAAGTAACAGTTTTTACGTTCTGAGCTTGTTTCATCAATAATTTTCGGGCCCCTTTGTCACCTGATAGCATCTTAAGTTCTTTAAAATATATTACGGGAAAAATGGCAGGAACGCCAATTATCCCTTTGTATTGAGATGCAATAATCTCTTTACTGGAATATTGATGCCAGTTTATCAGTTCTGAGACTAATGTTTTGGAAACATGAGGTTGATCGGAAAGCATAATCAAAATTGCTCCGGGTTGGGTATCGCGATTTTCGAAAGCTTCAATTCCTTTTTTTATTGAGGAACTTAGTCCTGTGGCCCAGTTTTCGTTAATTACGGTTTGGACTGGGTATTCTTTGATGGAATTACTTATTAAGTCTTTGTTAGCACCAAGTACCACAATAACATCATCAACTCCTGCATTAAAGGCACTGTCAAGCGTGTTTTGGAGAAGGGTTTTATTGCCTCTTCTTACAAGTTGTTTAGGGCGCCCCAGCCTTGAAGACCCTCCTGCCGCCAGCACTAAAACCCCTATCGATATGTCGTTATGGATTGAAATAGCAAGATTATTTCTGGAAATGTAAAACTAATTTTGGTTATAATGCCTGCTCTGGCAATATTTGTGGCTGGTTGATAAAACAAAAGTTATGAAATACGTACTGATAGTAATTGCAAGTGTTTGCTGGATTTTGAGTTGTGGAAGAGCGCCAAAAGCCGACTTGGTTGCTGGCAAACAAACTTATTTGACATATTGTCAACTATGTCATGGAGAAGACGGCAAGCTCGGACTAAACGATTCAAAAGACCTTACAAAATCAGTAGTTTCATTTGAAGAAGCCATAAACCAGGTAACCAATGGTAAAGGATTAATGGTTCCGTACAAAGACATCCTTACCAAAGAAGAGATTAGTAACGTGGTTCACTATGTCATTTCTATGAGAGAATAATTACACACAGAAAAAATGGTGGCACTTTTTTTGGTAACTAAGTTGCGTAATCACGTCTTAAATGCTGCGTTGATCATAAATAAAGAATGCCACGAAACCTAAAATTAGCCATTCACGGACTTTATGCGAATCTTTCGATATGTCTGTGTTTCACACTTTCAGTGGTAAATCTCCATGCCCAGGAAATGACCATTTCAGGCCAGTTGATCGATGCTTCAACGACTCAATCCATCCCTTTCTCTAATGTTTGGCTTCTGCATTCCGGTAACGGAGTTAATGCAGATAGTGAAGGGCAATTTACATTCACCTTTGAATTTTCTACAAAAGATACGCTGGTAGTTGGAGCATTGGGCTACCATGAGCTAAAATTGCCATTATTGTTTGATGATTCAATTTGGTTGGACATTGCCTTGCAGCCTCGAAGTCATGCTCTGGGGGCGGTAACTATTAAGGCCGGAGAAAAAGTGAAAAAGGACTCAGCGGCTATCGCCCTTTTTCGAAAGATAGTAAAAGCAAAACCCGAAAATAGGATTACCGGTCTTGACCAAATTGCTTATCGGGATTATACTAAAACGGAGTATGATATTTTCAATATTAAGAAAGGTTTTATCAACACAAAATTGTTAAAGTCTTTCGACTTTGTTTTTGATTACGTGGATTCTACGGATACCGATACACCTTATCTGCCAGTTTTGATGAGAGAAAAGATTAAAGATGTTTATTGGCAAAAATCGCCCGAAAAAAGGAAAGAGATATTACAAGCCGATCGCTTTTCAGGTGTAAAAGATTACTACAAATGGCAATTAGCAGACCTCCTGGTAGGTGAGGTAGACATCTATGCAAACCTAATCATTATCAGAAATAAAGGGTTTTTAGGGCCTTTTGCACCGGGGGCAAATATGAGTTATAAATACTTTCTTTCCGATAGCTTGGAAGTCAGTGATGATCGATTTTATAAATTAGAATTTACACCAAAGCGGAAGGGGGATCTTTGTTTTACAGGTTCAGTTTGGGTTCATGGGGCTTCATATGCTATAACTGAAGCCGATTTAACCCTGTTAAACAAAACCAACCTGAATTTCATAAACAACTTTACCGCCACCATCAAGTTTGAGCAAACCGAGAACGGTAATTGGGTAATGAAAGATGAGGTGATCAGTTTAGTGGCCAATCTCACACGTAATAAGAAACATCAAAGTATTAGGATAATTCAAACTACCAATAAAGAAATTCTTTCACTTAGCCCCATCGATAACCAGAAGTTTAAAGGCGAAAGACTTTCCATGGCAGATCATGCTTTCATTCGCGCTGAAACTTATTGGGAAGAATTTCGGCCAAAGCCATTGAGTTCCACTGAGTCAGGGATCTACCAAATGATGGATACCTTGCAAAGCAGCAGGCCATATAAGCGGTTGGATTGGTTGGCGCATGCCGGCTATACCGGGTATTTAAAAACTGGTCCTGTTGAATTTGGCAGGTATTATCAGTTATTTAGTTGGAACGTGCCAGAGGGCAACCGCTTTCGGCTGGGCATTAGAAACAACAAATATACCTTCAGGCAGAAACTGAGACTTGACGGTTATCTCGCTTATGGCGACAAAGATAAATTATTGAAGTACCATGCCGGTTTTGAATTCCATCTACCCCGAAAGCACCATCGCTGGCACACCTTAAGCGCTTATTACCATTTTGACTGGGGGTACAATCCGTTTTATGATCCCTGGTATTTGCATGATGATTTTTTTAAGGTCTTGACCACTCCCTGGGCGATAGAACATCTATACCTTACCCGAGAAGCTAAACTAAAGTATGAAATGGAATGGTTCAAAGGGTTTATGAATCGCTTTTCTGCCGGGCATAAAACGATTTACGCATGGCCAGGCTTCATGGATTTTCAGGATCATAATGGGCAATCACTGGTTTCGGGAGAAGATAAGTTTGAATCTTTGGAATTGGGTTTTGAGACGTTTTGGACCGTTGTTCAAAAGAAAGAAAAGACCAGAAAAAAGGGAACTGCAATTAGCTTTTCCGCCCCCAAACTTGAGCTAAAATATGTGTTTGCTCCAGGCAATTTGCTAGGAGGTGACTTTGAGTATCATAAGCTTCAATTGGGTTTAAAACAAAAGATTTTTTCCGGCCTTGGTTCTACCAAAATTGAGTTTAAGGCCGGTCAGGTATTTGGCGAGGTGCCCTTTCCTTTCCTTGAACTCCATAATGGCAATGAAACTAAATTTAGCAACCCCTGGTCATATGGTCTCATGGATTATTCAGAGTTTGCAAGTGACCGTTGGACCTCTGTTTGGATTGATCATCATTTTGATGGTCTTTTATTTAACCTCATCCCAGGTGTCAGGCGCCTTAAGCTAAGAACTGTATTAACTGGCAAGTTGTTAGTTGGTGATATGCGAACTGAAAATGAGGCTTTCCTGGCCAAAACAGATGGATTATCTGCCCTAAATGGACATTATCTTGAAGCCGGCTTTGGTGTTGAGAATATCGCCAGGATACTGCGAATAGATTTTCTGTGGAGACTTACACAACGCGAAGCAGTAGATGTTCGGAAGTTCGGTATTCAATTGCAAATCAAGCCGGGGTTTTAACTTTTAGCCTTCAAGTTCTGCTGCTATCTACCTTTTAGCGGCATAGTCTAATCGACTTTTTTTAAAAACTGTTGCAACCTTTTTAGTGTTTACTAAGTCACAGAAGAGTTGGATAAAACTAAATATGTCTTATTCCAAGTTATTGCACTTTTGAAAAACCACTAAATTCTGTTCAATGAAAAGAACATTTACCCTTTTCGTTTTCTTATTCATGTCTTTTGGTCTTACCCTACACCTTAGTGCCCAGGGTTTAGATTGTCCGACTTGTGATCCAGCCAACCCCACTTTTACACTTGAAGTTGTTCCCTCTGTAGGTCTTTCCGGAGGAAATGTGACCTCCGGTCGGTTCGATGTTTCATTAAGGAATAATACAGCATCTCCTCTAAACCTGGTTACTATGGACTTGAGTGTAGGCATTAATTCTGCAGCTTTGTCTTCCCTGGTTTCTGCTAATTCTGATGCTACCAATTGGCCTAATATCGGGGTGCCCATTCCTCCTAATATCGAATTTATCACGGACTTGCTGTCCGCTCAAACGACTATGCTCAACGGACAAACTTATGATCAATACTACGAATACGATCATACTGTAGCTGGTGCCATTCCTCCTGTTGCCATTCCTGCAGGAAATACTGTTTTGGTGGCCAGCATGTTCTTTACTTTTGACGGTACTCAGTCTTTTACAGCAGCTGATATGTGCAATTCGGGTTTTATGGCGGTGTTTCCTGGCAACTGTATAGCTGTTGATCCTAATGTCAATAATCAATACGGCTTTACGGCACCAACTTCTTTGGTCAACTGTTTTACTGTAGAGTGTATGCCACCAGTTGTCTTACCGCTTGAGCTTACCGATTTTTCGGGCGCTGTAATGGATCGTCATAATGAGCTTTACTGGACTACTGCTACCGAGACAAATACTCTTGTCCACTTCATTGAGCGCACACCTTCTCCGGGTAATATTCCCTATGAAACCATTGGTCAGATGGATGCTGCTGGCAACTCCGAATTGCCACTTGATTATATTTTCAAAGACGAAAATCCTTTGAGAGTTGGGTATTACAGACTCAAGACAGAATCCTTTGATGGTAGTATAGAATATTCTGAAGTCGTTTTTCTTGAACGCCATGATGCAGCAGGTGTGCTCGCCACATTTCCGAATCCTACGACTGACAAGTTCTTTGTTCAACTCTCCATTGAGGAAAACTCAGTCTTAGAGTTCGATGTCATTGATGTTTTCGGCAGGGTAGTCAAATCTTTTGTTCAGCATGAAGGTGAAGGAATACTTATTGTCGAGGTTGATTTTAGCAGCTTTGGTAATGGTATGTATTACATTCGACTTCGCGATGGTCTTGCGACAGGGATAATTCCTGTTGTGAAGAAGGCGCCTTAGCCCCCTCAACCCTAGCCCTTCTCCTCCAGGAGAAGGGGATTGAAGTCTGGTTATGAGTTCCTTCTCTTGGAGGAGAAGGTTAGGATGAGGTAGCACCTTACACGTTCATCAAATCATCTAGCATCCTCATATTCGAGGACTACACGATTATTAAATCGGTACTACTTTTTCTGTTGTCAGTGTTAACTTCATTTTTGATTAACACTTGATCTTATGAAAAATGATGATGTTTCTTTTTCTCTGTTTTTAGGTGCTTCTCCTTACACTTTCGAGTTTGCCCGTTTTCTTCGTCGTAATTTGACTGATGCAGAAAAGAGGCTCTGGGAAGTTATCAGGGACAGGAAAGTGAAAAATGCAAAATTCAGAAGGCAGCATCCTCTGCTTAATTATATTGCTGATTTCTATTGCCATGAGGCCAGACTCGTCATTGAACTTGATGGCTCAATTCATTATGTTCCTGATCAGATTGAACTTGATGATAAGAGAACAAAAAACTTAGAGCAATATGGAATTCGCATTTTAAGATTCTCAAATAGAGAAGTCTTTGTTGATCTTGAAAAGGTGGTTGCTAGGATTTCTGATGCATTGGAGCCCCCTCAACCCTAGCCCTTCTCCTCCAGGAGAAGGGGATCGACGTTTGGTTTCGAGTTTTTTGCCCCCTCAACCGTAACCCTTCTCCTCAAGGAGAAGGGAACTGAAGTCTGGTTGAGAGTTCCTTCTCCTGGAGGAGAAGGTTAGGATGAGGTAGCGCTCACCCCCGCTCATCCCTAACAAAAGTCAGCCTCTGCATCCCCGCCACTTCGATGCTGGGAAATCCGAAATCTTCAACGACCAGCCCCCAGATTCGGTAAATACCCTTGCCGCGGAACGGTGATCGTTTTAATGAAGGCGGGAAATGTGTTGTGTCGAAGTATTGTCCCTCGCGATCGAGCCAGGTGCCGAAGTTCATGAGCCGTCCGTTTTTGGTCGTGACGTTTTTGCGGACAACATAATACCCCAGGATGCAAACCTTGTTGCCAACCCGCTCCGCCAACTGTCTGGACAGGGTGTTGTCATTATGTTGACCGCTAACAAGGTCGAAAGGCGAGCGGAGTGGAAACCCTAATAGTTCGATCTCGTCAAATGCCTGGTCAAATTTACCCTCAGTCAGATTGGGGAGCTTGAAGTTTTCTGCAGTATTGCCAAACAACATACCGGTGCCACTAAGCCTGGTCTGGGGGTTGAATACAGCATTTTTCTCCCACATCAGCTCGTATTTATTCATCCCGGTAAACCGGAATGCACCTATACGAATGAGTAGTTCAAGCTGCTCGGCACCAATGTCCACCCGCGCCACGAAGTTTTCGAGATTTTGGTAGAGGCCACCCCGCTCACGTTGTTCGACGATACGTCTGGCGACTTTACGCTCCAACCCAAGAATGTGGATGAAACCGATATAGATATCCTTATCATAGATCATGGTCAGATAGAGGCTGTGATTGACACAGGGCGGATGGATGCTTGCGCCCTGCATGCGGGCTTCATGGAAATAGTACTCTGTCCGGTAAAAACCACCAAAATTATTGATGACCGCTACCATGAATTCAAGTGGATAATACGACTTGAGAAACAGACTCTGGAATGATTCTACAGCAAAGCTGGCCGAATGCGCCTTGCAAAATGAGTAGCCACCAAAGCTTTCGATCTGTCGCCATACCTCTTTGGCCAGTTCGTCAGTATGGCCACGCGTTTTACAGTTGACGAAGTACTTTTTTTTCAGTCTTTGGAAAGTATCGGACTTCCGTTTTTTACCTGTCATGATGCGGCGCAATACATCCGATTCATCCAGGTCAAGGTCGGCGAAATGGTGAACGATCTTCATCACATCCTCCTGGTAAACCATGACGCCGTATGTTTCACCAAGGTGCTCTTCGAAAACGGGGTGTAGATACTCGAAAGCATTCGGATTATGAAATCGATAGATGTATTCACGCATCATACCTGAGCTCGATACTCCGGGGCGGATGATCGAACTGGCAGCTACCAGCGACACATAGTTATCGCATCGCAGCTTATTGAGCAATCCACGCATTGCCGGTGATTCGATATAAAAACAGCCGATGCAATGTCCCGAACGCAATTGCTTTCTTACAACAGCGTCTTTTTTGATCTTCTCAACTTCGAAAATGTCCACGGCGCGGCCCTGGTTGATCTTTATCAGGTCAACGGCATCTTTAATATGACCAAGCCCCCGCTGACTAAGCACATCGTACTTGTGAAAACCACGATCTTCTGCGCCGTACATGTCGAAATGCGTTATAGGAAAGCCTTTGGGCATCATCTGGAGCGCGGTATAGTAGTTGATTGGCTTCTCGGTAATGATGATGCCCCCGGCGTGTATCGACAAATAATTGGGGAAACCCTGGATCAGCTTTCCGTATTTGAAAATAGTTTTTGCGAGATCATGATGTTCGGTTTTTAGTGTTGGTTCGTTAGCGATTAAGTCGATATCGGCTTTGGGTAAACCAAAAACTTTCCCAAGTTCGCGAACTACCGAGCGGTATTTGAAGGTGTTATAAGTGGCCAGCATCGCGGTGTACTCATAACCGTAACGTTTGAAAATATAATCAATCACATCGTCACGCTCATCCCATGAAAAGTCGACATCGAAATCTGGTGGAGAACTACGATAAGGATTAATAAATCGCTCAAAGTAAAGATCCAGTTCAAGTGGATCGACATTGGTGATGTATAGGCAATAAGCTACGATCGAATTGGCTCCGCTGCCACGTCCCACGTATTGATAACCGGCACTTTGAGCGTATCGCACAATATCCCAGGTGATGAGGAAATAGGGGAGGAAGTTGAGCCGATGAATGACTTTGATCTCCTTTTTTACCCTTTCCATTGCCTTGCGGTTATTTTCGCCATATCGACGTTTACAGCCATTGAAAGCCAGCTTGGTTAAGAGCTTCAGATCATCGTCAGCGGTGCCGGTAAATGTTTGGCGATTGAGCTTCAGGCTGCTTTCAAAGTCAATATTGCAGTTGTCGATGAGTTTTTCTGTATTGACAATGATCTGTGGATATTGCTGGTAGAATTGCTTCAACTGCTCTGGTGTGTAGAAGACTTCGGTTTGTTTAGCTTGATCTTTTGTCTCGAGTTTGGTGATAACGACATTAAGATCGATAGCACGTAGAAGTCGATGTGTCATGAACCCTGTTTTATCGGTGAAGGTTATGGGGCTCAATACAACCAGTTTCTGGAGGTAGGCTTTTACCTTTGATGAAAAGAGTTGGTTGATATGCTCAGGGCGTATACCCAGGAACTCGTTTTCACGAAACATACCTATTGGTTTGATAAGCTTTGGATAGATGAAATATACGTCGGCCATAGGTGGTGGAACATCAGGCAGTGCTTTATCTTCAATGGAATGTTGGGTCAGGAATCGTGTCAGTTTCCTGAAGCCTTCATTATTGCGGGCCAGTCCAATGTATAGCAGTTCATTATCACGCCGATACTCGATACCAAGGACAGGTTTGATGCCTTGTTTTTTACAACATTCGACAAATCTGAAGCCACAGGAAGTGTTGTTAATATCGGTCAGGGCAAGAGCCTTTATACCATAGTGCACAGCTGTACCGACTAGTTGATCAGGCGACAGTGTACCGTATTTGAGGCTGTAATAAGTATGTGTGTTCAGATACATTTGGCAAAAGACATTAGCGCGTTCCCGGAGTAAAAACCATATTGGGTGTAGCAGTGTCAGGCTCCTCACTAATTGAAGGAGGGGATGAATCGAGAGAACTCGCTCGCATGACTGCACTTGCCCCGAACCGTTTTCTTATTCTGTCCATTTGATGGAGGAGATTGACGGCCTTCATTGAATCTTCAAACAAACTGATCTGGTAGCTACCGTGAACCAGTCCACTGAATCGTACCCCCACTAACCTGACCAGTTGCCTGCGTTCGTATAAGCGATCAAACAATTCATGTGCTATGCGAATCAGCGTTTTGTCGTTGGCAGTATAGGCGATTCGTCGTTGTTTAGTGTGGGTGTTGAAATCAGCATAACGTATTTTGACAGTGATACAGGAGGTTAGCTTGGGCATCTGTCGCAGTTCAAAAGCCAGCTTCATGACCATCTTGGTAAGTTTGTCTTTAAGCCAACGTACTTCGATGGTATCTACCTGGAAGGTGTTCTCCGTTGAAATCGATTTCTTTTCGTTGTAAGGTACAACAGGAGAGGTGTCAATAGCATTAGCCTTTTTCCAAAGAGAAATGCCCGGTTTGCCAAACTCTCGTTGAAGAAGTGCCACAGGTATCTGGCTGAGTGTGCTGACAGTACGCACTCCCATGAAACTTAGCTTGCGATAAGTTGCTTTGCCGATCGATGGTAGTTTGGCAGTAGACAAAGGGGCCAGGAAGGCCTTCTCGGTACCTGCTGTGATCATTTTGGCACCATTGGGTTTGGCTTCGTTAGTGCCGACTTTCGACACCAGTTTATTGACCGATAAGCCAAAAGAAATGGGTAACCCTGAATGTTGCATAACCCGCTGCCGAAGTTCGGTGGACCACTTGAAACAACCGATGTAGCGGTCCATTCCCGTAAGGTCAACATAAAATTCATCGATCGATGCCTTTTCGAATAAAGGCGCATCTTCAGCAATGACCTCAGTGACCAGTTTGGAGTATTTAGAATACGCTTCCACGTCACCTTTTAGCACCAGCGCATCAGGACAAAGTCGCAGGGCCATCTTTATCGGCATTGCCGAGGTTACACCATAAGCCCTTGCTTCGTAACTACAGGAGGCAACAACGCCTCGCGTACTGCTTCCCCCAATTATGAGCGGCTTACCCCTCAGCGCCGAATTCCTCAAACATTCCACCGAGACAAAGAAAGCATCTAAGTCGAGGTGGAGTACTGCTCGCTCAAACATGAATCCAGAGTTTTGATGATTATCAAACAGCCTTTTGTTCTGAATTCATATTGATCCCCACCTCAACCCTAACCCTGCTCCTCAAGGAGAAGGGAACCGTTGTCTAGTTGTTCCCCTCCTGGAGGAGGGGTTAGGGGGGGCGGCATCTCCATGTCGCGTTTAAAACAAAATGTTTAAAACTATTTGTTTCAAATGTAAAATGCTTTTACGACCTGCGCAAGCGTTCTGTTACATATTTTTTATTGTTATTACAGGAAATAATAACGGTTGACCCGAAAAGGCTTAAAGTGCTTTCGCTCTCCTTTTATAAGAAAAATACTGGTAGATAGATTGGATAAATTCTCGGAAAGGGATGAAGCTAATCCCTCTCTCTCGCTGTTTTTTGCTGATAGCGTAAATGATTTTCAGGTGCCTGTAAATGTCACCGTAAGCCTTGAAGATGGAATAGCCAGGTTGATAAATATGGGCAGGTTCACTGTTGACCCCATTCAATTCCATGATTTTGAAATTGCGGCCTTGCTTTAATTCTTCAAAAGTATTGTATTTAAGGTCAAAACGGCCGTAGTACAAATCTTTCATCTGAAGACTGATCATGTCAAAAGTAGCGGTCAACTCCTCGTCAATCAGATGATTGCCATTAAGGAACATGGTGCCTCGATTGTGATTGCCAATAGGTTCAAGTTCGAGTATTTCATCTTTTTCAGGAATACGATCAAGACGAATCTTTCCAGATTCTTGCATCCTGTTGATTTGAAGTTTGGCCCTGGGAGATTCTTCCATAAGCTCGAGAATGGAAGAGACGCCATCGCCAGTAACTTTGAGGGTTTCTTTCAGGCAAACAGAGGTGATCATACCAGTAGAAGCATCGGGGAGGCGGTGATAAAGAATGCCGCTTTCGTTAGGCAAGGTGATAAATTCCTGTACAAGGAAATCAAAGGCATTGCTTTCAAGGTAATTGGTAAGATCACTGGAATTTTCGATCTTCTGCACTTTTAACCCACGTTCACCAACATCGGGTTTGGCAATGACCGGGTAAGTAAAGTCTTTCTCAATCATCTGACGTTCAATATCAGTAACCTTCAGCTTTTTGTGGTCAACAAAAATAGTTTTGGGGATAAACTCTTCAGGGATGCGATTGAGAATATCAATTTTTGAGGCAAGAACTAATCCACCCATTTTCATAGCAGGATTAGCGGCACTAAAAAAAGTTAAGGCGCGGGCTCGGAGACTAAAATACAACCACATAGGAATAGCAGGTGCATAAACAACAGCAGTAGACCAGTATTCCCAATTAAGCAGTTTGATGAAAAAAGGTGTGTCTTTCAGACGCTGTAAAAATCCCTTTTTCCTGCTTTTCTCTTTACCAGGCATTGGCATGAATTAAAGTTGCAAATTGAAGAACAGTCATGTTCTTACCACAAAAGTCGGAATTTTCGCCAGAATTAATAAATCAAGTAAACAAAATTGCGCCTTTCGGAAATAACCGGAAAGGCGCAAATTGAATTTTGGGGTGATAAGGGACAAGATGGGGGTGTCCAATATTGTCCAAAATTGGGGGTTACAGGGTATTAAAACTTTTTCTGAAGTTGGTAAGGGCCAATATCTTCCCGTACAATGCGTATATCGTCAGTAACAGGTCCGGGTTTTACAGGAAGCTTCTTGCTCGTAGCCGTATGTATCGGCCCGGCAGGTTTTGTAGCACTACCGTACGTACCGTCAGATATCTCATCCAAAAAGTCGTTATAAGGCTTGTTAAGATTATTGTAAGGCTTGGTAATGCCATTATCATCACTGATCATGTCATGAGGATCAAGTGAAAGACTTGCTTTTTTAAGTTCGTTAGATTCTAATGGAGTAAGTCCGGCAAGTTCATCTTGACTGCAGCTGGTCAATGCTATTGTGAAAAGTGCTAGAGTTGCAAGTGCGAATGATTTGAAATTTGAAGTTGTCATGATAGTTGATTTTTGTTGTTAAAGTTGATGTTGTTTCGATTTGTTACTTCAAAGTTGCAGTCAATAGCAATTTTTCTCAAACCACTATTAAAAAAAATGTAGAATCCTATGATTCATGAAGTTATTAATTGGATGACTTAAGTATTTGTTAATTAGGTTTTTGTGTAAATTTTTATGTAAAATCCATCCCTAAGTTTTAAATCAGGAAAAAGACTACTTTTTTGAAATTTATGCAGAATGGAAGGGCAGTTTCAGGGAAAGTTTCTTTACTAAGCTTCTCTTCACTATTTTTGCGGAACGTTTGAACAAAACGTACGATCAATACATTGAAGAACTATGATTTGCAAAGCGGAAAAAGGGGATGATTAAAAGACAGGCTGAAACATTCTTGCCAACAAAGTGGGGTGATTTCAGAATGATCGCCTATTCCGAAAAAGAAACCTACCGCCCTCATCTGGCTATGGTAGGATCAAACTTCGACCCTTCTAAACCAGTGATCGTTAGAATACACTCAGAGTGCATTACGGGAGATTTGTTTGGATCAAAGCGTTGTGATTGTGGTGAGCAACTGGAGGCCGCATTAAGAAAATGTGCAACTGACGGTGGTGTAATTGTCTACATGAGACAAGAGGGGAGAGGCATTGGCATCATTAATAAAATGAGAGCTTATAACCTGCAAGATAAAGGTCTGAATACCCTTGAGGCAAATCTACACCTAGGATTTGATGGTGATTTACGTTCTTATGAAGAGGCAATTGAAATTCTTAAAGACCTTGGGATCAAACAAATCCAGCTTGTAACGAATAATCCCGATAAAATTTTAGCTTTTGATAACTCAGGTATCGAAGTCGTGAAAAGAGTGCCTATCCAGATACCACCATCAGAAGAAAATATCGATTACCTGATTACCAAGGAAAAAGAAATGGGCCACCTCCTCAACCTCGATAAAAGCAAAGATTTAAAGGATTGATCTGGCCACTAGTGCTTCTCTCAGTTGATGAGCAGATGTGAAGACAATACCATCGATTCCCTCTTTAATCGCAGCATCAATATTCCTTTGACTATCATCAATGAAAACCGAAGTAGCCGGATCAACATGGTACCGATCCAAAATGAGTTGATAAATTCTAGGGTCAGGTTTCTTCATATTCTCCTGACCAGAAACCAGGATACCACTAAAGATTTGGAGAAAATCGTAGCGCTCAAGCGCAATAGGGAAAGTTTCTGCTGACCAGTTCGTCAATGCCAAAAGCCGATGATTACCGTTTCCATTCAACAATTTAAGTAGTTCAACAGTCTCGTCAATGGGGCCACCCAGCATTTCTGTCCAACGACCATAAAAAGCCAGTATCTCTTTTTCGAACTGCGGATATTGGTCGATGAGAATCTTGTTAGCTTCTTCAATTGATCGGCCAGCGTCTTGCTGCTCGTTCCAGTGGGGTGTGCAAACGTTTTGAAGAAAATAAGTCCGCTCTTCTTCATCAGGAAATATTTTGCGATACAAGTACTGTGGATTCCAGTCGATCAATACGCCTCCAAGGTCAAAAATGATCGTTTCGAATTGTTGGTTAGCTGGCATTTACTGTGATTGGCTTTTATTTAAAAATGCTAACTTAGGCTTCTTTTGAAAGAAATAGAAATGAGAGCTATAATCCTTTTCCTTTTTTCTTTTTTTAGCCTGCTTTGCTCCCCAATATCCGGACAAAGTCCAAGAGCATTGACGTCCGCAGAAATACACCATCGTATTAAGAAGTTGAGTGTTGTTGGATCCGTAATGTACATCGCTGCACACCCCGATGATGAAAATAATGATCTGCTCACTTACCTCGCCACAAGCAGGAATCTTAATACTGCTTACCTTTCCCTGACAAGGGGAGATGGTGGTCAAAACCTGTTAGGAACAGAAATTCGTGAATTGCTCGGTATATTGCGAACACAGGAAATGTTGATGTCGAGGGAGATCGACGGCAGTAAGCAATTCTTCTCAAGAGCCAATGATTTTGGATATTCCAAAAATCCTGAAGAAACTTTTACGATTTGGGACCGTGGAGCCTTGCTTTCCGATATGGTTTGGCTCATTAGAAAATTTCAGCCGGATGTCTTGATCACCCGGTTCCCGCATACTCCTTTCAGAACTCACGGCCATCACACAGCCTCTGCACAATTGGCCTATGAAGCATTCGATGTCGCTGGTGATGCAACTCGATTTCCAGACCAATTGGATGAAGTCGAAGCCTGGCAACCGGAAAGGTTATTGTTCAATACCAGCAGAGCCGTTTACGCCAATGACGAAGCCTTCTTGAAAGCCAAAAAAGAGGATCTTCTGTCCATAGAAGCGGGCACATGGCTTCCCTTCCTCGGCAAATCAAATACCGAGGTAGGCGCCGACAGCCGCAGTCAGCATAAATGTCAGGGGATGGGTACCGCAGCTTCAAGAGGAGAAGACAAGGAATATTTCGAACATCTAAAAGGATCAAGGCCCGAAAACGATATTTTCGATGGTATCGATCTTACATGGAATCGGTTCCCCGGAGGAAAACCAATAGCCAAAAAGCTTAAAAAGATTGAGGCTAACTTTGATATCGAAAGACCCTGGCTATCGGTGCCCGCACTTATGGAAGTCAGAGAACTGATCTATGATATTCAAAATGAAAACTGGAGCCAACTCAAAGTAAAAGAGATTGATAATATCATTTATCATAGCCTGGGCCTGTTCCTGGAGGTAAGATCTTCAGACTTCTCGCAGGCACCCGGTGAAAAAGTACAATTGGAGTTCGAGTTCATTAATCGTTCTCCTATTAATGTTCAGTTAGAAAGGCTGATTTTTTCCGGTATTGATCTTGAGCTTGAAGAGATGAATAAACGCCTTCCGGAAAATAAAGTAGTAGCCTTTGAGAGAGAAGGCGTACTTACAGTTTTATCTCCTTCAAGACCTTACTGGCTGAGAAAACATTGGGAAGTAGGTCAATACACTATTGATGAAAGGTCAGATATCGGCAAACCTGAAAATACCAAAAATGTCAGGGTCGCCATTGTGCTTAACATTGCTGGTAAGTCATTGATTTTCGAAACACCAGTGGTATACAAAGAACTTGATTTTGTCAAAGGTGATTACTATCGGCCATTCGAGGTGGAACCTCCCGTTTCTATTAACCTTTCGGAAAAAATACTGGTCTTTGCATCTGATGCCCCTAAGTCGGTTACTGCCGTTTTGAAAGCCGGGAAAAGCAATGAAAAAGGGATGCTCAGACTTGAAGTTCCAGAAGGCTGGAAAACAGAACCTACCAATATCCATTTCGATTTCAAGGAAAAAGGGGAAGAAAAGGTAGTAGAAGTTAATATTTCTCCCGGAAAGGATGAGGTAGTCGGTGAACTGAAAGTGTTTTATGGTGATGAATCAGCACAGGAAAGGATTGAGATTGTCTATGATCATATTCCCACTCAGTTATTGTTTCTAGATGCCAAAACGAAAATTGTCAAACTGAACCTCAAAAAAGCCGGGGAGCGAATTGGGTATATCATGGGTGCAGGTGACCTCATGCCAGAGTCGCTGAGGCAAATTGGTTATGAAGTCGTTTTACTTGAAGACGCTGAGATCAATCTTTCTCGATTGCAGGAATTCGATGCTGTGATCATCGGTGTTAGGGCTTATAATACAAGGAATCGACTCAAATTTATCCATCCCATTTTAATGGAATACGTAAAAAGTGGCGGTAACGTGATTACACAATACACCACCAAAAACCGTTATTCCAGGTTGGTTACAGAAGAATTAGGTCCATATCCTTTTGAAATATCTACCGACCGGGTTACTTCTGAAAATGCAACAGTAACTATACTGAATCCTGATCATCCGCTCTTCAAGGGGCCAAATGTTATTACGGATAAAGATTTTGAGAATTGGGTACAAGAGCGCGGACTCTATTTCCCAGGTGAATGGGATGAAAGATATGAGACTGTTATTGCCTGCCACGACCCAGGAGAAGAAAACCTCGAAAGTGGTCTTCTGATCGCTAAATACGGTGATGGATGGTTTACCTATACCGGGTATTCATGGTTCAGGCAGCTTCCAGCCGGTGTGCCTGGAGCATTTAGGATTTTTACTAATTTAATCTCATTGGGAAAGGACGAAAATGAATCGCAATAACGAAATATTGGAATCAGGAGATAGGCCTCCATTTTTTGATAGCTGGTCAAAATTGTATGCGCTTGTTATGGTCATACATTTCATCCTGATCGCACTGTTTTTCTGGTTTACCAAATTTTACGCATGAGCAATTTTGATTGGTTAATACTTGGCGGTACACTTTTATACATCGTCCTTTTCGGGGTCTGGAAATCACGGGGTATCAAGACGACAGAGGACTATCTCCTTGGCAAGCGTGAATTAAAATGGTGGACCATCGGGTTATCGATCGTTGCTACTCAGGCATCGGCTATCACCTTTTTGTCAACTCCCGGGCAAGCTTATGTTGACGGTATGCGATTTGTTCAGTTTTATTTTGGGATGCCTTTCGCTATGGTCATCCTGGCGGCATTTGTTATTCCACTTTATTACAAACTTAAGGTTTATACCGCCTATGAATTTTTAGAATCTCGATTTGATGTCAATACCAGGATACTTGCAGCCTTTCTGTTCCTTGTTCAACGTGGCCTGGCAGCAGGAATTGTAATTTACGCGCCTGCAATTATCCTCTCCTCAATTTTGGGTTGGAGCTTAAATTGGACCATCCTTCTGATGGGTATTATGGTAATCGTTTATACCGTTGCCGGGGGGACTAATGCCGTGAGCCAGACCCAAAAACAACAAATGATTATTATCCTTGCCGGAATGTTTGTCGCATTCCTGGTTATGATTTACAAGTTGCCCTCCGATGTATCATTTGGTCAGGCTGTAAAAGTAGCCGGCAAAATGGGACGACTAAATGTTGTTGATTTTTCCTTTGATTTGTCTAATCGCTATAATGTGTGGTCCGGGATTCTTGGAGGTACCTTTCTTTTTCTATCATACTTCGGAACAGACCAATCGCAAGTGCAACGATATTTGTCAGGTCGTTCCTTACGGGAAAGTCGATTAGGCTTGCTTTTCAACGGGATTTTCAAAGTTCCCATGCAGTTTTCAATCCTTTTTATTGGGGCCATGATGTTTGTCTTTTATCAGTTTCATCAACCGCCTGTGTTTTTCAATAAGTCTTCAGTTGAGCAGGTCAGAGCAGCTGGTTATGAATCTGAATTGAATGAAATCAATGATCGCCACACCGCAATTTTTGAAGCAAAAGAAGCTTCAATCCGGTCAATGATATCCGCGATGGAAGCAAATGACGAATCTTCAATAGCATTGGCAGAAGCCGAAGTGCAAACCAGAGTTGTTGCTGAACAACAATTAAGGGAAGAGACGAAAGCCCTGATCTCTAAAGTGGAGGGGACTGAAGACCCGGATGATGCTGATTATGTATTCATAACATTCATCCTGACCTATTTGCCGCACGGATTAATTGGGTTGTTATTGGCTGTGATCTTTTCTGCAGCCATGTCCACTACCGCTTCTGAACTAAATGCCCTCGCTACTACCACTACCATAGATTTCTACAAACGAGTCATGGTAAAAAACAAGGAAGATGCGCACTACTTGAAAGCTTCTAAAGGATTTACGATTATGTGGGGCCTTATCGCTCTTAGTTTTGCAGCATCAGCCTCTCTTTTCGATAACCTGATTGAGGCTGTCAATATTATCGGATCGGTATTTTACGGGACCATCCTGGGGATTTTCCTCGTAGCCTTCTTTTTCAAATTTATCGGCTCAAAGGCTGTTTTTATAGCTGCCATAATTGCTGAGATTCTGGTGATTACGATTTATGTACTTGACAATTATGAAGTGGTAAGCGTGGCTTATCTCTGGTTGAACCTGATAGGTTGTGTATTGGTAATTGGTATTGCCACGATCTTAGAAGCTATTTTTGGAGATAAAAATCCAAATCTCATAAAAGCTACAGGATGATAAACATGTTTGTTGATACTGCACCAGGTGTTTTGCCTTTTCTTCCGCTGCTCTATGTTGGATGGGCTGATAATGTTTTGAGTCCATCAGAGGTCAATATCATCCGCGATAAGATTGACGAGATTGACTGGCTTACTCCAAAGGAAAAAGCACTATTGGCAGATTGGAGCGACCCGAAAAAGCCACCTGCCGATGAGTTGTTCGATCTTTGGATAACCCTCATTAAGGACGCCGTTGCAGATCTAGACCTTTCAGAAAAGAAGACCTTAGCCGATCTTGGCCTTTTGATGTCAGCCGCTGGAAGCGATAGCAAGTCTCTTGAATGGTCAACAGAAACCGCCAGATCAGCACTTGAAGATATTGAAAAGGCCATGGGTTTTGTGGACCTGGGCAATTTCAGAAACCTCCTAACTGAGCAGCAACGTGAAGCAGAAAAGGCAAAATGGCAATCCCAACCTGAGTTTGATCCTGATAAAATGGCATTGCTTCTTGACGGAAAATACCACACTACCAAACAGCGTGTCAGACAGTTATTAGAAGATCCAATATTCAGATTGGAAATTATGCCCGACAAAAAATCTCAACGGGAGAAAATTCTTGCATGGTGCCGGCTTTTAGCAGATCAGGGTTTCGGCGCGGTGTCTTACCCTGAAGCTTATGGCGGGAAAAACGATGTTGCTGAATATACCGCCATCTTCGAAGTCCTGGGACATCATGATCTTAGCCTGGCGGTTAAATTTGGTGTCCAATTCGGTTTGTTTGGCGGCTCTGTCCTCCAACTTGGTACTGAAAGGCATCACGAATTGTATCTCAAAAATATTGGTTCATTGGAATTACCAGGATGTTTTGCAATGACAGAGACTGGGCATGGATCTAATGTCCGTGATCTTGAAACTACTGCTACTTACGATCCGGAAACCTGTGAGTTTATTATTCATACACCAGTCGCACAGGCTCAGAAAGAATACATTGGTAATGCCCTGCATGGGGAAATGGCAACTGTTTTCGCACAACTTTATACCAAAGGTATCAACTATGGTGTACATGCTTTTCTTGTTCCGATAAGGAATAAAAAAGGTGAAATAGCCGAGGGTGTAGCGGTTGAAGATTGTGGCTATAAACTAGGTCTAAACGGTGTGGATAACGGCATTATCAGGTTCAATAAGGTCAGAATTCCAAGGAGAAATTTACTGGATCGATTTGCAAATATCGATGAAGCAGGTAATTACACCAGCCCAATAGAATCAGATGCCCGGCGATTTTTTACCATGTTAGGAACACTTGTTGGCGGTAGAGTAGCAGTTCCTAAAGCCGGACTAAGCGCTGCAAAAACTGCAATAAGTATTGCTATCCTTTATGCTTTAAAGCGTCGCCAGTTCGGTCCGGAAGGGGAGTCAGAGGTTTTGATTATGGATTATCCTTCCCATCAAAAACGATTAATGCCGCTGTTAGCTAAAGCTTATGCATTATCATTTGCCAATGAATATGTCACTAGTCGTTTCGCCGGAAAAAATGAAGAAGATGCCAGGGAAATAGAAACGCTTGCTGCCGCATTAAAAGCATATGGGACATGGTTTACCACAAAGGCCATCCAGGAGTGTCGTGAAGCTTGCGGCGGAAAAGGCTACCTGGCTGAAAACCGATTCGCAGCCCTTAAGGCTGATTCAGATATCTTCACCACTTTCGAAGGAGATAATGTTGTATTAATGCAGCTTGCCGCAAAGGGTTTGTTGACGGAGTTTAAAGAAGAAATATCAGATTTTAGCATCTGGGATTGGGTCGGATTTCTGGCTGATCGGGTTGAAAGTTCGTTCCGGGAAGTAACGGTATCGGGACTTACCGATGAAAAGCATTTGAGGAGTGGTGATTTCCATCTCGAGGCATTTCGATTCAAAGAAAAAGAAATGTTACTCGCAGTTGGTCAACGACTCAAACGTTTCCGCAAAATGGGACTTGATGGTTATGATGCCTACATCAGATGTCAAAATCATTTGATCGACCTGGCTAATGCCTTTGCAGAGCGTGTCACTCTGGAACAATTTGACAATGCGATAAAGCAGGCGAAAGACAAAAGAATACGAACTGTATTAAATCGGCTGCAACAACTCTATGCGCTTGACACAATTTATAATGGTATCGGTTGGTACATGGAGAAAGAATTTATTGGTCCTGCCAAAGCAAAAGCCATCCGCAAAATGATCGAAAAACTATGCCTTGAAACCCGGCAGCAGGCTCGTTTTCTTGTCCATTCTTTTCAAATTCCACTCCAAAGTTTAGCAGCTCCTATTGCATTTTAACGATTGTTAATAAAAAATTAAAGTAATACAATTGGCTTGTAGACGTTAATGATACAAGATTCGTTTTCTTAAAATGACTAAATGAAACCGACGAATTCTTGTAAACCGTTAAAACTGAACGCCTTTGAATTAATTTGATTAACTGTGAAAAATGGCTTAAGCCTGATCGAAATTCCTTACTTTTAGGCTTTTGGAAAAATCCGGCCCTCTTACCCAAGATTAGCACACAATTAATCCCTGATTACCGAAAGTAAAACCGTATGCAGCCTTTGGTTATTTTACACCTTTTCTATGCACATATCAAGACCCTATTTCAAAAGCCTCACTTCCTGAGAGCAGGTCTTCTTATCGCCTTAATATTTTGCACCGGCTTTGCCAACGCACAATTGATCATTAACGAATTGTCCCAAGGATTTGGTGATTCGGAATATGTTGAGTTGGTGGTTACTGGCAATGTTGATTGTGGTAATGATTGTGTGGACATTAGTGGATGGATACTTGATGACAACAATGGTTGGTATGGCACCGGTAATATTTCGCTAGGCGCCATTAGATTCAATAATGATCCACAATGGCAATGTATCAAGATAGGTTCAATTATCGTTATCTATAATGAGGCTGCCCCTAACATCGACATGATCGCTGACGATGAAACTGATGCAAATGGCGATTGTGTTTATGTCCTTCCTGGTAATAGTTCATTGTTAGACAGAGATAGCAATCCCGGGGCCTTTACTGGAGACTATTCGACAATTACCTGGACGTCTGGAGGAGAGTGGGATCCCTCCACGGCTGCCTTTGCGATTATGAATAATGGGGGAGATGCATTTCACCTTGTAAATCCAGCCGACTTGACCCAGCCACACCATTCTTTAGCCTGGGGGTCAAATAATACCGGACCTTTTGATATTTATTTTGCAGGAACTGCCATGACGATGGTTTTTACCTTTGATAATACCAATGATGATGACCCCTACCTGCAGTCTAACTGGAGTACGATAAACGCATTTGGGAATCAATCTCCAGGGGTGGGTAATACCACGGAAAATACTGCATGGATTGATGAGCTTACTATAGGTTGTTCATCGCTTAGTTCAATTTCAATAAATAGTATAGTTCAAACTTGTGATTGGGTGAACGGTAACTATACCGTTACTTTTAATATCAATAATGGTGATCCCTCTTCTTATTTTGTAACAGGTACTGCCGGAACGGTTGTAGGTAACCAATTTACCAGTGACCCAATTCCTATTGGTACTGGCTATACATTTGGCATTGATGATGATTTCAGCTGTGGTCCGATTACAATTTTCGGACAAGGCTGCGTTGCTTCACCTTGTGATCAACTGGTCGGTTGTTATGGACCTAATCTGATAACAGATGGGCACTTCGAAGCATTTGATCCATTATCGCCATTTGCTAACTTGACAACCGATTACGGATATAACGGGAATTGTACACCAGGGTTTAACGGCTGTAACTTAGGGGTAGATATGTGCCAGGGAGATTTTGCTATAGGCACTAGTGCTTCAGACTGTAATCCTACTTGGTCTTCCAATCTTGCTGATCATACTCTCTCAACAGGCGCAGGAAATATGATGATGGTTGATTTCGACCAATCGGCTAGTGAGAATATTTGGTGTCAAACAGTGACACTCACACCAAACACCCTTTTCTGTTTTGGTGGCTTTTTTATTAATCCGCTGATTGCAGGTACTGGTGCTCCCGAACCTGTAATAAGGTTTGAGGCTGCTGGTTCTCAACTTGGTTTGCCAAGGACTATTCCGGAAGATGAGCTTTGGCATTTTGAAGGTGTACTATTCAATAGTGGTTTAGGTGGTAATTTTGACCTCTGTATTGTTAATGATAACTTCGGAGGCATAGGGTATGATCTTGCCCTTGACGATATTTCAATTAGAAGAGTATTAGGCGGAAATCCGCCAACCCCAAATGATGACTCCGGCTTTATTTGCGCTGGTGAATCGTCTATTACCATTGATGTGGATGACAACGATCTGCCTTCAGCAAATGGACTCGATGTTACTTCTCTCAACGTTGTTACTCCTCCTCCATTTTCAGCAGGGGTTATTACTAATATCGATAATACCTTTGGCACCATTACATTTGCTCCTGAACCTGGATTTACCGCTGTAACATTTGAATATCAAATTTGTGATTTTAACGATTGCTGCGAAACAGCCACAGTAACCATTTCAGAAGTGCCTGGGGTCAATCTAACTACTACAGTCCTTAATGACCTTGACTGTAATGGAGATTTCAATGGATCTGCTATTGTAAACCCTTCCTCAGGATTAGCGCCGTTTACTTATCTGTGGGATAATGCCGAAACGGGACAGAATGCTGTGGGATTAACCGGAGGCATCCATATTGTTAGTGTTACTGATGCCAATATGTGTATGGCTACAACTACGGTGGAAATAATGGAACCACCATTGTTGACTACCGCGTCCTCTACCGTTAATGATGTGACCTGTAATGGTGACGCGGATGGACAAGCATCCACAACACCATCAGGAGGAACAACCCCTTACACTTATATCTGGAATAACGGGTTTACAACGCAAACCATTTCCAATCTGTCCGGAGGTACCTATCAGGTAACTGTTACCGATGATAATGGTTGTACTACAACAAGCTCGGTCGTAATTAACGAACCGTCAAATTTAACAGCAAGTGCTTTACAGGTCAATCAGACGACATGTAATGGTTTTTCAGACGGTGAAGCACTGGCCTCTGGCTCAGGAGGAACACCTGGATATACATTCCTATGGTCTGATGGACAAACTAATGATTCCGCAACAGGGTTGTCAGCAGGGAGCTATACGGTTACAATAACCGATTCAAACATGTGTTCTGACATAACCAGTGTGATTATTTCAGAACCACCACCAATCCCTGCTGCAATCACAGGAAACCTTATTATTTGTGAAGGTGAATCAACGACGCTCACAGCTTCAGGGGGTGATATTTATAACTGGAGTAATGGAGATTTTGGTCCAGTTATTACAGTAAGTCCTACCATGGATATGACATATACGGTTACTGTTTCTGAGTCTGCCAACCTTATTGTCAATGGAGATTTCGAAGCTGGTAATACAGGCTTTACATCAGCATATAACCTTGGGAATGGTGGAGCATTTGGACTGCTTTCCGACCCTGCTGATTACGGTATTTTTTCGAGTCCAAATTTGGGTCATAATAACTTTGCTTCATGTGGTGATAATACACCGGGTGGGGTAAATATGTTCGTGGCCAATGGAGCAACGGTTTCGGGTACAGCAGCATGGTGCCAAACAGTATCAGTTAGTCCAAATACAACCTACACTTTTGGAGCTTTTGTCAATGGAGTTGATTTGGTTTCTCCGCTCAACCAGGTGGTTTTTGAAGTTACTGCTAATGGTGTTCCGTTCGGAGGAACATTTGAAGCTCCTCCTTATCACTGTGGCAACGGCCCATGGATTGAGTACTCTGCCAACTGGAATTCAGGAGCAGCAACTTCTGTTACCCTTTGTATTAATACCCTGACCTCCTCGGGTGCAGGGTTCGATTTTGCGCTTGATGATATCACCTTTATTGCACCTTCGGCTTGTAGCGAAACGGCAACGGTAACCGTTACCGTAAATGATGCTCCTGAAGTCGATCCGATGAGCGATATTGATATTTGTATTGGCGAAACAGCCAACCTTTCTGCCACGGCCACAGGTGGTGACGGCAATTATTCCTTCGAATGGGATAACGGTTTGGGAAGCGGTGCAAATCATATGGTAAGTCCCTCTTCTACTACCACTTATTCTGTTACAGTTACTGATGGTAATATGTGTTCTGGTACAGGACAAGTTACTGTCAATGTATTTGAATTTCCAGATATCAATCCTGTGGTAACAGATATTACCTGTAATGGAGATAATGATGGCAGTATCAACCTTACGGAAACAACAGGTAATGCATGCCTTTCATATAACTGGACAGGCCCAAATACTTTTACATCAGTAGATGAAGATATCTCAGGATTAGAACCTGGGAATTATAGTGTTACTGTTTCCGGATGTAATAATTGTTCAATTACCGCCTCTTTTACTATTACAGAACCATCTGCATTAACGGCAACCATCAATCTGGATAGTGAGCCATCCTGTAATGGAGATTCTGATGGCCAGGCAACGGTAACTGCTATGGGTGGTACGTTGCCATACACTTATCTTTGGGATAATGGTGAAATGAACCCTACTGCATCGATTCTGTCTGCAGGATCGCATTCTGTTACTGTAACGGATAATAATAACTGCTCTGTAATTGCAACGCTCAACATGACTCAGCCAAATGTCCTTTTCGGATTGCTGAGCATCAATAATGATGTATTATGTAATGGTGAAGCGGATGGATCAGCTACAATTACTCCAACTGGTGGCACTTCGCCATATACCTTTTTATGGGATAACGGTGAAACAGATGCTACCGCACTAAGTCTTAATGTCGGATCACATACGGTTACACTAACAGATGCCAACATGTGTACCTTCTCAGGTTCCGTGAATTTGACTGAACCTCCGGCTCTAAACGGTTTAGCCACGGTTTCAGCTAATATCTCCTGCTTTGGCGCGTCTGATGGTGTAGCAGCTGCTATCGGATTATCCGGAACTCCACCATATACTTATGTTTGGGATAACGGTGTTACGGGTGCAGTAACTGGAGGTTTAGATGCGGGCAACCATGAGGTAACCATCTTTGATGCTAATATGTGTCAGATCATTGCCAGCGTTAATATTATTGAACCCGGACCTTTTACAGCATCAGTTCCTGATGCATCTGTTTCCTGCGCTGGTGACACTGACGGCGCTCTTACCCTTACGATAAATGGAGGAACAATGCCCTTTACATTTGATTGGGATAATGCCCCTGATGTTCAGAACCCTACAGGTCTTTCAGCAGGGATTTACACTGTAACCGTGACCGATGATAATATGTGCTCCGTTACGGCTTCCGCTACTATATCTGAACCGGGTGCTTTTAGCGTTACTACAATGCTAGTACAGGATGCAACTTGTGGCGGTATTGCTGACGGCTCGGCAACTGCCACCCCTTCAGGTGGAACGATGCCTTATACCTTTACCTGGGATAATGGAGAAACAAATGCCACAGCTACTAACCTTGATGGTGGTACCAATGTAGTAACAGTTACTGATGCTTCAATGTGTAGCACTACTGCAGATATCATGATTGCAGAGCCTAACAGTATTATGGTTATGGTCGCCCCACAAAACTTACAATGCAATGGTGACTCGGATGGAGAAATTGATCTTATTGTTTCAGGTGGAACGATGCCTTATACCTTTGCCTGGGATAATGGATTGGCCCCTGTTGAAGATCAGATTAACCTGTCTGCTGGGATGTACCGGGTAACTGTCTCCGATAATAACGGCTGTTCAGTTGAAACACAAGCTCAGGTCATGGAACCAACAGCTTTGCTTGCTACAACCATGGAAGTCTCAGGTGCATCATGTACCGGAGAATCGGACGGTTCGGCAGAAATTATCCTTTCTGGTGGTACGCCTGGATACGAAATTCTATGGGATAATGGCGAAACCACTGATATAGCAATTGCGCTGTCGGGGGGACAACACCAGGTGACAGTAACAGACTTGAATCTTTGTCAAACAGTCTCAAATGTAATGATTACAGAACCTACAGCTTTAACTGCAGGGGTTATAGTTAATAATACGGTGAGTTGTAATGGAGGCAGTAATGGTTCAGCAACCATTTTCCCATCAGGCGGAACACCAGCCTATACCTTCCTATGGGATAATGGCGAAACAGATGCTACCGCAGTAAACCTAACAGCAGGAACACATGCTTTCACAGTAACAGACGTAAATGATTGTCCAAATTTCGGAAGTGTCGTTCTGACTGAACCACCAGCAATGATCGTCAGTACAAGCTTGAATAGCGGAGTAAGTTGTAATGGTGACAGTAATGGCTCTGCCTCAATTGGCATAGTTGGAGGAACTCCCGCCTACACTTTTTTATGGGATAATGGCGAAACCACTTCTGTAGCCACTGCGCTTGGAGGAGGCATCCATCTGGTAACTGTAACGGATGCCAATGGCTGTTTGGAAACAAGCTCTATATTAATTCCAGAACCACCTTCGATCGGTCTTTCTTTAGCAATTATCAATGATGTGAGCTGTAATGGCGGAAGCGATGGTTCGGCTTCTGCGACGCCCTCTGGTGGTAGTCCGGCATATACCTTTTTATGGGATAATGGCGAAACAAATTCAATTGCTTCAAATCTTGTTGCCGGATCTCATACGATTACGCTTACTGACGCCAATGGTTGTGAAATGACCAGTTCAATTAATATTTCAGAATCTTCTCTTTTATCTGCAGTAGCTAATGTTACATCGGATATCAGTTGTAATGGAGAAAATGATGGAGTAGCAGTCTCTGCAGCGATCGGCGGAACTCCGCCATATACCTATCTCTGGGATAATGGAGACACCACTCCTTCTGCAACAGGACTTATGCCAGGAATTCAACAAGTTACCGTAACAGATGCAGGTATGTGTGTGGCTATTGCCAATGTGAATATTGTTGAACCAGCGCTGGTTACCGTTGCTGTAAATCTTGTGTCGGATGTTTCATGTAATAGTTTTTCAGATGGATCCGCCACAGCTGCCCCATCAGGAGGAACTCCAGGATATACCTTCCAATGGGATAATGGAGAAACGGATGCAGCTGCTATTTCGCTAAATGCCGGTTTGCATATCGTATCAGTTACGGATGCTAATATGTGTCAAACAACTGCAAGTATCATGATTTCAGAGCCAATGGCTTTAACTGCAATCACTGTACTTGGAAATAATGTGAGTTGTGCAGGGGCTGATGATGGATCAGCCACAGCTTCTGGAATTGGCGGTACAATGCCCTACACCTACACTTGGGATAACGGAGAAACGGATGCTACTGCAACTAACCTCTCAGGTGGCATTCACACAGTGACGGTTACTGATGTAAACACCTGTCTGGTAACTGCGACTATTGATATTCTTGAACCAACTATGTTGAGTTTAGGGGTTAATCTAGTTAATGATGTAAGTTGTAATGGTGATACCGATGGTTCTGCTTCCGCAAATGTGTCTGGCGGGACTTCTCCATACACTTTCTTGTGGTCTAATGGAGAAACTGATGCCATAGCCATAAACTTGACTGGAGGAACGCAAAGCGTTACAGTAACAGATAATAATAATTGTTCCATTACTGGAATGGTCAGTATTGCAGAACCCTCCTTACTGTCCGTTTCAACGGTTGTAAATGGTGATGTAAACTGCAATGGTGATAGTGATGGATCAGCTTCAGCCACTGCTTCTGGAGGAACACCTGCTTACACTTATCTATGGTCAAATGGGATAACAGATGCGACAGCAAATAACTTAACAGCTGGCACCCATTTTATTACTATAACAGATGCCAATTCCTGTGAAGTAACTGCATCAGTTACAATTATTGAGCCTTCAATGCTTTCGTCTGTCGTTGTATTAGCAAATGGTGTTAGTTGTTCTGGTGCCGCTGATGGTTCGGCAGTCGTTTCCGGAAACGGAGGTACCCCGGCTTATACTTATTTATGGGATAATGGAGAAACCACGAGCACTGCAACCAATCTTACAGGCGGAAATCATGTTGTTACAACTACAGATGCTAATGGCTGTACTTTTGTCAATACAATTAACATCCCCGAGTCACTGCAGCTAAATGCAAGTGCCACTAGTCAAAATGATGTAAACTGTAATGGGTTCTCAGATGGCTCAGCCCTGGCTTCTGGCTCAGGTGGAACAATACCTTATACATTTGATTGGGATAATGGTGAAACCAACGCTTTAGCTATAAGCCTTAATGCAGGCATGCATGTAGTCACAGTATCTGATGCCAACGGGTGTTTTGCCACTGCCTCGGTTACTATTAACGAACCTACAATATTATCAAGCGCTGCCTCTTCCTTAGCAGATGTACAATGTTTTGGTGAAGCCAATGGATCTGCAGCAGCTTCTGGTATAGGAGGCACACCTCCTTATACATTTGAATGGGATAATGGCGAAACAGATGCAATTGCGATTGGTCTTGATGTCGGCACTCATATTGTGACAATTACGGACAATAATGGTTGTGAAATAACAGCTTCAGCAGTAATCTCCGAGCCGACTCAACTGAGTGGCTTTACTGTTTTAGTCAATGATATTACCTGTAATGGCGCTGACGATGGTTCAGCTACAGCTTCTGGTGTTGGGGGTACTCCTCCTTATGCTTACCTATGGGATACTGGAACTACTGGCGCTACTGTTAATGGTCTTGGTTTAGGAGTTCATATTGTTACAATTACAGATAGTAACATGTGTACGGTAACCACTGATATAACCATCAACGAGCCTTCTCCTTTAATGCTTACCGCAAGCTTGATAAATGATGTTTCGTGTAATGGATTTAATGATGGAAGTGCCGAAGCCATTCCTTCAGGCGGTACAATGCCTTATACTTTTTCCTGGGATAATGGGGAAACCACATCAACTGCTGTTTCACTAGATGGTAGTAACCACCTTGTTACATTAACCGATGCCAATGGCTGCACAGAAACTGCATCCGTAATTGTAAGTGAACCGCCTCAATTACAAGTTTCAACAAGTGTAAACAATGACGTAAGTTGCAATGGTGCAAATGATGGATCCGCTTCTGCTTTACCATCAGGAGGGACAGCTCCTTATACCTTTTTATGGGATAACGGAGAAACAACTGCTATAGCTACAAATCTAACTGGTGGCGTAAATGGTGTTACAATAACCGATGCCAATGGTTGCACGGCAAATGGAAGTGAAACCATCAATGAACCAGCTATCCTTACGGGAATTGTGGCATTGAACAATCACATTAGTTGTTTTGGCCTTTCTGACGGTGCTGCTACCGCAATACCAAACGGGGGTACCCCAGCATATACCTATGCATGGGATAACGGAGAAACAGATGCGACAGCAGTGGCTCTCTCACCAGGACTTCATATTGTAACAATTTCCGATTTGAATGGATGTACGACTACAGGAAGTATCAACATTACTGAACCTTTACAAATCACTGCCTCAACTTCTCTTCAGAATGACGTGTCTTGTGCCAGCGGTAGTGATGGCTCTGCATCTGTTGCTGCAAATGGAGGTACTATCCCATATACTTATTTATGGGATAACGGAGAAACTACCTTAGTTGCGACCGGATTAACATCTGGGTTGCACATTGTAACGGTTACAGATGCCAATAGCTGCTCAGAAACAGCTTCATTAAGTGTCTCAGAACCAACATCTGTTTCAGTTAGTGTAGATGGCTCTACTTCTGCTAATTGCACAAGTTGTGATGGCACCGCAGATATTACTCCTTCCGGAGGTACACCTCCTTATACCTATACCTGGTCAAATGGTAATACCTTAGAAGATCCATTCGACTTATGTTCAGGTGTTAATTTCGTTACTGTTACTGATATGAATGGTTGTATTTCTACGACTTCAGTAACTGTTGGTAATACCTCCACACTTGTAATTGACAATACTACAATTGATACTGAAATCAGTTGTAACGGAGATACAAATGGAAGTGTCTCTGTTACAGTCAGTGGAGGTCAGGTTCCTTATACTTACATCTGGACAAATGGCTCGACCACAAGTTCAACTTCCAACTTGGGGGCAGGTAATGTTACCGTTACAGTGACCGATGGCGATGGATGTGTTGCAGTAGGCAATGTGACATTGACTGAACCTGATTTATTGTTGGCTACTGCTGCTGAAACGCAACAAGTGCTTTGTGCTGGCAGCGCTACTGGGGAGGCAAATGTCATTGTAAGTGGCGGTGCAATGCCTTATACTTACCAGTGGTCAAATGGTGCCACTGATGACTCTTCTACTGGATTATCTTCAGGTCCGGTCTCTTTAACCGTGACAGATACAAATGGATGTTCTACTATTGCATCCACAACTATTTCAGAGGTTGATGGAATCTCAGCTTCTCTTATTGAGGATTCTGGTGTACTTTGTTTTGGTGATACCAATGGACAAGCGACAGCAAGTGCAATGGGAGGAACTGTTCCTTATACATATTTATGGGAAAATGGCGAGACTGATGCTTCGGCAATTAACCTGTCAGGTGGCCTCAATTCCGTTACAGTGACAGATACAAATGGATGTTTTACAACTGGCTCTGTCATCATCTCTGAACCAATGGAACTTAATGGTTCTGCTATTGAGGATCAACCAGTATTGTGTGCCGGTGAATTTAATGGCCAGTCAACTGCTACCTTCACGGGCGGCACCATGCCTTATACCTATAATTGGGATAATGGGGAAACAAATCAGACAGCATTAAATCTTGGAGTTGGCACGCATGTTTTAACTATAACAGATAACAATGGATGTACGGCAACAGCCGCTGTTGATATTTCAGAACCTGCTGCCATTTCTTTTGTCGTCGATGCTACTACAGATGCCAATTGTACAAGTTGTGATGGCTCTGCATCCATTTCAATTGGAGGTGGAACTGCACCTTTCACATACCAGTGGCCAAATGGTAATACTAACGAAGATCCCTCAGACCTCTGTTCAGGAGGTAATGTAGTTACTGTTACCGATGCCAATGGTTGCTCATTAACCTCTGATGTTGTAATCGGAAATATTTCCACACTGGTCATCGATATTCTTGCAGTAGATTCAGATGTATCTTGTAATGGATTTAGTAACGGACAAGCCTCAGTAACTGTTTCTGGAGGACAAATGCCATATACCTATGCATGGGATAATGGATCAACGACAAGCATCGCATCAAACCTTCCGGCTGGACCTATTGGAGTTACCATCACCGATACCGATGGCTGTGAAATTGTCAATTCTGTAATTATTTCCGAACCTGCCAACCTTACTTCTATCGTTAATATTTTAAATGATGCATCTTGTTTTGGAGAATCTGACGGTAGTGGAGAAGCCCTCGCTTTTGGAGGGACAACTCCATATACTTTCCTTTGGGAAAATGGAGAAACCACTTCTGTGGCAACCCAATTGCCCGGAGGAATAAATAATGTTTCCATAACTGATAATAATGGATGTTTCACAACTGGTTCCATAGCAGTTAACGAACCCCCAGGTCTTACGGCAACAGTTGATAATACGACTGATGCTAATTGTACCAGTTGTGATGGTACTGCAGATATTTCTGTGTCTGGCGGCACACCCCCATACACATTTTTATGGTCAAATGGTAATACGCTCGAAGATCCTAGTGATCTTTGCTCAGGAGGAAATGTAGTATCAGTTACAGATGCAAATGGTTGTTTGTCAATAGCTAGCGCTATAGTAGGCAATACTTCTACTCTATTAATTGACAATATTAATATAGATGCCCAGGTCAGTTGTTTTGGCCTTTCAGACGGAGCCGCCACGGCCACTGTTAGTGGAGGCCAGGTACCTTATACATATATTTGGACCTCTGGTTCTACTGAACCTTCAGCTACTGGGCTAAATGCTGGAAACTTCGGAGTTACTGTTACAGATGCGGACGGATGCATAGCTGTAAATAACATCGTAATTACCGAACCTGCGGCCATTACCCTTCAGGCAAATGCATTGTCTGATGCTACATGTTTTGGATTTAGTGATGGTGCAGCGGAAGTTTTGCCTATAGGTGGTACCGCCCCATACACTTACGAGTGGGATAATGGTGAAACAAACGCTACTGCAACAAACCTGTTTGCAGGAATGCATTTTGTCACAGTAACTGACATGAATGCTTGCTTTGAGACTGCTTCGATTCTGATTACCGAGCCATCTTCAGTAGCTTCAGTGTTTACATCGACACCATCGAGCTGTTTCAACAATGATGGTACAGCGACGATCATAGCGAGTGGTGGCACGATGCCTTACACCTATGTTTGGGATAACGGACAGACTGATGCTACCGCGACTGGTCTTTCCAACGGCAGTCAG
>JBCCHF010000016.1:0-121269 GCA_039028895.1 Bacteroidota bacterium | reverse complement strand
TTTTTTTTGACGGAAAAGATGTTAAATCACTCCCAGAGTGTGACATCATAATTGATTATTTACAAAAAATATTCTTACTTTGCAGTTAACTCAATTCAAACAATAAAACCGCAGATGAAGAATTTAATTGAGATATCAAAGATTGTCACGAAAAAGAAGGTCAAGAAAATCGAAATCTTTGATGATCACTCATTAAAACATAAAAATAGTAAGTTCAACGAGTTCTATGAGGCCCTGATGGCCGGGAAATTTAAAAATGATAGGGATGCTGCCTCTTTTTTATATAGCTGCACGCCAACAGACGATAAGTACAGGCAGCTTAAATCCCGATTCCGAAAAAGACTCTTGAACACCCTTTTCTTTCTGGATGTAAACCTGCCTTCTACCTCTAACTATGACAGAGCTTACTATTCTTGTAATAAAGATTGGACGCTGGTCAAAATCTTGTTAAGCAACGACGCTCACCATACGGCATCGAGCTTGGCTCGCCAAATATTAACTACTGCTCTTAAATTCAAATTTGCTGATGTAATAGTAAACTGCTCAAGAATTCTCAGAAGGTATTGCGCAATGATTGGGGATGAGAAAAACTACGAAACCTACGATCAGCACGCCAAACAGTACCAGAATGTTCTGGATGCGGAGATCCGTTCTGAAGAATTGTATCAGAGGGTTGTTATGAATTATCACAAACCCAAATCCAAGACTTTTAATCTCAGGGAAAAGATTGATATCTATTGCGATGCCCTTGTAGGCCTTTCTGAGATTTATGATTCTCCGATTGTCATTTATAATATGTATCTCGTTTGGGCTTATCGATACGAAATGCTTCATGATTATGAAAGCACCCTGGAGGTCTGTAATAAAGCAGAGAAATACATCGAAGAAAATCCCCGCTATTACCAGGATGATAAACTGGCGACATTCCAACTGAAAAAAATGTCAGCCTACCTCCATCTCCAGGATTATAGAAATGGAAAGATCAATGCTGAGAAATGCCTGCAATCTTTTCCGGAAGGAAGTGAGACCTGGTTTACATTTATGGAGTATTATTTAATGCTCGCCTTGCATACTGATAACTATATAAACGCTATTGCTATTTATAACAAGGCGTCTTCCAACAGCAAGTTCAAGAAGATGACGGGGATTGACAAGGAAAAATGGAAGATCTACGATATTTATCTCAACTATATCATTGAAAGTCAGGGCGAAACCAATCCTGTTTTACGCTCTCAACGCAGGAAGAACTTCCGCTTGTCAAGATTCCTGAATGACCCGATACTCTATCCAAAAGATCAACGGATATTTACGGTACTTTTGGTAATTGTCCAAATGTTATTCCTGCTCGAGAAAAAGAGTTATAACGCTGTTGCGGAAAGGATTGACAGGTTGAAAAGCTATGCCAACCGCCAGTTGAAGAAAGAAGAGTTTTTCAGGGCTATTCAATTTATTAGACTGCTACAACAATTGTTTAAAGCAGAATTCAACCCTGATAATCTCAGCAATGTTGAAAAGTATTACAATCGACTAATTGAGACGCCATTCACTTACCGTGGCTTAATTGCAGAGTTGGAAGTGGTTCCTTATGAAAAATTGTGGAATCTAATTCTTGACAGGCTAAGGAAAAACTAGCTCTTTAATCCACAATAATCGTCTGGTGCTAACTTTCAAACTACCCTATTTAAATCAACCGGACTTTTTATCTTTGCACCGCTATGGAGAAGAAAATCGTTATAGCGGTAGACGGTTTTGCAGCTTGTGGTAAAAGCACAATCGCTAAAGATCTCGCACGTGAATTGGGTTATGCTTACATTGATTCGGGGGCAATGTACAGGGCAGTGACTTTATATTTCCTCAGAAAAAAAATAGACCTTGACAATCCTGGAGCTGTAAAGCAGGCACTTGCCGAAATTAACATTCATTTTGAAAATATCAATGGCTCTAATCATACCTTCCTTAACGGGGAAAACGTAGAAGAGGAAATTAGGGAAATGGCTGTTTCCAACTTTGTTAGCGAAGTAGCCGCCATCTCCGCTGTCCGACGCGTGACTGTTCAGCAACAACACGAAATGGGAAAAAAACGCGGGGTTGTAATGGATGGCAGAGATATTGGTACTGTCGTTTTTAAAGATGCAGAACTCAAACTCTTCATAACCGCTGACATGGCCATCCGAACAAAACGCAGACTTTTAGAATTGATGGATAGAGGTGTCACTATAGACCCCGAAAAAGTTACTGCAAATTTAAAGCATCGCGATCATATCGACTCCACCCGTGAAGACAGTCCGCTGAAAAAAGCTGAAGACGCAATTGTTATAGACAATTCCTATCTAAGCAGATCTGAACAACTGGAAATAGCACTGAAACTGGCTAAACAAAGATTGGAGTTCTCCAATAGTGAAGGGAGATAATATCTGGGCTTAAATTCAATTGTCGAAGCAGACTTTAATCAACATGCCAGACTAGGCGACCCTGAGCTTAGACAATTTAGATTTGCTCATTTTCTCTTCTGCGTAACTTCTCGTTATTTTAAACTCGTTAATATCCTTTTGAGAAGGTAACTCGAACATGGCATCCGTCATAATAGCTTCACAGATAGAACGCAAGCCTCTGGCTCCCAGGTTAAATTCCAATGCCTTTTCAACAATAAAATCTAAAGCATCATCACTGAAGGAGAGTACAATATTCTCCAGCGCAAAGAGTTTGAAGTATTGTTTAGCAAGGGCATTCTTAGGCTCTGTCAGAATCCGCTTTAATGTGCTTGCATCAAGTGGCTCAAGGTAAGTGAGCACAGGCAAACGGCCAATCAGTTCCGGAATAAGACCGAAGGATTTGATATCCTGTTGGTTGATATATTGAAGGAGGTTGTCACGATCAACTTTCTCCTTTTTGTTATCACCAAATCCGATGACCTGGGTATTTAAGCGTCGGGCGATGACCTTTTCAATACCATCGAAGGCACCACCACAAATAAACAAGATGTTTTCTGTATTAACCTTGATCATTTTTTGCTCAGGGTGCTTGCGACCGCCTTGCGGAGGTACATTTACATCTGTTCCTTCCAGCATTTTCAATAACGCTTGCTGTACACCTTCTCCGGAAACATCACGTGTAATGGAAGGATTATCAGATTTGCGAGCGACTTTATCAATTTCGTCAATGTAGATGATACCTTTTTCAGCAGCATTTACATTATAGTCGCAGACTTGAAGTAGTCGACTCAGGATGCTTTCCACATCTTCACCTACATAGCCGGCTTCTGTAAAAACGGTAGCATCAACAATAGCAAATGGTACATTCAGGAATTTGGCAATGGATTTGGCTAACAAGGTTTTGCCGGTACCTGTGCGACCAACCATGATGATGTTCGATTTTTCAATTTCGATTTCATCATCTCCTTTTTGACCTAGGCGTTTATAGTGATTATAGACTGCTACTGAAAGGTATTTCTTAGCTTCATCCTGACCAATAACGTATTGGTCAAGATGAGCTTTAATATCTTTTGGGACAACCACGTCCGGCAGATTAAAATCTTCTCCGGAAGGGGAGGTACCTGAGTTCAATTCCTCATCAATGATTTGTTGTGCCTGGTCGACACAACTTTCACAGATATGGCCTTCGATCCCAGCGATAAGTATGAGTGCTTCCTCTTTATTTTTCCCACAGAAAGAGCAGCGATAATTCTGACGCTTCATAATTTAATGGTTGCTTGATGTTAATAAAGATAACATTTAGAGTTTGTTTGGGCTTTGTTTTCAGATAGAAACATTTCAAATATTGTTTTGATTAAGGCGTTTTTTTTTAAAGCATAGCCATCGCTACGATAAGAAAAAACAACGCAACGCAGAATAATATTTGTTGGGTTTATTCAGAAAGTCAAAGCGTAAACAAACTTTTAAAATGCAAGTTGGACGACTTGCGATTATTCGTTGTTGTCTTTACGTTCAAGTACCTCGTCGATGAGTCCGTATTCAAGCGCTTCTGCTGCTGTCATCCAGTAGTCACGATCGCAATCCTTTTCGATCTTGTCGTAAGGTTGACCACTGTGCTTGGCAAGCACTTCATAAAGCTCTTTCTGGAGATTCTTAATAAGATTGTAAGAGATCTCCATGTCTTTCGCTTGACCTTGCATGCCACCCAGAGGCTGGTGGATCATAACCCGGCTATGCTTGAGAGCTGAACGTTTTCCGGCTGTACCGGCTGCTAAAAGAACGGCACCCATGGATGCAGCCATCCCTGTGCAGATGGTAACTACATCCGGAGAAACATATTGCATGGTGTCATACATACCCATTCCAGCGAAGATGCTGCCACCAGGGCTATTGACAAAGATTTGAATATCTCTTTTTGGATCTGAAGATTCGAGGAAAAGCAATTGAGCCATTACGATATTGGCAACTTGCTGATTAATGTCGGTACCGAGGAAAATAATTCTGTCCATCATCAAACGTGAGAACACATCCATCTGTGCGACATTCAATTGGCGCTCTTCAATAATATATGGGGTCATATTGCGGAAACCTTCTGCAGTTCTTGCATAATCATCGATGGTCAGGCCGCTCATGCCCAAGTGCCTTGTGGCGTATTTTCTGAATTCATTTTTATCAAACATGCTGAATATTTTTTGTAAGGTCTTGTTAATGTAAACCCGGCTGCATTCTTACAAGCTGAGTTATTCAATCAGGAATATACAATCAATTATTTTGTTAAAAGTTCATCGAAGGCTTTCCATTCAATGGATTCCTTTTTGACTTTAACTTTTTCTTTAAGAATTGCAAATAGCCTTTCTGCCGCCAATTCCTCCCTGCGTTTGTTTACTGAATTCTGATCATTCATCATTTGAGCAGTAAATCGCTTAAGCATATCCTCATCTGCCGCTCCCCTGAAGTAGGCTTTTACATTTTCCTGGAAACTTTGCTCAAGATCTTCCTGGGTGATCTTGACGTCATGCTCCTCTGCCAGTTTACCCTGGATGAGGCTCCATTTTAGGTTTTCTGCAAAGCTTTCATATTCTGCTTCGATCTGTTCTTCGGTCAATTTTTCATTGGAAACCTTCAGCCAGCGCTTGAGGAATTCATCAGGTAACTCAAACTGGGTAGTCTCCATGACGTGTTTCTGAATGTTACCATACAGTTTCCCGTCTGCTTGGGAATCGTAATAGCGCTTGAGGTCCTCCTCCAGTTTCTCTTTAAGCTGTTCTTCTGAACCAACCTCACCTGGCCCAAACACTTTATCAAACAACTCCTGGTTCATTTCGGCGAGTTCGTAGCGGTTGACGTCGTTAATTGTTGCTGAAAAATGATCACCTGGTACTACGTCTTCTTCAGTAAGCCCAAGGATGAATTTCCTGATGTCTTCTGGTGATTTGTCTTCAAGGTCGTTGATGTCGAGTTTGAATTCATCTCCTTTTTTAAGGTTCATGACCTCTGTACGGAGTGCTTCACTCTTAATGAGATCAACGGACGCTGAAATCGTTTTGACTAAACCACCTTCTTTTGGTTCTTCCCCATCGAGCTCTGTGATTTCCAGCGAAAGCACATCATTTTCTCCAATATCTTCCGGATTACTGTGCTTGCCACCTTGTTTCCTGATACGTTCAACTTCTCTGTCGATAAGTTCGGATGTGATTTTGATATCATAGCCGGAAACCTCATCATCACCTGAAATGCCTTGCACCTCAAATTGAGGAACCAATCCAAGCTCATATTTGAAAGCTAGATCTTCAATCTTATTGACATCGATATCTGGCATATCGTCAACTACTGGAAGTGGTTGTCCGAGAATATCTACTTCATTCTCCCGGAGGTAGTTATTGAGTTGTTCATTCAGAACATTATTTATTTCCTCAACCAAAACCTGGTTGCCATAGATCTTTTTTACGTAAGAAAGTGGCGTTTTTCCTTGACGGAAACCTTTAACTTTCAGCTTTTTCCGAAGTTTCTTAAGTTCGGAGTCAACTTTTGGTTCATAATCGCCTTTTGCCAGGTTAACAGTAACCACTGCTGTCAGGTTTTCCTGGTCTTCACGAACAATGTTTGCCATATAATGGGAATCTGGAAAATAGTGAATATAAAAAGCAAAACCGCAAAATGTAAAGCCGCAAAAGTGGATGATCAAGTACTTGGAATCACACTTTCACTATAATTTATTTACATTTTGCGGTCCTAAATTTGAATGAATCGACAGTAGCTAAATATATCTGGAGATTGCATTTATTCCAGAAAAATCATCACAGTCGAGATCAAGATTTCATTAATGTGCGGGTGGAGGGACTTCCCGATGGTCAATGAGCTTAGTCGGGATAAACTTCTCGCCCTACACATCATTTTTAGTTAAGTGCGGGTGGAGGGACTCGAACCCCCACGCCTCGCGGCACTAGATCCTAAGTCTAGCGTGTCTACCAATTTCACCACACCCGCAGAAAATTCACTTTCTTTAAAGCGACTGCAAAGATACATTCTTTTTTAAAATAATCAGAGACATTTCGGTAAATGTTTTTAACGAATGGTAATGTTTTTAATCGCAACCTAATAAATGGAATTTTTAGATCAAAAAGGAACAATTTTTGTAGTTCTTAACGAAGATAGGTGAGGGTTTATTTACCATAAGGTTTTGTTCATTTTTTTTCAGTCGATAAAAAAAACGAACCAAAAAAAATCTTGTCAAAATAAACTCACTCCGTTCGAACAGTATTTTGACGGCCTCCCTCAGCTTCATAGTTAAGAAGCAAATTTGGCCTTTTTCATCAAAGAAAAAGAACAATAAAAAACCAAAGAAATACAATCAACCTTCAATTTTAAAAAGGAAAAATATTAGTTTAGGGTAACCATAATTCCCAAACCGGAATTTTCAAATGGCAGTAACATTAAAAGATACAAAAGAAGACCAGGAAAGGAAGCTGATCCAACGCGCTTACCGCAACCTGTTGCGTGCCAACAAATCCAAGATGGACGAAACGGACCGCAAGAATATCCGTATGGCATACGAGATGGCGGTTGAAGCACATAAGCAACAGCGCAGAAAGTCTGGAGAACCTTATATCCTGCATCCCATTGAAGTCGCCCGCATTTGTGCAGTTGAGATCGGCCTGGGCCCTACAGCTATTGTATCTGCGCTTTTACATGATGTAGTAGAAGACACCGATGTGACTCTTAAAGACATCAAAACCAAGTTTGGAGATAAAATTGGTATGATCGTCGACGGGCTGACCAAATTCGACAACCTGTATGATGTGGCTAGCCCACAAGCTGAAAATTTCAGGAAAATCCTGATTACCCTGACCAAAGACGTTCGGGTAGTCTTGATAAAAATGGCTGACCGCATCCATAATATGCGGACCCTTGGGTCAATGCCCAAACACAAACAACTGAAAATTGCGTCAGAAACAGCCTATATATATGCACCACTGGCGCACCGACTAGGGCTTTATGCATTCAAAACTGAATTTGAAGACCTTTGCATGAAGATCACCGAGCCTGAAACCTATAAGCAAATCGCCAATAAGCTTCAGAAAACGAAAAAGGAACGTGATCGGTATATCAATTTGTTTCTCAAGCCGCTCAAGGAAAAACTTGAAAACTCAGGAATCGAGTACAGGATATCCGGAAGGGTTAAATCTGTTTACTCAATCTCCCGGAAGATCAAACGCAAGAAAGTACCATTCGAACAGGTTTACGACATCTTTGCTGTAAGGATCATTCTTGATGTTCCCATGGAAATGGAAAAATCCAGTTGCTGGAACGTCTATTCAATGATCACAGACATTTATACGCCCGTTCCCGAAAGGTTAAAAGATTGGATCTCTACGCCCAAAGCCAATGGATACGAATCTTTGCACACCACTGTATTAGGGCCAAAGGCACGTTTTGTAGAAGTGCAGATCAGGTCAGTACGAATGGACGAGATTGCTGAAAAAGGGTATGCTGCTCACTGGAAATACAAGACTACCAACCCGAATCCATCAGATAATGTTTTTGATATCTGGCTTGGAAAAGTCCGTGAAATGCTGGAGTCTCCGGAAGGTGATGCTGTTGATTTTTTGAACGATTTCCGTAGTAATCTATTCTCCGAAGAGGTGTATGTTTTTACCCCGAAAGGAGAGATGAGAATGTTTCCGAAAGGGTCAACCGCACTTGACTTTGCTTTTGATATTCACTCAGAAGTCGGGTATCATTGTGTTGGTGTTAAAGTTGACGAACGACAGGTACCACTAAGCTACCAACTCAAAAACGGTGATCGTTTATTGGTTGTAACCAATAAAAACCAGAAACCAAATGAAGGCTGGCTGAAAATGGTGGTTACTGGAAAGGCTAAATCCAAAATTCGCTCCTCCCTAAAAGAAGAAAAACGCAAAGCAGGAGAAATCGGGAAAGAGACCCTGATGCGCAAGTTCAAAGGGATTAAAGCAGATTTCGATCCTGAAAATGTAGATGTCATTGTCAATTCCCTTGGAATGCCCTCTCATGTTGATCTGTACTACGAAATTGCTAACGGACATATCGATCCGAAGGAAATGCTGAAGGCTTTTTCGGTTGAAAGCGGCCGATTGGTAAAAATCGAAACCAAGATTCGTGAAAGGACCGCAAAGCCACTACCGGGAGAGACCAATCGAAAGAAGAAACCTAAGCCAAAATTGCTCATTAATGGCGAAAATGCCGATCTCTATGTTTATTCGCTAGCAACTTGCTGTAACCCGGTTCAGGGTGATGATATTTTCGCATTCACCTCTTCCCATGATGGTACAAAAATCCATCGGAGCAATTGTCCAAATGCAACCCACCTTATGGCCAATTATGGCTATCGAGTCATGAAGGCAGAATGGGTCACCACCTACGATTCTTCATTTGTGGCAGATCTCAGGATTACAGGCATCGATGATATCGGTGTAGTCCAGCGAATTACCAATATTCTGACCAACCAATTAAGGGTTAATATGCGCTCTATTGCCCTCGATGGCAATGATGGTTATTACGAAGGGCGAATAAGCGTTGTTGTCAATAATACCGATCAACTTAACTTCCTGATCAATACCCTACAGAAAGACGAATCAGTCACCTCGGTTCTCAGGATTGAATAAGCTTTTACCAGCCTTGTTTTTTCTTTAAAACCTTGTTGCCATTTTTGATGTTTGTTGTACAAAACTCTGCGTATATTTGCGGAACTTATCAGCAAAATCAATACACTCATATGCTCAATATTCAGCCACCCGACCGCTTCTCCAATCGTCATCTTGGCCCCAACGATTCAGAATTAAATGAAATGCTCGATCTCATTGGTTGTGAAGACCTTGAACAACTGGTAGATGAAACCGTGCCGACATCAATAAGGCTTGAAAGAGAACTGGATTTGCCAGAAGCAATTACTGAGTTTGAGTACTTGAATGATATAAAAAAGATTGCTGCAAAGAATAAAGTCTACCGATCATTTATCGGCCTGGGTTATTATGGTACAATCACACCTTCAGTTATCCTCAGGAATATCTTTGAAAATCCGGGCTGGTACACGCAATACACACCGTATCAGGCTGAAATATCTCAGGGAAGATTAGAGGCATTGCTCAACTTCCAGACAGTAGTTTCAGACCTTACTGGTCTCCCAATTGCCAATGCGTCTTTGCTGGACGAAGGAACGGCTGCTGCCGAGGCCATGTCTATGTTTTTTGATATCAAGAATAAACGAAATAGAGGAGAATCCATAAACCGGATTTTTGTTTCTGATAAAGTATATCCACAAACGCTTGATATCCTCATGACCAGGGCTTTGCCAATCGGCATTGAGGTAGTTACAGGAGATTGGCAGACTTTCGAACCCGATGAAAAAACTTTCGGAGTCTTGCTCCAGTATCCAAATGCAGAAGGTGCCGCTGAAGACTATCGTGCATTTTCTGAAAAATGTTCAGCCAATGGTATCTACACCATAGTTGCCGCAGACCTGTTGAGTTTAACCCTGTTAACACCACCCGGTGAATGGGGGGCAGATGCAGTTGTTGGAAATACCCAAAGATTTGGTGTGCCAATGGGGTTTGGCGGACCACACGCCGCCTATTTTGCCACTAGTGAAGATTTCAAGCGTCAAATTCCCGGAAGGATAATTGGCGTTTCTGAAGATAGTCAGGGTAATACAGCCTTGAGAATGGCATTACAAACACGCGAACAACATATTCGCCGTGATAAGGCAACTTCCAATATTTGTACTGCACAAGCGTTGCTTGCTACCATGGCCGGTATGTACGCGGTGTACCACGGCCCCGAAGGACTGAAAAGAATCGCTGATCAGATTCATGGTCACACAGTCATCCTGGAACATAAACTGACCAAACTCGGATTCGAAAATACTAATGTTAACTACTTTGATACAGTTTGCATTTCTACGACACCTGAATTAAAGGAAAAGATCAGGGAAAATGCACTCTCAAAGGGTATTAACTTCAATTATTCAATAGATTCTGCTGTAGTAATCGCATTTGATGAAACAGTACAGCAGCAGGATATCAATAATATTGTTGCTGTCTTCGCAGAAAGCGGGGGAGTAGTTGCCGCTGAAAATGGTAATGCCAAATCTTTTGATCAACTGGCCGAAGAACTGGAGTCTAAATTGCCTTCATCTTTGATCAGGTCAAGTTCCTTCATGGATCATCCTGTTTTTAATAGTCATCATTCAGAAACGAAAATGATGCGTTATATCAAAAAACTGGAAAACAAGGATCTGTCATTAATGCATTCCATGATTCCGCTCGGATCTTGCACCATGAAACTGAATGCTTCCACACAACTCATCCCTGTTAGCTGGGAAGCTTTCGGTGGCTTGCATCCCTTCATACCTTTAGATCAGGCGAAAGGGTATTTACAGATATTCACTGAACTTGAGAAATGGTTGTCAGAGATAACTGGTTTCACAGCATGTTCATTACAACCAAATTCAGGCGCTCAAGGCGAATATGCTGGATTATTGACTATTTATGCTTATCATCAGGACAGGGGAGAAGGTCATCGGAATATTGCATTAATACCATCCTCCGCCCATGGGACCAACCCAGCTTCAGCAGTAATGTGTGGCCTCAAGGTTGTCGTTGTTAAATGTGATGATCATGGTAATATCGATCTTGAAGATCTTCGTACCAAAGCAGAACTCCACAAAGATAATCTCAATTCCCTGATGGTGACCTATCCATCCACTCATGGTGTTTTTGAGACTAGTATCAAAGAAATTTGCGACATCGTTCATGAAAATGGCGGCAAGGTCTACATGGATGGGGCTAATATGAATGCCCAAGTTGGCCTGACTAACCCTGCTATTATTGGTGCTGATGTTTGCCACCTTAACTTACACAAGACGTTCAGTATCCCACATGGAGGCGGTGGACCAGGCATGGGACCTATTTGTGTCAATGACAGTCTTGCGCCTTATTTGCCGTCACATGTTTTTGCAAAAACAGGTGGGGAAAAGGGAATCAGGGCCATATCATCGGCACCATGGAGCAGTGCCAGTATTCTTTTGATTTCCTATGCTTACATTAGGCTATTGGGTAAAAGTGGATTAATCGATTCTACAAAATATGCCATTCTTAATGCCAATTATATTAAGAAGCGTCTTGAGGACGATTATCCTATCCTCTATTCAGGAGAAAATGGAAGAGCTGCTCACGAAATGATTGTTGATCTTCGTCAATTCAAATCTCTGAATATTCAGGCTGAAGATGTTGCCAAAAGGTTGATGGATTATGGTTTTCATGCACCTACACTATCATTTCCAGTTGCCGGAACTATTATGATAGAACCAACCGAGAGCGAAGGCAAGGATGAATTAGATCGTTTTTGCGATGCTTTGTTACAAATCCATAAAGAGATTGAGGAAGTGGCTGCAGGAACAGCAGATGCAGAGAATAATGTATTACATAATGCGCCACATAGCATCGGGATGATAACTAAAGACCAATGGCTACATCCCTATTCCAGGGAAAAAGCGGCTTTCCCCTTGCCATTCGTTGCAGATACCAAATTTTGGGTTGCAGTAGGTAGAGTAAATAACACTTTAGGAGATCGCAACCTGATTTGCACCTGCCCGCCAATCGAGGCTTACGAAGAAGTAGAATAAGTCCTGCAGGATACATTATGTTAAAAATTCTTGTTTTCTCTTAAGGATTTCTTAAATTTGGTTTGATAGATTAATGAATCTTATGATTTGAGGGCTGTTACTACTCTCTAAGAATCCATTAACAGCCCTTTCCCCCCCACGCATTACGACATAAATTATTTACTCACTAAATCCTTAGTTATGCTCATTTCTACAATGAAAAGAGGGATTCAGGCTTCTCTTTGTCTGGTCCTTATGCTTTCTTTAACCCTAACAGCTTTTGCTCAGCCAGCAAATGATAATGTAGCCAATGCACAGGCAGTTGTCGTTGACGACATTCCTTTTTTGGCTTCTCCTTTAAATGGCGCCACAGCTGAAGCTGGGGAAGATGTGCTTACACCACCTAACTCTGCTGGTTGTGATCCTCACACTTGGTGTGATGTAGATGGAATTACAGCTTCGCACTGGTATACTTTTGATGCTCCTGCTTCAGGTGCGGTTAGAGTTGACCTTTGTGGTTCAGACTTTGATAGCCAGCTGGCTGTTTATTCGGTTGGTGATCCTGCCGACTTCGGTACATTCTCACTCATTGATGCGAGTGATGATACTGCAGCTCCTGACGGTATGGATTGTGGTGCACTTAACCCTGATGGTGCTTTCGCCTCATTCCTTGACTTAGGTTGTTTAACACCTGGTGAAACTTACTATGTGTTAGTTGATCTTTGGACAAATGGCGCTGCTGATTACACCATGACTAATTTTGCATCAGTGCACATTACATCATTGGATGCTGCAGCTCCATTGAGTATTACTTCAGTTGATCCTGTCGCACCTGGCTGTGAAGGACTCAGCGATGGTTCTGCAACTGTAGTGTTTGATGGTACTTTCCCTTGGGATATTATCTGGAGTAATGGACAAACTTCTGAAACTGCTACTGGTCTTGCTGCTGGTTCTTTCGGTGTTACTGTTTCTGACTTCTGTGGCGGTGTTGCAAGTTCAACTGTAACTGTTGATGACGGACCTCCACCAGTTGCCTTAACCATCCTAGGTGATGATGAGTACGCTTTCCATCCAACCGGATGTAATGATGGTAGTGGCGATGGTCAGATTATTATTGCACCTACTTCAGGTATTGCTCCTCATACTTATGCCTGGAGCAATGGCGCAACTGAGCCTGTTCTTTCAAACCTTTCTAGTGGTGTTTACACAGTTACTGTTTCTGACGCTTGTGGTGGTGACCCATTAGTTCAGACTTTCCTTGTTGGACAAACTGCTGGTGCTGATGCAGAGATCGACTGTAGTGGTGAATCAGTTGTATTAGGTCCTGCCGCGCCAAGAGGAAGTGATGTTGACTTTGTTACATACTCGACAGCTGCTGACATTGGTGGTTCTGTAACTTGTGGTGTTAACGGTCCTAACTTCCGTTTTACAACTGAAAATTCCTACTGGAGAGCGTTTGATCTGGATGGTGACTTTGGTCAGACAGGAATGGTACAAATTTCAGCTGTTGAAGTTGCTGTTTTATACACTCGTGTAAATCCTGATGAAAACTTTGCTACTCAGCCTATCGAATTTGCATTACATACTGCAGATAATATGGATCTTGCTGTTGCTACTATTAATGAAATAGAGCGCAAGACTATTCAGGTTCCGGATATGGATTCTGTACTATTACGTGTACCATTTGATAGAATGTGGGATGCAGCTGATATCCTTGTACTTGAGGTTCGCGACCCGACAGATAGTGAAGATGGTACCGGCTTCTTACCTGGTGCTAACACATCTGTAGCTACACAAGAAACGACTTATCTCTCTGCTGCTGACTGTGGTATCGGTTCTCCGACTGCAATTGGTAATATTGGTGGTGGATTTGCCAACGAAGTTATTATGAACGTTCTTGTTGGTCAAACACCTGATTTCAGCTATAACTGGGCTCCTGCTGCAGGATTGGATGCAACGGATATCCAAAATCCAACTGCTTCTGCTGCTGGTACTTACTCAGTAACTATCACTGATAATAACTGTGGTACATCTATAGTAGATGAGGTAGTGGTAAGTTGTCCAACAGTTTCTATCCTAGATCCAGTTGATCACTCGTTCTCAATTTATCCTAATCCTAGCCACGGTATGTTCAACATCCAGAATGATGGCGCAGTACGTGATATGGACATAAGAGTTCACAATTTACAGGGTAAGGAAATTGTAAATATGACCAGAACATTTGGCGCTGGTGACCTCCAGTCACTAGACCTTACTGGAATGCCAGCTGGTGTTTACCTCCTCCAAATGACCCATGAAGACCTAACAGAAGTACATCGTTTGGTTATTCATTAATTGAAAGTTTTTTCCCATTATGGAAAAGGCGGCTCCTCCCCAGGAGCTGCCTTTTTTTATTTACCTTAAATGGAATGGGGTAAAAGTGGTACATTAGTTGCGCCCGTTTCTCCAATTACCCGAATTTTAAGCATTTTGGTACCACAAGACACCATATTTCAAATCAACCAGGGGGTGAATGATGTTGGCTACATCGAGCAACTGACTGTAAAAACCCAATTGGGAACGGGCCGATATGGCCCCACATGGCAGGTCGTTGATAGCATTAACCAAAGGTATTTTGCCCTCGAGAAAATAAACCTGAAAGACTATAGCAAGCCTGCCCTCGATCAGTTTTTTAGTGAGGCACAACTGGAAATTGATAACCTTGTAAAGTCAGATTGCATTTTGCAAACATATGGGGTTTTGGATATGGGGCAATTAAAACTTGCAATGCTGCATGAATACGTAGATGGTGTTTTACTGTCAGACTGGATCACCATAAACAATAATGCACCCTGGGAAACAAAAAGTCAGCTATTCAGTCAAATCTTACTGGGGACTACCTATGCATTGCAACTGGATAAACCTGAAGCTTTACTGGTGCCGGAAAATATTCTGGTTACCAATCTGGGTCAACCAAAATTGCTTTTTCTCGGCTTGGCAAGGTACCAGAAGACCCGATACTTTAATGATTCTTACGAAAGTCGATTCACGCATGCAGCTCCCGAATATCTCTTTAAGGTTCGGGATAAAGCACCTGATAGTGAACGTAATATCGTTTTTATCCTGAGTTGCCTACTGTACGCTCTTGTAACTGGTAAACCCTATTGGCACAAAGAATTGGCCAACAGGCCCGATTTTAATAGTATGTTTCATGACGGCGCACTAAAGCCGGATAACATAATTGAAACATTTCATCCTGATTTTAACCACAGCTCAGAGGCTATCATGACGACTTTGAGAAAAGGAACCGTTTTTGATCCTGAAAAGAGAACTTTGACTATTGCTGAAATAGTCAACTTTTTTGAAGTTGAGGAAACCTATGCCAAGCCCAGGAAAGTTTCAAAACCTAAACGTTCCAAACCTATATTTAAAACTGAAAGCCAGGATGTAGTAGAACAAAAACCTCAAAGCCAAACAGAGAAAAAAGACAAAGAAGACGCCATTAAGTCTACCGGTTCTCTTAAACTGGTTTTTGGAGTGGTTGCAGTTATTGCGCTTATTTATTTTTTCCTTCCGGAAAGAGGAATTGCGCCTGTGCCAACCGAAGAAAAACTGGCATGGAATAAAGCTCTTGAAAAAAATACAGAATATTATTACAAGCAATTTGCAACAGAATTCCCTGGAAGTACTTATATCGATGCTGCTCAAAGCGCTATTTCGGAATTGGATGAAAATCAAATTAATTTGAACCAATTGACGTCAAGGCGGTATACTGGGAAAGTAACAAGATTTGGGGATGCACAGATACTGTCAGTTCGGTTTAGAAATATGGAAAATAAAACGGACCAGGTCGACTTTATTTGTTCGGTTAACCTCGGGCCAATAAGAAAAGATCTTTTGGGGACCGTTGAAAAAGGAAAATTCACAATTAATTTTATAGAAGATAACCAGGGCACCAAATTCAATCTCCAACCAGGACGGATCTATGACCGGGATGGAAAACTGATGATCGAATCAACAGAATTGGAACAATACTGGATTTTAGAGTAAAAATCAATTGACATATGAAAACTTCGATAGGCTTATTTTTGACGTTCTGTTTATTGACATCTGCTATTGTTGGTTGTACAACAAGTGACGCATTACAGGAAGCACAGGAGAAAATATCAGAATTAAATGATGAGATATCCGAACTTGAGGAGGATAAAAACCTGATTAGAGCTGAGTATAATGAGGTAATCGATGTCCTTAATGAAATCGATGAAACACTCATGGAAATCGATGCTCGCGAAAAGCAAATGGAGAATCTAATTGGTGATCTCAGCGGTAACGAACTGCAGCGGGAATTGATCCTCGGCAGAATTGAAGTGTTGAAAGAACAGAACATTGAAGCCCAGAAAAAAGCCAATGAAATGCAGGGTAATATCAATAATATCAAATCTGATAATAAAACACTTAACCGGATTATCAAGCAATACGAACAAAAACTGAAGCAGAAAGATGAGGAAATAGCTGCCTACGAGGTACGCGTTAATCAGATCGAAGCACAGCTTCAGTTTACAGAAGATGAATTGGCTACCCAGTATGCCATTGTGCAGCGCCAAAGAGATTCATTAGCCACTGCAGCCACCGACCTCAAAACCAGCCTGGATGAAATCACTGAAAAGGAAAGTTTTATTGCTGAATGCACCAAGGCGTGGTATGTGGCCGGGACAAAGAAAACCTTAAGACAAGCTGATATCTTAAAGAAAGGCGGTCTGAACTTGACAGCCGATTACTCCAAAAATATGCTGCGGGATTACCCATTTAATTTTTACACCAAAACTGAAATTGAAACCGATCGCAATATCAATGTAATTTTGCCGGAAAGACCTGAAGGTACCTACGAGATAAGTGGCAATAAGCTATTGATTAAAGATGTAGAGACTTTTTGGCAAACTAGAGAAGTGGTTATAGTATTGAATTAATGAATTTCTGGAAAAAAGAACAGATACGCGCCCTTGTAATTGGGTTACTGATCCTGCTATCTGCTTTTATTACTGACAGATTAACCAGGGTGCAGCCCAATCCTGCCTGGTATGCTAACCAGTTGGCAGTGAATTTGCATGCCCAGGAAAATGAGGTTCGAAAATATCTAGAAAACCCAGTTTTTGTGAGAAAAGCCATCGCTGGGCGATTGAGCGAATCTGAATTAGTAGAAGTAGCTGACAAACCTTTTACCCTTTGTTTTTACAAAGAAGATTCACTTGTTTTCTGGAATAATAATAGAATACTGCCATTTCTTAATCTCGTAACAGGAGGAGAGGAAGAAACGGCTTCTTTGATGCGACTTAAAAATGGGTATTACGAATTTATTAAAACCTATTACCAATCAGAGACAGGAGAAGGTCGCTTTAACCTGATCGGATTAATCCCCGTGAAATACGAGTTTCCTTTTGAAAATGACTACCTCATAAACAATTTTGCGCTTCTGGAAGAAAGTCCTGGCTTTTTGACGCTTTCCGCAGGGCAAACAGGTTTCCCGATTTCTACTGTTGATGGTGAGATACTCTTTTATTTGCAAACAGGAGATGTCGGTATCGTCAGGGTCTGGAGGCCACTAACTTTGTTTCTGTATATCCTGGGTTTTTTCATTTTCGGGATCTGGCTCCACAGAACTGCAGTACATCTTAACAAGAAATATTTCTCAGGTTTTGGGCTCATTTTCCTGCTGATCTGGGTTGCTGGTATCCGTTACCTTTCTGTGAAAATGGATTGGTTAAGTGGCTTTAGAGAACTTGACCTTTTTCATCCGCGTCATTTTGCATCTTCAGACCTGATGGCCTCGTTAGGTGACTTCCTGATTAATATCGCACTCGTATTGTGGCTGGTGCTTTTCTTCCAACGTTATTTCCGGATAAAGGACCTCAAGAAATGGGATTGGAAGGTGCAATACGCTATTGCCGGACTCGGCTATTTCCTGATAATCAGTGGTGTATTTGGATTGAACCAGATGTTTCGGAGCATGACGCTGAATTCCGAAATTTCCCTTGCTATCAATAATGTTTTCAGCCTGAACGGCTATAGTATAATTGGTTTGTTAGGGCTCATCATGTTATTAGTTTGCTTTTTCTTTTTCTCGTTTAAAATGACAACCCTTGTCAATGGCGTCCGACTCAGTACAGAAGTCAAACTAGGCTTTCTTGGTGGGGCAATCCTTATTTTTACTATGCTGAACCTGACGAATGCTTTTGACCTGATCACGCTGTTAATGCTGTTGTTCTCAATTGGCTTCATCTTGTTGTTTGATTTTTTCGTCAGGCAAAAAGAGCTTACACTCGCCTGGTTGCTCACCTGGTTATTTGTGTTTAGTGGATTTTCCTCATTACTCTTGTACAATTATAATAATGAGAAAGAGATTGGCATCAGGGAAAGATATGCGAACAAGCTCGCTGAAGAAATTGACCCTGTAACAGAATTTCAATTCAATGCCGTCTATGAAAAAATTCTGAATGATAACTTCATCAAAAGTTTTTTTTCAAACCCCTTCATTCCCCGTAAGGAAATCATTGAAAGGATCGATAAACGGTATATCGGAGGTTACTTGTTTAGTAAGTACGATTACAGTATTCATTTATACAAACAAAGCGGTGCAGAAGTGAGGGGAGAGGATATCCCTTTCAGCGATCTTCAATCTCGAATAGACGAAGCCCAAGCGACCGAAAACCCCTATCTGTTTTTCTGGAATGATCCGGGAAAATACTACGCCTATATTGCCAAATTACCCATCACAAAAGGAAATAGGCCTTTGGGTTATATGATCATTGAGTTTAATCCAAAACCCCTTGCACTAGCCGCAGTTTATCCATCCTTGTTACTGGATAATCGCCTGAAATCTTCTTCTAAATTCGATCCATATGATTATGCGATCTATATCAATGGAAAAAGGGTAGATCAAAAAAGTAAGGATTATCCGGAAAATCTGGCTTTCTCTGTTACAGGTGATACACGGTTCAGGTATTTTGATGATGAAGACCGGACGCATCTGATTTACAAAGCTGATGACTCAAAGGTTATTATCGTTTCAAGACAAAAGGAGGAACTGATTAAGCCATTATCGTTGTTTTCGTACTTATTTTGTTTGCAGATACTTGTCGTACTTATCCTGTTTTTGCTGAACTTTTTAACCAACACCCTTCCGGCCCGGTCCATGCGGATCAATCTAGGGCAAAGATGGACTTTGAGGAACCGAATAAACTTTTCGATCCTGGCTGTATTGCTGATCGCTTTCCTATTTATTGGTGCCATTACTGGATTTTACTTTAACAGGGAATTCAAACAATACCATGATGGCCGTCTGGACAGAAAGGTGAGAGCAGTTTTGGCTACAGCCAATAATGAGATAATCAAGAATGCCAATAATCCGAATTTCCTGCCTGATGTAAATGCCCTGGCTGAAATACATAGTATGGATGTCAACCTTTACGATCTTGACGGGACATTAATCCGGTTATCCCAGCCGGAAATTCTGGATAAGGGGCTTATTTCAACCAAGATTGATCCTGTTGCTTACTACTTCCTGACAGTAGAAGGGTTGGAGCGCTATAATCATGGCGAAGAGATTAGTGGATTGAAATATATAGCAGCTTATCTTCCTTTACGGAATGCCAATAAGCAAATAGTTGCTTATATGGGCTTGCCCTATTATTCCAGTCAGGGCAATCTGAGACAGGATGTATCAGAGTTTATGGGTGCTCTACTCAATGTTTATGTATTATTGTTGTTGATAGCTGGTGCTATTGCTCTTGCCATTGGTAATTCAGTTACGAAACCTTTGACTACAATTGGACAAAAATTGCGGAAGGTAAAATTGGGAGAAACGAATGAACCGCTCAATTGGGACAGTGAAGATGAAATTGGGGCACTCGTAACCGAGTATAATAAGATGATCATGGAACTGGAAGAGTCGGTACAGCTTTTGGCCCAGTCAAATCGTGAAATGGCCTGGCGTGAAATGGCCAAGCAGGTTGCTCATGAGATCAAAAATCCGCTCACCCCGATGAAGCTCAGTATCCAATACCTGCAAAAAGCAGCTAGTTCTAACCCGGAAGATATAGAACCATTGGTTAAACGAGTTACGAGCACCCTGGTAGAACAGATCGATAATTTGTCGCATATCGCATCTGAGTTTTCCAACTTTGCAAAAATGCCAAAGGCAACTGCCCAAAGACTGAACATCAATCAATTGGTCAACTCTGTACATGCTCTTTTCCGAGAAAGAGAGAATATGGATATCTCCCTTGAAAATCCGTCAGAAGAGTTCGAAGTATTTGCTGACAAAAACCAATTGATGCGGGTTTATAACAACCTGTTGAAGAATGCCATTCAGGCCATACCTGAAGACCGTAAAGGCGATATTCAAATCTCGATTTTCAGGAAAGGGAATATGGTAGTTACAAAGGTAAGTGATAATGGAGTTGGTATTCCGGAAGATAAATACGAATCGGTTTTCGTACCAAATTTCACTACTAAAAACTCGGGAACAGGATTAGGTTTAGCGATATCTCGAAATATTATAGAATCTGCAGCAGGTAAGATTTATTTTGAGTCATTACTGGGCAAAGGCACTGACTTTTTCGTCGAATTGCCTATCGTTCAGAATGGCAAGCAGTAGTTTTTGGGTAAAGTTTATTTTCAGGTATTTCAAACAAGCCTTGATTTTTTTGGTTCTCTTTTCATCAGGAGGAAATAGAGTAATAACTATACGGTGTCAAATTGAAAGTAATAATTGTAGGCTCAGGGGTCGCGGGAATGGCTGCTTCTATCAGACTGGCTTGCCAAGGGCATGATGTGGAAGTATACGAAGCTGCGGAAAATCCTGGTGGAAAGTTGGCTGAGTTCAGGATTGATGGTTTTCGATTTGACGCAGGACCATCCCTCTTTACCATGCCCCATTACGTGGATGAACTTTTTAAACTGGCGAAAAAGGATCCAACTCAATTTTTTTCCTATAAAAAATTGGATACCGTATGTCACTATTTTTGGGAAGATGGGATGCGTTTTAATGCTCCTGCCGATCCAAAAGATTTTGCAGTGAAAGCTGCCGAAACCTTTCAGGTCGAGGAAAAGATCATCAGTAAATACCTTTCCAAAAGTAAAGATAAATACGAGTTAACCTCGCCTGTTTTTCTTGAACAATCACTTCATCGTTTGAGTAATTATTGGTCAGGAAAAGTGCTTAAAGGCCTTTTGAATATTCCTCGACTTGATATCTTTCAAACCCTTCACACCATTAATCGGAAACAATTAAAGGAAGAACATCTGATCCAGCTTTTCGACCGCTATGCTACTTATAATGGCTCCGATCCATATAAAACGCCTGGGGTGATGTCAAGTATTCCTCATCTCGAATATGGTATTGGCGCGTTTTTCCCGAAAGGGGGGATGTATACGATCACAAAATCAATCTATGCTCTGGCGAAAGATCTCGGAGTGATATTTCACTTTAATCGTAAGGTCGACAAGATCCACACTCTTCAGAATCGTGTCACAGGGATAGAATCCCAAAAAGAGACCATCGGGTGTGACGCAGTGGTGAGCAATATGGATGTTTATTATACATACAGGCATTTATTGTCACACCTTCCGCAACCGGAGCAAATTCTTAAACAGGAAAAATCTTCCTCTGCCCTGATTTTTTATTGGGGTATGAAGAGAGCATTCCCTGAATTAGATGTTCACAATATCCTGTTTACAGAAAATTATGCTGAAGAATTTAATTGTCTTTCCAATACCAAAGAACTCTATCACGATCCCACTGTTTATATCAATATTACTTCAAAACAATCACCATCAGATGCGCCGAAAAATTGTGAAAATTGGTTTACAATGATTAATGTACCACATGATACCGGGCAGAATTGGCAGGCCATAGAAACTGATGCAAGACAATTGATTATCAGTAAGATAAACCGTATGCTCAATACAGAGATCGAACCTTTGATAAGTTGTGAAAAGATTCTTGACCCACTCTTAATCCAACAGCGGACTTCTTCCTATTTAGGTGCGCTTTATGGAACCAGTTCAAATTCGAGATATGCTGCATTTCTTCGCCATCCGAATTTTTCAAAACGTGTGAAAGGACTGTTCTTTTGTGGAGGATCGGTACATCCTGGAGGTGGAATTCCTTTATGTTTATTATCAGCTAAAATTGTGGCTGACGAATTTCAAAAATCATCCTGATTAATGCAAAAAAATGAGAAGATTGCGGCAGGGATTATTACCATTGTGTACATTGTTGGCATTGTGGGAATCCTGTTACCGATTCATCCCGAATTCATCTTACTTACTCCGCTCAACCTTGCATTTTCCCTTTATATCTTATTGTCTTTTCACCGAAAGTGGGATGTCGGCTTTTACTTGTTCGCCGCTGTATGTATGCTTGTAGGTTTTTTCATCGAAGTTGCAGGAGTAAAAACCGGAGTGATATTCGGCGAATATTCTTACGGACAAACGCTTGGCCCAAAGTGGTTGGATGTGCCATTGATGATGGCTGTGAACTGGTTGACCCTCGTCTATTGCACCGGAGTTATTGGTCACTTTCTAACAAAAGCAAATAATGTGATCAAAGCTGCCATTGGAGCAACATTAATGGTTTTGCTGGATCTGTTGATAGAGCCAGTTGCAATCAGTTATGATTTCTGGCAATGGGCTGGTGGGAATATTCCGCTCCAAAACTATTTTGCATGGTGGGCGATCTCATTTATTCTGTTGATGGTTTATTATCGTTTTGTGCGCAAACAGTACAATTGGCTGGCTCCGGTCATATATGTTAATCAAGTCACATTTTTTGCTTTCTTAAATGTGTTTGGATAGATGGTTAGGTCTAAATTCACAGCATGAAGACCCCGTTGTTGATCTTTGCCATTCTTTCGGTTTTTTCTCTGGATAACTGCCCTAAAGAACCGACTACAAACCTTGCCTTCCAGTCTTTTGTTAACTCCTTTGGAGAAGGCTACAGCCAGTTGGAGATTCCATCACTTCAATTATCTTATGTTGCGAATTTCGAAGCCATTCAGGAAAAAGAGGCGCTTGATCGCCAGGAAGTTTTTTTCAACGATGTTCAGGAGCAATATGCCAGTTTCAAAACCTCTAATATTCCAACAGCGCAATACACCGACTTTCTTTTAATCGGACATGAGATTACCCTGAATCTGGAGAGGATCTCGCTTGAAAAAGCTTTCCTCGACAATTATCCCGATCGGCAAATTCCGGATAATGGCATTTATAATATTAAAGATGGAAAAGCTTGGTACCAGTACTATCTGAAAAAATGGCTGGGTGCAGAGGTTATGCCCGAAGCACTTTTTGATTTTGGATTATACGAAGTACATGTGGTAGCAGATGCGATTGCCAATATCAGACAACAAACGGGGATGGATGAAGAAGCCTTTTTCAAACACCTCGATTCACCCGAGTTTTTTGTAGATGATCCTTCTAAAGTGCAGGAAGTCTATGAGCAAAAACGTGAAATTGTAAACCAAAAACTCGATTTACTCTTTCATAACCCTGGTGTAGTCCCTGAAGTCAATATTGCCAAAGGAGACAATGCCGCCCTCAGCCAGGTGCCCGGGTATTACTCTCCTTTATCAGGAACGTTCTATTACAACTTGTTTGATAAACCTTATAATAATAGGCAATATGATCTGTTATTTTTACATGAAGGTAATCCTGGACATCACTTCCAGTCAAACATAGCTTCCATGCTCGAACTTGCTGAATACCGCCAGCATTTTTCCTATTATGGTTATCTCGAAGGTTGGGCCGCTTATGTGGAGGAGTTAGGTGCGCTGGTTGGTTTATATAAAACCAATTGGGACCACCTTGGGAAATGGGAATGGGACCAGGTGCGATCAATCAGGGTAGCGCTTGATGTAGGGATTAACTACCAGGGCTGGACAGACGATGCTGCACTTGCCTTCTGGCAGGCATACGTTCCAAACCAGGAGGATATTGCCATGAGAGAGATCAAAAGGATGCGAAATTGGCCGGCTCAGGTGCATACCTATAAATATGGTGCAGCCAAGATCATCCGACTTAAATCACTATACAAAGACAAAAAAGGTGCAGAGTTCGATATTCGAGATTTTCACCATGCCATTCTCAGCAAAGGGCCGCTTCCACTTGAGGTGTTGGAGAATGTGATCAAACGAGAGCTGGAAATCATCTGATGGTAATTTCTCGGCAACAATAAACCATCCTCAACAATAGTTGTTAAATTTGGGATACTCAATCAATCCAATTCAAGATTATGGATATCCTGTTCTATGCTTTAGTAACACTTGTTTCTGTCGTGATGATGGAATTTGTGGCCTGGTCGGCTCATAAATTTTTAATGCACGGCTTGCTATGGATTTGGCATGAAGACCACCATAACCCGCATCATAAAGAAGGGTTTTTCGAAAAAAATGACCTATTCTTTCTTGTCTTTGCTATTCCAAGCGCAACTTTCTATATCCTAGGATCTGTTTATCCATCTTTGTTTTTCCTGTTTTTTGTTGGTGTTGGTATATCAATCTACGGATTGATCTACTTCCTTATTCACGATGTTTATATCCACCAACGCTTTAAGTGGTTTAGACAATTAGATAGTCGTTATTCAAGGGCGATCCTTAGAGCTCACGGCTCTCACCACAGCAAACAGACCAAAGAGGACTGTGAGTCATTTGGTCTGTTATTTGTCCATCCTAAATATTTTAAAAAGCGATCAAACCACTAGGACTTAATAGGTCCATAAGTCGTGCTCGAAGTTGAAGATTTCCTGTTTGATCCTTTCTGCCTCGTGAGGTACCTCCAAACCGCTCTTATAGTCTTGTATCCTCAAGTCATTGACATTGGACGCCTTGTAGATCATACTGGCGAAATAACGCATTTCAAAAATATCATCCCAGCTTAAGCGAGCAGCGTCATTCAAAGGATTGAAAGCTTCGGTTCTAGCCAAAACATGCCTCAACTCAGGATAGTATGCCCAAAACAATGGAACTTCGTACCGAACATTACCGAAGTCATCAAAAATTTCAATTAGTGGTGCAATACCAAGAATTCTGACTTTTAATGTTGAAGTCTCTTCATCGAAAAACCAGACTTCTTTTATCCGGAATCTCTTGATATCATCGGGATTGAAGTCATCTCTGACAATCTTGTAAGTAATTTCATCTGTATCAGGGTCGATAATTGGAATAGTATCGGTTTTGTACAGTTTTTGGTTCATCTCCTCGATCGTCATTGGCGTACTGAACTTATCATCAATAGCACTATAAAGCGTGACTTGCTCATCCAATCCAGCATTTATCATTACACTCACTAAAGGGTTTTGAGGGTACCTAAACGGTAAGTTCATCTTTTCCCTGGTATCAATGACGCGCCAAATTCGTTTTTCCCAAAAAACATCAGCTTCCCTGATATGCTCATAGGGGAGAGGGACCCTTTCGGCAAAAGTTTTATCGTATGGAGAGTCACGAGGAATGGTACGGGCTGTTTGTGATACGGTTGCCCATTCTCCGCTTTCATTAAGTGTGGGTTGGGCCTGCAAAGTCGCACCACAGGCCAGCAACACCACCAAGATTAAGAGTCTTGTGATCATGGCTTATTTTTTTATTGATTGTCAGTTGATTGTTGACGGTTGAATAGAGTTGATTATTCAGCGTTCAGGGGTGCGTGTTACCAACTCGGAACACGGAATAAAAAACTCAGACGTAAAGTCAACAAGATTAAATTAGCGTATAGAAAATGCCATAGAATTGAGGGTGCGCAGGTGGGAGTCACCCGGGCATTTTGCTTTTATTTCACTGAAGTAATATTTGTCACCGTTTTTAGCGGCATTTTTTATTTCAAGGGCCCGTCCATTAAAATTGGATCCAGCGTTTTGCACGATATAGGCATTATCGTTTTTTGGTACCCTGGCCAACTCGAATGACCTCACCTTACATCTTGTTTCGAAATCAAAATGTTCGAGATGGGCTCTTACACCATCCTGCGCCTTGAATTCTGATTTTGACATCTGGCCACCACTTTTTTCAGTAAGCTTTGCAATTGGCGTAGGGATGCGTTTCACTCTAAACTTTTTAGTTGCACTAAAATCTTTTCCATCGGAAATGGTCAACCTGCAATCCCTGGTTGTCTCGGTTACCTCGACCATGTATTTGCCATTTGCGACTTTTGAGATCGTTCCTCCGCCGCCACTGATCCTCACTTTCAAGTCTTTTGTTTTTATGCCTGCAGCTGAAATGTCAACCGGATTTTTTACGCCGATATAAAACACATTCATCTTAGTTGGCGAAACAGCTACTGAGCGTTCACCAACTTCATACTCGAACGTCTTGGAATAGGTTTTTCGTATCTCAGTGAGCGGATTTGTTACCGTAATGTCTACTTTATAGGAATTCTTGCCAATTTTTGAAGGGTTGAAAACATATTTTGCTTTACCGTCATTTACGGTAACTGGCCTGTTATTAATAGCAATTGCAATATTCTCAGTTTGCGAACTAAAGGCACTTAGAAACACTTCCGCTTCGTATGGTTCACCTTTGATCACATAACTGTTTCTAGGAGAAGCAACGGGGGTAAAATTATCCCAGATATCAGTATAGGTTGTTTCCTTCAGCAAGTAATTCAGAATTGTTGTCTCTGTAGCTCTGGCGTCATTTTGAAATTTTCTCAACATGGGCAAACAGGCGGCTACAGGCATCTGGTTGAAATTATATTCTGACCAACTTTTATTTTGAGATTCTGGTACGTCCTGAATATTCAAGGGAATACTGGCGGCCATTTCCTGTCTTACGGAATCCTCTTCCAGCAAGTCTAGCATTTTGGCTCTTGTCTCCAAAACTAATAATCGAAGGGCTTCGCCTTTTCCCTCTTTCACTAATAAACGGGTAGGTATGTCTTTATCTTTCTTCCTCACGGGCTCCCCTTCATTGTTAAGGCCTCCAGCTTCTGAAATGAGTTCTTCTCTAAGGTCCTGTACATAGTCAACAAATTCTTTAGATAAAGCAGTTGCATCTTTTGCTTTTTCGGCCAAAGGTGAATAAACTTCATAAGCTTCAGCCTGTTTCTTTATCGCCTCAAAAATTGAAGCATTAGTGGTCTCGACGGCAGACTTACTTTTGGTTAATCCTTTATCAACTAAAAAGAAGGCATTGATGATCTCAGCAGAGACATTCAGGGCTAGTAAAGCCGTTAAAACGAGGTACATCAAATTGATCATTAACTGGCGTGGATCGGAAGGTATAGACATAGTTTTGAATTTTCCGCATAACGCCACCAGGAAAGAAAAGATACAAGCTGCTGTAAGGCAAATTTGATTTTTTATCTTTGCAGAAATACAATTTTTGACAATTAAGAATGACAGATTCCAATAAGAAAATTCCAGTAAAAAAAGGGTTTAAGGGCTTTTTTGCCAGGTTCCCAAATACAAATTTACCAATGTCTCTTTCCCATGGAGATCAAAGTAAATTTTCTAAAAAAAATAAGCCATTGTCTCCTGAAATGGCACTTGATTTCCTTTATCAGGAAGGTGATGAAACCTATGATGAATTTACCGAATTCATCCCTTGTTTCAGGTTGCCCGATACCAAAAAATTCCATGCTGTAGTCTACTGGCAAGGCGATATGCTGAAATACTATTTTCACCTCGCTATTTTTGACATAACAGGAGAGATACAGGAAAAAACTCAACTCGCAGGAACCAAAGTAGAAGGTGATATGTTAGACGTGATAGTTGCAAACATCAAATCAAGTTGGGAAATTGAATTGCTCTCCGGCAAAGTTTCTGTTCAGGAAACAAACCTTTCCAAAGCAACACTCCTTCCGACCAGCGAAGTTTCTATCGACCAGTCTTCAGGAAAAGTTACTATTAAACCAAAAAAATGAAACAACATTATTTGCTAGAATTAGAGGGGAATAGTAGATGATGTGCAAATAATTAAATTGACCAATGAAATCAAACAAGAAAAAAAGACCTGGAAAAAGAAAAAAGAAAAACCAGGACCTCAAAAACGAAATTCTTAATCTATTAAAAAGAACTCCCAAAAAAAGATATCACGCCCGACAGATCATCAAAAAACTGCGACTGAGTGTTTCCGCTGATGCTGTTGATGCCCATCTCCTGGCCCTTGAAAAAGAGGGTAAAGCGATCCTTTTGAAAAACGGAAAATTCAGGTTCAATAAAAACGTACCTACCGGAAAAGAAGACAGATTCACTGCTGAAGGTATCGTAGATGTGGCCCGGCAGGGGTTTGCGTTTATCACGGATACCGGACTTGACACTGATATATTCATTCCGGCAAGGAAACTAAATTATGCGTTGCATGGCGATCGCGTAAAAGTTCAATACTCGTTAAAAAGCAGAGGATTCAGACCTGAAGGAAAGGTCATTGAAGTGCTGAAACGAGCAGCTGATCATTTCATAGGAACGATCAATGTTTCACAGAAATTCGCTTTTGTAATTCCTGATAATCAAAGACTTTCAGTTGACATTTTTGTACCGCTTTCAGATACAGAAGGTGCAAAAAATGGTGAAAAGGTAGTTGTGCGCATCATGGAATGGCACGGCAAAAAACGAAAAAGCCCGATAGGGAAAGTGACGCATGTACTCGGTGAGTCAGGCAGCAGTGACATCGAAATGAAATCGATTTTACTCCAACAGGGTTTCAATCTTGAATTTCCGGAAGAAGTAATTGCCGAATCAGAAGGCCTGAACGATAAGATTACAGAAAATGAAGTCACCAAAAGGCGTGATTTCAGGGCTGTCACCACATTCACTATTGACCCTGATACTGCGAAAGATTTCGATGATGCCTTATCGATACAATATCTTGAAAATGGTGATTGTGAGGTCGGGGTCCACATCGCGGATGTAACACATTATGTGAAGGAGAATAGTGCGCTTGACAAGGAAGCTTATAAACGGTCGACTTCAGTTTACCTGGTAGACAGGGTTTTACCGATGTTACCAGAAAAGCTATCAAATAACCTGTGCTCACTCAGGCCGAATGAAGACAAATTCACCTTCTCGGCAGTTTTTACCTTCAATAAGGATGACCAGGTTGTCAAGAGATGGTTTGGAAAAACATTGATCCATTCTGACAGAAGGTTTACTTATGAAGAAGCCCAGGAGATATTAGAAACAGGAGAAGGCGAGTACGCCTCGGAATTGAAGAAACTAAATCTATTGGCGAAAAAATTAAGAAATAATCGTTTCAAAAAAGGCGGTATTTCTTTTGTTTCACCAGAAGTTAAATTCAAACTGGATGAGGCAGGAAGACCTATTGAGGTGTTCATCAAAGAAAGTAAGGATGCGCATAAACTCATTGAGGATTTCATGCTGCTCGCCAATCGGGAAGTTGCCACATTCATCTTTAAAAAGAAAGAAGGAAAACCTGTTCCTTTTGTCTACCGTATACACGATCATCCTGACGAAGTAAAAGTTGCTGATTTTGCAGCTTTTGCCCGCGAAATGGGTTTCATCATGCACATTGATACCCCGGGTCAGATCTCGAAGGCTTATAACGCCCTGACCAGGCAGGCAGAGACGCAACCTGAGTTGAAAATGTTATTACCTCTGGCCATTCGAACTATGGCAAAAGCCGTTTATTCGACAGATAACATTGGCCATTATGGCCTTTCATTCGATTATTATACCCACTTCACATCTCCAATCAGGCGATATTCTGATGTTTTGGTACACCGAATTCTTGAAAAGAATCTGAAAACGATTTACTTGGTAAGTGAAGATGAGTTGGAAGCACAGTGTCAGCATATTTCTGTTCAGGAAAGAAAGGCAATGGAAGCTGAACGTGAATCGGTAAGATACAAACAGGTCGAATATCTTGAATCGCATATCGGATCGCTTTATGAAGGGATCATTTCAGGTATGAATGAGCGCGGGATTTTTGTAGAGCTTATTGAAAACTGGTGTGAAGGCTTTGTAGGGTTCGAAACCATGCAGGAAAGCTTTACCCTTGAAGGCCGCTATAAGGCTATTGGGAATCGTACAGGACAGGTCTATAAGATGGGAGACAAGGTACAGGTAAGGATAGCTTCAGTTGATTTTGCGAAACGCAAAGTCTTTATGGAGTTTATTGAAGAACCCTTTAATACAGCAGATTCATAATTTTGTTAAAGAGATCGTCAGGCTTGAAAGGCTTAGCCAGGTAATCATTCATGCCTGCTTCCTTACATTTTTCTGCTTCTTGCTTTGTCGTATTTGCAGATAAGGCAATGATAGGTGTTTTAGATGATTTCCTGATCTCCTCTGCTGCCTCAAACCCATTCATAACCGGCATCTGCAGATCCATCAGGACAATGTCATAGGCACCGGAAGTGAATTTTTCTGCCCCAATCTTTCCATTATCCGCGATTTCAACAGATACGAATTCTGACCATTTGGTTAGAATCTTCTTTGTTGCAATCTGGTTGAGGAAGTGATCTTCAACAAGAAGGATATTGGTGTCTTTGACTGGTTTTTCTCCTACTCTTTGGACTGTGGCTTTAGCAACCTTTAAAGGCAGTTCCACAATAAATGTAGACCCTGCTCCAACTTTACTGTCAATGGTAATTTGGCCACCTAAATTCTTGGTGAGTCTATTGACTATTGCCATACCCAGGCTACGCTGCTTGCTATCTTTATGTTCTTCGAGCAGTAATTTTTCGGCTTGTTGTAGTTCTTCAATTTTTGCGGGGGTGATGCCAGGCCCATTGTCGATGACACTCATCCGAAGGAAAACTTCGTTGGCATCTGATGACATTTTTTCAATCTGCAATTTTACCAATCCTGTTTCAGCAGTATACTTGATGGCATTATCAAGAAGGTTGTATAAAATTTGCTGGATCTTGTTCTCATCGCCATGCAAATCGCCATCCAGTGCTTCGTCAATTTCGGTTTCAAGGCTAATAGATTTGATGTCGGCTTTGATCTGTACCAATTGCCTCAATCTTTTAGCGACTTCATTGACATTAAACTCGTTTTCTTCCACTGAGATCCTTTCTGAATGCAGAATGGAAAAGTTGAGTAAGTTATTTACGGCTATAGATAAGGAATCCACAGATTCTTTCAGATTACCCAGGTTTTCATCTCCAGCATATTCCTTGTCATCCAGCAAATGGGTGAAGTTGATGATCGAAGATAAAGGGGTTCGGATATTGAAGCTTAGATCTTCAAGGATTTCTTCCTTGATCTTGGATGTCTTTTCGCTCAGATTCTTTTCTTCGAGGAGGGCTTGCGCCTGTTTTTGTTCTGAAATATCCTGAACGGCTCCTACCAGCAAGATTTTTTGAGTGTATTCGTCGGTTGAGATCTGGAACTGGTTGGATAGATACTTGATTCGTGTGCCATCAACTACAATCCTGTATTCTACTTTGTGTAGTTGTCCATCTTTTATCGCATCTTCGAAGGCGTCATTGACTATGTCACGATCTTCAATATGTATGTATTCGAGGTAGTCAGAGAGTGTAGGGGAGATGGATTGAGGCAAAAAGCCAAAAATGCGATATACCTCATCGGCCCATGTCATTTCGTTGGTAACGATATCGATTTCCCAGTTACCAAAGTGTGCCATTTCCTGCGCTTCAATGAACCGCTTTTCCGAAATGGAAAGGCGTTTGGCGGTATCTTCAAGTCTTGATTGTGTTTTGTGGCGTTGCATCGAATAACGAAGCGAACGGGCTAATATATTCGAATCGAGCTGTTTGCCTTTGACCAGGTAATCCTGGGCGCCGGCCTTGATAGCTTGGTTGCCGACATCTTCATCATCTAACCCTGTCAATACGATAACCGGGGTTTTTGTTGCGCGGGCTTTAAAATTCATCAGTGTCCTGAAACCTGATGAATCTGGTAATTTAAGGTCTAGAAGAACAATATCAATATGCTGGGTTTCTATGATCTCAATACCTTCATATAAGGTTTCAGCGTGAAAAAACTCATTTTTCACAGAACCTTCTTTTAGGTAAATCCTTATCAGGTTAGCATCCCCGGGATTATCCTCTATTACGAGAACGTTGATTTTCATACTAATTAAAAATAGCCCAAGTTATTTCCAGGTCTCTGTTAGCGTATCATTGATGGCAAAATAGCCGTAGTCAGCCAAAAGTCTTCAACTTTTTGGATGATGTCAAAAAATTTATCGAAATCTACAGGTTTGTTGATATAACAGTTAGCGTGATAATTATAGCTTGTCAGAATGTCTTGTTCGGCATTAGACGTTGTTAAAACAACAACTGGTATTCTTTTCAGATTATCGTCAGTTTTTATTTCAGCCAGCACTTCTCTACCATCTTTTTTTGGAAGGTTTAGATCGAGCAGGATAAGGTCAGGGCGGGGTGATTCGGTATATGGATCTTCCTTACGCAAATAACTTAAGGCTTCTTCGCCATCCATAACGACAGACAGTTTTATTGGTATTCTGCCTTCGTTAAACGCCTCCTGTGTCAGTCTAACATCACCAGGGTTATCCTCAATCAAAAGAATATTAACTGGTCGGGTCTTTTTTACCATAAGTTTTATTCAACTTTTCTTGATAGTTCTTCTGTATTGGGTTTACCAGAAAGTTGTTGCTAAATGCAGCATACACAAGAAAGTGAATTTATTTAATTATTCACAAATATGATGATCCGAAATTCGAAAATTTTGGGAAAAAACACGATCAAAAAAATCCAGAATTAATTGTTTGAAATTTCCTGAAAAGGCAGATCAAAGCCTTTATCTTTGCAGGCTTATACGACATTTTTTGCAACTTGTTGCATAATTTTATCAATCTTTACCAACTATGTACAGTGTTGACAATTTAAGACAGATCTTCCTTGAGTACCTCAATTCCAACCATTTAGAGGATAAACCGATAAGGTTATATGAGCCGGTTAATTACATAATGGGACTAGGTGGAAAACGGCTGCGACCAACAATGTTATTAATGGGTTGCCAGTTGTTTGGAGGCAAAGTTGAAGCTGCCCTTCCCGCAGCTTATGCAGTAGAAGTTTTTCACAATTTTACCTTACTTCACGATGATGTTATGGATGATGCACCTTTGAGGAGGGGTCAGGCAACTGTGCATGAAAAATACGATCTCAATACTGCTATTCTTTCTGGAGATGTTATGGTATTTAAAGCTTATCAATATCTCGGACAGATAGACAACCAATTGTTACCTGAGATATATGCGGTTTTTAACCAATTTGCTGTTGAAGTCTGTGAAGGTCAGCAATATGATATGGACTTTGAAACTTCTGATAACGTAGCGGAAGGGGCTTATCTGAAAATGATTGAATTAAAAACTTCTGTTCTACTTGCTGGCGCGATGAAGATAGGCGCCATTATTGGCGGTGCTTCAGCAAAAGATGCCGATCACCTGGCAGAATTTGGTCGTAACGTGGGTATTGCCTTCCAATTGCAGGATGACATTCTTGATACTTTCGGTGACCCGGAAAAATTTGGTAAAAAAGTAGGTGGCGATATTGCCCAAAACAAAAAGACCTATCTTGTAATTAAGGCCCTTGAATTGGCTGGGCCTGAGGAAAAAGCTGTCCTTGAAAAACAAATGGCTACCAAAGAGGTGAAAGATGAAGCCAGGAAAATTGAAATTGTGAAAGGCCTTTTCGAAAAACTTGCCATTAGAGAAGTCGCTCAAGAAAAAATGGAAGCCTACCTTTCAGAAGGATTCAGACATTTAGAAGCCCTCAGTATCTCAGAAAACAAGAAAAAAGTACTAGCAGATTTTGCCAGAACACTTATCACCCGTGAACATTAATGAGAGTTAATTTTTTCCAAAAACGTAATAATCAAAAATTTATGAAATACTATATCGTTCTGTTGATGTCATTATTATTTTTAACTGCTTGTAATAATAAAGACCAGAATAATTCAAAAAATGCTTCGAAAAAAGTCCATAAACCTGAAGCTGTCGGGCCGGATAAATCAATTGAAAACTATTCAATAGTTGGGAATTGGCAAATGGAAAAGGTAGTTGAAGATGGGAGCAATGTGACAAAAGAACATAATCCCAATGGAGATAGATGGATTCAGTTTTTTCCAAATCAGAAGTTCTGGAGTGGAGGCACATCTGGAAAAAACACCGGAAAATGGTATTGGAATCCGCAGGAGAAAATGTTGTTTATCGATAGTGATGCCGGCAAGGATGACGACAGTTACTGGATCGTTGAATTTAGTGGGAAAAAAATGACTTGGAAAGGCACAAAAACTGAGTTTGCTGAAAGGTTTGTAATGGAATTCAGTAAAGGAGTGTGGCTAGATGGCAAAGAGGCACCAAGCGAAAATCCTGAAAAACGACTTGAGCAGATAAAAAAATAGACTACTACATCGAAATAGTCTACCCCATGCAATATTTTCTATTCTCTTTTGTCCTTAATCTGAAGCCGATAATAATCGAAAGTTTTGAGTTATCCTGATAACACTTTAAAGGACCTCATCCAGAAATGTCGGATGAATAACCGGGATGCTCAATTTGAGTTGTATCGACGGTTTGCTGATGCTATGCTGAATACGGCATACAGGATTACAGGCAACAGGGAAGATGCCGAAGATGCGCTTCAGGATGCATTTATTTCCGCCTTCAAGAATCTTGATAACTACAGGGAAGAAGCAACTTTCGGAAGTTGGTTAAAGAGGATTGTCATCAACAAGGCATTAAACCTGCTTAAACGCAAAAAAGCCGAGATGACTTTTCCTGAAGAAGGAATGCCAGAGCGGTCAATAGAAATGAATGGTATAAATCAGTCATCGTTTAACCCCAAAGTAGACATGGTCCTTCAGGCGATGCAACAATTACCAACCGGCTATAGAACAGTACTTTCCCTCTACCTGGTAGAAGGGTACGACCATGAGGAAATCTCAAAGATCCTGTCTATCTCAAAGGCTACCTCACTGACTCAATACCACAGGGGAAAGAAACGACTCAAAGAAATTATCAAAAAAACACAAACCAAAATCACGAAAGATGGACAATCTGGAAAAGTGGTTCATGGAACATAAACAGGAATTGGATCCTTTAAAGGCTTCTGGCAAAAGCTGGGAAGCTGTTGAAAGCAGTCTGGGTAAAAAAGGAACTTTACCTGTTTTCAAACTAAAGGGTTGGATGAAAGTTGCAGCTGTATTTGCAATCTTGTTATCAACAGTTCTACTATGGCAAACTTGGGAGCAAAAGACTGAATTGGCTATACATAATGTACTCCCTGATGTTGCCCTGGAAAACCCTGAAGGTGAAGTCGTCAGAATCAGTGACCTCGACAGTAAGGTCGTTTTGGTAAACTTCTGGGCATCCTGGAATGAAGCCTGCCATGAAAACAACTGTTACGTCTTTAAACCCATCTATGAAAAATATAAGGAAATGGGTTTCGAGATATATGGGATTTCTATCGACTCAGACCGTGAAGAATGGCTGGTAAGTATTCTTGAAGATGAACTCCCATGGGTGCATGTATCTGACCTCCAAAGCTGGCAGTCGCCTATTGCACGTGGATTTGATGTCACGACATTGCCTACCTCTTTTCTCGTAGATGAAGACCGACGCATAATCGCCAGGGATCTGAATGCTGAAGAATTGGAAAAAACACTTGAGGAACTACTGGCTTATAATTAATTTTGAATATCAAAAACTGAATAATACTAATCGTCATGAAAAAAATCACATTTTATTTGTTTTCCTGTTTGGTAATGAGCGCCATGATCTTTACCGGATGCAGTAAAGGTGGTGAAGGAGATGCTTCTGCTACCAAAGCCAAAGCCAAAAAAGGAAAAGAAGTGATCAATACGACAGAAATCGAATGGATTTCTTTTGAGGAAGCCCAGGAAAAAATGAAAGACAATCCAAAGAAAATATTTGTTGATGTATACACATACTGGTGTGGACCGTGCAAGAAAATGAACCAAAATACATTTACCCACCCAGGCATTATCAAATATGTTAACCAAAACTATTACCCGGTTAAGTTTAACGCCCAGCACGAAACCCAAGTCACCTACAACGGTAATCCTTATGCCAACCCTACATACGATCATAACAAAGGACAGTATAGGAGGAATGGTGTGCACCAACTATCAATTGCAATGGGGGTGAGAGCTTATCCTACACTTGTTTTCATTGACGAAAACCTTAATAAGATCCAGGGAGTACCAGGTTACAAAACTCCACAACAATTAGAGCCTATGCTCGCTTATTTTGCGGGTGAAGACTATAAGAAAACCCAGTGGGAGTCTTTCCAGGCTGGTTTTGTTAGCAGCCTTTAGGCCAGCACACTGAAGGTATAAGAGGACACAAGGACTACAAATTTTGTAGTTACATTGTGTCCTCTTATTGTTTACCTTATCCATCCGGTGTTATGTCTAACCTTCCTGATTTCGATCAACTTTGGGATTTCCGCGATCCAGCAGCCACAGAATTAGCTTTCAAAGCGTTAATACCTTTGGCAGAATCTGCCGATAATGAATCTTATAAAGGTCAGCTGTTTACCCAAATAGCAAGGACACTAGGACTTCAGCGCAAATTTGAAGACGCCCATGCTGTTCTGGATGCCATTGCTCAATCAACACTTGATGCACATCCCATCGTAAGAGTTCGCTTTTTGCTGGAGCGGGGTAGGGTGTTCAATAGCTCTCGTAACAAACCTGCCGCAAAACCCTTATTTGCCGAAGCCTGGGAATTTGGTAAAATCCATAAACTCGATTATTTCGCTGTTGATGCGGCCCATATGATGGGGTTTATCTTTTCAGGATCTGAAAAAGTCGATCAGAAATTAGCCTGGGAAGAAAAGGCGTTGGCCCTAGCGGAAAGTTCCCCCAGCGAAAAAGCAAAAAAATGGTTGGGATCACTTTATAACAACATCGGCTGGAGTTATCATGAGATGAAAGCTTTCGCAAAAGCCAAATCGATGTTCGAGAAGTGCCTTGATTGGCAACAGGCCAATGAAAAAATAGCTGGCGCAAAGATTTCAAAATGGTCGATTGCCAAGATGGACAGACTCCTGGGTAATACTCAACAAGCCTTAACGAGTCAATTGACTTTGCTCAAAGCCGACGGAGGCCAGGATGAGTATGGTTACACCTTCGAAGAAATAGCCGAATGCTATTTAGTGCTTCAGCAGTCTGATCAAGCTGCCCAATACGCCAAAAAAGCCTGGGAATTACTGTCTAAAGACCCATGGCTCTGTGAAAATGAGCCTGAAAGAGTGAAAAGATTGAAGCAAATCGGCAATTCCTGATTAAATTACAGCTTAACTTTTTGCTTTAAACCCCCGCTTATGGCCTCTTCTTTTGCTCATGCCTTTTCAGCAATTGTATTCGGAAAGGTATATTCAATCAAAAAATTACCTGCGAAATTCTGGATTCTGGGAATCGGGTGTTCTATCCTGCCTGACGCTGATGTCCTGGCGTTCAAATTTGGAATTCCATACGAACATGTTTTTGGGCATAGAGGTATTACGCATTCCCTGTTCTTTGCTGTGGTATTAGGACTGATCCTGTCCTATTTCTTTTTTAAGGAATACAAAGTAGGCTCTCGGATATGGTGGGGGGTGTTTCTTTATTTTTTTGTCTGCACCGCCTCTCATGGCCTGCTCGATGCCATGACTACAGGAGGAAAAGGTGTCGCCTTCTTTGCGCCATTTGAAAATTCCCGATATTTTTTGCCGTGGCGACCTATAACGGTTGCGTCTATATATCCTTCACAATTTTTCACAGAATGGGGGCTCAGGGTGCTCAAATCAGAAGCCTTATGGGTAGGATTACCAGGAATGGTCATGCTCATTTTTGCCTACGTTTTCCGAATGGGAAGTAACGATAAAAGTTGATCGTCAGGTTAAACATCAATGATGTTAGCATCAGGAATCTGCCCTTCAATAAGTAGGCCTCCGAGATTTAGCCACTCAATATCATGGTTGAGGATCCAGCCATCAGAGGAAACAACGACATGATCAGTCTGGATTAATTCCTTGTCGGGATTAAACGACAATTCTACATCCCATTTAAACCCATGCTCTCCAGCCAATTCGTAGAGAATGGTTTTCAATCGACCGCTATTGGATACTGGTGAATCGAACCACCATTTAACAGATTTTGGCGAAAGCGATTCCAGAAATTTCCCGGTCATTATGATAGCATCTGGGGTTTGAATAACCCGTTTATAGGATCCGTGGACACTAGAAATATCGCGATAGGTGCCGTCCCTGCCCTTAAAGATGTAAGCACCAGACAAGGCACTTTCCAATAAGATAAGGAGGTTAAAGCCATCGATTTCCAGATGGTTGCCTGATAGCTCTTTTGGGCTAACCAATCTTGAATTACGATTGTCGATATCCTGTTGAGAAGCGCTGATACGGTAAATGGCTTTGCGCTGACGCTTATTGAGCTTGTATCGGTTACCCACAAATTCGAGTGCTGATTCGGAAGCGTAACCTCTGGTGAGCAAATGGCAATGGTCATCAATAGCTTCTTTGAAAACTGGCAACCACTTTTCGGCGAAAATTTTATCGTCGTTTGGATGTTTTCCCCTGTTTCGTGCCATTCAGATCGTATTTTGGGCACTAAGTTTTTCTGTAACCGGACTTTGACTGAAAGTGTAATAACAGGCAACCAGGAAAGAAACTAAAAGATAAGATCCGATGACAATAGATGCCCCTGGAATATAGTTGTCGAGCATGTACCAACTCTCCATTCGTGTAAACATTAAAAATCCCATAACCAGTTTAATTAACTCAAAAGGAATGGCCAACCTGTGCCGATCCATAAGCGTAGTGTAGGCGAAGATGGATACAAAAAGGAAACTACAAAATAGCACCATATCACCGACTCCGATATCGGCTATCATTGTCATGATGTAATACATGAGGAGATTGTGAATGATGAGTTGTGCCCACGACCAGGCTTTTAAACCCATTGGTGCAGGTGTATCGTATTTTGGTCTTTTGTAAACATCTTCTACGATTTCAATCGGGTATTTTTCAGCTACATCTTTTGGTCGCCATCCTGTTGGCATAAACCAGAGTCGTACTTTATCCCATAAGCTTGAAGTTCGCCAGGCATCCTTGGCTAACAGCCACATATGCTGGTAGTTAATAATAATCGGGTTCCAGGTGTTGGCTGGTTTTTTTGTTCCGTAAACAGCAGGAACATCAGGCAACTCAGGCTGGAAAGTGCCAAACCACTTGTCCCAAAAAATAAAGATCTGACCGTAATTTTTGTCTATGTATTCAGGGTTAATGGCATGATGGACCCGGTGATGTGAAGGTGTTACAATGATATATTCCAACCATCCCATCTTATCGATCAGCCTGGTATGGTACCAAAACTGTGCGAAAAGATGCAAAGGTGCTACGGTAGCAACTATTAGCGTCGGTATACCTAAAAGCGCCATTGGAATATAAAGGAAGAAATAAATACTGACCACTGAGGAGATGGATTGCCGTAAGGCGCAACTCAGATTAAATTCTTCACTGCTATGGTGTACGATATGGCGATTCCAGAAAACGTTGATCTCGTGATTAAACCGATGTGACCAATACCCTGCAAAATCATGACCGATGAATGCCAAAACGAAAAGCCAGGCGGAGGACTTGATATCGACAAGGGCTATATGACTAACCATCCAGTCATAACTGACAATTACGATGGTAAGGCCGATCAGGCTTTTGAGTGTATTGGTCATGCCTGAGCTCAAGCTTGAAATGGTATCCATAGCCCGATTAACCCTGATGCCACGCATACGACCGACCAATTCCTCGATGAGGATCAAAAGAACAAATCCAGGGATGGCATAACTTAATACCTGGGCGTATGCTTCCATATATCTTTAATCTAATTCTTCAACTGTCATTGAGTGAAACTTCCACGTTCTGCGTCCAGAGTTAGGGTCACTGCATTGCATCCATAATTCATACACTCCTGATGATTGAGGTGATAGTACCACACTGACATCTTGTTTCTCCTGAATAACACTTTCTGTGTGAACAAAGCCGCTGGAAAAGATGCTAAGACCAAAATTGTCGGTTCTTTTTGGAGAAACATTGGTTGTAACTAAATAACGTTTGCCTGCCGTAGCTTGAAGTACCAATTTGATGTATGTTAAACCTCCTCCACAAGCACAATCAACCTCATTTGTGGCAGGAAAAACATCGCCACTTAAAATTTCGATATAAGCCAAACTACTATGGTAAGGATCGCGTGGGGTCATAGTGCCGTTAATCGAGGAAGACTTTACAACCAGATTGGTAACCGGTATCGTTGCGATAGGCTTCAGGTCAGTCTGTTTAATATTTTTCTGGTTTGGAATCAGGTTAATCGGTTTAATGTTAGAAAACACTGGTAGTTGTTTGGTAGTCAACAAAGAATTGGAAATAGTCGGTGTATTGATGATTACTTTTGAGTTTATTTTACTCTGATCGATCTTTGCATTTTTGTTAATCTGGGCTGAAGCAAACACTACTGTTCCGAGTAATAGAGCTAGAAGAATAGCTACTTCTAGAATAAAAATTTTAGCCTTTTTCATGTTTTTTTGTTTTAAATAAAATTACAATTAAAATTTCAATCCTTAATCCCCGAGGAGTGAGTAGTTATTCCTTATTTCAGAAAATTATTCTTTTTCCAGTTTCAAATGATAATATTCAGCGGCCTGGTCCTGGTATTTTCCTTTTTTAAAAAATTCGAATCCAAGCTTGAGCAGAATAGTTTTTGATGGGCCATTCTCTGGGTCAATAATGCCGATCATTTTATTAACATGCCTCAAGGTGCGCACATAAGTCATGATCTCTTTCACAATTTCGCTGGTAAAACCTTTGCCCCAGAATTCCGGTAGCAAGGAATAGCCCAGTTCCAACACGCCGGGTTCTACCAACTCCAGCTTAACAAGACCCATAAATGTGTTATCGTACTTGTCTCTCACCCAGTAATAGCCTGCTTCAGGATGCCCTTCTCTATTCTCTAAAACTGTATTATACCTTGCTTTTGCCTTTTCCCGATCGATGGAATCGCCAGTAATATGTTTCATAACAGAGTCGTTACCGGCCAGGAGGAAATAATATTCAAAATCTTCTGCAGTAGCAGGATAGCAAACCAGTCTTTCAGAAAATAGCTTCATGTGATTCGAATTTAAATTATCTCCCATAAAAAACAAAAAGGCCACCCCTTTGGGCGGCCTCAAATCAAAACCAATTACTGTTGATTACAGTCTGTTATTCTACTGTAATATCTTTCCGAGAAGTGTGGAAGTCTGGTTTTTTAGGTAAACTTACCTGTAACATGCCATCTTCGTATTTGGCGGTAATCTTTTCAGGATCAATACTTTCGTTTAACTCAAAACGGCGTTTGAAGCCTGATGGACTAAACTCTTTACGCAGCCATATCGGTCCATTCCCTTTTCCATCGTCTTTTTTATCAACTTCGATAATGAGAATGTTGTCTCTCAGACGAATATTGAAGTCTTCTTTCCCGAGCCCTGGGGCATAGAGAAACAGCTCATAACTTTCATCGAGCTCCTGTACGTTGACAGGAGGGAATCCCCAACCCGCCCTGAATTTTCGGCGTTTATACTTTCTCGGATGAGTTCCATAGTGGTACTTGGGGTGATATCCCCATTTGTGATGATAACCTGTTTTATAACACATGACTTATTGTTTTAATAGTGATAAAATATTGGAATTACTGTATTTCAATCTTACGGTACTGTGGCATTACTTCTTTAGGCTGATAGGGGAGACTAAAGAGGGGTTCCCTGTCATAACGCCAATTAGGGAAGTAATTGGGTTGCTGGTGTTGATAGTAGCCATTGCCATCCCAATCAAGGCGGAAAAAGAAACTCCTGATCTTCCTGAAAAGGAAATAGCCAAAACTTAAAATTGCAGCAGCAAACAGGGCAAATATTAGAACTCTTGCTACAAAGTAGAATATGATAATGCCCAGTGAAAGGACGAAGAAAAATCTGAAGGGTCGCATAATAGAAGTTTAAAGTGATTAAAAATTATGTCTTACAATAAGGAAGACGATTGAATTGTAGAATTACTTTAAACCGATGCGATTTTTTTTGAAAAAAATGAGAAAATTATTCGGAGGCTTCGTCGTTGAATTTGTTACGTGTACGGCATTTATCCTTCCACTTGGCTTTGAAAGCAGCACGTTCCTCGTCATCCATATTCATCCATTTTTCGCGCCAATAGGCCCGTTTCTTTTTGAAATTTTGGTGACCACGTTTACCAAACCAAAATGAACCAAACAGGATTCGAGAAAGTACCAATAATCCCATAGCTTGCCAATACGTTATGGGGTTGGCATTAAGGGCTTCAGGCAATATGGCGTTCCAGAGCCACATTACAATTACTCCCAGAATGAGGATGAAACCTGCTGCAACGATTAAAAAGAAAAATCCTCTTACGAAAGGAGGGGCGTTGCGTTTGTTTTGGCCGTTGTTGTACATGATCAACTGGTTTTCTAAAAAAGTGAGATTAAAAGTTTAAAAATTCTTCATAAAGATCCTGCAATCTTTCGCGTAAATGCTTTACTGCGTATCGTTTTCTCGAAATCAGAGTTTTGATATTTTCTCCGGTTTCATCCGCAATTTGCTGAAAGGTTTGGTCTTCTAATTCATTCCTGACGAAAACATCGCGTTGTTTTTCTGGTAACTCATCGAGTGCTTCAAACAGGTTTTCCCAAAACAGTTGTCTTAAGAGTTCTGTTTCGGGGGTCGTGTTGTCGGCTAACAGGATTTCATTAAACGGAACATCGCCTTCCTCATCTTCATGACCCAAATCTTCCAGTAGTTCTGGTTTGCGTTTGCGGTAATTATCGGTCACCCGGTTTCTGGCCACCCTAAAGAGCCAACCACTAACCTGTTCTATGGGTTGGGTGTCAACGACCTTACTAAACTGAAACCACACATCCTGTAAAATATCTTCGGCATCGGCATTGGAGGACACACGACTGCGGATAAAGCTGTACAGCCGCTGGCCATAGGCTTTGACTGCCCCTGCAATGGTGTTATTCCGTTTTTCTGCCATGTGGGTGTCCATTAACGTCTTTTTGGGGAAGACGAATGAAATTCAATTTTACTTTAAAAGTCTCAAAATTTCTTTTTTGAAGCCGATTTCGAAGACCTTTCCTTCATACTCAATTTTGGCCATAAACTCCGAGCATAAGGCCGTATCGCCTGTCGGAAACCAATCGGGTTTTGTCTTTTTGTCGATGACGATAAACAAGCCTTCTTCATCGCCCAAGGCGCAAAACCTGCTATAATCACCACTGTAAATCTGTATATCAAAAAGTTTATGAAAGAAATTGTGGACGGATTCAATGTCGTTAACCGGAATGCCTATCTCACTTATGCCAACAATATGAGATGGGTCGAATAGTTGGTTCTTGTAAATACCCCGATTATGTCTTGCAATCAACTCGCCAATATTCTGGTCGGGGTCATAAAAATAGATAGCGTGTGCATTCCATGCCGGAAAGTCAATAATTTCTTTTCCCTCAAAACCAAGGATGCTAACCCGTTCCTTTAGCCATGCATACGCTTCATATAATTTATTTGAAGGAATATCGAATGCGAAATGATAAGGGGTCATTTCGTCATTTTGTACAAATTGCAGGATGGTAGTGCCAATAGCAATTTTGGCAGATACTCCTGTATTCTCAATCGAAGAGAAACCAATGATATCTCGATAAAATTCAACCTGGAGATCAAGATTTTTTGAAAAAAGGGTTAGTTCCTTAATTTGCATTGGACTATTATTTCCTACAAATTAAGGATGTTTTTCATTCTAAGAAATGTTTCAAACGGAGGTGCTGCTATGGTTAACACGTCTCCTGACTCTGGATGAGGAAGGGCAATTTTTTCTGCATGCAGCAACATAGTCGTCATTTCCCATTTTTCCTTGAAGAGTTTATTTTGCTTGTTGCACCCATGCGGTCGGTCTCCGATTATCGGATGTCGCAGATGGTTGAGATGTTTTCTGATCTGGTGCATCCTGCCGGTATGTGGATAGGCCGCGATCAAGGAATATCGGGAAGTCTTGAATTTGCCGAAAGGCAGGTCAACCTCAGTTTTATTGATACATTCAAAACGGGTTAAGGCTTCCTGGGTCTTACCTCTGTCGTTGGTTAAGGGCTTATCGACTTCTATGGCTTGAGGAAACCAGCCTCTGACAATGGCTAGATATTTCTTATTTACGGCCTTTTCAGAAAACGCTTTTTGAAGCTGTTTTGCCATTTCGGGATTAAGCCCAAAGAGCAGCACCCCTGATGTTTTTCTATCAAGTCGATGAACTGGAAAAACCCGTCGTTTGATTTTATTGCGGACCAATTGCAATGCAAATTCTTCTGCATCAGCTGCCAGCCTGGTTCTATGCGTCAACAAGCCATGAGGTTTATTGACCGCAACCAGGTAATCGTCTTGAAACAGAATTTCCGGCAAGGTAAATGGTTTATTCAACAAAGTACATGTCAAGATGGCCCTTTCCTTTCGCATCAATTTTACCGCGATATTCGCATGCAAAGTCTTCTCTGATCAGATAATAGGTGTATGCAGAAACGTTGATTTTCATTTCTTCACCTGCGGTTTCAATTCTGGCTGCGACATTTACAGTGTCTCCAAATATGTCGTAACCAAATTTCTTTTTTCCAACAACACCTGCAGTGATTGGACCTGAATGAATCCCAATTCTTGTTTTCCATTTTATCATACTGTTAGTGTTGCGTTCTTCAAGAAATTTGATCATTTCCTTGGCCGCTTTTACACATTTTATAGCATGATCGGGGTCTTCTGTCGGAAGACCACAAGCTGCAAGATAGGCATCACCTACTGTCTGAATTTTTTCAATGCCAAATGAATCAACGATATCATCGAAAGCCCTGAAAATATCGTTCAATTCCATAATCAATGCCTTGGCAGGGATGGTAGCAACGATATTTGTAAATTCCTTAAAATCAGTAAACAAAACACTAACCTCATCGTGTCTAGCAGGGTTTGTCTTTCCAGTCGCTATTAACTCCTGGGCAATGCTTTTAGGCAGGATATTGTACAATAAACGCTCTGAATTCTCTTTTTCAGACTGAAGCTGAATGGTTTTTTCTTCTAATTCCTTTGTTCTTTCCCTTACCAAATGCTCAAGCTGATTATTTTTGGCTCTAAGCGCATTAATCGGATAGGCTTCACCAATATCCTGACCTTCATATGGTATGGATACATGATTATGTGAAAGGAACCACTTTCCTGCTTTTTCGACAAAAAGAGTGGAAAATCTGAGATGAAAGTCAAGTTTGTCATTTTGATTGGTAACAATACTTGCCTTTGCTTCTGCTTCTACTAGACCTACGTTGCTTGAAATCATTTTGACGTCAGTGTAATAAAAGTCCAGATTTACAGGAGCTGTCAATTCATCAAAGTCATCGTAAAAGTTCTTAATCACTCCTTCAGTGTCACGACCAGCTTCATGCAACCCGCTTCCTATAGCAGTGACATTTTCATCAAAATAAAGTTGAATATCATCAATTGTGGCGGTCTGATTTTTTCTCAGTGCCCATACTTCCCAAAAATCGAGAAATGTCTGGAGCACCTTTTTCTCAGTAGGGGACATTTTGGTTTGGTTTGATCTAAATATAGCCAAATCCCAAAACAAACCCGGTGAAATCTATGCTTGAAGTTTACAGAACTAACAGCTATTTTTTTTCCTAATTTGACCTAGGCACCAAAGATTGGCATCGGTTGACTTTTCAGACATCGTCTTGGGAGGTAGCTAGTTCGAGGTTTTTTGCTAATAACACGGTGGTTTTGATCAATCTTTCCATCCATTTGCGTTTCATTTCATTACCTATGTCGTGAGAAAATACGGTCTTGATCAACTTTTCGGGGTGGTGTTCTTTTTCTTTTTTTCTGGCTACTGATTCCTGGTTTTCTAATATTAAATCAATATCCAGTATTTCTTCAGCAGATTTGGTCTTTTTAGTTTTATTGCGAATGCGTTTTGTGACCCAGCCTGTTTTACCAATCCTGTAGCCGCCGAAAAAGCCCATATCTCTTACCAGTGAATTGCGCAGCGGCTCATTGAGGATGATTTTACTGAGTTCAGGGTCGTTGGATTGAATCAAAAAATTATCGTCAAAAGCCTTATGACCAAACTGGATATCCCGAAGGCCAAATCCTTTTAAAATCTGATGCCTTAAACCTTCTCTTTTCAAAACCAGCGTATAACCCTCCGGCAATTGACATCCTACTTCCAGGATATGATACCACTCTTCAGTGTCGTTTATCAGGATAGTTTTTGGTGTAATGCTGATGCGCCTTCCCTCAAATTGTCCATTAATCTTAGGTCGGCCTATAATATATCCACGATTGTTTTCCCGAGTCACCAAATCGGTTTCCAGCATATTGGCTAAAACTTCATATTGCTTTATGGCGTATGACATGATAAGTCTCAGATATCTTTTTGTTTCTTAAAGCTAGATATTTTTGGCTCGTATTTTTTTGGATTTTAATAAATTGGAACTAAAGTTGTGCCTGAATCACATTTGTTTAGATAAGTGAAGAAAATGAATTGATAATTGAGGATAAATTGGAGATAAACGTAAAATGTGGCTCCTAATATCCCTTATATGTTCTTCAATTCCTTATATGGTTCCTTTAATAAATTGCTCAATGATCTCTGCTGTCTTCCATGGGTTGACCATATGATAAAGATGTTCCTTGAACAGTTCTTCATTCTTTTCATCGGTCATATCCATTACCTTGATGTTGTCACCTTGGTAAACTTTGGTCATGAATTTGGCGATGGGGTCACGATCACTTTTAAGGACCAGTACGGGTATGTTGTGTTTGTCGAAGTTGTCCAGCCCTTTTTGCCAATCGAAACTCTTCGATTCAAGTAATGCAGAGTGAATCTGGATGGCAAATAACTTAACTGGCAATCGGGCCAAAGCCCGTTCAATCGGAATTTTGTTAAGAGGAGGAACTAGGTCAAGATTACTCATTAGCGACAAGATGCCTTGTTTGGCTTCTTTCCATATTCGGTTTCGAAAAGGGGTTTCCTTGCTGATTAGCCATTGTGTGAGCTTGATCCCCCGCTTTCTTACCCCGTTTTTGGTATCCAAAGGCAGTACTCTCCTGGCGGATTGGAAAAAGGCATTGCCCACGGAGTCTTTACTCGATTTTACCGCTGGAATCAAAACATTGTCGATAAAACCTAAGGTGGCATGTTTGGCTTCCTTTCCAAAAAACGGGTTGGCGCCTATACGGCCTTTGACATATTTCCTGACCGCTGGCAGTTTGTCGAGATCACGATTTAGCATCATGGCATAGATGTTCGCGATAGAATGGTCAAAAAGGTAGACATCATGACCGTTTGAGCCAAAATAGTCGATTACAAAATTGATATTATTGACAATATGTTCAGAGTACTTGGCAGGCGGTAACGCATCAGGCACTGAACCATAGTGCATGGCAGCAGCAATTACTTTGCTTGATGGAAGAACCGTTAATAGTCCGTCGTAGGAGTTCAGACCCAGGAAACCATGTGTCAACAGGATTACGGGCAACTTCTTTTTGGCATTTTCCCGGTAAGGGTTAGGTACGTCTATCCGGATCACACTATCACCGTGGGTGGCTTTTCTCACCAGTTCAATTTGAGGCCATGTAAGAGCGTCATCGTCAATAAAAACGGTCATCTTTTTCTCCAAATCTTCGATATCCCTCAAAAATGCCGGACTGGAGCCTGTGTCACCATCCCGAATAAACAGCATGGCAAGTGCACGGCGTTTATCGGATTTGGTGGCCAGAAATGCGATACGCTTTGACCTTTTCAGGAAATGCGGTGTCAGTGTAAATTCCTCACTTCCCTTGATTTGCACTATTTCGGCAATATTTTCTGATGCAAATGCCTTTGAATGCCGGGTAATACCTGCAACCTGGCCAAGTGGGTCTGAAGCCAGGAAAACATAGTCCAGGCCATCCTTTTTATGGGTAGATAAAATCTTACCGAAGGCCTCGATAAAATTTCGGTTGTAAGCCTCCAGGTTTTCCCTGTCAAACTCTCTGTGGCAGATCTGCTTTTTATCAATCAGCTTTTGGGCAATGAGCTGTCTTGTAAATTCCTGAGCATCAACAATATCAATGAGGTCCCGTTGCCGCTTTAGTGGAGTATTGACATAAGCGAAAAGTATCTGTAACGGTCTTTTTATTTTTGAAAAGTTGTCCAGGATGTATTGATATGCTCCAGAGGGGGATTGCCCGAGGGAAAGGCCGACAAGAAAGTATTTCCCCCGTTGGGTACCTATATTTGCATGCCTGATAAAATCATCGCCTACAGCCTGATCAAACGCAGACTTATCTTGAAAATAGGCAGTTTGTGGTACTTGGTAAGGTTGCATTCCTCAAGCGTTTAGACAATAAGGATTGTCAGACATAATTTGGACTGCGAACCTAATGAAAAATTGGCTTTTGGCATAAATCCTAACGAATTCTTAAACTATAGTTCAGTTTTGGAGGAATGCAACTTTAAAACTACCTTCGCAAACATTATTCATTTTCAACCATTTAGCATGAGAAATTTAATTTTACTCACACTACTATTCACCACCACGATTTCATTTGGACAAGTCAAGATAGGATACACCAATATCGAACTTGTTCTCGCCTATATGCCAGAAACTCAGAAGATGGAAGAGGATCTCCAAACTTATCAACAAAAACTTGGAGAACAACTAGCCAGCAAACAACAATCTGCCCAGAAAAAACTCGATGACTACAGAGACTGGGCAACAGCCAATCCGAACGCCCCTGAAGCAGAATACAAGAAGAAGGAAGAAGAACTTGTCAAACTTGACGAAGAATTACAAAAACAGGCTGCACAATCGGATTATGATATAATCACAAAAAGGCAAGAGCTTATGGCTCCCATCCTTGAAAAATTACAAGCGGCACTTGATACTATTGCTGAAGAAGGCGGCTATACCTATGTGCTAAATCAAACGACCTCAGCAGGTGTTTCAACGATTCTCTTCGGCCCTGAAGAGCATGATGTTACGATGGCTGTAATGGAAAAGCTCGGCATTGAAATCTCATCTGGTAACGAATAAAACGACGCTCGAATCATGAAAAAATATTACATCTTTCTATTCTTGCTAATTTCTGGATTAAGCGTCGAAACAACTTACGGTCAAGATCAAACAGAAGACCATAAGGTGGCTTTTACCAACATAGAATACCTGTTGGCTCTTCTTCCGGAAACACAGGAAATTGAAAAGCAACTTAGTGAATTGCAGGCTACCTATGCTGGTTCCCTTCAACTAAAAAATGAAAATTTTCAGCAGCAATTAGCCGATTACAACCGTAAAAATGAACAAGGCCTCTGGGCATCGCTTCAACAAAAGCAAAAAGCGGAATCAGTTCTCGGTAATTTGCAACAGGAAATCCAAAAATATGCTGACCAGGCAGAACAAAAAGTTATACAGAACAGAGCTTTATTACTTGAACCCGTCATGATGAGATTGCAGGCCGCAGTCGATAAAGTGGCAATAGCTCAAGGCTATGATTACGTGCTCAATAACTCGATTGGCGGTGGATTCCCCACCATCCTGAAAGGCGACCAATCCAATGATATTACTGAAGACCTGGTAAAAGAACTTGGTATCAAGCGAGAAGAATAAACAGCCAGAACCAGGGTACATAAGATTGAGTTTTATGTACCCTGTTTGGTTAAACAGAAGTCCCGTTTAAGAGCGCCTGCCTGCGTAAAACTGCAATTGTTCCAATATTTAAGAGGAGTAAGCAAAGGATGATCAATCCCCATTCACCCAGGGTCGGGACGATGGCCCCTACGCCGACAACCACCTGCTCATTACCTACAGTAAGACCTTCGATATCCAAACACGGATCACCAGCCTGATCATCGGCTAGTATCTGTGCTAGATCATTGAGGTCACCATCGCCAGTAATATTTGTCAGGTAATCATTCAAAGTAGTCGGTGCGTTAAGTGCCGTAGCATAAGAAATGCCATAAACACCATAGTAATCTACAGGAAGCGGCGAGAAATCGAAATCGCCAGTTGTCGCGCTGGCAATGAGCGTTCCACCAGAATTGAAAAGTAAAAAGGTGTAATCGTAGTCTCCTGGAGGGGTTGGTTCAGTTTCATCCGCAGCTGCATAACTAACTGAAAAAGCGTCAATGTCATCACCGGCAAACAAGTCGATCTGGGCACCCAAACCACCTGGAGGAACAATATCTCCAGCATCTGCAAATGGGCAACATGCAAACTCAAAGAAATAGGCCTGACCTCCGTTTGGAGCACCTAAAGCTCCGACTATGGCATCCACCCCATTGATATCAACAATCCCAAAATTATTGTTGGCAGCAAAGTCAGAAGCATTTATTTTGGCAACTTCACCCCAAGCATTGACACCACCTTCATTTCTATTAAACAGGTAGGCTGAACCAGTGTTGTTCACACCAGTAAAATCTTCCCTTATTGCTCCTACCAACAGGTTGTCCCCGCTTAAGGCTACACGCCATCCAAACCAGTCATTTCCGGCAGCGTCAGAGGCAGTTTTTTTAACAAGAAAGCCCCAATTGTCTTGTCCGCCAAGGTCTTTTTCATAGATATATGCACTACCAGTAGAGCCATTATCATTGTAAGCTCCAACTACTACATAATCGCCACTCAAAGCGACGGATGTGCCAAAGAAATCTGCGCTCCCGGCATCAAATGCCACGACTTTGGTGACTTCTCCCCAATTATTTATGCCTCCTTGATCCTTGAAAAGGATATAAGCTGAACCGGCCTGACTGGCTGCATCTTCATCATTAAATGCTCCGATAACCGCGAAATCTCCGTTGATGTCAACCGCTCCGCCAAACCTGTCAAAAGAGTCTCCGTCAGAAGCCTGTACTTTTATTAACTCTCCCCAGTTTCCAGCGCCTCCAAGATCACGTTGATAAAAATATACAGCTCCCTGGTTATTGTCATTTTCCTTTGCGCCTACAACTACGAATTCTCCGCTTATGTCCACAGCAAATCCAAACTGATCGCCATCAGTGGCATCTGAAGCATTTAACTCCTTGACTAATCCCCAGTTGTCGGTTCCTCCCTGGTCCTTCTCAAAAACAAAGGCTCTTCCCGGACCGATTGAACTCTGAAAATGCCAGTTACCTACTACAACCGTATTGCCGGAAATACCCACACTTACACCAAAGCGGTCCAATTGAAAACCATTCTGGGCAGTTAGCATTTTAACTTGCCCCCAATTATTAGGTCCCCCCTCATTCCTGTAAAATATATAAGCTGCACCTGCCTGGATACCGTCTGTAGTAGTGATCGTAGAGTTACCTACAACAGCATAATCTCCATCAATGGCTACAGTTTCACCAAAGGCGTTAAATCCTGCTCCAGGAGTAGCACTTTGGATCTGGTATTCAAGCATTTGGGGTAATGTGGATGTCCATTCAACTAATGCAGATTCCTGACATGAAAAGTCACCAATAGCATCCATAACCTGGACGATGTAGTTTTTCGCTTTCAAGCCCGTAAAAACTGGGTTGGCTGTAAAAGTGACACCTCCATCTATTGAGAACAGGTAAGGGTCAACACCGCCCACAACTCCTGTAAATTCGATTTGACCATCACTGTCATCGGGACAAGTGACATCAGTAATTACGGTGTTAAAGGTGATACGACTAAAAGAGATTAGCGGAAGGGCAATGAATACGAGAAGTAAGATCTGCTTAAAAATGGAGGAATTAGTACAGGACATTGCTTGGATTTTTGTTTTAAAAATGCAAAAGGAATAGGATTTTCCCAGTTACAAATCTTGGAAAAAGAGACTTTCCTGCCAAACAAAAAAAACAAGAATATGTGCCATAGTAAGTGGACCCAAAACGAGTAAAATATGACACTGCAAAACAGGAAATTTGAACTTACCACATTACCCGATCCCAGTCTGTCTGAAGGTCTTTCCTGAATCGTTGTACCCATAGTTCAGACTGTCCGTTTGCGGTCTTTTTCAACGGCTTTGGTCCAATCTCCAAATCTTTAGTCTCAATTTGCATTGCGGTAAGCAAAAAATAAATTGTGTTTTCGTAATCCCTAATAAAATCCTCGTAAATAACCGGGGTTGGAATAATCTGATTTTGAAAGAAAAATGATTCCATGGCGGCTTCCCTTAGATTGATCTCTTTGAAAAGATGTGTTAAAGCATCGAAATCATATTTGTCATCGTAGAAGTTGGGAGGCGTTACTTCTTCCTGGCCTTGTTCCAGATGCCAAAGTTGATTTTGAATGGCCTTCCACCAGGAAACAGCTTGCCTTATCTTGTTTCTGCGGGTAAGGTAAATGTGATGACAATTAGGGAACAAATCACTAAAAATGGCCCAATCAAATTCTATTTGACTTTCAATGCCCTGCATTCCGGCAAGGGGTTTAATAATGCTTGCATAATGAATGTAGTACAATGAATATTTGACGCCAAAAATTCCATTCAAACTGGTGCCCATCGACCAAAGTTTTTCCTTGAGCATCGCAAAGTCATCAACTTTATAGTGATCCAGGAAATTATTGCCTTCCGGAATGTTCAGGAATTCTCCTGCCTTTCCGGCTTGCCCTGTTGCTTCCAATGCCTTACATAATAAAGTGCTGCCGCTTCGGGGAGAGAACCAGATTATAAATGATTTTCCAGGTTTCATATGGACAATACATTATTTCAATCCGAAAAGTTTGTTTTGGCTGAATTTGTTGCCCATTTTCAGCTAAAACATCCAAAATATTGGCATACTAGCTAAAGAAAATAAGGATAGCCCCAATAGCGGTAAGCCATAAGATCAATTGCCTGTAATACCATTCTTTGATCCTTTTAACAACATAAACCCCGGTTAGTAAGCCAGCAAGAATTCCGGGAATTAATAGAAGGTTGAGTTTAAATGTCTCCCATGTGATGGTTTCCCAAACCCAGATGTGGAAAGGCACTTTAAACCAGTTGACAATGAAAAACAGCCAAGCGGTGGTGGCGATAAAAGCGGTTTTGGGTAACCGTAAAGAAAGGAAATACAAAGTTACGAATGCCCCGGCAAGATTGCCCACCATAGTTGTAAATCCAGAAACCAAACCCATCAGAATGGAGAACCACCACCAGTCTGGAACAGTTTTATCTTTTTTCCGATCCCATATAAACAAGATGCCTACGCAAAAAAGAATAATCGAGCCCATGGCAATCCTGAATTGTTCTTCTGGCAGGTCTTTACCCACCCAAACACCGAGCAAAACACCAATAAACAACCATGGCAGCATAGGCCTCAGGTCTTTCCACCTTGCATGTTGATTGTAATACCAGACTGCAAAGCAATCAGCCATAATCAAAATGGGCAATACGATACCAGTAGAAGCTTTACCCCCAAATACGATGGCCATTAAAGGGATGGCTACTATGCCAATACCTTTGATACCTGCTTTGGCAACCCCAAAAATGTAGGCACAAAAAAATGCAATCAGGTATTGGGTTATGGTAAGTTCTGGCAAAATGAGAAGCCCTGGTTATTTATCCTTATTTAGTTGAGCAGCTGATTCCCTGCTGCTCCTTAGCTCATTAATAAAATTAAGGCTTTGGCCATCATTCTCAAAGATGTACACTTTTTTTGTAGGTTTGACTTTTTCAAGCTTGTTCAGTATGCCTGGTTCCCTTGTTTTTTTGAAGTTCCAGACGTAATGCAAAAATTGCCAGTCCACTTTTTCAGGACAATCTTTTCCGAGATCATCCCGAGTGCGACCATAGTTTTTAATCACTCTCGAGAGTACTCTGTACATACATGTCAGCCTCGAGTAGGCCAGGAAAATAATGGTATCGGCTCTTTCAATCCTGATATCCATCGTGCCACCATAGTTGCCGTCTATGATCCAGCTGTCTTTTGCGATTAACGCTTTTACTGTACTTTCCCACTCAGCTTTTGGCGTTTCTGTCCAATGCGGTTTCCAATAATGCCGATCAAGGTGGATCAGCTCAAGGTCCGTAATCGCATGCAATTTTTTGGAAAATGTGGATTTGCCGGCTCCGCAGGATCCAATGACAATAATTCTCTTCACAACATTAAATTGAACAGTAAAATTAGACTTTTTACTGATCCAATGTCGCTAAATATTGATTGGCGGTATCGAGGTGAGATTTTTGTTTTTCCCCAGGCATTTTATCGAAGGTCCTGATCAGCATGCCCAGCCTTGGGTTTTGAAGAAAAAAGTCGCGCTGAAGATGCATAAATCGCCAAAAAAGTCCATCCCAGGTGGCCTGCCAGGTGCCTTTTTGGTAATCACTCATTTTCAAAATGTAATTACTACTGCTGATATATGGTTTGGTAGACATTAAACCGCCATCAGCAAACTGACTCATACCATAGACATTAGGTACCATTACCCAATCGTATGCATCTATAAAAAGCTCCATAAACCAGCGATACACTTCATCCGGATCAAACTCACACAATAACATAAAGTTGCCAAGGACCATCAGGCGCTCGATATGGTGGCAATATCCCGTTTTAAGCACTTTTTTAATGGTGTCGTCTACGGGTAAGATGCCGGTTGTTCCGTCGTAAAACGAGGATGGGATCTTCCTGTTAAAATTCCAAAAATTCCTGGTTCTTTCTTCACCGCCTTTTGCAATATAAACACCTCTAATAAATTCCCTCCAACCAATAACCTGGCGAATAAAACCCTCTAGCGAATTGATAGGAACCTGCGCGTTTGCTCCAAATTTAAGTGATTCGTTTACAATCGCTTGAGGCGTAATCAGCCCTACATTGAGCATAGGTGTAAGTACGCTATGGTTGAGGATTCCGAAGTCCTTTAATATGGCATCTTCGTACGGCCCAAATTCATGAAATCGAATTTCTAGAAACTGTGTGAGCCAAGCTTTGGCAGATGCAAAATTATAAGGATAAAGTGGGAAGTCAGAGCGCTCTCCCGGGTTGTTACTAAAATACTGATCGACGTAAGACAGGGCTTCCTGGTAATACTGATCAGTTTTCGGATACTGAACAGGAGGTGGAGTTTTTCCTTTCGGGAATTTCTTCCTGTTGTCAGCATCAAAACTCCATTTTCCACCTATTGGCTTATTCTCTTCATCCAAAAGGATTTGACTTGACAGCCGTTGTTCTTTGTAAAAAGAGGTTTGGAAAAATTTCTTTTTATCCTTCCGGAAAAATTTGGCCAGATCGTTATTGGTATTCAAGAATAGGGGAGACTCCAGCTGCTTTAGCTCAATTCCTGTTTTTGAAGATGCTTTTTTTATTCGTGTAGACAACCAGTCGTCTACGGGATCGTAGCAATAGACCTTCGTAATACCCTGCTTGCCTAAATGGGGAATAAGATTTCGGATATCTGAGTGGGTTTCCCATGCATTGATATAAATGACCTCCATGTTTTTTGAAGCCAGGAAGTCAGCGTAAAATTGCATTGAGGCCCTATGGAAAGCGAGTTTTTGTTTGTGGAAAGCGTATTGGTTGAAAAACAGGTATTCTTCAACGATGAAAACCGTATGACCCAATTCGATCAAAGGACTGTTTTCAAACAGATGGTGCGGGAATATGAGACTAGCTGTTTTCAATGCGTTTAAGTCTTGATTTTCTGCATTTTTTGCTACAATATTTGACATCATCCCATACCTTTTCCCACTTTTTTCGCCACTTGAATGGACGGTTACAAATTACACAGGTTTTTTGCGGGAGGTGTTGTTTTCTCATGAATTGAAGTCTGGAATATGTGATTTATTACCACTTCAGCATTACACCTATTCCTAATGAAGCCTAATATCATTTTGTTTAGAAAAATGGTGAAAAGCGCCAAAATTTGTTAACCCTGATTAACGGTTTCCTATTACTTGATACTTGTTCCCTATCTTAGCAAAAATACCATACTGCGATACTACGACATCACCGCAACCAACAATTCAGGTTTGGACGCCACAATACTGTACCATTATTTAGATGATGAGTTGAATGGAAATGCCGAAAGTTCCCTAAACCCTTTCCGTTTCAACGGAAGCACATGGGATCTCTTCGTTGTCGATTCCATAGAAACAACAGAAAATTATGTGGCAACATCAGGCGTTGAGGCTTTCTCGAGGTGGACCTTGGCCAGCAATTCACTACTTCCAGTCGAATTGGTAAATTTCGATGCCAATCTAACTGACAATTTTCGAGTTAAACTGAGTTGGCAAACGGCAACTGAAATTGATAACGATTATTTCGTTGTGGAACGCTCATCCAATGGGATCTTGTTCGAAGAAATTGAGCGAATTTCAGGAGCCGGAACATCCTTTACTACAATCGATTACCAGACCTTTGATGAAAGACCACTTAATGGAACCAATTATTATCGGCTTAAGCAAGTAGACTTTGATGGCTCTTTTGATTATTCTCAGATCAGGGTTGTAGAAATTCAAAAAGAGATTGCACCACTTTCCATATATCCCAATCCAGCAACCACTGAGGCCTATATTGAGCTTCCGGATGGATTTGAGAAATATATCATCCAGGTTTATGACATCAGCGGAAGAGTGATTTTTGAAAATCAGTATGACAACCATAGAGGATCTTTAGTTGAACTCAATGTTGGTGACTGGCCTTCAGGTGCCTATGTGGTAACAATATTGGTTGACGAAGGGGTTTTATCCAAGAAGCTAATAGTTTCGAACGACTAATTTTTTTATTTGATGAGCTGGGCTCCTGTATTGGGAGCTCAGTTTTTTTTATTGAATTCAGGAACTTCATTTACCCTGGCATAGGGAAAACTACCCATCTTCTCCAGACTATAATAACTGTTCAGGCCAGAAATGCCGACACCATCTGCCTTACTCAGGTCAAGGCGATTATCATCAGAAAATGCATGTTCAGGACAATGGATATGCACGATTTCTCCAATGATGAGAATGGTTCCGTTTACCTGAATGGGGATTTCTTCTCGAAGCTCCATGCCCAGTTTGATCGCTGATTCTTCTACAAATGGGGCTTTGAAGTCTTCCAGATATTGGGCCGTCAACCGACATGCATCAAACTCTGAGGTCTCCTGATCAAATTTGGCCGAGGTGTAATGCGCTTTTTCAATAAAGTCTGTTTTGACGTGATTGATAGTGAAAACTCCATTGGCCTTTATGTTCTGGTAAGTATGTCTTGGAATTTCACCAGTAGGTCGCATAAAAAATCCAAGCAGGGGAGGGAGACTGCCGATATGGACTACTGAACTGATTATAGCGAGATTCGTTTCACCAGAATCGGAAATTGTACCTACAAGATTGGCTGGTTTAATTCCCGAAAGGGAGTTAATGAGCTTCAATCGCTCAACACGACCCATTTGTTTGATATCGGCTTTTGAGAAATACATTAAGACAAGATAATTTTTTGATCAATCAGATCTTGGAACATCAGGATACCAGTTTCTGAAAGGGTTTTGGATTTAATGGTTTTAAAAATAAATAGCTCGTGATCTCCAACAGTTTCCTGGCTTATCTTCTCAAGCATAAGATAAGCTGCTGCATCTTTTAAGACCGATTGGGCTTGCCATTCTATTAGCTGGGCATTTTTTGTAAGCCATTGATGTTTGTTTACCTTTTTGCCTGATTTCAATCCAAGCGGCCTGATCAAATTACTATGCATTGCAGTAAGCAATTGTAGAACACCTACACTGCTATTCTCTAGATTTTCAAGCGTCTTGGAGCCATGCTCAATGGAAATAGCATAGAGTTTTGGCTTCCTACTGACTGCCATTACATAGGTACAGATGTTCATGTTGACGTTAGTCTCGTCGTAGGTGGCCAGGCTATAAACCGGGGTGTTAATGATGTTCCAGGGACGTCTCAAATGTACTATTTTAAGTGTTTACCGATGACTTTCCCCCATCGACATGCATGATTTGGCCAGTGATCCATGAAGCTTTTTCTGACAACAAGAAGGCCGCCATTTCAGCGAGGTCTTCTGGTTTCCCGATTTTCCTTAATGGGTGACGTTGAGCGTTGGCAGCTTTTTTCTCTTCATTACTCAACAATTTTGCAGCAAGGGGGGTGTCTGTAAGCGAAGGGGCGATACAGTTGACCCTGATTTTTGGTGCCAATTCAGCGGCCAGGGCTTTTGTCAAACCTTCGATGGCCCCTTTAGAGACGGCCACTTGTGAATGATAATTAAAGCCTTTCTGAACAGCAACCGTAGAGAAAAAGATAATCGAAGGATCGGTTCCTTTTTTGAGCTTTGGTAAAACAGCTTGTATGATTTTGATTGCGCCACCCACCTGTAATTGAAAATCATCCATGAAATCCTGAGGTTTGATCCTGACAAAGGGTCTTAGGTTGATACTGCCAGGGCAATAAACCACGCCATCAAGTTGATCAGGCAAAAAGCTGAGATCTGGTGATTTATCCAGCACATTCAGGAGATGATATTCAGAATTGCTGATGGCCGGGTAGTCTGTGGTTTCATGAAACGTACCATACACCTTATGGCCTGATACTGATAGAGTTTGGGCAAGAGCAAGACCGATTCCGGATGATGCCCCGATCACTAAGTAGTTTTTCATGGAGGGGTAACATCGGCAGAGAGAATTTTGTTTTATTTTCCGAATAATTGTATCCGGTTGCCATCCGGATCAAGGATGATTACAGTGCGCATTTTCGTGACCCTGTCATTGACAATGTCACCATAAATGTTGACCCCATTTGCTTTGAGTTTTTCTACCCATTTATCGAGTTTCCTAACTTTCATACCAAATTTGAAAAAACCCTCTAACTTAGTTTTGGGGGGCTTTCCTTCAAGAGCATCACTTTGAGGAATGGATCCCCTGATCTGAATCAATTCTATCGCCATTTTACCATTTTGTAGGTTGTCCTGATACAAGCCAGGTATTTTGGCCTGAGCCCTTTCCATAGACTTGAAACCAAGGTTGTCACAATACCAGACCCTTGATGCATCAATGTCTGAAACGATGATAGCGGAGAAAAAAGCATTGGTTTTAGGGAGGTTTGTTTTCTGAGCCATACCAAAATATGGCAATACAGTAAACAACACCAGTAAATGTTGGATACGAAGCATGATATTCGAGTTGAAATTTAATAAGGTGAGAGGTCTGAGAGCGAGAATAAAATTAGGTTTTTTTAAATTAAATAAGGTTAAAATTTGTTAATGGAGGTGATTATAACGCTGTGAATATTGAAACTTAATGTTAACTTCGCCAATACAAGAAGTATGTTATGCGTCCCCCCTTTTCAGATTTACCGGACAGTGAACTATGGCTTTTGTTGAAAAAAAATAACAAAAAAGCCTTTGCCATACTTTACAAAAGACACGCCTCAACTCTAATCCATTCAGGATTTAAAATTACGCCTCAAAAAGAACTGGTAAAGGACACCTTACAGGAACTCTTCACTGAATTTTGGAATAAACGCTCCACCCTTTCCGAAGTCAAAAGTGTAAAAGTTTACCTGCTAAGAGCCTTTCGGTTTAAACTGCTGCGAGCCATATCTACCAAAGGCAGAACACGGAAGCAGGAAATTCATGATGTGTCAACAATAATTGATGATACAGCCAATGCCGGGTCAGATATTTCAGATGAGCGGATCACATTCCTCAAAGAAAAGATTGCCTTATTACCCGAACGCCAAAGAGAAATTATTAATCTTAAATTTTTCCAGAATCTCTCTAACCAGGAAATTTCTGATATCGTTAATATCAATTACCAATCTGTATCCAACCTTCTATACAGGGCAATAAAAAAGCTTAAATCTTCATTGAAGTCATCTGATTCAGCCCAGCCTTCCGCGTCCAGATCCAGTCAGGAATAATTTTTTTAAAAAAAAGTCGAATTAGGTGAGTATAAAAACCTGAAAATTGTCACTTGATGACAAAAGAGATATCTATTTCTGGAAATGAAAGACTACACTGAATATAATATTGAAGATTTTGCTTCTGATGAACGCTTTATTAAATGGTGCCTGGAGCCAAATGAACCTGATGACGACTTCTGGGCATCATTTTTATTTAATTTCCCTGATAAATCAGAAATAATTGAAGAAGCGAAAGTTCTTGTTTTGAGTATTCATGAAGCGGAAAAATCTGATAATTATACCGCTCTCGAAAATGAAGTTTGGAAAAACCTTGAACAAGAGGTGATCCCAGAAACAATAGTTAACAAGGTGAATCCTTTTCTTCGTCGGATCGCTTCAGTGGCCGCTGTTCTCATTGCAATATGTGCTGTTTTCGTGGTGACGAATATTCTTGGCACTGAAGCAACTTCATCTACCGTTGCACAAGAATGGATCAATTATCAAAACAATTCAGGGGTTACCAAAACTATACAACTGGCTGATGGTAGTTCTGTCGAGGTAGAGCCTTTCGGCACCCTCAAATATCCTACAGCTTTTACTGGAGATCAACGGGTTGTTTTCATGAAAGGTGAAGCTTTTTTTGAAATCATACGCGATGAGAATAAACCATTTATGGTATATGCTAATGAAACCATCACCAAAGTGTTGGGTACGAGTTTCAGAATTTTTGCCTTCGAAGGAGAGAAAACAGTAGAAGTCGATGTAAAGACTGGGAAAGTGGCAGTTTATGCTCAGGTGACTTCTGAGAATAATGAAAAGGCAGGAGATCAGATTGTCGTCAAAACGGATGAAGTAATTACCATCCCAAGACCAAATAAGAAGCTTGAAGTGACCCCAAACCAAAAAGTAGTTTTCGACCGAACTGCCGAAAAAATGGTGAAAACTTTAACTGAAAAACCATTGATGCTGGCCAAACCTGAAGAGATCAAACAATTCCAGTTTAATAATGAATCTATAGTGAAAGTCTTCAATGCCCTTGAGAAGGCCTATGGAATTGACCTTGAGTTTGACGACAATAAATTCCAGAACTGCACAATAACCACAAAACTCGATGATGAGCCACTTACTGATAAGTTGAGCATTATTTGTTTGGCTCTGGGCCTCGAGTTTACAGAAAAAGAAGCAACCATCTTCATCTCCGGTGAAGGTTGTTAAAAATAAACCGGTAGTCAAAGGACTACCGGCTTTGAAAAGACAAAACACCTTGAGTCTTCCAGTAGTGAGTTTCTGTTGCCGCAGAAGGTTTTTTCATACTGGATACTCAAAGCATTAAATCACACTAAACCAAAATTATGAAAAGGAATCGACAAACGCCTAGAAAAATCTACCGTCTCATGAGATTTTCCTTTACCCAATTTGTGATCGCATTGCTTACGATTTCCTGTTTAAATGCAATGGACTCCGACGCACAGGAAATACTTGAGCAGAAAATTTCAGTGTCGGCTGAAAAAATTCAATTGAAAGTAGTCTTACTAGACATTGAGAATCAGGCTAATGTGAACTTTACTTATAGTTCCAAGAAAATTTCTACCAACCAGAAAGTATCGCTCCTTGCTGAAAATCAAAGCTTGAACGAAGTGCTGGTTAGCTTGCTGTCACCTCTCTCCATTGACTTTAAAGTATTTAATGAGAGAACTATCGTATTAACCAAAATGAAGAACCAATCTACTGGTTCGCTTGATTTTTTCGCTCCTGTGAAAGGACAAGTAACTGATGATGATGGCAATCCACTTATCGGAGCATCAGTTTTTGTGAAAGGGACTTCCACAGGTGTTGTTACTGATGTTAATGGCAATTATTCAATTGATTGTCCTGAAAGTGGTGTACTTGTATTTTCGTACACAGGCTATCAGGATAAAGAAGTTACCTGTACAGGAGATGCAACGATGAATGTTACACTTTCTGAAGGTATTGACCTCGAAGGTGTTACCGTTATTGGTTCAAGAGGTAAGCCTAGAACAGATCTCGACAGTCCGGTTCCTATTGATGCTATCCAGGCTGCTGACCTTGCCAAAACCGGTCAGCCGGATATTGGACAATCAATTCACTTTACTGTACCTTCTTTCAGTGCCCAAAAATTTGGTATCAATGACCTGGCTCCTTTGATTGACCCTGCTCAGTTGAGAGGACTTGGTTCTGACCAGACGTTGTTATTGGTAAATGGAAAGCGCCGACATAAAGTAGCCTTCTTTAATGGTAACGACGGAGTTGGTAAAGGCCAGTTAGGTAATGATATTAACTCCATTCCTTCAGCTGCAGTTGAGAGGGTTGAAGTCTTAAGAGATGGTGCTGCCGCTCAGTACGGATCTGATGCGATTGCTGGCGTTGTTAACATGGAACTGAAGAAAGCCCGTTCTGGTGGTTCTTTCAGCGCTTATATCGGTTCTACTTTTACCTCTCCAAAATATGATGACATAACTAACCGTGGAGAAGAAGGAGAAAAAATTTATGGCGATGATGCTATTACAGATGGCAATACCTTTAAATCATCAATCAACTTCGGATTACCTTGGGGTGAAGACGGATTCTTGAATACCACCGTTCATTTCCAGCATAGTGATCCTACCGACCGTTCTGGGACCTATTCTCATAGTACAGGATGGTATGTGCCAGAACAGTTTGATCCTCTGGGACTAACAGATGAGCAGCTGCAGGCACAAAATGGTATTGACCTTGACAGGGCAGTACTTGGTACAGCAGAGAATACCAATGGTGGAATTTTCCTTAATGCTGGCAAACCAATCAACGATACATGGAGCTACTACGGAATGGGTGGCTTTACCAAAAAACAAATCATTGGCGGTGTATTTTCAAGATCTCCTGCAAGAACGAGCAGGGCAGTACTTGAAATTTTCCCTGATGGATATAATCCAGAAGTACCATCACGTTTAACAGATTGGCAGATACTATCGGGCTTTACAGGTGAATTTTCCAATGACTGGAACCTTGATTTTAGCATGGGCTACAGTGGAAATGATGTACAACTATTTGCACGCAATACCGTTAATCCCTCAATGGGAGCTGACTCCCCAACTCAATTTTATACAGGTGGTTTAAGAGTAACACAAAGTCTCTTGAATCTTGATATTACCAAAAGTCTTACAGAAAGCATTAGCCTGGCATTTGGTTCTGAGTACCGTCGCGAAACATATGAACTAATGGAAGGCGAAAAAGAATCCTGGTTCCCAGGATCACTTGCTACCGAAGGAAGAGATATCGGATCTTCAGGTCGTGAAGGTTTTACACCAGCATCCTCAGGTTTCTGGGACAGAACCAATATCGGTGTCTATGCAGAAGTTGAAGCTGATGTTACCAAAGACTTACTACTGGTCGTTGCTGGCCGTTTCGAGAATTACTCAGACTTTGGTTCTGATTTTTCTTACAAAGCAGCTGCGCGTTACAAGATTCTCGACAATTACTCAATTAGAGCTTCTGTCAATCGTTCTTTCCGTGCGCCGGCTTTAGCTCAGACCCATTACAGTAACTTTAGCCAGATTTCATTTGATAGTGATGGTGGATCTATAGTTTCTCCTACACTCCCTATTCGTGATAACAGGGTCCAATCAGCTTTTGGCATTGACAACCTTGAGCCTGAAACATCCCTCGATTTTGCAGTAGGGGCAACGGCTAAATTTCTTGATGGTGCATTCAAACTGACTGTTGATGCTTACCAGATCGCTGTTGATGATCGTATCTTCCTTGCGCAGGTGGCTGCTGCTGATTTCACGGAGTTTGCAACTTCTGGGTTTGATGATATCAACTTCTTTGCTAACGCAATTAATACGACCACACAAGGTCTTGATATTGTGGCGACTTATAAGAAGCGTTTTGCAGAAAATAGTGTGCTTAACCTCTCTTTAGCCATCAACTTTAATAGTACTGAGATCGATGAGCTGAATGTAACACCTGAATTAGCACCTCATATTTCCTTTGACAGAACGAATAATGCTAGTGATTTCTTTATTTACCTGATTGAAGGTACACCTAAGAACAAGATCATCTTCACCCCTTCATACAGAATCGGCAAGCTGTCATTGCTTGCAAGAATTAGCAGTTTTGGAAAAGTATCTGAACCAAGATTGAGATTCAATGCTGATATTAATGAGTGGGACGATAATCCTCCAGGTGGTGGAGAACCACAGGTGCTGGCTTCAAAAGCCATTATGGATTTCTCAATTACCGGACATATTACAGATAATCTTTCTATCACAGGTGGTGTTAACAACTTGTTCGATACTTATCCAGATATGCTGAGAGAGGGTCAGGTAAGAGGAGAAGTAATCTATTCACGAAGGGTTAACCAATTCGGTACCAACGGTAGGTTTATCAACCTTTCTCTGAATTATTCATGGAAGTAAAATGAAAGTGAGTTTTATATAAGGTTGTAAACTAAATGCTGAAGGGGGTTACAATTTATTGTAGCCCCCTGAAATTATAGAGTGCGTGTGAAAAAAGTAATAATAGTAGGTAGTGGGAACGCAGCATTATGCGCCGGTATTGCTGCGCTTGAAAAAGGTGCCAATGTCACCATGATCGAAAAAGCCGAAGAACAACAAGCTGGTGGTAACAGCCGATACACCGCCGGTGCAATGCGATTTGTATACAATTCGAATGAAGACCTCCATCCTTTGCTCGCTAACCCAGACGACGAAAGAATTCCGATAACAGAATTCGGAACTTATACCGCCGAAAAATTTGGCAGCGACCTGCTCCATTTTAATGATGGACGAGCACTAAGTCTGCATCAAAAAATATTAATTGAGCAGAGCTATGAAACCATGCTCTGGCTTAGTACCCATAATGTCCGATTTGACCCGATCTATTCGAGACAAACCTTTCAAAAGGATGGCAAATACATATTTTGGGGTGGTCTTACCCTTGAGGCAAAAGGAGAGGGTGAAGGCCTGGTTGAGGCTGAGATGGAGGAATTTCTCCGCTTGGGCGGAAAAATAATGTATGCTACCGCCGCCGAATCACTTGTAACCGAAAACGGGCAAGTCGTAGGCGTTAATTGTGGCTCAATAAACGGGCCAATGACCCTGGAGGCAGATGCAATTGTACTGGGATGCGGCGGCTTTGAAGCCAATCCGGATTTGCGCAAGAAGTATTTGGGAAACAACTGGGTAAAAGCAAAAGTCAGAGGTACACCACATAATATGGGACGAGGAATCGAAATGGCCCTCGAAATTGGTGCAGATTTCAACGGTTTGGAAGATGGTTGTCATGCCGTCCCGATGGATCTTCACATGCCCGATTACGGCAATCTGGATATTCCCTACATTGAGCGGAAGCATTACCGCAAAATTTGTTATTTCCTCGGCATCATGCTTAACGCAAATGGCGACCGCTTTGTAGATGAAGGTATTAACTTTCGCAACTATACTTATGCTCAATTTGGAAGAGCCATTCTCCAACAACCCGGACAATTTGCATGGCAGATTTTTGACAGTAAAGTTGATCACCTGCTTTATAGCGAATACCGCTTCTGGGATGCCAGTTATGAAGAATCTGACACCCTCGAAGACCTCGTTAGCAAGATGGATGGTGTTGATAAAGAAAACACCTTAAAAACCATTCATGCCTATAATGAAGCCGTTAACCGGAATGTGGAATTTGACCCAACCGTTTTAGACGGCAAAGGCACACAGGGTCTTCCACTAAACAAAACCAACTGGGCAAACACCATTGATTCTCCTCCATTTAAAGCATATCCGGTAACTTGTGGTATTACCTTTACCTATGGCGGTCTGAAAGTTGATGAGGGGGCGGCAGTACTTAATGCAGAAGGCAAACGAATATCAGGGCTTTTTGCTTGTGGAGAACTTGTTGGTGGCGTATTTTACAATGGCTATCCGGGTGGGTCAGGATTGACTTCAGGAGCAGTATTTGGTCGGTTAGCCGGCCATTCAGCGGCAAATTAGGAACTATGAATACACCAAAAATCATTCAGATCTCTGTACTCTCTTTAGTCTTTTTGGCAGCATTCTTTTTGCTCTCATTCTTGCAAAAGGAAGAGTCGATCGCAGACCAGGCTTCTGATGCAGTTGATATTTCTAGTATCCAGATTGATGATGACTACTTTGCCGGGAAAACTATCGAGTGGGTAATACCTTTCAAGGAAGGGGGAGGCTCTGACACCTGGGCAAGATTCAATGCACAGTTTCTTAGCAAATACATTCCCGGCAATCCCACTGTTGTGATCAGTAATATCCCAGGGGGTGGTTCCATCAAAGGATCAAACCTTTTTGCTGACCGGGTAAAACCTGATGGAATGATGATTCTTGGCACCTCAGGTTCCACACAGTTGCCTTATCTCCTTGATGACCCGAGAGTGCGATACGATTATGCGAAATACAAGCCGATATGGACCTATCCAACGGGTGGAGTCGTTTATGTATCACCAGATCTTGGTATTAAAGACGCTACCGAAATCGCCAAAATCAAGGATGTACCCTTGATCTATGCCAGCCAGGGGCCTACCTCTCTGGACCTTGTCCCCAATCTATCATTCGAATTATTGGGCCTTAATGTGAAAACCGTATTCGGCTTCCGTGGAAGAGGAGCAGGGAGGCTCGCTTTCGAAAGGGGAGAAGTGAAAATAGATTATCAAACTTCTTCAGCTTATCTGAAAAATGTTGTGCCATTGGTTGAGGCTGGAGATGCTGTTCCGCTATGGAGTTGGGGTATACTTGATGATAATGGCGAGTTGGCACGTGATCCAAGCTTTCCAGATCTGCCTCATTTTGGCGAGGTATATGAAATAATGCATGGCAAAAAGGGAGAAGGCATTGAATACGATTCATGGTTTGCTACAATGGCCGCAGGGTTTGGCGGTATGAAACTCGTATTAGTGCCCAAAGAAACACCGGATAAGATCGTTGAAATGCTTCAATTGGCTATTTCCGAGATGAAAAAAGACCCCGAATACAATGAAAAAAAGCAAAAAGCCATCGGTCTCTACGAACAGGTGATTGGAGAAAAAGCAATAAAAATTTTTGATCTGGCGACCAATATCGATAAAGCAGAAAAGGAATGGTGCAAACAGTTCCTGAGAGATAAGTACGATCTGAACATTTAAACCTCAAATTTTTGCGCTATGCTGGATCTCGTTTTACAAGCCCTCCAAACACTGTTTACGCCTGAACATTTCAGCTACCTTATGCTGGGAGTTATGTTAGGCTTGGTTGTCGGTGTTTTCCCCGGCCTGGGAGGTATAGCCGGATTGTCTTTGCTTCTGCCATTCTTATATGGAATGGATGAAGTTTCTGCTTTGGCCACATTAATAGGCTTAGTGGCAGTAATTCCAACTTCTGCGACCTTTACTTCTGTCTTGATGGGTATCCCCGGATCGAGTTCCAGTCAGGCTACGGTGCTTGATGGGTTTGCCCTGGCTAAAAAAGGCCAGGCTTCGCGGGCTTTAGGGGCTGCTTTTTCCTCGTCCTTGCTAGGCGGTCTTTTCGGTGCTATTATTCTCACATTTTTTGTGCAGGTAGCTCGGCCAGTTATCTTGATATTCGGTTCAGCCGAATTATTCATGTTGGCAATATTCGGCTTATCAATGGTAGGCTCTCTTTCAGGGAACAGTATTGTTAAAGGAGTGATAGCCTGTGGATTTGGCCTGTTGGTTGGTAGTATTGGTGCTGCTCCGGCAACCGGAGAATTTAGAATGATTTTTGGCGTCAATTACCTATATGATGGATTGCCACTGGTCGTCATTGCTTTGTCCATTTTTGCTTTTCCGGAGATTTCAGAATTATTCCGAAAGGAAACAGCTATTGCCTCTGGAGAAGGAGCAGAATTGGGGAAAGGCGGATGGTTTACAGGGGTAAAAGATATGCTGAAAAATAAATGGCTGGCTTTACGTTGTGCCGGCCTTGGTACCATAGTCGGAGCTATCCCTGGCATGGGAGGTTCAGTTGTTGACTGGATTGCTTACGGTCATGTTGTCCAAACATCAAAAGATAAATCCAATTTTGGAAAGGGAGATATCAGAGGGGTCATTGCCCCTGAGTCGGCCAATAATGCAAAAGAAGGGGGTGCCTTAATGCCCACGCTATTGTTTGGCATTCCTGGCTCTGGCTCTATGGCGGTTTTCCTTGGCGGAATGGTCCTGATTGGTATAGAGGCTGGTCCATCGATGGTGACGACTGATATTGATCTCACTTATACCATCATTTGGTCTCTGGCGATTGCCAATGTACTTGGTGCAGGACTTTCCTTATTCCTTGCGGGACCGATATCCAGATTAACGAGAATCAAATTCAGTTTGTTGGCACCTTTCATGATCATGGTGATCAGTTTTGCCGCATTTCAGGCCACAAAGGATATGATAGATTTGTGGATGCTTCTTATTTTCGGTGTAATCGGGATTTTTATGAAGCGTTTTGGGTGGTCGAGGCCTGCTTTCCTGATCGGGTTTGTATTGGCGACACAGGCTGAGAGTTACCTCAATATGTCGGTGCAGTTTTACGGCTGGGAAATGTTTTTACGTCCAGGGGTATTGATCATATTGGCGCTTTCGCTGATTTCTGTCTATTTCAGTAGAAAAGGTACGGTTGATGAGAATGCTGAGCTCATGGAAAAATCTGCAGGCAGCAATTTCAGGCTATTACCACAAATCCTGTTTGGCGGTTTTATTTTGATCTTCATCATAATTGCAATTTTTGATAGTTATCAGCAATCATTTCTTGGTGGTGTTTTTCCGCTTGTTATTGCGCTTACCATGTTACCTTTTGGGGTTTACCTGATGTGGATTTTCTTTAAAGGAAACACGAGTAATGCAGCTATTTTCGATGCAGAGCAAGTGGCCGAACCAGGCACTTTCAAAGCCACATGGTACGAACCTATTGCATGGATTGGCGGTTTGTATGTGCTGAGTTCAATTATTGGATTTATACCTGCAATTATCCTGTTCATGATCTCATTTTTTACGCTCAAAGCCAAAACGGGGTGGTTAAAGACCGCCATACTGACTTTTGCAGGAGTAGGATTACTGATGCTTTTCAGCCATTTTCTTAATCTTCAATTCCCGCAAGGGATAATTAATTTCTAAATGCAGAATAAAATTCCATGCACCTTTATGCGCGGAGGAACCTCAAGGGGTCCTTTCATCGATTTACGTGATCTGCCTGAAGACATAGCGGAAAGAGACCGGATATTGATGCGCATCATGGGCTCACCAGACAAAAGACAGATAGACGGGATGGGGGGCGCTACTTTCGTTACCAGTAAAGCGGTTTTGGTGCAGCCATCAGCACGAGAAGGTATAGACGTTGATTACCTTTTTGCACAGGTTGAGATAAATAAACCATTAGTAGACACTACGCCAACTTGTGGAAATATGATGTCAGGAGTTGGTCCATTTGCCATTGAAAAAGGCTGGGTTACACCGCAAGGTGAAGAAACCAGTGTCAGAATCTATAATATTAACACCAATTCAATCATTGAAATAGTCGTAAAGACTCCTAACGGTACTGTCAATTATTGTGACGGCGATTTCAAAATTGATGGCGTTCCCGGAACAGGGGCACCTATTGTAATGAATATGTTTGATGTTGCAGGAGGAGCAACCGGAAAGTTATTACCAACAGGAAACATGAAGGATGTCATTGATGGCATGGAAGTCTCCATTGTAGATGCCGGCAATCTTATGATGCTGGTCAAAGCAGAAGACCTGCAGTTGGATGGGACAGAAGATGCCGCATTTTTCGCTGAAAACAAAGTACTAATGCAGAAGATAGAAAATATCCGGCTTAAGGCGGGCGTTATTGCTGGATTGGGAGATGTCAGTAATTCTGTTTTACCTAAAGTTGGTATTCTTTCAGCCCCCAGAAAAGGAGGAACTATTAAATCTCAATATCTCACACCGCATACCCTTCATCCAGCACACGCAGTAAGTGGAGCAGTTTGTATCTCATCTGCTGTCAAAGCAGGAGATACAGTTGCTTCGGATATTGCCTCTGGAAATCGGCAGAATGAAGAAAAGATTCAAATTGAACATCCTTCAGGTTTCATTCCTGTTATGATAACTATTGAAGGTGAGGGAAATGCTTTTAAGGTTAAGAAAGCCGGCACATTACGGACAGCAAGAAAGCTAATGGAAGGATACGTATTTTACTAACCTGTACGCTCAATCCGGGCAAATCCAGGGAATACTATTCTTCTGGTTTCTTCTTCTTTCCAAACTTTTCGTAACTCACTGATTATTGGTGGTAAAGGGTCATTTTGAGTTGCGTTTCGATAGTGCTTTAGTCCTGACCATGTATTGATGAAACCTACTACCGCATCTAAAGACCATTGATAGGGCATCTCAAAATCAAATTCTGCTATGGTCTCAAAATCAAGGTCAATGCCTTTGTACTTTTTCTCAACAAAATCCCTTTCTTTGTTCCAATATGGCCCGGTGATATCTGTATATAAATGGTCGATAATTGCATCGATTTCAGAATTTACTCTTAGCAAGGTATATCCCCAGAAAGCTAATATGCCTTCAGGTTTGGAAACCCTTCGAACTTCCTTTGCGAATGCCTGGTGATCAAACCAGTGAATAGCCTGTCCAACAGTCACCAGATCAAAAGAATCATCCGGATAATCTGTCTGACCTGCACGCTGTACGCTATAGGTTATATTAGGCTTTTTGATAGCAAGGTCAATCTGATCATGACTAACATCAGAAGCCATGACTGATTCAAAATGATTGGAAAGAGCGGCAGCAACCTGTCCGTTTCCAGTACCACAATCCCAACAGGCTGACCTGGCATTAACAGATTTGAGGATTTCCTCGTATAGTGAATCAGGGTAAGAAGGCCTGAATTTTTTATATACCTCCGAAAGGCCAGTAAAGTTGTCAATAATGTCTTTCATACTTTTGGCTTAATGTGGATTTTATCAATATCGATCAATATTTAGCGCCACTTGAATGATTTATCATCCAAGGCTCTCATGGTTGCTAAAACACCGTTAAGGTGATCATATTCGTGTTGGAATAACTCGGAAAGGCTACCCTCCAGATCCCATGTATGTTGTTTCCAGTCTTTATCAAGGAAAATGAGTTTACATGCTTTATGTCTTTTCACTTTAACTAATAAATTTGGAAAACTCATACAGTCATCCCATAGTTCGAACATCTCCTCACTAAGGTTCGTTAGTTTAGGGTTGATCATTGTTACCGGTTGATCGACATTATAGCAAATTATCCGCTTCATCAATCCGATCTGGGAAGCTGCTATTGCTCTGCCGACACCATATGTCTGTCGAAATTCAACTACCAGTCCGTGTAACTCGTTTATCAATGGCTTGAGTGCGTTCAGCTCATCGCGACTTACCTGTTCGCAAACTTCGTATAACCTGGGATCACCTAATTTGAGTATTCTTTCAAGTCCCATAAATAACGAAAATACTAATATTTGATCAGAATTCTTAGGCCAGAGTAGGGCAGAGGGGGTAGATTTTTGTCTTTTTATTGAGTGCAATGTCATTAAATGATTTTTAAAAAATATCCATCCGTTTCACCTGTCAACGAGCTTGTTGCCTATTATTGGACGCTTGAGGCTTCCGAAAGTGAAGAAGGTGGACAGTTTCGCTTTGTCCCTGATGGATTTGTAGATTGGGTCTTTCATATCGGAAAGCCCTGGTCCTACCGTTTTGATGGGATAGACCAAGAGAAATCATATCGCACTCATATACTGGGGCATATCAAAACCTATCTTGACCTCAATGTCCCTGGTGCTGGGTTTTCACTTTTCGGCATCAAGTTTTATCCATGGGCAGCCAGGCAAATCTGGCAGATTGGGATGCATGAATCCACATGTGCCTACATCGAGCTCAGTGATATTGGTTTAAAGGAAATTGCAGAATTTGAGACAAGGGTATTGGCGGCAGATACTGCTAGGGTAAGAATAGGGATTGCCGATAATTTTCTATTAGAGAAAATGGGAAAGGTGGAGGTCAATAACCTTAAATCGGTTTGCACTCAACTTATACATTCTGATAAAAAGATTATTGAGGAAAATTTTCCACTAAGCAAAAGGCGTATAGAGCAGAAATTCAGAGAGGAGATTGGAATATCTCCAAAACTGTTTCAAAGGACCTTCCGGATCAACAGACTTATCAAACATCTATTGGCAAATCCTGATGTTGATCTCACTTCCATTGCTTACCAATTCAACTATGCTGATCAATCCCATTTTATTCATGACTTCAGGAAATTCACAGGGTACAGTCCGGGTTCATTTTTGAAAAACATAAACCCTGATGGTGATATCTTCAATTTACGAGTGGTCGGATAGTATTACAGCCTGAGATGCTTATCGGTAAGCAGAATTTCTCCGGTCATGAAATGAACGGCATGTCCGCGCATATAGACTCTTTCATTTTTTAATTCGCAGAAAAGCTCGCCTCCTCTGGCCGATAATTGCCTGGCGTGAAATATGGTCTTACCCGTTTTCTTTGCCCAGAATGGGACCAGCGATGTATGTGCTGAGCCTGTTACAGGGTCTTCAGCTTCGGGGGCGTTGGCATCAAAAACTCTTGAGACAAAATCTGCAGATTGGCCTAATGCAGTAGGTATCAAACAGAGGTAAGGCAGATCTTTCAATAGGGTAAGATTGGGATTCATCATCCTGATTTGGTCCTCGTTATCGTAAAGAAGGATAAGGTCGCGGTTAGCATAGGCTTCTTTTGGTTTTAGGCCAAATGCTGAAGTCATTATCTCCGTTACCGGAATAGGGTCAGCCTTCCAGGCCGGGAAGTCGAGGGTAATCGAACGGTCTTTATTTTGCGTGGCTTTTAATGGTCCGCTTTGTGATTGGAACAGTATTTCATCACTTTGCCAGTCGAGCCAATTAAAAATTACAAAAGCGGAAGCTAATGTCGCATGACCACAAAGATCAATCTCATCATGTGGCATAAACCACCTTAATTCAAAATGATCACCTTTCCTGACAAAAAATGCAGTTTCTGCTAAATTATTTTCAGCAGCGATAGCCTGCAGCAGAAGATCGTCCAACCAATTGTCCAGTGGGCAAACTGCGGCAGGATTCCCTCCAAAAACTGAAGAGGAGAATGCATCAATTTGGTAATAAGGGATTTTCATAATCTTAAAAAATTACTATATCGGTTTTTGGTCAATTAGACCTGTAAGATTTAGTTGATTTTGACTTATTATGCCAAATTTATTACTGTAACTTACTTGTAATGGCAGAAAAATACTTGTTCTTTTTTATAATCTGACAAATTTGTTATTTTAGTGCCGCCCAAAAACTAATCTTATGTTAATTTTATGTATTCTCGTCGGTGCCTTAGTTGCCGGATTCAGTTTTATTGTAGGTGCGAATTTCCTAGATCAAAAAAGAAGAAGCAGAGTCTAAAGAACCCCATTCTACTCTTCTCATCTTAATTGACCATCCCTTTTCTGATCCAACACCCGTTCATCCACATACGGGGGTTTGTACTGTAATTCTATACCCTAAATCTACCTTTCCTTTGATTTTGAGGAACCGCCTCAGAATACCTATCTTGTTGTCATGAAAATAGAAGACTTAAGGGCCGAAATGGCTGAAAAAGTAAAGACGATTGACCCGATCGGGAAAAAGCTTAAATTCAACCTTGATGAAGGCGTCATTTTAATTGATGGCTCAGGTGGTGAAAATATGGTTTCTGCCGAAGATCTCGATGCGGATTGCACCATAAGTATGAGTATTGATACATGGCTGAAGCTTCAGAATAAAGAGATCAAGCCATTTGTAGCTGTGATGAAAGGCAAGATGAAAGTCAAAGGTGATGTAGGCCTTGCCAGAAAGCTGAAACAATTACAAAGTTAATCATGTCTTCAGGATCACCGTTTTTCGTAGAGCGTACCAGCACATTTCAGATCATAAACAAGGTAGGAAAAGGATTAGGTGCCATAGGCATAGACCCGTTTAAGCTTAACGCCGATAAGATTTTCCGTAAGGTAAAAAAGCAAACTGGCGTTGATTATTACGACGACAAAATGCTTGAAGGTCTTAATAAACTGGTATGGTCGGTTAATCATGAAGCTACCCCGAATACTTTTGGTAAAATCGCCATGAAAAAACTGTTGGAGCGTACCTTGAAAGGCAGATTGGAGGTAGAGCAACATTTGTCGGCTCATCCGGACATACTCAATAAGCCAATCAACTCTCCCGTATTTATCATTGGTATGCCGAGGACAGGTACCACCATTTTACATGCTTTATTGCATGAAGATCCTTCTCATCGTTCACCACTTTCATGGGAATGTTTATTGCCTTTTCCTGTACCGACTCCTGATACTTTTACTGATAATATTCAATTGAATACCATCAGGAAAGAATTTGACCAGTTGTTCAAGCTAGTGCCAGATTTCTTGACCAAACACTATCTTGCAGCTGATTCTCCCCAGGAATGCCTTGGTATTAATGCGCTTGATTTCAATAGTTTCCAGTTTCTCGCACAAATGAACATGCCATCGTACCTGGAATGGAAAAATCATGAGGCCGATGAGTTGAGCACCATGCAATTCCACAAACGATTTTTGCAGTATTTGCAGTCTGGTGGGGTAATGTCTGAGCGCTGGTTATTGAAAACACCAATGCATCTAAGCCGCTTGAAAGTGCTATTTGACGTTTATCCTGATGCCAGGATCATAATGACCCATCGTCATCCGTCAAAAGTAGTGCCTTCTGCTGCCAGCCTGGTATCGTCTGTCCGGTCATTATACAGTGATCATGAAGATCCGTTTAAGACAGGCAAAGAGCAATTGGATATTTGGAGCATGTATTTCGATCGATTCCTTTCTGATAGACAACGGATCAACAAAGAAGACCAGTTTATCGATTTGAAATTTGAGGATTTTGTAAAAGATCAGTTGGGAACAGTTCGCAAGATCTATGAACGTTTTGGATGGACGCTTTCCGCGAAAGCAGAAGAAAACATGCAGGCCTTCCTGTCTAATAACCCAAAAGACAAACATGGGAAACACAATTATTCACTGGAACAATTTGGGTTGACCGAATCTGACATTGACAGTAAATACGCAAACTATATTCAATTCCTTTCAACGCTATAACTTAAACATATGTCGAAAGAAAGCAAAACAGCTTTAGCCGAATTCATTGAAATGCTTGGTGAAGCCGATCAAACATTTCTTGATCCTGATAAAGAAGTAGATAGTCAGGGGCAGATTGATGGTTATTATCATTTCTTCCACTTGTTGCAAATTGCTGTTGAATTTTATATGCATAATGATCCGCTGAAGCCTCATTTCGCTATTTTGGCTACGCCACATCGAAAGGTTTATGGTGATAATGTTGATGCAGTTTATTATTTCACCCAGCTCAAGAGCGACCAGGAATATGTGATTCGCGGCAAGCGGTATGACAGTGTTTACCTGAGTTTCTCACTTTACGGTGGTGAACCAAATGGCGAATACGCTGATCGAGTAACATTAAATGTGAATCACAGGGATATCGAGTTTGAAGAGGATGGCAGCTTCGAGATTAAGTTCACTGCCAATCCGCAAGGGAAGAACGAATTCAAGATGGATGAGGATGTCGTTACTTTATTTACCCGCGAATACTTTTTTGATCGTTTTAATTCAAAAGAATCTGATCTTCATATTGAAAATCTAACCCCTCAGGCCAAAGCCCAGCCGATTACTGATAGAGAACTTTCCCGCAGAATCAGGGCGATGACGGAGTTCTTTCGAAACACAACCTATGTTGCCCCGTTGCCGGTTCAATTTCCGATGAATGACTTTTTGCCACCATTCCCATTCGAAGCCGATACCGGAGGTTGGGGTACCGTCGATAATATATACTGTTTTGGGCGTTTTCATCTCAAGCAAAACCAATATTTGAAAATCAGATTTACTTCTCCGGAATGTTGTTATTGGGGAGTCCAGACCTGGAACTACTTTATGCAATCCATGGATTATCGAGATCATAATGTAGCGATCAATAAAGGTAATGCGACACCTAATGACGATGGCAGTTTTACGATTTATGTAAGTCATAAAGAAGCCAGCCAGAACTGGATTAGTACCGGCGGCTATGAGGAAGCGATTATCTTTTGTCGTTGGTTGTTGGCTGATGAGATGCCGGAGACACCAGAAGTGGAGTTGTTGGAGTGGAAGTAGTGTTCACGCAAAGGACGCGGAGATTTTTTTGACGCAGAGGACGCAGGGTTTAGAACGCAGAGTAAGTAGAGAGAAGTTGGTTAGCGGAGGACTGGGGGAGTGTCCATGTTTCTGACCTTTTTGCTTTTTAGGGCTTTTACGGTTTTGCCTAGGCCGTCTATGGTCATTGGGAACATCCGGTAACCCATGAATTCCCTTAATATGAGTGTTGATTCGAAGTAGTTCCAGGAGTTTTCAGGCATCGGGTTTATCCAGGTGGTGTAGTCGAAGTGGTCGGTAATTCTTTTTAGCCAGGCCAGTCCGGGTTCATCATTGTAATGTTCGATGCTGCCGCCACTATACATGATTTCGTAAGGTGACATGCAGGCATCACCGATGAAAACAACTTTGTAGTCTTTATTAAACTTGTTGATGATCTCCAGGGTGGGTATGCGTTCGTTGTGCCTGAGCTTGTTGTCCTTCCAAACGGATTCGTACAAACAATTGTGGAAATAATAAAATTCGAGGTGTTTAAACTCATATTTGGCAGCTGAGAAAAGCCTTGAACAGATTTCCACATGATCGTCCATTGAACCGCCTACATCCATTAAGAGGAGGACTTTGATATTGTTTTTCCTTTCGGGAACCATTGACAATTCGAGCCATCCTGCATTCTTGGAAGTTCGTTTGATGGTGTCGTCAAGATCGAGCTCGTCAGGGTTGCCTTCACGGGTAAGTGTCCTTAATCGGCGAAGTGCTAGTTTGATATTTCTGGTTTCAAGTTCTACCGAATCATCCAGGTTGGCGAAGTCGCGTTTTTCCCAGATCTTAATGGCACTGCGATTGCCGCCTTCTCCGCCAATCCGGAAGCCTTCAGGGTTGAAGCCATACGCTCCGAAAGGGGAGGTGCCTGCTGTACCGATCCATTTGTTGCCTCCTTCGTGTCTTTCTCTTTGTTCCTTGAGCAGTTCACGCATGCGTTCCATGAGTTTGTCGAGTCCTCCCATGGCTTCGATCATGGCTTTTTCTTCTTCAGTAAACTGACGTTCAAGTTGTCTTTTGAGCCATTCTTCGGGAACGGAAAAGAAAAACTCATCATCCAGTAATTCTGCACCTTTGAAAAAGTGACCAAACAGAACGTCAAAACGATCGAGATGAATTTCCTGTTTGACCAATACCGTACGACAGAGGTAATAAAACTCTTCCACCTTGTAACCGGCAATTTCCTTATCAAGCGCTTCTAATAAAGTCTGGTGCTCATGAAAGGTAACGGGGATTCCGTTTTCGCGAAGAAGGTAAAAGAATTCTAAAAACATTGATCTGTTTGTCTATCGGCCACGCAATTTATTATAAAGCAAGTCGTAATCTTGTTCGTTTTTCAGTAACGCTCCCATATGTGGTGGAAAAGCATTCATAAGATCAACAGATTCTAGATCATTCGCATTGATCTTTTCAATCAAGAGCAATTTCAGCCAGTCGATTAATTCTGAAGTAGATGGTTTTTTCTTTAATCCTCTCACTTCTCTCAAGCCATAAAAAACGCGCATAGCATTGTCTATAAGGTCTTGCTGGATATTAGGGAAATGGACATCCACGATTTGCTGCATAACTTCCTTGTCAGGGAAACGGATATAGTGAAACAGGCAACGACGGAGAAAAGCATCCGGCAATTCTTTCTCATTATTTGAAGTAATTACAACAATTGGCCTGTTCTCAGCTTTTATAGTCTTTTGCAATTCATAACAATAGAATTCCATTCGGTCGAGCTCGAGTAACAAGTCATTAGGAAATTCGATATCTGCTTTGTCAATTTCATCAATGAGTAAAACGACTTGTTCTTCTGCGGTAAAAGCTTCCCAAAGTTTTCCTTCTTTGATATAGTTGGCAATATCCTCGACCTGATCAGATCCCAGCTGTGAATCTCTTAACCTGGAGACGGCATCATACTCATACAGTCCCTGTTGAGCTTTGGTCGTTGATTTGATATGCCAGGTAATCAGTTTCTTTTCGAGGGCTTTGGCTACTTCATGGGCTAATAATGTCTTTCCGGTGCCTGGTTCACCTTTAATGAGCAGTGGCCTTTCAAGTTGAACAGCTGCATTTACCGCGAGCTGGAGTTCCTGTGTAGCAACGTATGAGTCAGTTCCTTTAAAATTCATTGTAGTCTGGTTATTCTGCAAGATACGACATTAGACGCAATGCACGCATTCGAAGTTAAAGTGTGAATACTACCTTTAGGCAATTATCTTCCTTATTATCAAAAATTCTGTAAGCTTCTGCGCCTTCTTCCAAGGCAAGCCTGTGCGAGATTATTGAGGTCAGATCGTGATTCCAGGTTTTTACTTTTTCCATTAAAATGGGCATGTAGTGCCTGGCCGGACATCTGCCTATCTTGTAAGTGAGATTTTTATCATAAGCTTCAACCGGAGAGAAAGAAAATTGTTCTGATGTGTGAACGCCAACTGTCGAAATTATGCCACCTGGCCTAACAATATCAACAGCCATTCTGCTAGCTGACGGATGACCGACGGCTTCCATGACTGCTTCTACACCTCTCCCTTTGGTACCATTCATTATGATCGCCAACACATCACTGGTTATATAATTTATTGGCGTTGCCCCGAATGCAGCAGCGGTATCTAATCGTTCTGGAACGCTATCAATCGCGAATACCTCTTGGGCTCCCAGGTCAAAAGCGCTCACTACAGCCATCAGGCCAACAGGCCCACAGCCAATTACGGCGTAAGTTCCACCTGGCCTTATTGCTGCCATATCGGCGCAATAATACCCGGTTGAAAGTATGTCACCGAGGAATAATCCCGTTTCTTCTGAAATACCATCTTCCAGTTTAACAAGGGTATGATCTGCTAAAGGGACATTTACAAATTCAGCCTGTCCACCATGAAGTCCTTTGTCTTGTTCGACCCAGCCATAAAGCTGGCCATTTTCACAACGACAGGTTAATCCAATTTTACAATAATAACATTGGCCGCAGTTGGTTGTGAAAGGACTGACTACAGTGTCTCCCTTTTTGAAATGTTTGACAGCTTTACCGACTTCAACTATTTCTCCCACAAATTCATGCCCCATGGCAGTACCACAATCGAGACCTTGCTCATGCCCGCGATAAACGTGTAAATCAGAACCGCACAATCCACACACTTTAACCTTCACAATCACATCGTCTTGGTGGTTGATTTCCGGATCGGGAATGGATTCGGTAGAGATATTTCGTATACCCTGATAAGTTATTGCTTTCATAATGCTTTCCAACAGGAAGGTAAAATAAAAATGAGAATCGAATCAGAATACCGGGAATTATATCTCCAATTTTTACCTTTCTCGGACTATTCTTGTCTAGGGAAATCCTATTTTCGGGGCATTAAAACCAATTGCTTTGATGAAACACTCTATCCTCCTAAGCGTACTACTTTTATCACTTTCCCTGAATATTAACGGCCAGGTGATCTGGACCTCTGTCAATCAAACTTTATTGCCAGAAAGAGGTGGAACACTTGACTTACCTGATCAATACCATGTTTTTCGATATAACTCAACTTCTTTAAGTCAGTTACTTGAACAGGCGCCTCAACGTTTTTCGGCTGAAGCCAAAACAAAGACGGTAATCCTAAGCCTCCCAATGCCGGATGGGTCATTCAGAGATTACAAAATTACCCATGCTGATATTCTTCATCCTGCCTTGGCATCTTTATACCCCGAAATCCGGTCATATGCAGGTCAAGGGATCTTAAATCCCGCAGAATATCTTCGGCTCTCATTCACAACCAAGGGACTGCATGCTATGGTACTTGGACATGCTGAAGGGACTTTGATCATTGATCCTTATATTCCCGGCAACCAGGAATATGTGTTGGCTTACCTCAAAAAAGATTTTAATCCTGGAGACAGGGCATTGTTTGAATGTGGAACTATTGACGAAGATCTATTCTTTAAAAATGATGATCAACATATCGGTGATGAAAAGGCAGGTGATTGTCAATTAAGGACCTTCCGTTTGGCATTAGCTTGTACAGGTGAATATGCCACTTACCATGGCGGAACTGAAATGGATGTGCTTGCCGCAATGGCTGTAACGATGACAAGGGTTAATGGCATCTTTGAGCGTGATGTAACCCTGACTATGGAGGTTATTCCCAACACAAATGAACTATTCTTTTATGATCCGGATACCGATCCTTATACCAATAACAGTGTAGGAGTCATGTTGGGTGAAAACCAGTATGTTATTGATAGTATTATCGGGGATGCGAATTATGATATTGGCCACGTGTTTGGCACTGCTGGTGGTGGCGTTGTAGGTGGCAATGCTTGTAATTCGGGTGGTAAAGCAAGAGGAGTAACCGGACTTTCCAACCCTGTTGGTGATATTTTCGATGTAGACTATGTGTCTCATGAGATGGGGCACCAGTACAGAGCGGGGCACACTCAGGGTAATACCTGTAACCGATCTATGCCATCAGCGATGGAACCAGGTAGCGCATCAACCATTATGGGATATGCTGGCATTTGTGCCCCCAATGTGCAGGGTAACAGTGATGACTATTTCCATGCTATTAGTATACAACAGATGGCTGTATATACAAATTCTGGCAATGGCAGTCTATGTCCTATCGCTACAGTTACCGGGAACAATCCGCCTCAGATTATTGAAGGTAATGATTTTGTGTTACCGATTTCAACGCCTTTTGTCCTGGCTGCAGAAGGCAGTGACCCGGATGGGGATATGATTACTTATTGTTGGGAGCAAATGGACAATGAACTGGCTGATATGCCTCCTGTGTCAACATCAACTGGTGGACCGGCTTTTCGAACTTTCCTACCGACTACTGATTCGTTTCGTTATTTTCCCCGATTGTCTGACCTGACAACTAACACAGATTATGACTGGGAAGAATTACCTTCTGTTTCGAGAACCATGAATTTCCGATGCACTGTAAGAGATAATTTTATGGGGGCAGGTTGCACCAGCGAAGACGATCGGGTTTTAACCTTTTCAGAGACTGCGGGCCCCTTCCTGGTTACTTATCCTAATGGATTTGAATCATGGGCCATTGGAGATTTTGAAACGATTACCTGGGATGTAGCCGGTACCAACCTTGCTCCGGTAAGCTGCGATTCTGTTACCATTGTATTGTCTACTGATGGTGGATTAACTTACGACATTGTTTTGGCCAATCCAGTGCTTAATAATGGCAGTTATACTATAGAGGTACCTGATTTTCCTGGAACCACAAATCGCATCCAGGTAAGATGTTCTGAAAGTATTTTCTTTGATATTTCCGATGATGACTTTGAGATTGCTGAGCAAACTTTTCCTTCATTTGCTATGGGGGCAATACCTCCGACAGGGGAAGTATGCGGGCAGGATGGACCAATTACATTTCAGGTTGCCTTGAATCCATTAGGCGGCTTTTTTGCTGAGGTAAATTTAGTTGCACAGAATCTCCCTCCTGGAGCAACGGTTACATTTTTCCCGTCTTTTTCTGTGTACCCTCCTGCGGTTGTTAATGTAACGGTTCAAAATTACCCTTTGCAGGCTGGTCCGTTAGCTATAACTATTGGGGCGAATTCTGATGGATTACAGAATGATGTAACATATATTGCCGACATCACCCCTGATGTGCCGATGGCTCCTATGCTGGGTACGCCTTTGGACTTATCCAATAATCTGGATCCTACAACTACATTAACCTGGTCAGGTTTTCCTATCTCAGAATCTTTCGACTTGGAGATAGCAACCAATCCTTCGTTTGGGGCTAATGTAGTTGAATCAACTAACACACTTGAAAACACCTATACGCCTGCCAATCTGGACCATCTGACGGTTTATTACTGGAGAGTCAGAGCGAATAACCTTTGTGGTCCTGGTTCCTGGTCGACTGTTTATTCTTTTCAGACAAGCCCCTATGAGTGTGAAGTCTTTTCAAGTAAAAATGTGCCAGTGGATATTACTGGAGCTGATACTGTAACTGTATGGTCAGATCTGCCAGTATTTTCGGATTTTGAAATTGTAGACCTGCAGGTGTCAATGGAAGCAAATCATACTTGGGTGGGTGACTTGTCTGCCACCTTGTATGCACCAAATGACAGTGTGTTAACCTTATTCGATCGCCCTGGACAGCCAGCCTCTTTTTACGGGTGTGATCGGGATAACCTTTTGCTGGAGTTTGACGATGAAGCTGGCATGACTGCTGAAGATCTTGAAACATTGTGCATTGTTGATGCACCATATGCTCTTGAAGGCATATTCCAGGGAATTGATACTTTGTCTAAACTGAATGGCAGTTCTGTAAACGGTGATTGGCGACTTGTTATGTTTGATGCCTGGGCTGCTGATGGGGGAGAATTATTTTCGTGGTCTATTGAGGCTTGCTATATTCCTTTAATTCCTGAAAACCTAACACTTGCCCAGGAAGTTCTCGAGGTTGAAGAGGGTTTTTCAGAACAGATAACCAGTACTTTCCTTAATGCTCAAAGTACAGAGAGTCCTGCTGAAGCTGTTGTTTACACTTTGACTTCCTTACCAAGTCACGGAGAGCTATTGCTGAACGGAGCACCTTTAGAAATTGGAGATACATTCACCCAACAGGATATTGACAATGGATTTCTAGTCTATTCACATAATGGCCTTAGCCTCGATCCTGATCAATTTACTTTTGACTTATTGGATGGCAGCAACTCCTGGTTCCCGGGGAATATCTTCAGTATCAATATTTTAATGCTTCCAACCAGTGTCGGTGAGATTTTTGATCAAAAGACCGTAGAACTTTTCCCTAATCCGGCAAGTGATGCGGTAACATTGCGTGTCTACTCCCAAAATCCTGAAACGGCGAAAATGCAACTGATTGATGCGTTGGGTAGGGTTGTGATGACAGATGTATTTGAAATTGTGGAGGGTGTAACACTGAATTCAATTGCTTTAAAAGGATTGGTAGATGGGGTTTACCACATCCGACTGGAAATAGGCAAGGAATTGGTGGTGAAAAAGATGGCAGTTGTAAGGCCTTAACAACCCGAGGTCTTTACTCTGGCGATATGATATTAATGGCAATGCAATAACATTTGATTACCTTAGCGCCGATGGCTAAAAAGAAATATTATGTAGTGTGGGAAGGGCATAATCCCGGAATATATGACTCTTGGGCAGAATGCCAAAAGCAGATCAAGAATTTTCCGGGAGCAAGATATAAATCCTTTAAAACAAGGGAAGAGGCTGATGATGCCTTGTATGGCAATTCTTCTGATTATATCGGAAAAAACAAGAAACCTGCCACCATTCCTGATAAATACAGTGATGACATTGTTTGGGACAGCATTTCAGTTGATGCAGCTTGCAGTGGCAACCCCGGAGCAATGGAATACCGGGGGGTTGACACGAAGACCGGGTTTGAAATTTTCCGAAAGGGGCCATTTCAAAAAGGAACTAATAATATTGGCGAATTTCTGGCTCTGGTTCACGGATTGGCATTATTGAAAAAGGAAGGTCGCGAGATACCTATTTACTCTGATTCCCGGATAGCCATCGGGTGGGTAAAGAAGAAAAGTATCAGGACTCAATTGGAACGTTCGGCTATTAATGAAAAAATGTTCCAGCTTGTCGAACGAGCTGAAAAGTGGCTGAAAACCAACGACTACGATACAGAAATACTGAAATGGGACACCAAAAACTGGGGTGAGATACCGGCTGACTTTGGTAGGAAATAATTACTTGCCAGCAAAAAGCATCCTGTATTCGGCTTCGATCTTACCTGTTCTGATCTTCTCTAATTTTCTTTTGACGAGACGTCTTCTAAGTGGTTTTAACAGATCAGTGAAGAGAATACCTTCAAGGTGATCATATTCGTGCTGAATGACGCGGGCATTGATACCAAGGAATACTTCGTCGTGCTTGTCGAAATTTTCATCATACCAGGTCAGGCGAATTTGTGCTGGTCGCTCTACATCACCTCTAACTTCCGGGATACTCAGGCAACCTTCATCATATAACCATAATTTTCCACCTTCTTCGATTTTTTGAGGATTGATGAATACCTGGTTAATACCTGTTCCAACATCATCGTCTTCCATCGTTTGCTCAGTATCGATAACGAAAATGCGAATCGATTTGCCGATTTGCGGTGCTGCGAGGCCAACTCCAGTCGCTTCGTACATGGTCTCGTACATATTTGCTATCAGCTTGTCAAGATCCGGATAATCTTTTGTTATTGCTTCTGCTTTTTTGCGGAGCACCTTATGCCCGTAACCGTAAATTGGTAATATCATTTCCGTGTTTGCCTTTTTAATTATAGCCCGTTTAATTCCATATAGTCTTGCAAAATCAAAACAGCGCTAACTTTATCAACGAGGGCTTTATTCCTTCTTTTTTTCCTTCTTGCCCCGGATTGTAAAATGATTTCTTTTGCCCTTTTTGATGTAAACCGTTCGTCTATGGTTTCTGTTTTGAGTTCAGGGTATTTTTTTCTCAAATTTTTTAGAAAGTTTTCAACAAGGTGGGTAGCATCTGTTGGTTCATCATCAAGCCCGAGCGGGTGACCGATGACAACACAATCTACTTGCTCTTGCCTAAAATAATCTTCGAGGAATTCAAAAATCTTATCTGTTGCGACGGTGTCTAATCCATTCGCAATGATCTTAAGGGGGTCGGTGACTGCAATACCAACTCTTTTCTTTCCATAATCAATAGCCATGATCCTACCCATCGCGCAAATATAACAAAATTAGGGTGTCCGGGAGTTCCACCGTGTGGGTCATAGCCAAAAGTCAAGGATGATTGCCACACCCAGTAACAGACTGGCAAAGCCATTGGTGGTGAAAAAAGCGATGTTGACACGGCTCAGGTCATTAGCTTTGACAATGGTATGCTGATAGATTAGCAAAGCAATGAAAACGACTGTTCCGGAAATGGTGAGCCATTTGAAGATATCATATTGGGTGAACAGCGAATAAGCTGCAAGCGCAATCAAAAGTCCGCAACAGATATGAAGAAAAGACGATAGCCATAACGCCCGTTCTTTCCCTAATTTGACAGGTATAGACTTGAGTTGTAACGACATATCGAAGTCGCGATCCTGTAAAGCATAAATGATGTCGAATCCAGAAACCCAAAACAAGACAGCAAATGAATAATACAGTGGAATGGCATCAAAATTGCCACCAGCCGCGAGATAAGCACCTATAGGCGCAAGTGCTAAGCCAAGGCCAAGGATGAAATGACAAAGCCAGGTAAATCGCTTGCTGTAGCTATAACCCAGTATAACTAAAAGTGCTACAGGAGAAAGGTAAAAACATAAAGGATTGATAAACCAAGTGGTAAGTACAAAGAACAGGCTATTCAGGATAACGAAAGCAAGGGCATAAGACGGCTTGATCACACCAGCCGGTATCTCCCGCTGTGCTGTTCGCGGATTTTTGCTGTCAATGTCGCGGTCAATATAGCGATTAAAGGCCATTGCTGCACTTCTGGCAAAGACCATACAAAGCAATATGAGACCGAGGATCAACCAGTCAAATGGTTTTTCAAGTTCTTTCAAGGCAATAAAAAAGCCGATCAAAGCGAACGGCAAAGCAAAAATCGTATGACTGAACTTGATAAGGGAGAGGTAGTTCTTCATGTGAAAAGACCAGAAGAAAATCTGGTAAAGAGATGCAGTTCGCAGTCGACAGTCAGCTGTATGTTAAAATACTGCGGACTGCAGACTGCCTTCTGCCAATTAGTTTACTGACCAGGAATTGTAGTAGCAGTATTGCTATTAGGATCCTTGATCACCTCACCCTTCATGCTGATAATTGTCTGAGGAGGGTTGGTGTTTGCAGTAATAGTAACTTTCTGGTCACGCTTTCCTGATTTTCCTTTGGAATTGAACGCAACTTTCATAGAGCTTGTCTGACCTGGAGGAATTGGCTCTTTTGGCCATTCAGGTACTGTACATCCACAACTTCCTTTAGCGTTGGTGATGGTTAGAGGCTCACTACCAGTGTTGGTGAATTCAAAAATGTGCTCAACATTTTCACCATCAACGATGGTACCGAAATCGTGAGCAGTCTCTTTGAAAGTCATTGTTGTTGTAGGTCCTGTCGGAGCAGGAGGCGTAATAGGTGTAGCCGGATTATTCGGCGTAAGTGAATTTGTAGCTGCGGGAGGTGTCGGCGTAGTTGTTTTGGCCGTGATATTTTCCCTGGCATTAGCGCGAACAGAATTATTTGATGCGTTAGTACCCAAAATTCCGCTCATCTGAACGAGAAGCAAGACGATAATTGCGCCTAACATCCCGATCTGAATTTGGTTAGCTTTGTCCATTGTTAAAGTGATTTTTGTGTTTAACTAAAGATTTAGTTTCAAATTTAGAATAAATTCCGTAAATATTAAAATTGTTTCCTTCGATTTCGTAAAAATTCTTCAAATTCGGCCAGGTTCAGACTGTTAAAACACATGGTAGGGGAGAGACCTCCCTTCCTGGCGGCAAAAACACCATACTTGATGTGCTGAATCCCCTCCTTGCTATGTGCATCAGGATTAACAGAAATTTTGACACCTTTTTCTACAGCATAAGGTATCCAGGTATAATCAACATCCAGCCTTATCGGATTAGCGTTGAGCTCCAGTATAACCCCTTTTTCCGCGCAAGCGTCAATTACTTTTTTATGATCAATAGGGTATCCTTCCCTCGAAAGCAAAAGTCGACTTGTTGGATGTCCGAGTATGGTGGTGTAGGGATTTTCGATTGCTGCAATCAACCTAGATGTAGCCTTTTCCTTATCCATCTTTAACTGCGAGTGGATAGAAGCAATGATGAAATCAAATTTTTCGAGTACTTCAGGTGCATAATCTAAAGTTCCATCATACAGGATGTCTGATTCAATGCCTTTGAAAATTTTGAAGGGAGCCAGTTCTTGGTTCAATTCATCAATTTCGGCCATCTGTTCTGCTACCCGTTCTTCTGACAGGCCATTAGCGTAAAATGCAGTTTTGGAATGATCGGTAATCCCAATATATTCATAACCAAGATCTCTGGCTTCTTCTGCCATTTCTCTGAGACTGTGGAGCCCGTCACTATAAGTTGTATGACTGTGTAAAACAGAACGAATATCTTTCTCATCCACCAATGCTGGTAGCCCTGTGTTTGCCTTTTCGATTATTTCTGCTGTTTCTCTTAACTCGGGTTGGATATAAGGAGTACCTGCTTTTTCAAATACCTCTTGCTCGGTTTTAAGTCCGGTAAAGTCGCTGGCCTGGGCAGTTTTAAGAAAGGCTTCGAGAAATGCCCGGGTTCCTGTAGTTTTAAACAGTTTCGACCCAAACTCTTCCGGTTCACAGGCATGTATAGTTACAGGAGTCCCTTTTTCGGTTTTTCCTGAGAAGGTTTGTTTTTCCTGGCTATCCAGTATCAGGGTTTCATTGTCAAATACTTCGGCTGGATTACCTCCGGAAACGATAATGTCGATACGACTGAGGACTGGGTCACGGCGCCGGAAAGCTCCGGTAAAGCTGATGTCTGACCAAGGGAATTTGACTTTCACGAATTGGAAAATATCTTTGGCTTCCGCCTCAATGCGTCCAAAAAGAAATTTGCCCTTTGATTGGAGGAAATAGCCAATCTTTTTCTTGATGTCATCCTGGGTTTTCAAACCGAAACCACTGAGGCTGATGAGCCTGTTTTCGTTACAGGCATAGAGTAGTTCTCCAACACTTTCTATTTCGAGTTCTTTCCAGAGTTGCCTGATCTTTTTTGGACCCAATCCTTTAATACCAACCATGTCTTGAATACCAGGAGGCGTTTTGGTCTTGTATTCTTCAAGCGTGCTCATCTTACCGGTTTCGAGTATTTCGGCAATTTTTGATCTGATAGCTTTGCCAATACCTTTGACCTGGGAAATTTCTTCATCACTCATATCGCCAACCGGAGTTTCAAGTTTCCTTAGCTGGATATAAGCATTGGAGTAAGACCGAATCTTGAACGGATTTTCCTCGTGCAGGGTCATCAAATCTGCAAGGAGGTTAAATAAGTTGGCGATTTCCCGGTTAGACATAAAATGAAAATTGCGTTTTTGAAAAATTGTTCAAATATAGCAACAAAAAAGCCTGCTCCAGTTTGAAGCAGGCTTTTTATATGGATGATAATAGATTCTATTCTTCTTCATTCTTAGCCTTAACTACTCTTCCTCCATCCAGTTCATCCTGAAGTGCTTTCAATGCAGTGATATCACCTTGTGAAGCGATTTCAGCTTGCTGAGGCCAGGTGGTTGGATCGTGAGCAGTGTAGCGTTTGCCTGCTGCTGCAAGAATTTCTTTGATTTGATCAACTGATGAAGCAGCTAATTGAGCAAAAGTGTGAATACCTGCATTATTAAGGTGTTCGGCAATCTTTGGTCCGATACCTTCGATAGCTGTCAGGTCATCTTTTTCAGCTGGTGTTTCAGCAACCTTGTCTACTGATTTGGCTTCTGCCAATTCAACTTTAGGCGCTTCTTTTTTCGCTTTAGCTGGTTTTTCTTTCTTTGCAGGTTTGTCTTTAGCCTTAGGCGCTTCTTTAGCTGGCTTTGTACTAACCTTATCTTCTTTCTTGTTGAGGCGATCGTTAAGGATCTGGATTGCTTCTTCAGTGGGATCAATATGAACAAAAGTTCTGTTCTTACGTCCTTTTTTGAAAGCAACCGTTCCTTCGACTAATGCGAACAAGGTATGGTCTTTACCCATGCCTACGTGCTCACCCGGGTGGAATCTGGTTCCTCGCTGACGAACGATAATATTTCCAGCCTTTGCATATTGGCCGCCGTAGAGTTTTACCCCGAGCCGTTTCGCTAAGGAATCTCTTCCATTATCTGTACTACCTGCTCCTTTCTTATGTGCCATGATAAAGGGATTTTAGAGTTATAAGATCTCCTGGCGGCTAGCCTACGATCTTGTCAATTTTAATTTTGGTGAATGATTGGCGATGGCCATTTTTAGTTTTGAAACCTTTGCGTCGTTTTTTCTTGAAAACGATCACTTTTTCACCTTTCTGGTGACCGAGCACTGTGGCTTCGATCTTTGCGGCTTTCACATTTGGTTGACCCACTGCTACGTCGCCGTCTTTGTCGATAAGAAGGACTTCGTCGAAGGAGACTTTGTCACCTTCTTCGGCCTTCAACTGGTGAACGAAAATCTCTTGGTTTTCCGCTACTTTGAACTGTCTACCAGCTATCTTAACTATTGCGTACATTATTCTAAAAATTAATTTGTTTTTTTACCTCTAAATCCCAGCTTGGGAAAAGGCTGTGCAAAGATAGGGCTTTATCGAAAATTTGCAAACTATTTTTGCAGGATTATTTGTTTGACCGATTAAGCTTTCCCGACTTTTGAATTTTATCTCTAAAATGTCGCTGAATCACAGTCTTCATAGGCACCTTCAACAGTTTGCTTTTCGCCCAAAATGAAAGATCGAGATAGGAGAATGAACGTTGTTCGAAAGGGTTTTTCTTTAGGGCGATCAATTCTTCATATAGGGCCTGGAAAAGTTCATCCTTTTTTTCTGGACTGACTTTTATAAGCCTTGAGAAAAATCTTAATGTTGCTTTTTGAACCAGGGATAAATTTGAAGTGCGGTTTAAAAATCGCTCAGACGACTTGATCTGATGTTCCAGAAATAGAAAATTACCAGCTTCATAATGGGCGACTAGAAATAGTAATCGAGAGTACACCTGGATATCTTCTCTCAGATGTTTTGTTTCAATATCAATTACCCTGTTCAGCATATCAATCGCCTTACCTGGCATTTCACATCCAAGGTACAAACAGGCAATTTTATAATAAAATACCATGATCCTATGAACATCTAGCTGGAGTCGATATCGCTTAATGCGCTGCCTGATGCGTTTGGCAAGATAGAGACCTTCATCAAAACTACCTTCCATAAAGTGTTGGTTCAACCTGGATGTATACCTGTAAATGAATGAAAGGATCCGAGCGTTAGGTCTGAGCTTTTTGGACTGTGGTTCTTTAAATTCCTCAAAGGCTCGAAGGACCTCCATGAACCTTGCATAATATCCCATGTTATATGCGGCTATCAGCATATAGTGTAACCCCCTCATATACAGGTTTGGGTCTTTTTCCTTCATGTCGGGAAAAGCATTGAATAACCCTACCCAGTTCGAAGCATGTTTGTAGCAGTAAATATGATTTTGTACCGTCAGGTGAAACCAAACATGAGATTGATGGAAATAAATGCGTTCAAAAAACGTCATTTCATTATAGGATAAGCCAGGCAGGTTGGCTTCAAACATTTCCCTGAATTCCAAAATATCTGCCTCTGTGGCTGCATGCCCTTTTTGGATGTAGTGGGCATGCATTTTCAACTTTAAATTAGTCAACTGGGCAATATTAAAAATCACCTTACTCCTATGATGGGATTTAAGAGCGAGGTCATCCACAAGAGTCTCCACATTCTTACTGCGCGTAATGTGCCGTGAATGGATCATTTTTTCTATTTCCAGCACTTCAAGATGCAAGTAGTCCTGGTGTGAATTATAGGCTAGATTTTTTGTCCTTTCTAAAAGTTTAAGCGCCTGAAGGTGAAGCCCTTTTTCATAGAGGATTTTTGCAAAATCAATTTGTTCTCTGATTTGTATATCAATATGCTTCTGGATATTGATCATCCTAAGACTGGTAAGAATTTGAGAATACAGGTGCCGTTTGAGGTTGGAAAACTTGGCTTTATTAAGGCCTTTGAAGTTTTTATAAATGACCTCCTCACTATACGTTGACATTTTATCAAGAAGGTCAAATAATCTTACAAATTTCCCCTTTTCCCCACTTTGTATACGGTTAACATAAAGCCTGAAATTTCGCTTTTCCGCTTTTGTCAATGACTTGATCAACTTAAATAACAGGTCAGTTTGCGAGATAGGCATGACAGATTAAAGTGTTTTTATGAGCTGTTATTCAGTGGATTAGATTTTTTTAACTCCGTTTTGGAAATAGCAAATATCCAATAATCTGACTTTAAAAAAAAGCTTTAGTCAGATAGTTTTGAGAAACAAAATTTGAAAGATCAGTTATAAAAAACGGAATAGGATGAAAAAGATAGAAGCAATAATCCGATTAACAAAATTTGATGAAGTACGAGATGCACTTGCTTCGATAGGCGTAAACTTCTTTACCATGAAAGATGTGAAAGGGTTTGGCCTTCAGAAAGGAGAAAAGTTAGTCTACCGAGGGTCAGTTTATGGCTCTGATTATATCGCCAGGTTACAACTTGACATTATCACCGATGATGCCAAGGTTGACCACATTTTAGGAACCATTATTAAGGCAGCCCGCACCGGTGATATAGGAGATGGAAAAATTACCGTCCTGAACGTCAGTGAAGTCGTCCGTATCAGGACAGGGGAAGTTGACGTTGCCGCCGTCTAGATTTAATTCAATAAGTAGGTCTCATATTACACTTGTTCTGGCAGGGGCTCCTTTTGGGCATCTGGCATGAGAAAGGTGAAGTTGCCGGATGGCTGTTAAAGGCCCTGCCAGTTCAAGCGTATGCCTTGACCTCGAATAATAACCACGAACCATTTAAAGAACCACAAAACATAATTGGGACATGACTGAAAGTTTATTTACTGCAAACAATCTATGGATTTTGATTGCTGCTGTGCTGGTCTTCGTAATGCATCTTGGATTTTCGATGCTTGAAGCCGGCTTTGTAAGAAAGAAAAATACGGTTAACATTCTTTTCAAAAATGTGATGATTATAGCCATTGGGCTCATCACCTATTTCTTTGTTGGCTTTAACCTAATGTATCCTGGCGTTAATGAAGGCGGCTTTTTCGGTTTTGCCGGATTTGGCTTAACCATGCCTGAAGGCGATGCCGGAGCAATAGCTTATGCAGATGGCGCGTATACTTACTGGTCAGACTTTATTTTCCAGGCAATGTTTGCTGCTACTTGCTGTACTATTGTTTCAGGAGCGGTGGCCGAACGTATTAAACTCAACTCATTTCTAATCTTTTGCTTCTTTTTTGTTGCGATCAGTTATCCCATCACAGGCATGTGGAAATGGGGTGCCGGATGGCTTGAGTCAGCAGGATTTTACGACTTTGCTGGATCAACAATAGTACATGCAGTAGGTGGTTGGGGAGCCCTTGCTGCCATTATATTGCTTGGTGCCAGAAAAGGTAAATACACCTCAAAAGGCATCAACCCAATACCTGGACATAATATGCCATTGGCCACAATGGGAGTTTTCCTCCTGTGGTTCGGATGGTTTGGATTCAATGGGGGGTCAGTCCTTTCTGCAGATCCGGTAGGTGTTTCCCTGGTCTTTGTTACCACTTCACTTGCTGCTGCAGGCGGAGCTGTTGGGGCATTTTTTGCCTCTTACGCGTTATTCAAATCTCATGATCTAAGTATGGTACTTAATGGTGTCTTGGGTGGACTTGTAGGGATTACTGCTGGTGCAGACCTCATGTCTCCGGCCCAGGCAATAATCATTGGGGGAATTGCCGGAATGATCATTCCTTTCTCCGTTGTATTCTTTGATAAACTGAAACTGGATGACCCGGTTGGTGCGACCTCTGTTCATCTCGTCTGTGGCGTTTGGGGAACCCTGGCTGTTGGCCTTTTCGGGGCAAAAGCCGGTTTGGGGCAATTATGGATTCAACTGTATGGAACTCTGGCTGTCGGCCTATTCACTTTCGCCTTCGCATTCAGCCTTTTATACCTGCTGAAGGTAACGGTAGGGATCAGGGTTACCGAAGAAGAAGAGATAAAAGGACTTGATATCGCTGAACATGATATGTACGCCTACCAGGAGGTGGAGAAACCTTATAACCTGGCTGTTTCTGAATAAAAACATTGAAGGCCCCCGTTTGCGTGGAAACTTCCGGGAGCCTTCTTACTTACAAAAATAAGTGAACATGAAAGTTACAAAAATTAAAACAATCGTTGTGGCATTAAGCCTCTCATTATTTGCAATTCAAAACGTAAATGCTCAATTCGATGTTGGTGCTGATTTCGTCAGTCGATACCTATGGCGCGGATTGGATTTCAGTACTGCACCAAGCATTCAACCATGGGTATCTTACAGTTTTGAAAAAGACAACTTCGGCCTTGAGGTAGGAGCCTGGGGTTCTTACAGTTTTAACGGGAATGACGGGTCTGAGGCGGATTTATATCTAACCATCAGCCAGGGACCAGTCTCGTTAACGATTACTGATTATTTCTTCCCGACTGATATGGCGATGTCGCATGATTACTTCGAATACTCAGATACACTTACGGGACATATTCTTGAAGGTATGTTAATGTATGAGGGACCAGAAAAATTCCCATTTACAGCCACATTCGCCTATAATTTTTTCGGTGCTGATGCTGAAAAAGTCGATGGCGATCCGGCAAGTTTTTATGCTGAATTACTGTACACACCGATTGAAGGGCTGGATGTTTTTGTAGGAGGTGGTAATGGATTCTACTCCATGGAACCTGATGGTAAAGATGATGAATTTGGCATTACCAATATAGGGTTGACTTATACGAAAGAGTTCAAGATCTCTGAGACGTTTACATTGCCTGCTTTTGGCACATTGGCATTCAATCCTGACGCTGAAAAAATATATATCCTATTCGGATTAAGTTTTTAACACATAGAAGTTACACAAAATCAATTGGTTCTCAATTGAGAAAACAAAATCTAAAATTCAATTTTTCAACAATTTAAAATCAATCAAAATGGCAAAGTTCAAACTCGAATACATCTGGCTGGATGGATATAAGCCGGTCCAGAGTTTAAGAAGTAAAACCAAGATCATTAAAAACTTTTCTGGCGATCTCGCAGACTGTCCTATGTGGTCATTTGATGGTAGTTCTACCTTACAGGCTCCAGGAGGATCTTCTGATTGCCTGTTAAAGCCAGTCTCAATACTTCCTGATCCTGCCCGTCGCAACGGTTATCTCGTCATGTGTGAAGTGCTTGATGCTGATGGTCAGCCACATGAGTCAAATGGAAGAGCAACCATCGACGACGATGATAACGACTTTTGGTTTGGCTTTGAGCAGGAATACTTCCTCTGGGATCTTGAAACGAACAAGCCTTTAGGTTTTCCAAAGAATGGTTTTCCAGGTCCTCAGGGCCCTTATTACTGTTCAGTGGGTGCTGGTAACGCTTTTGGACGTGAGATCATTGAAGAACATCTGGATCTGTGTCTGGATGCAGGCCTCAATGTTGAAGGTATCAATGCTGAGGTAGCAGCCGGACAATGGGAGTTCCAGGTTTTTGCAAAAGGTGCTAAGGCAGCTGGTGACCAGGTGTGGGTAGCACGTTACCTTTTGGAAAGGACAGCAGAGAAATACGGTTTAAGTATCAATTATCACTGTAAGCCAGTACTTGGTGACTGGAACGGTTCAGGCATGCATGCTAACTTCTCCAATAGCTTGTTGAGAGAAGCAGGTACCAAAGATGTATACGATATGGTGTGCGAAGCTTTCGCACCATTTGTGGAAGAACATATTGCAGTTTACGGTCCAGATAATCACTTAAGATTAACTGGATTACATGAGACTCAAGCTATCGATCAGTTTAGTTATGGTATTTCAGACAGGGGTGCGTCTATTAGGATTCCGATTGCAACTGTAGAGAACGGCTGGAAAGGATGGTTGGAAGACCGTCGTCCAAACTCAGCCGCTGATCCTTACAAAGTGGCAGCAAGAATCATTAAAACTGTGAATACTGTTGCTGTAGAAGCATAATGAATTCCATCCAGAACTCAGTTGGTGTATAGCTGTAATGGTTAAATAGGAAAAAACACCTTAGAGTTCTTTGTCAGCCTGTTGCAGATTCCGAAAATCTCGGAATCTCAACAGGTGTTTTGGGCTATGGTATATTGAAATTTACCTGATTGCATTAACTCATCCTGCCCTAAAACTTTTAACCTATGGAAACTGACCAAAAAACTATCCCAACCTCAAATAGAGGACTATATGTTCCAGAATTGGAAAAAGACTCATGTGGGACAGGCTTAATCGCTAATCTCAATGGTGATAAATCTCATCAACTCGTTCTCGACGCCCTTCAAATGCTTGAAAATATGGAGCATCGGGGTGCATGTGGATGTGAGCCAGACAGCGGAGATGGGGCAGGCATTCTTGTCCAGGTACCCGACCTGTTTTTCCGTAAGGAATTAGAAAAAACTAAACTTTTACTGCCTCCCTTTGGACAATATGGGGTGGGGATGGTGTTTTTTCCTGTTGATCCTTTAAAAAGAAAAGCTTGCAAAAGGAAGATCAAAAAAAGCCTTGCCCAGTTCGATCTCGAATTGTTAGGTTACCGCAAAGTGCCTGTAAATTTGAAAGGTATTGGGAAAACGGCCCTTAGTGCCAAACCTGAGATAGAACAAATCTTCGTTCGATCCACGGATGAGATCTCTTCTAAAGACCTGGAAAGGCGACTTTTTGTCTTTCGAAAATACATTTCGCACCGCATCAAAAATATCATTCCGGATCAACCGGATATGTTTTATATCTGCTCGTTTTCCTATAAAACAATCGTTTATAAAGGACAACTTACCACTTATCAGCTAAAGTCGTTTTATCCAGACCTTGAACGTGCTGACTTCAAGTCTGCAATTGCTCTTGTACATTCGAGATTTTCAACGAATACTGTTCCTAAATGGAAGTTGGCTCAACCCTTTCGTTATATTGCCCACAACGGTGAAATCAACACGATAAAGGGCAACCTGAACTGGTGGAAAGCCAGAGAAAAAAGCCTTGATCCAAAAGAGTTTTCTTCGTTGGAAATAGAACAAATTACACCAATCTGTGCTGAAGGATCTTCAGACTCCGGCAATTTTGACAATGTCTTGGAATTCATAAGTCTTTCCGGTAGGAGTATTGCCCATGCATTGATGATGATGATACCAGAAGCATGGCAGGAAGACCGGACAATGGCTGACTACAAACGTGCATTTTACGAATATCATGCTCAACTTATTGAACCTTGGGATGGTCCCGCTTCTATTTGTTTTACAGATGGTATATTAGTAGGGGCGACCCTTGATAGAAATGGGTTACGGCCTTCCAGGTATTTGCTGACAAAAGATAATGTACTGGTTGTGGCCTCTGAGGCCGGGGCATTACCACTTGATCAATCGACTGTTATTCTAAAAGGTCGTCTCCAACCCGGTAAGATTTTAATTTCAGACCTTGATGAAAAACGAATTATTGCTGATGATGAGTTAAAATCTGTTATTTGCCAAAGGCTGAACTACAGGGAATGGCTGGATAATAACAAAGTCCACCTTGCTGAATTACCGATGCCGAAAAAGCCCGAATTTGAATATTCTGGTGAAGAATTATTGGTTCGTCAAAAATTATTCGGATATTCAATAGAAGATCTCAAAGTGATCCTCGCACCTATGATCAATCATGGCAAGGATCCGATCGGGTCGATGGGCACTGATACTCCTCTTGCCATTTTATCCCGGCATTCTCAACATCTGGCAAATTATTTCAAACAGCTATTCTCCCAGGTGACAAACCCGCCCATCGACCCGATAAGAGAACGCTCCGTGATGTCGACGTTTTCTAAGTTGGGTGGTGCTGGTCAGCTTTTTGGAAACCTCAATGAACAACCTCATTTCATTCCTCTTCGTTCTCCTGTTCTTAGGCCGCGTCAGTTTAGGAAGATCAAAGGACTGGATTTTGCTGGATTGTGTTCAAAAGTTATTGATATTGTTATTGAAAACGCTGGGGTAACAAACTGTCTTGAGACTTCCCTGGACACAATTTGCCGAAAGGCAGAAACACTGGTTAAAGACGGTGCTAACATCCTGATCTTATCTGATAGTTTAGCCAATCAATATTATCCACCTATCCCTTCCTTACTGGTAGTCGGAGCAGTGCATCATCATTTGATTAAAAAAGGACTTCGACTCAAGACATCACTTGTCGTTGATGCGGGAGATGCATGGGAAAGCCATCACCTTGCTACTTTGACAGGTTATGGAGCTGATGCGATCTATCCACGCATCGCTTATGCAACCATAAAATCCTTGAATAAAAACAAAGTCTTTTCCGACATGAAAAATGGCGGTGAAGTTATTGAGCGGTATTGCAATGCACTGGAAAAAAGCTTGCTCAAGATCATGTCGAAATTAGGCATTTCCACTCTTGATTCTTATAAAGGGGCCCAATGTTTTGAAGCTCTTGGAGTACACCATGAAGTTGTAAATCGCTGCTTTACCGGAACAGTTACAAGAATTGGTGGAATCGATTTCGAAGGCGTCATGAATGAGATCTACGATCGGGTTGATTATGCATTTTTTAAAAAGGATAATAATGAGGGGCTTCTTTGTGACAACGGTATTTTTCAATGGAAAAAGAAGGGGGAATACCATCTTTTTAATCCCCAGTCAATTCACCTTCTGCAACATTCGACGGCTACTGGGAACTACAGCATTTATAAAAAATTCGCTGATCTGATCAATGGAAGATCTGAAGAGTTTTGTACTCTGAGGTCGATGTTATCCTTCCGGAAAGGAAAGCCTGTTCCAATCGAAGAAGTGGAGTCGGTTGAAAATATTTTGAAGCGATTCGTTACGGGGGCGATGTCATTTGGCTCTATTTCTCATGAAGCTCACACTACACTCGCTGTTGCCATGAATCGTATAGGTGGAAAAAGTAATAGTGGTGAAGGGGGAGAAGACCCCAGCCGTTTTGTCAAAAAACCAAATGGCGACTGGGAACGATCTGCAACAAAACAAGTAGCTTCAGGACGATTTGGGGTGACAGCAAATTACCTGACCAATGCTGATGAGATCCAGATAAAGATGGCCCAGGGCGCCAAACCAGGTGAAGGGGGCCAGCTACCTGGCCATAAGGTCGATGAATGGATTGGCAGAGTAAGACATTCAACACCCGGAGTGGGATTGATCTCACCGCCTCCACATCATGACATTTACTCGATAGAAGACCTCGCACAATTAATTTTTGACCTGAAAAATGCGAATCGAAACGCCCGAATAAATGTCAAACTAGTCTCTAAAGCAGGTGTAGGCATAATTGCTTCTGGTGTAGCCAAAGCACATGCAGATGCTATCTTAATTTCCGGACATGACGGAGGTACTGGTGCTTCACCAATCACCTCTATTCGACATGCTGGCCTACCATGGGAGTTGGGGTTGGCCGAGACCCATCAGACTCTTGTAAAAAACAAATTGAGAAATCGGGTAGTCCTTCAGACTGACGGTCAGATTCGTACAGGAAGAGATATGGCGATTGCTACGCTTCTCGGTGCAGAAGAATGGGGGATTGCTACTGCGGCTTTAGTAGTCGAAGGGTGTATTTTGATGAGAAAATGTCATCTCAATACTTGTCCCGTAGGCATTGCCACTCAAGATCCTAAACTGAGGAAACGCTTTAACGGTAAAGTCGAGCACCTTGTCAATTATTTTACTTTCCTGGCTATGGATCTCAGAGAAATTATGGCTGAACTTGGCTTTAAGACGATCAATGAGATGGTAGGGAAAACGGAATTATTGGAAACCAATACAGAATCCACATATTGGAAGCTTCAGAAACTCGACCTAACGCCTTTACTTTTCCGTGAGCCGGAAAAAGAGGAGACCGCCCTTTTTAAGCAAATTGAGCAAGATCATGGTATTGAAGAAGTCCTGGATTGGAAGCTCCTTGATATGGCCAAGGTTGCGTTGAATCACAATAAGTCTTACAACTCCATCCTTAAAGTTAGAAATACGAATAGAGCTGTTGGTACTTTAATGTCGAATGAGATTACTAAAATGTATGGCGCCAAAGGCTTGACGACCAACAAACTTCTCTTTTGGTTTCGAGGATCTGCAGGTCAAAGTTTCGGAGCTTTTACAGTTAATGGGCTACATTTTGTTTTGGAAGGAGAGGCTAACGATTATTTCGGTAAAGGCCTTTCCGGGGGTAAACTCATAGTCTTCCCTGATCGAAAGGCGGAATTCAAATCTGAGGAAAATATTATTATTGGAAATGTAGCGCTATATGGTGCCACATCGGGGGAAATCTATGTGCGCGGTATGGCAGGGGAGCGTTTTGCCATCCGAAACTCAGGGGCTTCAGCTGTAGTTGAAGGCCTCGGAGACCATGGCTGTGAATATATGACTGGAGGTAAGGTTGTAGTACTGGGAGAAACCGGAAAAAACTTCGGTGCTGGTATGAGTGGAGGTATTGCTTTCATTTACGATGTCTCGAAAACTTTCAAAGGCAATTGCAATACAGAAATGGTCGATCTGGACCCATTAGACGCTGAAGATTTTGCCACTATCAGGCTGCTGATTAGGCAGCATTTCCGGTATACCGGGAGTGAAATTGCACTTTCCATTTTGAATAATTGGAAAGTTGAAAAAGCGCATTTTGTTAAAGTAATGCCAAGCGATTATAAGGCCATTCTTTCCAAAAATAGAATTATGGCTAAGGCAAGCTAATCCATCACAAAACATCCAAAACACAATAGCATGGCTGATCCTAAAGGATTTTTGAAATATAAAAGGGAACTCCCCAAGACCCGTTCTTGCACGGAAAGGGTGAATGACTATGATGAAATTTATCTTGATTTCGGCATTGAAAAAACAATAAAACAGGCATCACGTTGCATGGATTGTGGAGTCCCGTTTTGTCATTCTGGGTGTCCATTGGGTAACCTGATTCCTGACTTTAATGATGCCGTTTACCGGAAAGAATGGGGATTAGCTTATAAAATATTAAGCAGTACCAACAATTTTCCAGAATTTACTGGAAGAATCTGCCCAGCACCTTGTGAAGCTTCTTGTGTTTTGGGCATTAATCAACCCCCAGTTGCAATTGAACATATTGAAAAGACTATCGTCGAATATGCATTTGCAAATGGTCTGGTCAAGCCGCAAATTCCAAAAAAGAGAACCGGGAAAACTGTTGCTGTGGTTGGCTCCGGGCCGGCTGGGTTAGCTGCTGCTGCCCAGTTAAATCAAGCAGGACATTCGGTAACTGTGTTTGAGAGAGATGACAAAATTGGCGGATTGCTGCGCTATGGGATTCCGGATTTCAAACTTGAAAAATGGGTAATTGACCGCCGTCAGGCGCTTTTGGAATTAGAAGGTATCAAATTTAGGGTCAATGCCAATGTTGGTGAAAACGTTGATCCGAATAAGCTGATGAAAACTTATGATGCCTTGGTCTTATGCGGTGGATCTACCATACCAAGGGAATTGCCAATCGAAGGGCGCGATGCCAATGGTATTCACTTTGCTATGGACTTTTTGAAACAATCAAATAAACGTGTGAGTGGGAATATAAATTTCGAAACAGATGAAATAAAAGCTACCGGCAAACATGTAGTTGTCATTGGTGGCGGCGATACTGGTGCGGATTGTGTAGGTACATCAAATCGGCAAAAAGCAACCTCCGTTACTCAGATTGAGTTATTGGCCAAACCACCTCTTAGTCGTTCAAAGACCACTCCATGGCCTATGTGGCCAATGATGCTGAGAACATCCTCTTCCCACGAGGAAGGTTGCAATAGGGAATGGGCCATTCTGACAAAGGCATTTCTCAAAAATGATGAAGGTCAGCTGATAGGGCTCAAAATCGTGGAAGTGGAATGGACCAAAAACAAGGAAACCGGACAATTTAACTTTGCTGAAATTGAAAATTCAGAACGTGTAATTCCTTGTGATCTTGCGCTGCTAGCTATCGGTTATATCCATCCACAGTATGAAGGAATGTTGGAAAAGTTAGGTGTCGCCATTGATGATCGGGGTAATGTCTCAGACGACAAATTCCAAACCAATATTGCCAAGATCTTCGCAGCCGGTGATATGAGAAGAGGCCAATCACTCGTAGTCTGGGCTATCGCCGAAGGCAGGGAAGCTGCGGATCGGGTTGATGCCTATTTGAAAAACTAACCTTTATCCTTCTTTTTCTTCTTACCGTCTTTCTTCTTGAAAAGATCTTTTATTTTCTCTTTAAGCTTCTTTTTCTCTTTGGTTTCAGTTTCAGAAGTGGTGTTGTTATTAGATGAAGGGGCCGTCGTTGAAACATTAGTTGCCACATTATCCGGTAACGGTTCAGGGTTGGAGGCATAACTCCTTGGCTGCTTTTTGGTTGGGGGACTGGCCTGCGGTTGTAAAGGTGCATCGAAATTTTCTCCGATCTCTTTGACCTTTTGACGCATGAAGTCATCATCCTTAAGCGCCATTGGGGTGGCTCCCATACTATTTAACTGGTGAATGTCAAGAATCTTGTACCTGGGATCACCAGTCTGTGCCATTTTGAAGAACAGGTCGAGTTGTTCGTCACCCCTCATAATGGCATCCTCTACTGGACTAATGCCGCCTAAACCTTCTCCACCGATCATTGTAGCTTCGATGGCGTAGTAACCATTATTCATTTTAAACCCAGGATAAGCATGGCCAGGCACCAGGTAAATGATCGGATCGATTCCAGCGGCGGAAAGCACTGAAGCGTAGAGGAGACTCAGCTCAAGGCACAGACCAGTGTTTCCGGTAATCACTTCCCTTGGCAGGCGATTGTGTTGCGAAAATGAACTGACGTCATCCAGGGATTGTGGAATGCCTTTAGTACCAGAATAAACCATATGAGACATCCTTGTAGCTTCATATATCCCCATTAGAAATCTTGCTGCGTCCTGAGGATTTCCGGAAACGGAAGCCTGATCACCCTTTAATACTTTTTCCTGGATGATCTGAGCATAGTACTTTACGATTGGGTCATTAGGAGTTACGTAACAAGCCAATAAGGCATCATTATCATAGACATCGGCCCAGCCGGCTATTTCTTCGCTTGGAATGCCTGTGAACATGTAAAGATTACGATCCACCATTTTGAAGGAAAAAGATTCCTCAATGACATCATCATCTGTTGCACCATCCCATGAAATTTCTATTTCTGCGGTTTCCATTGATTCTGTCATCTTTTCGACAACATCATTTTTAAACCTTGGATAACAGAGGACGGTGGCTGTTTGTCCTTCAAACATTTCACCGACGACTTCGAGTTCTGTCCATTCAACAAAACCTGGTACCCGGTACTTTACTGTGACATCTTCCAATGTGGCTTTGGTGGGATTAGTGAGTTTGGCTTTAAATAAGAAGTATTTCCCGTTAAGTGCCTCCGGGTTACTGTAGACATTATGGGCGGCCGGCATGATAAAACTGGCTTTCTCAATATCAACTTCGAGACTTCCTTTCCCCCCTGGGGTTAGGAGAAAACTTGCAGCAAGAAGGGCAGCTCCGATGAGCATCAATAGCGAAGGGAACAATAATTTTTTCATTTTGACGGGATTTAGTTCACTAGTTTATCGGAACAACCTTCAAAATGTCATCAGTTTTAAACTGGAAAAGCTATCTGTTTTTCTTTTTGAAAAGATCGCGAAGTTTTTCTCTTAGTTTTTTGGTTTCTTTTTTCTCTTTTTCGCTACGATTTTTCTTTTTCCCTTTTTTAGGATTTTGGTTGATAATGATGTCAGGTTTCCCATCACGTTCAATAATGAGGATATTGTCATCGAAAAGGTGGAGTGTATCAAGTGGTTCGTTGTATAACGTGCAATCCAGGCGATTGGTGAGGGTAGTGTCAGGAACTGCAAACCTGGCTGAGGTAAGGGTCTTAAATTCTTCATTTTTATTTACTCGCTGGAAAAATTCTCCCCAGATCGGTAAAGCCATATTTGCGCCTTGTCCGAGTGAGATAGACCTGAACCTGATCTGGTTATTGGCACCTCCCACCCACGCCCCGGCGACCAGTTTCGGAGTTGCACCTATAAACCAACCATCAGCGTGTGATTGTGTAGTACCTGTTTTTCCGGCGATGTCGTTTGTTAATTTGTACTTGTAACGGAGCCGTTTTCCGGTACCTTCGTCGACCACTTTTTTCATCATTTCCACCATCAAGGCTGCATCAGCGACATGCATTACTTGTTTCTTTTCAGGATAACGGGTTTCGAACCGTTCGATTAGCCTGCCGCGGCGATCTTCAATGCTTGCGAGATAAACAGGTTTTACATGATGTCCTTTGTTGGCTAAGGTACTATACACCTGCACCATTTCGAACAGGGAAACTTCAGGGGTGCCAAGAGCGATGGAAGGAACTTTAGGTATATCACTTTCAGCAACGCCCATGTTTTTGGCCATTTTGACCACATCATCAACACCTGTTTCCATAATAAGTTGGACAGCAATGGTATTTACAGAATTGACAAGTCCGCCAACCATCGAATATTCCCCGCCGTACATGTCGTCAGAGTTTCCGGGCATCCAATTATCGTATTCGGTATATTCAATCTGTTCGTTGGGGTAATAACTGCAGGGTTCAGTACCATTATTCAACGCTGTAGCATAAAGGATCGGTTTAAAGGTCGATCCTGCCTGGCGTTTGGCTCGGGTATGGTCATATTTGAAATATTGGTGGTTAATGCCACCTACCCAGGCTTTGACCTGACCATTCCCGGGGTCCATTGCCAGGAAACCAGTATTTAGGAAATACAGGTAATGGATGATCGAATCAATCGGCGACATTTCAACCTCCTTTTCACCTTCCCAGGTAAAAATGGTCATCTTGTATTTGGTTTGGAAGTCTTTATTGAGTTGTTCCTGTGTCCAACCTTCTTTCTTTCTTTTCTTATAACGCTCTGAGCTAGCAACTGCTTTTTCAATCTCTTTGAGGTTTTTACCCCATGGTCGTCTGCCTTCCCAATGTTTTTCAAAGGTTTTTTGAAGATCAGTCATATGGGCTTTAACCGCTTCCTCAGCATAAGCCTGAAGCCTGGAATCCAGGGTGGTATAAATCTTCAATCCATCGGTGTAAAGATTGTAGGGTGAGCCATCGCTTTTGGTTTGGTCTTTGACCCAGTCATTCAACTCCAGTCTAAGGTGTTCTCTGAAATAAGGGGCGAGTCCTTCTGATTGTGATCCAAGATTGTAGTTAAGCGTCAAGGGGAGGGCTTGCAATGAATCCCCTATTGCTTCGGGCAGGTTTCCGTAAATGACAATTTGTTCGAGTACTCTGTTTCTTCGATCTTTAGACCGTTCTGGATATCTTCTGGGGTTATAACGTGTGGTAGCTTTCAGAAGACCAACAAGGACAGCTGCTTCTTCTATGCTAAGCTCTGCTGCTGTTTTGTTGAAAAAACGATAAGCCGCCCGATCAATACCGAATGCATTGTCTCCGAATGAAACCGTATTGAGATACATTGTAAGGATCTCTTTTTTCGAATATAGATCTTCCAGTCTGCCTGCAATGATCATTTCCTTGATCTTGGCTATTGGCATGGTAAAGATGCCGTGTGGTTGCCTTGGAAACAGGTTTTTTGCAAGTTGCTGACTAATTGTACTGCCACCCCCGGAGCTTTCATCTCTGAGCAACAAAGATTTGAAAAGTACCCTGAGGACAGATTTAATATCAACTCCTCCATGCTTATAAAACCTGGCATCTTCAGTGGAAATCAAGGCATTAATGACGTGTTCAGAAATCTTGTCATAAGCGACATTGGTCCGGTCTTCCAGGTAGTATCGACCAAGTAAGACGCCGTCAGCTGAATAGATCTCTGATGCCTCGTAGTTTTTTATATTTCTTAACTCAGATTTGGAAGGAATGTGTTCGAATGCGCCCCATCGAACAGAAAGATAAAAGCCCCAAATTCCCAGGGCACCAAACATGAAGAGAAACCCCATGATGGTGACGGGGCGCCTTGCTTTCGGCCAAAACTTTTCCCAATAGGGTTTTAGGGGTTCTAGCCGTTTGGCAATAGGCTCAAGTAGTGGTTGCAATTTTTCTTTAAGTACATCCAGCTTTTCCCATAACGGATCCAGCTTTTTGACGAGTGGTTCCAGCTTTTCAGCCAGGATACCTTTCCACTTAGCGAAAAATTGTCCCACAGCGTTGAAAAAGGCGTTCAGTTTTTCCAAAAGACTATGGATTTTATCCTTCATCTCACAAGTTCAACAAAAAAGAAGCCAGTTTTGGTATGTCGGAAACCTAAATATTTTGTTAAAATACCACACATTTGGGTAGTGCAAACGTTTGCATTAAACCCTAAATTTGGTTTATATTGTAAATAAAGACCTCAAATTTTGCCATTTTGAATAAATCTACGCTAAAAACTTTTGTCTTTTCAATTCTTGTTAGCATTTTGCTATATGCTGTTTTACTGGCAGGTTGTAACAAAAGAATACCTTCAACTGAGCAAAATAATGCAGCACTTGAAGAAATCGAATTTCGGCAAGATTATTGGGGCAATTCTTCTGACTGGCTCTAATCAAATTTTACATTTTTTAAAGATTCCAGCGTTATGTTTTTGAGAGAGACATGCTGGAATCTTATTTTTTATATCATAATATAAAAAAAGCGTTATGCCTTCGGTCGAAGACATAACGCATAAGATCAGCTTGGGTTAAGGAGGGCTGTCTTATTGTTTAATTACCTTTCTTACAATACTTTGCGTGTCATAACTTAATCTTAACAGGTATACGCCCTGTGGTAAACCTCCCAAATTTAGCTCATAATCGATTTTCCCAGAGCCTATTTCTGTTTCTTGATATATTAATTTACCATCTACACTGAACACTTCAAGGTTTACTGGTTTGGATGTTTGGAAACTGCCCTTTATATAAATGGATTGATCTGTCGGGTTAGGGAAAATATCGATGTTTTCTTCAGGTAATGGTCCATCAGTATTGGTCAGAATAATAATAACTTCAGCCGTTTCTGTACAACCATGGAAATCAGTTACCGTCACGGTGTAAATACCTTCTTCTAGATCTGACAGATCCTCGGTAGTACTGCCATTAGACCAAACGAAAGTATAGTCCGGGCTTCCGCCGGAAACCTCAAGATCAATCTGTCCAAGATCGTTTTCGATCCACTCAGTTGAAGAGATCACGATTGGCTGAGGCTCATTTATTACGAATTCGATTAGGTTAAGACAGTTATTGGCATCCAGGATGGTAACTTTGTAGTTACCTGCCGGTTGACCGGAAATATTCTGTGTGGTCATACCTCCTGACCAGGTGTAGGTAAAAGGTGCCGTTCCGCTTATCATTTCCAATGTAATACTGCCATCACTTAAACCAAAACAACTTACGTCGATTACGGTAGTGTTAGCATCAGGACCATTTTCATTCAATACCAGCGTACTATCGGACCAAGTGCAGTTATTCGTATCGGTAACTGTTAATCCATAATAACCAGAAGACAGCATTGTGGCAATAGCTTCAGTTTGACCATTAGACCATAAATAGTTGTATGGACCCGTGGCTCCACTGACATCACTAGCAATGAGGCCATTGGCGATACTACAAGTGGCATCTTGCACCGTGAAGGAAACATCATATGTCTGTGGCTCATTTATCAATGCCGCATCGATATAATTACATCCGTTTCCATCTACAATATAGATGTCATAATTACCAGTCTCCAATGAAGAAAAGACGTTTGTTGATTGATAGTTGGTGTCGTCAATCGAGTATTGAAACGGCCCAATACCATTGGTTATATTGACTATAATTTCACCATCGTTTCCTGATGGGCAGGTAACATCTTGAGCGGAAGATGCAATTTGCGGTGCAGGGGGCTCATTTAAAGACACAAGCATTGAGGAAATACAGATGCCATTATCTTGAACGAAAACTTCATAGATGCCTGCCCCCAGTCCTGTAAAGTTGTTTGATAACTGAAAATTGATACCATCAAGTGAATATTCATAAGATTCATAGCCACCAGAGGCAAAAATAGAAATAGCACCATCAGAGTTACCTTCACAACTGGCATCGATCACTGCGGGCACAATGTTTACTTCCGTAGGTTCATTGACCACTGCAAAAGTCAGGGCAATGCATTCATTCTGATTTTTTGCCGCTACATTATATAAGCCTGCAGAAAGACCTTGGAAGGCATTGGAGGATTGGTATACAACTCCATCGAGTGAGTACTCGTAAATATCTGATTGTCCCCCTCCGGTTACTGAGACCAGGATAATCGCATCGGTGGAACCCGGGCAACTGGCATCAGTTATTTGAGTATTAACTGTGGGTAATGGCGGCTCATCAACGAAGGCAGGATTAATAAATACACAACCTGCCGCATCTCTAACATAAACATCGTAAAGGCCAGTCATCAATCCTGCAAAGGAATTGGATGGCTGGTACGTCACTCCGTCAAGGGAATATTCATATGGCGGAGCTGCTCCACCCGAAACAATTGCGACTATATGACCATCAGTACCAGCCGGACAAGTTACATTAGTTATGGAGAGTGAAATATTGGGAGCAGAGATATTTCCAACTGAAAAACCTGCTGTAGTTACACAATCATCCTCATCGCTGACAAAGGCAGAATATGTACCAGCCACCAAATTGCTGAAGGTATTTGAAGCTTGATAATTGCTACCGTCAAGAGAGTATTCATAGAGCCCACCCCCTGAAACGATAATGACAATACTAGCGTCATTTTCATCCGGGCAGGATATCGGGGTAATATTTACATTAATATCCGGTGGTAGTGGTTCATCTACAAAAGCAGAATTGATAAATACACAACCTGCTGCATCCCGGACATACACTGAATACACCCCGGCAGTTAGTCCGACAAATGAGTTGGAAGGCTGGTAATTCATTCCGTCAAGGGAATATTCAAATGGAGGCGCCACACCTCCCGCCACTACTGCTACGATACTGCCATCCTGGCCTGAAGGACATGTGATATCTGTAATTGAGAATGAAACATTTGGTGCAACAATATCAGCAATGATGAAATTCTCAGTTGTGATACAATCATCCTGGTTCATGATATATGCAGAATAATTTCCGGAAGATAGGCTTCCAAATGTATTTGAAGATTGATAATTGCTGCCATCAAGGGAGTATTCATAAAATCCTCCTCCAGAAACGATAATGACAATACTTGCATCATTCTCTCCAGGGCAGGAAATTGGCGAAATATTTACGTTGATGTTTGGTGCTTGAGGCTCGTTAATGAGAATTGATTCGGTAATTATACAGCCATTGTCGTTCATGGCATAAGCCGTGTAAAAACCGGCATCCAAACCTTGGAAAGTATTTGATTGTTGGAAGTTTGTCCCATCAAGAGAGTATTCATGAACGCCTCCACCTGAGACCATGATTACGATACTCCCATCAGTCCCTCCAGGGCATGTCGCATCTTCGCCAATAAGATTAAGGTCTGGGGCAGGAGGATCCTGAACGATAAAGTTTTGAGTAGTGGTACAGCCATCCTGGTTTTGGATAAAGGCGGTATAGTTACCTGCGCCAAGATCATTAAATGTGTTGGATGGCTGATATGTGCCACCAGTGAGCGAGTATTGATAAGTGTCAGTAGCTCCTCCGCCAGAAACGATGATCACAATGCTTGCATTATTTTCTTCGGGGCAATTGGGAGGCGAAATATTGACATTTACATTTGGTTGGATCGGTTCATCGATAAACTGGTTATCAAGAAAAACACAATCGTTTTCATCACGAATGTAAACTTGGTAGAGCCCAGAATTGAGGCCGTCAAATGAATTTTGTGGTTGGTAGTTTATGCCGTCTAATGAATATTCATAAATGCCGCCACCAGATACGATAATCACAATAGAACCATTACTTCCTCCCGGACAGGTAACTTCACTAGGCACCAGGTTTATATTTGGTACATCTGGTTCTTCAACCAAGACTTGCTCCGTCGTGATACAGTTAAACTGGTTTTTAGCATAACAAGTATAAATGCCCGCAGCGAGATCAAAGAAGTCATTGTCTGGCTGGTATTCAACACCATCGAGTGAGTATTCATAAGTGTCATTTACACCACCTCCGGATACAATGATCACAATACTGGCATCATTACCTCCAGGACACGAAACATCCTCTTTCTGTAGTTGAATATTTGCAGCAGGAGGTGCTCCGACTGAAGTAATATCGAAATAAGTACAACCATTATTTTCTTGCACAAAAACTGGATAAGTACCAGCCTGGACCCCAGGGAATACATTAGAATCCTGATAATTGACGCCGTCTATGGAATAGTCATAAACACCGCCACCAGAAACGATGATAACGATTTCTGCATTCTGGGCATTCGAACATGTAGCGTCGATATTATTGTAATTAATATCAGGTGTAGGAGGGTCTTCCAGAAAAAAGTTTTCTGTGGTGACACAACCTGTTTGATTTTGGATATAGCCTGTGTAAACTCCTGCAAAAAGTTCGGAGAAAACGTTACTATCCTGATATTCCACGCCATCCAGAGAGTATTGGTAGATGTCATTTATGCCACCACCAGAAACGATGATTACAATACTCGCATCGTTAATCTGAGGACAGCTTGGTTCTTGTTTGTTAATTTGTACATCAAGGATGTCAGGTTCCTCAATAATGAAGTTTTCGGTGGTTGTGCAGCCATCGTCGTTTTGTACAAATGCAGTGTAAGTCCCTGAGGTCAAACCACCAAAGGTATTTCCAGCTTGGAAATTTGCACCATCCAGTGAAAACTGATAATTAGTGTTGGTCAAACCGCCTCCCGATACGATAATAACTATACTGGCGTCGTTAGCGCCCGGGCAGGAAACATCTTGTTTATTGACAAGAACGTTGGGCTCTGCAGGTGCATTGATAACAATCGATTGTATTTTTTCACATCCATTGGTATCTTTTACAATACACTCATAAACACCCGGTGACAGGTTATCAAAGTTGGGATCAGGCTGGAACAAGTCATTGTCGATGGAATATAAATACCCACTGCCTGGAACGCCGCCACCTGCTTGAATGGTAATAGACCCGTCATTCCCGAAAGGGCAGGTGACATCTTGCCCGATAAGATTAATTATGAGTTCGTCAGGCTCAACGATTTCAATGTCCTGAGAGGTAATACAACCATTTGCATCCTCAGCATACAAGGTATAAAAACCAGCACTTAGACCATCATAAATACCTGCTGGGTCGGTAAAATCAAGATCATTAAGCGAGAAAGCAGCGACTGCGCCGTTATTGTCAATCCCCTCAATTACACCACTCGCTTCTCCGAAACATGGAATATTTACAACATTGGCTGTAAAGTCTACCAAAACCTGAGCGGTTGGTATCGTAACAGTTTCTGTAGTTGTACAACCCTGATCGTCTTCCACAACAATATTATAGTCACCAGAAGGTAAGTTGGTAAAATTATTGACATTAGAAACAGGCCCATCATTGATAGAATAGGAGTAGTTGTTCCCCCCACCAGTGGCAGAAATAATTATTTCACCATCATCGCCGCAGGTTTCGGGAACAGATGAACTCGTGAATTCCAATGGATCCAGAACTGTAATAAAGACATTTTCAGTGGAGGTACATCCATTAGAGTCAGTAATTTGGATAGAGAAAACATCTGATTGACTAACTGTGACATTGGTGTTTGCACAATTAAAACAGCTAAGTTGATTTTGAGATTGATAGGAGAAAGTATATGGAGGTGATCCACCAGCTACTGCGTTGAGTAATGGAATGGTACTTGCTCCAGCACATAAAGTTGCATTATTTCTGATGGCTTCAATGCCGTCAGGGTCTTGGAGATGAAAGACGAGCGTATCAAGACAGCCATTCATATCCGTTAACTCACAAGCGTATGTGCCTGCTGTCAAGTTGTCGACAAAGGGGCCATCAGTAGATTGACCTGCGACATTAATCCAATGGTAATTAACAGATAATGGCAATGGGACACCGTTATCTTCAACAAAGATTTCCAGTCGTCCATCATTACCGCCTGGACAACTTGGAGGCACAATAATGGTGTCTAGTTGAATGCCACAATTTTCAGTAGGAAACGGAACGGCAGTAGGATTCATACCACCGACCTGACCGAAAACCAGGTTTCCAATTAACAGCAAACACCCCAAAAGCGGGATATGTAGGATAATCCTCCCAGGCATAATATATTAATCATTTGGCTCACAAAATCATATTGCTTGATATATACTCAGATGCAATATGTATAGGGTCACGTTGCAATGGCTATCTCATATCGTGGTAATTTGATGTGGGCCTAGGTTATTCATTTGAAGAAATCGGCTTTCACCTGTAATACAGGGTGTTATATGTTGGATTTTCGGGCTGTTGGTCTGAAAATAGACATATTAAAGAATGGTATAAAACCAAAAAAAGTCAAAACGTAGAAGTCCAAAGGTATTTTTGCTAAATTTGTTTCAGGGAGGCCCTAGGCATCCCGGCATCATTTGGCAATGGTAAAACCTTCATCGTCTTCTTTTCTAACGCATTGAGAAGTTTCGACGTTGTGTAATTTTTGGTAATGAAAACTGTCTCTGACGAGTTATTTCAATTAATTAAATCACTGACCAAGCAGGAGAAACGTTACTTCAAACTCTATGCTTCAAGGCATGTAATTGGAGATAAGAACAAGTATGTCATTTTATTTGATGCCATAGACAAGCAGGAAAAATATGATGAGGTAAAGATCAAAAGAAAATTTCGAAAGGAAGTCTTCGTCAAGCAATTGCACGTTACCAAAAATTATTTGCGAAAGCTCATTCTTGATAGTCTCCGAAATTTCCATGCTACCAAGGCCGATGATAAGTTTCATACCCTCTTGAGAAATGCACAGATTTTATTTGACAAAGGGTTAAGCAAACAAAGTGCGAAAGTACTGAACAAGGCCAAAAAGTCAGCGCTTGATAATGAACGGTTTTTACAGTTACTTGAGATTTATCAGTGGGAACATTCCATTATTCATACCACCAACGACCTCGCCAGACTTGAAGAATACGTTTCCGACTCTATCAACAAAGAGTTTGAAATATTAGCCAAATATCAGAACCTCCTCCAGTTTCGCCTGTTCCATGACCAAATTTTTGCTCAATATTGGAGAATGGGTATTGCCCGAAAAGTTGAAGAGAAAAAAGCCCTGGCAAAACTCCTTGAAGAGGATTTGTTCCAAAATGTTGAAAAAGCTAAATCTATCAGTGCCAAATTCCTTTATTACAATTCTCTTTTTGCTTACTACTACTGCATTTCAGAACTAGAAAAGTGTTATGAACCCATGCAGAGTCTCGTTCAAATGATTGAAGATGATGTTGATGGCATGCGAAACGATACGATGCGATACATTGGGGCTTTGAACAATCTTTATGTCGTTCAGAAACATATTCACGCTGATGATGAGGGATTAGCCACCTTGAAGAAAATGCGAGAAATCCCTGCGAAATCACCTGCCCAAAAAGCTGAGGTGTTTACGAGAAGTTACCTGCTTGAGACTGATTTTTATATCTCCAAAGGGTATTTCACAGAAGCCATGAAAAGCTTGTATGAGATTGAATCCGGTATCCGAAAACTTCAGGATATTATTGATCCGCAAAGTCGGCTCGCCTTTTATTATAACCTTTCACTAATCTATTTCGGAGCCGGAAATTACAGCAAGGCACTCGACTGGAACAACCTTTTGCTAAATGATCCGGATCTGCCCTCTAGAGAGGATATCCATAGCTATGGTAGATTGATTAACCTCATCATTCATTATGAACTGGGCAATGATCAATTGTTGGAATATATTGTCAAATCTACCCACAGGTTCCTGGATAAACGCAAAAGATTATTCAAGGTCGAAACCATCATTCTTAATTTTATTAAAAAATACCCCAACTGGATTACTGAAAAGGAAATGATAGAGCATTTTAAAGACCTTCATCGCGACCTTTTCAAACTTACCAAAGACGATTATGAAAAGCATGCTTTCGACTATTTCGATTTTATCTCTTGGCTGGAAAGCAAGATATATAAAAGGAATTTTGAAGTTATTGTGCTTGAAAAATCAAAAAAGCAGGCAGCCGGATAACAACCCTGACTGCCTGCCAAATGAATAGCCCTATTCTTGTTTTCTAATCTTTCGCGATAATTATTCGCTGTGTAATCAGCTCTTCACCAATTCTGAATGTCAGGTAATAAATACCTGGATCCAGATGCTGGAGACTGAGCGTTTTCGTCATCCCATTTATTGGGGCTTTATCGGTTTCTGTAAATACAGGTCTTCCTAAATGATCGATGGCATCAATCACTATGACCTCTGGTGTACCAATGGTTTCATATACGATCGTTACCTGACCAGTACTAACAGTTGGGTAAACTAATATACTGTTGTCAGACTCAACAAATGACCTTGCCGAAGCCGCCTCATCCTGGTAGGCATTGGTAAACAGGTTCTGTGCAAATTCCTCTATAGTAATGCCAGAATCTGCAATTTGAACATTACCAAGAATATGGAGTACATCAATGGTAGAGTAAACTATGGTCCCATCCGGGCAAGTTACTTCTGCTCTGACCTCAACATCCATATCAAATCCTGAAAACAGGTCAGGGGTATGATAAACTTCGCTTGTTGCAAGCGGGATGTTTAACCAGGGCGTAAAGGAAGTTTTGAATTGCCATTGAATGCTGGCTCCTGCCCAATTTAATAGATAGAATGTTGTAGGTTCACCTGAATTGATATGGTCGGGATCTACCAAAGCTTCTCCACCATCACAGTTTGGCTCTATAATCAGGATGTCAATGGCTTGACAGCCTGCAGCATCAGTTACAACTACCCAGTAAACACCTGAGCTCAGATTTGAGACACAGTATGGATCGGTTAATGGTACAGCATTTCCAGTACTGAGGTCGATAAACTCAACCACATACGGGGAGATACCACCTGAGATCACTGCACAGGCATAAGTACCATAAGGATCAAAGTCGAGATCCACCTCAAGTGCTCCGGCTCCTTCTACCTCAAAGGTTGCTTCTGCACTACACTGGAACATGTCATAAACAGTTACTGAATATGTGCCTAGGGCTAATCCTTCCAAATCTTCGGATGTTGCCCCATTGCTCCATGCGTAAAAGTAAGGTGCAACTCCTCCGCTGACTGCAATGTCAATTGCACCATCATCACCGTTACAGCTCACGTCCGAGACTACCCCGGTAATTTCCATTCCTGGATTTTCATCGACAATAATGACTTCCAGGTCGAAACATCCATATTCATCAATTACAAGCACGTAGTAGGTTCCTGCAGGGATGTTTTGTACACAATACAATCCAACCGCATTGATATCAAAAGCGATATCGTCAATAAGTATCATATCCGAAAGGCTTGGAGGCCAGGTCGAATTGTCTACTACAGGAATGATCGAAGGATCATCACATAGGAAGACAAAAAGACTGTAAGGTCCTGTACCGCCTTGAACAGATGCACATCCGTCAGGCTGTCCGCCACATTCAGGATATTCAAGTGAAATCTCCAATTCAAGTTCCGCGGGTTCTATAATAATGAAGCATTCAGTTACTTCACAAACAGCTCCGGCTATACCGTTAAATGTGACAGTCACGCAATATGTCCCTGCTGTCAAACCATCAATGTCCTCGGATGTTTCACCATTACTCCATTGGTAACTTGGAATACCAGGGCCTTGAGCAAACAGATCAATACTTCCATCATTACCACCATTACAGGAAACATTGTTTACTATGCCTTCCACAAATGGACCTGGCATAGGCTCAATAGTAAAGCAATCATAAACCAGGCATCCATTCGCATCTACCACAAGGACAAAATAATCTCCTGCGGGAATATCCTGCGCACAAAGTGTATTATTAGGATCTATGGGATTCGGTGTAGTACTCGTGAAAATGTTATCAGCATTATTCAGATTGATATTCTCAGGGTCGATCGTATTTGGTAATATGTTTGGAGGACACCCATAGAATACATACCATGAATAAGGAGCTGTTCCACCTTCCACGACAGCACAACCACTTGGATTGCCTCCACATATTGGTTGAGACAATAACAGATCCAATTCAAGAGCATCAGGTTCCTCAATAGTGAAGCACATGGTCTCAACACAAGGAACCGTTCCTGCATTGGTAAAGAATGCTATCGTGACACAGTATGTCCCTGCTGTTAACCCGTCAATATCTTCAGTTGTGGCACCATTACTCCATTGGAATAAAGGATTGCCTGGACCGGAGACTGTAAGGTCAATTTCTCCGTCTTCACCATCATTACATGAAACATGCGTGACTTCCCCTTCGACTACAGGATCTGGTGCAACTTCAATGGAAATGCATTCGTATACAATGCATCCATTCGCATCAACCACTAGTACAAAGTAATCTCCCGGAGGAATATCCTGGGCACACAACTGACCATTAGGGTCAATCGGGAATGGTATAGGGTCAGGAAGTACCTCATTGAAAAGATCATCGGGATTGTCCAGATCAATATTAGCAGGGTCAATAGGTTGTGGGTTTGGCGTCGGATTCAGGCAACCGTAAAATACGTGCCATGAATAAGGCGCAGTTCCACCACTAACGGTAGCACATCCACTTGGATTTCCACCACAAATTGGTTGAGCAAGAACGATGTCGAGTTCCAGGGCAGCAGTTTCTTCAACTGTAAAGCAAGCCGTTTCAACACACAACGGTCCTTCAAATCCCTGCCAGGTAACGGTAACGCAATAGTCACCAGCTGTCAGGCCATCGATGTCTTCGGTTGTTGCACCATTGCTCCACAAATACGATGTGGCAGGGGCAGAGACATGAAGGTCTATGGCACCATCATCACCACCATTACAGGAAACATTGGTGATAGTTGCTTCTTCAAAAGCCCAGTAAGGTGCTGGTTCAACTGTAATGCATTCATATGCAAAACATCCATTCGCATCCATCACAAATACGAAGTAGTCACCAGGAGAAATGTCGTCTGCACAAAGCTGTCCATTTGGATTAAAAGGAGATGATGCATTAAAGAATACATTATCAGCTGGGTCCAGGTTGATCGTACTGGCATCGATTATCGTTCCTGGTATTGGGAAAATATCCGGGCAACTGTAGAATACATGCCATGAATAAGGCGCAGTTCCGCCGTTGACAGCGACACATCCTGCAGCATTGCCATTGCATTCAGGGTAGGTCAGGAAATGGCTTAAGCTCATCGGGTCGGAACCTTCAACTGTATAACATGCGGCTGCAGTACATATTGGTCCGGCAATACCCTGCCAGGTAACGGTTACACAGTAATCGCCAGGTGCCAAACCATCAATATCTTCATGCGTTTCACCATTGCTCCATTGGAACGCAGGTATACCAGGTCCCTGAACATGAAGGTCAATGGATCCACCTATTGAACTGATACAGCCGGCATCAGTCACCGTTGCATCGATAAATGGTCCGGGGGTTGCTTCAATGGTGAAACAATCGTATACGAAACAACCATTGGCATCCACCACGATTACAAAATAATCTCCCGGAGGTATATTTTGGGCACATAGCTGACCATCAGGATCAATCGGAAATGGTACCGGGTCAGGTGTCACAATGCTGAAAAGGTCATCTGCAGTATCTAAATCAATAATTGAAGGATCAATAGGTTGAGGGAACGGAACCGGATCAAGACAACCGTAGAATACATGCCATGTATAGGGTCCTGTTCCGCCTTCCACTACAGCACATCCACTTGGATTTCCACCACAAATTGGTTGAGCAAGAACGATGTCGAGTTCCAGAGCAGCAGGTTCTTCAACCGTAAAACACGCCGTTTCTACACACAAAGGACCTTCAAATCCCTGCCAGGTCACGGTTACGCAGTAGTCACCAGCTGTCAGGCCATCGATGTCTTCAGTTGTTTCACCATTGCTCCATAGATATGAAGTCGCAGGTGCCGAAACATGTAAGTCAATCGATCCATCATCTCCTCCATTGCAGGAAACATTGGTAATTGTAGCCTCCTCAATGATCCAGTATGGAGCTGGATCAATGCTGATACATTCATAAGCGAAACATCCGTTAGCATCAATTACCAGTACAAAATAATCTCCAGGAGGAATATCCTGTCCACAGATCTGGTCATTAGGGTCAATTGGATTCGGTATTACCGGGAATACATTATCAGCCGGATTTAAATTAACCGTGTTTACATCAAATGGTACTCCGGGTACCGGGAAAAAATCAGGACATCCAAAGAATACATGCCATGAAAATGGAGCAGTTCCACCTTCCACAACAGCACATCCTGAAGCATTACCATTACATTCCGGATAAGTGACATAGTGGAAAATGTCCATTGAGTCAGATCCTTCAACTATATAACATTCGCTTACAGTACAAATTTGACCATTGATACCTTGCCAGGTAACGGTTACACAATAAGTACCTGGGGCTAATCCATCAATATCTTCTGTCGTTTCGCCATTACTCCACTGGAATGTAGGGATACCAGGTCCCTGAACGTGTAGGTCAATTGCCCCACCTGCTGAGCTATTACAGCCTGCATCGGTCACCGTCGCATCGATGAATGGTCCAGGAGTCGCATCAATAGTAAAGCAATCATAAACCAGGCATCCGTTGGCATCGGCCACTAGTACAAAGTAATCTCCTGGAGGAATATTCTGGGCACATAACTGATCATTGGGATCAATTGGGATTGGTAAAGGAATCGGTGTAGGAATATTGAAAATATTATCTGCGTTGTCAAGATCCAGCATAGTAGGATCTACCTGCATTGGGAATTGTACAGGGTCAGGACATCCATAGAATACATGCCATGTGTAGGGAGCAGTACCGCCACCCACAATGGCACATCCACTCGGGTTGCCACCACAAATAGGTTGTGAAAGGATCAGGTCAAGCTCCATTGCTGAAGATTCTTCAACTGTATAACATGCCGTTTCCACGCATAGTGGCCCTTCAAATCCCTGCCAAGTAACGGTAACACAGTAATCACCAGGTGAAAGTCCGTCAATATCCTCTGTTGTAGCACCGTTACTCCATTGGTATGAAGTCGCAGGTGCCGAGACATGCAGGTCAATCGCACCTGTATTGCCACCGTTACAGGAAACATCAGTTACTGTTGCCCCCTCAATACCCCAGTCCGGAGCCGGATGGATAGTGATGCAGTCATAAGTAAAACAACCATTTGCATCTACAACCAGTACGAAATAGTCACCAGGTGGTACATTATCCGCACAGATCTCTTCATTTGCAGAGCCTGGAATAGGCTGTACAGGGAATGTATTATCAGCTGGGTTTAAGTTGATTGAAGTTATATCAAATGGCATTCCTGGAACTGGTAATATATCAGGGCATCCGTGGAAAACATGCCAAATGTATGGAGCTGTTCCTCCGTCTACAAGTACACACGCTGTTGCATTGGCATCACATTCTGGATAAGTTACAAAATAGCCAAGATTTAAAGGGTCAGAACCCTCAACTGTAAAACAAGCTGTAACTGTACAGGTGGGACCATTGATACCTTGCCAGGTAACGGTTACACAATAAGAACCTGGAGCTAATCCATCGATGTCCTCCGTTACAGCACCGTTATCCCATTGGAAAGTAGGAATACCAGGCCCTTGAACATGAAGGTCTATCGCCCCGCTATTTGTGCTGTTACAGCCTGCGTCTGTGATAGTTGCATCAATAAATGGTTCCGGGATTGCATCGACGGTAAAACAGTCATAAATCAAGCATCCATTGGCATCTGCAACAACTACAAAATAATCACCAGGCGGAATGTTTTGAGCACAAAGTTGATCATTCGGATCGATTGGAAATGGTAATGGAATTGGCGTAGGGATATTAAAGATAAAATCAGCTAAATCCAGGTCCAGATTTTCAGGATCCACAGGCTGAGGAACTGGAGTCCCATTCGGGCAACCGAAAAATACATGCCAGGAGTATGGCCCAGTTCCGCCGTCAACGATCGCACAACCACTCGGGTTACCTCCACATAGAGGCTGGGTCAATATCAGGTCAAGTTCCATCGGATCAGGCTGATCCACCGTGAAAGTTGCGGTCAATACACATAAAGTCGGTCCTGTTGGACTTATTCGTACATCTACAGTAACGGTATATGTTCCGGCTGTCAAACCATCAATGTTTTGGGTGGTTTCACCATTGCTCCACAGGTATTCAAGCCAGAAATTACCTGGATTTTCAACATGCAGGTCAATGGTACCATCATTTCCAGCATGACAAGAGATATGGGTTATGTCAGCAGTCAGTTCGTAAGCTGTAGGAGCTGGAATTTCGATCAATAGCCATTCAAAACAGTCATTGGCATCCACTACAAGAACATAATATTCTCCTTCCGGAATATTTTGAGCGCAATAAGAGGATACCGAACCAGGTACTGGTAAAAAGTCAATATCAGTTATCGGCGTCATATTCGCCACAGTAGGTGTTTCTAAGGGGTTTTGGCCGAAAACAGGATCTGGAAGTACCGGATTAGTGATAGGGCAAGGTCCCTGGGTCCATGTTGTTACACCATTCTGAACCTGTGCAATACAAGAGTTGGAATAAGTAACTCCATTACAGCCACATACCGGGTCATACAGCGTTATGCATGGTTGATCAGGATTGATGATAGCAGGGTCAATACATGGGTCGGACGTGTTGCAAGGACCGGGTGTCCAGGAAGTCACTCCACCATAGTTGGTAGCATAACAAGAGTTTGAGTAAGTTACGCCATCACAACCACAAACAGGATCATAGACCTGTAGGCAGAATGCATTTAGATCAATCAGGTCAGGATCCACACAAGGTACAGGACATTCAAATACAAAAATGTTGTATCCTGGAGTGCCTCCAATCACGGTAAGACAGCCGTCTACCTGATCGGAACATATTGGACTTGTAATATTGAAATCGACTAAAAGTTCAGTTGGCTCAGTCACTGTAAATGTTGCTGATGTTGTACAGAAATCATTATCGAGATATACATCAACAGTATAGGTTCCGGCACTTAAACCATCAAGATCTTCTGAGGTTTCACCATTACTCCATGTGAAGTAGTATGGGCCGGTTACACCGGAAACAGAAATATCAATTGAACCATCTGATCCTCCTGCACAACTTACATTATAAACAACACCTGTTACCTCCAAACCTTGAGGTTCAGGAACGGTTATTACTTCAATATGGTAACATCCATTAGAATCAATGATCAGGATGGTATATAATCCAACAGGAATATCAGCAGCACAAAAAACGAGATTTGGAGTACCATCAAAAACAATGTCGTTGTTGATAGGCAGGTTAGCAAGAATTGGCGTACCATCTGAGCTAAACACTGGTTGAACTGGTAGTGCTGTGGCACCATCAAAAACCCAGATATTGTATCCTGGAGTACCGCCATTGATGAATAAACATCCGTCTACCTGTGCATCGCAAGGTTCGCTAAAAATCTCAAATTGAACATCAATTGGATTAGGTTCGTTGACCAGGAAGTTTGCTGTAGCCGAACATTGGAAATTGTCATAGACAGTTACAGAATAGTTTCCAGCTGTCAAACCTGACAAATCCTCTGTATTGGCACCATTACTCCATTGGTAAACATAAGGTGGTGTGCCTCCAAACACTCCAAGGTCAATAACACCATCACTTCCACCATGGCATTTTACATCATAAACCAGACCTTCCAATCCCAAACCAGTTGAGGGAATGAAAAAGTCGATGGTAACTGTACATCCTTGTCCATCGGTCACATCCAGTCCATAACCTCCCGGGGCAAGTCCGAAAAAGCAAAAATCGAAGTCATTACTTCCTGTAGAAATACCACCGGATAGTGAAAATGTAAACGGGGCAACGCCTCCTGTAACCATGAAACATACCGAACCACCAGAGGTACCATTGTCGCAGGTGCCAGAAATACTGGTAATAGTCACGTTAAGATCACAAACAGGTTCAGGACAAGCACCATCTACCCATGCGGTAACCCCATTTAAAAATTGCGCAACTTCGGCATTAGGGTAGGTTACATCGTTACAACCACACACGGGAGAGAGGATCGGAACAGGTTGGAAATTGTCAATAATGATCGACAAGTCTATGCATTCAGACTTCTCCTGAGGGATATTGTCGAAAATTGGAGTTTGTGAATTTATCGGCGATACAAACCATCCTGAAACCAGGATAGCCAGTGCGAACAACCGGCAGTAAAAAAATAATTTTGAATTTAGAGAACAATGAGGGTTGTCAGATCCTTGATCTGGATGAATCCCGATGTAATTTTTTTCCATAAAATGTGCAATTTAGGTTTCTATGAGCAGAGCTTTAATCCGTTCACAAATTGCCATCCCATGATTTTTTTTTCAAATTGTATTTTAATTTTTCGTAAAATTCAAGACTTAAATTTTGATAATTTATTACAAAGTTTTTTTGTTAAATTTTTGGTTTAAAATGTTGATTAACAATTTTTTGAAAAAAATT
>JBCCHF010000015.1:0-125583 GCA_039028895.1 Bacteroidota bacterium | reverse complement strand
GATATAACAGAACCGCTGCTATTAGAAGCTAATGCAACAGGAGAAATGCTGTTATGCAGTGGTGATACAGATGGTAATATTGATCTAACAGTGACCGGAGGTACACCGGGTTATACTTTTGCCTGGGACAATGGCTCTACCGACGAAGACCCATCTGGACTTGGAGCTGGGACTTACTGTGTAACTGTTACAGATAATAATGGTTGTACGGCAACAGCTTGTGCTGATATTACAGAACCATTGTTGTTAGAATCTAGTGCAACAGGAGAAATGTTATTGTGCAGTGGTGATACAGATGGAGACATTAATCTTATCGTAACCGGAGGTACCCCAGGTTATACTTTTGCCTGGGACAATGGTGCTACCGATGAAGATCCATCTGGACTTGGAGCTGGGATTTACTGTGTAACTGTTACAGATAATAATGGTTGTACGGCAACAGCTTGTGCTGATATTACAGAACCTGATCTGCTTTCAGCAAATGCAGTAGGTGAGATGCTCTTATGTAATGGTGATACAGATGGAGATATTGATCTGACAGTAACAGGCGGAACAATACCTTACACTTACAACTGGGATAATGGTTCCACTGATGAAGATCCTTCAGGGCTCGTGGCCGGAACCTATTGCGTAACAGTAACCGATAATAATGGATGTACAGCAACGGCTTGTGCTGATGTCACTGAACCCGGATTATTGGCAGCTACTGCTACAGGTGAGATGCTCTTGTGTAATGGTGATACAGATGGAGACATTAATCTTACCGTAACCGGAGGTATACCAGGTTATACCTTTACCTGGGACAATGGTTCGACTGACGAAGATCCATCTGGACTTGCCGCTGGTACCTACTGTGTAACGGTAACCGATAATAATGGTTGTACAGCAACAGCTTGTGCTGATATAGCAGAACCTCCTGGAATTGCCGCAACGATTGTCGAAGATCAACCTGTGTTATGTAATGGAGAATCAAATGGCCAAGCCACTGTCACAGCAATGGGTGGCACACCTGGCTATTCCTATGAATGGGATAATAACGAAACAGGTCAGACAGCATCTAATCTTGATGCCGGTCCGCATACAGTTACGATAACTGATGCTAATGGATGTTCGATCGAAGCTTCCGTTATGATAAATGAACCAGCAGCTATCATTTTGACAGTAGTTGAAGATCAGGGTGTATTATGTAACGGAGAATCTAATGGCCAGGCAACAGTTAGCGTGTCAGGTGGAACTCCAGATTATACTTTTGAATGGGATAGTGGAGAAACAACCGCTACGGCAACAATGCTTGACGCAGGACCTCACACTGTTACTGTAACTGATAGTAATAATTGTTCTGAGACGGCTATTATTACTATCTCGGAACCTGGAGTATTGGGAGCAGCAGTAACAACTTCTATGACAAGCTGCTTCGGAGGAGACGATGGTTCTGCCATGGCAGTTGTAAGTGGAGGTACCATGCCTTATACGTATAATTGGGATAATGGTGAAACAAATAATCCTGCCATCAATTTAATGGCTGGTTCACATGGATTAACTGTTACGGATGCTAATGGATGTGAGACTACAGCTCAATTTGAAATAGGAAGTCCAACCGAATTGATGGTAGATATTAGTGCGACATCAGTTAATTGTTTCGGTGGATCAGACGGGACAGCTTCAGTAGCAGTTTCCGGAGGCACCCCGGCATATACTTATAACTGGAGTAATAGCCAAACTAACCAGACTGCCACTGGACTTTCAGCAGGAAATTATACAGTTACGGTAACTGATGCTAATAGTTGTGAAATGACAGCCTCAGTTGATGTTACAGAGCCAGTTGATGAAGTAATGATTACCCTTGATGGAGTTGATCCGCTGTGTTGGAGTGGAAATGATGGATCTGCCACTGCAACTGTTAATGGTGGAACTCCTGATTACACATACATCTGGAACAACGGCCAGTCTGAACCGACTGCTACAGGTTTGTCTGCAGGAAGTTATACGGTAACTGTTACAGATGCAAATGGTTGCGTTAGTTTGGAAACCATTCAATTGGGGCAACCAGATCCAATACAAGCAACGCTAACTGAAAGTGATGTGCTTTGCTTTGGCGATGCAAATGGAACAATTACAGTGGATACAGCATTCGGAGGGTTAGGACCATATATTTATTCCCTTGATGGTGACAACTTCCAGACATCAGACGAATTCAATGGATTGCTTGCAGGTTCTTACACAGTTTGGATTCAGGATATCAATGGCTGTGAAATAACGTTAAGCGCATTTATTGATGAACCATCTGAAATCACAGTAAATCTAGGTGCTGATATTGAAGTTCTGTTAGGAGAATCAGTTCAGTTGAATGCAGATATAAGTCCTAATATTCCTGTTACTTATGAATGGATACCACCTAATTTCCTAAGCTGTTCAGATTGTCCTGATCCGGTTGCTACCCCATTGGATGATATTACCTACACGTTGATTGTCACTGACGAGAATGGATGTACGGCTTCTGACGATATTTTCATTTCTGTTGATAAAGACAGAGATGTTTATATTCCAAATGCCTTTACCCCAAATGATGATGGTATTAACGATGTTGTCATCGTTTATGGAAACCAAGGTGTTGCCCAAGTGAGGATATTCAGGATTTATGACCGCTGGGGAGAGTTCGTTTTCGAAGCCACAAACTTTGATCCTAATGATCCACTATATGGTTGGAATGGTACCTTTAAAGGAAAGCCAATGAATCCTGCTGTATTTGTTTATTATGCTGAAGTAGAATTTGTCGATGGAGTTGTGCTTCCATATAAAGGGGATATCACGTTAATTCGATAAGATATTTCGAAAAGTAAAAAGGGATTGTACCTTTCGGTGCGATCCCTTTATTTTTTATTCTAATGTTTCAATCCACAATTTCAGGGTTTTGGTCTTCTTGTTGTGTTCATAGATTAAAACCTGATCCTTTTTTGACTTGATAACATTGGCAGTACCAAAGTTTGCAGCTGCTTTAGAAAGGTATATTTTTTTTGGATTTATCCTGATGGCATCTGTCAGAGGTGCATACCCAACATACGGTCTTCCACGCCCCCAGTTATAAAAGATCACAGCATTTAGTTCATCATCCCAGTTTTCCGTAAACCGGAATGATAATAGATTGTAGTTTTTAAAATAACTATCTAGCGGTAGTGAATAATCATCGACAGTCGGAATCCATACCGTCATTTTTTCTTTTGGTATGAATTGAATCTTCTCAAACACTTCAAGATTTTTATCTACATTGAAAACGATGAAGTCCAAAACTGCAAGGCTCGCTCCAGGACCTGAGTTTTCAACCATATGAGAAACGATGGCTGTTCCACTCGTCGCTCTTCTAAAAGTTTCTCCAATAAATTGATACCCATCTTCATATTGTCTAATCTCCTGGAAAAAAATCTTTGGATTTGTGCTCCACCAGGCTGTTCCAAAGGCATGTTTTTCGATTGATGTTTTTAGATCGCCTACCCATGTGGCTTGCCTGAAAGCTGTTTTCTTGCCACTTTGATCCAGTTCCATGAAAAATAAACCATCCTCATTTTCTGATGCGGCTTCAATAGGTGCGTACATTCCAGCGCATATGAAGGTGTTATTGTCTTGGAGCAAATATGCTGAAGGCATTAACTTGATATTCTCTTGTTTCAGCGGGAAGGAAAATCTTTGCTTACCAGTTTGTCCATCGAGAACTACAATGGTTTCAATCGGATCTTTGAGTGAAGATTTTTCACGAACCTGAACAACAAGGAGCACGTTTTCATCAGAGCTTTCAACGTGAAGCACCTGGGCCTGACCTTTTTCAGGATTAAATTTTTCTTCCCAAATCAAATTCAGGTTGTTATCAACCTTCCGAACACGATAACCAATCTTTTTCCCTTTGGTGTAGTCCAGTATATAGAAACCTGAATTTCCGGAAGGAAAAACAGAAGGGTGAAATCTTTTTTGCTTAAGGAAATTTCGTTTGATCTTTTCCTTTAATTCCTTATCACCTGTTTGGCCGTTTTCATCAAAAGACTTATAGGTTACTTTCCTTGACTTTGGGTCAATAAATGAAAATAGAAAATTGCTTCCATTGAAGGTGCCGCCTTTCAATGCAGCCTTTCTTGACAATTCTATGGTTGATTCGGAAAGTTGTCGAAGATCGAGATCGTAAATCTTAAGATGGAAATTACTTTTAATCTTTAAGCCTTTTTCTTTCCTGTAAAAGGTATAATAACCCTTACCATCGATTGGCTGGACACCATGGAATTGTTGACCACTGATGCCCTCAATCATTACCTCTTGCGCTTGCAGGGTTGCTGGGAAGGAGCAGGTCAGCAGGATGATTAAAAAGCTAAAAACTTTCTTTTCCATTACTACTGTTTTTGTTTGGGTTAAACCAGTAAAAAAGTCAAATTACAAACTAAATTCGATTGTAGGATCATTAATGATAAAATTACCTGAACACGATATGCGTAAGCCGCGTTTTAGGTTTAAAGATTTCGGAATCTAGGCTGTATTTTATAGAGTCCGAAAAATTGTGCCATTATGGAAAAAAATGTATTACAATTAATTGCTGATAACCTCAAAACTGAAATTTTAAGCTTTAAAAAAGTAGGAGGGGGTTCCATTAATGAAACTGGAATAATTGAGACTGGCCAAGGGGCCTTTTTCGTCAAGATTAATGACAGTTCATCTTTTCCCGGCTTATTCGAGAAGGAAGCTAAAGGATTAAGAGTATTAAGAGAAACTGGAAAGATTAGAGTTCCGACTGTAAATTTCTTTGCAGAAAGTAAGGACCATTCTTTTTTAGTGATGGAGCTGATACACAGAGGATTGGGTTTCGGCATCTTTTGGGAAAGGTTTGGCAAAGCCTTGGCATCCCTCCACCAAAGCAATAGTACTCATTGCGGCCTGGATCACGATAATTATATTGGCTCGCTACCTCAATCCAACAAACAGCACAAAAAATTTGTCGACTTTTTTATTCATGAAAGATTAGAGCCGCAATTTAAATTGGCATTTGACAAAGGATTTTTTTCTGATCGTGTACAACAGGCTAGTTCGAGATTGTATAATCGGTTACCGGAAATATTGCCGGACGAACCTCCTTCGCTGATTCACGGTGACCTCTGGAGTGGAAATTTCATGGCTGATATGAATGATGAACCCGTGTTGATTGACCCCGCGGTTTGTTATGCCCACAGGGAAATGGACCTGGCAATGACTACCTTATTCGGAGGTTTCAATGATTATTTTTACGAAAGTTATGAATCTGTTTTTCCAACTGAACCAGGCCTCGAAAAAAGAATTAGCATTTACAATCTCTATTACCTATTAGTGCATGTCAACCTCTTTGGAGGGGGCTATGTCAGTTCAGTTGAATCAATTATTAACAGGTATTAAAAATTGGTTTCAGGAGTGTGTGAATTGTTATATCTTTGCACCTTCAAAATCAGAAATGACATGGCATTAAAATGTGGAATTGTTGGACTTCCAAATGTAGGGAAATCAACCTTGTTCAGTGCGCTTTCTTCAGCAAAAGCCCAAGCAGCGAACTATCCGTTTTGTACTATTGAACCAAATATCGGGACTATCACAGTTCCGGATGATCGCTTGAACAAACTCGCTGAATTGGTTGAGCCTCAAAATGTTATCCCAACTACAATTGAAATAGTTGATATCGCCGGATTAGTAAAAGGCGCTAGTAAAGGAGAAGGGTTGGGCAACCAGTTCCTGGCCAATATCAGGGAGGTAGATGCCATAGTTCATGTAGTAAGATGCTTTGACAATGACAACGTAGTTCACGTTGATGGAAACATTGACCCGGTTAGAGACAAGGAAGTAATCGATATGGAATTGATGTTGAAAGACCTGGAAACACTCGAAAAACGACTTGAAAAACTAAAGAAACAAGCAAAATCTTTTGATAAAGAGGTCGTGCGATATGTAGAGTTTGTAGAAAGACTCATTAAACATATTGAAGCTGGAAATCCTGCAAGGTCATTTGAGGTTGAAACTAATGAAATGGATTTCTACAACCCGCTTTTCCTCCTTACCAGTAAGCCTGTTCTTTATGTATGTAATGTAGATGAAGACTCAGTAATTGGCGGCAATAACCATACAGCAGCCCTGACTGCCGCTGTTGCCAATGAAAAAGCAGAGGTAATTTTGATAAGTGCAGATATTGAGGCGGATATTGCTGAGCTAGATACTTACGAAGAACGGATCGAATTCATTAACGATATGGGACTTGATGAAGCTGGGGTAAGTAAACTCATAAGATCTTGCTATAAATTGCTTGACCTGATCACATATTTTACCGCCGGAGAAAAGGAGGTGCGCGCCTGGACCATTTCTGATGGTATGTTGGCCCCTCAGGCTGCTGGTGTTATCCATTCTGACTTTGAACGTGGGTTCATTAAAGCCGATGTGATCAAGTATAATGATTTTGTCCATTTTGGTTCAGAACACGCATGTAAAGAAGCTGGAAAATTATCAATCGAAGGTAAAGAATATGTAGTCGCTGATGGCGATGTAATGCATTTCAAATTTAACGTCTAGGCTGATGCGCACTGTAGCGGCCAATGTTCCTAAGCTATATCTGATAAAATTTTTCAAATGGTTCCTGCTGTATATGCCTGTAATCGTCCTGTTTTACATGGACAACGGGCTTTCTATTGTACAGGTCATGACCATCCAGGCGGTTTATTCGATCTGTATGGCCCTTTTCGAATTACCCTCCGGTTATTTTTCTGATGTACTTGGTCGCCGATTAACCCTCATTTTGGGTATGGGCCTCAACTTTGTTGGCATCATGCTTTTGAGCTTTTCGTATGGATTTTGGGCCTTTGCCGGTTCAGCTGTAATTGTAGGCTTAGGTGCCAGTTTTATCTCAGGTACAGATTCGGCCATGCTTTACGACTCTCTTCTGCAAATGGGTAAAGAAAAGAAATACCTGAAATTGGAGGGTAGGACTTACTCTATTGGAACCTTTGCCGAAGCAATTGCAGCAATTTTTGGTGGCTGGATAGCTGCCAGTCTGGGATATCGATTTGCTGTAGAATGTCAGGTCTTCATTGCTTTTCTTGGTGTAATTGTAGCGTTAACGCTGGTTGAACCAAAAGTATATATTTCATCTGAAGCCAAGGAATCCTCTGGTTTTGAAAGAATAAAAGCCATCCTTGAATTTACCTTCCGGAAGGGAAGTCTGCTGAAGTGGTACATCATAATCTCTGCCTTTACAGGTTCTGCCACTTTAATGATGGCCTGGTTTGCTCAGCCCTTTTTTAAAGCCATTGATTTGTCGGATGGCGTAATCGGTATTCTTTGGTCGGCCTTAAACCTGACCGTGGCATTTTTCTCCTTTTATGCCTACAAAATAATGGCCGTTACCAAAAGGAATAAAATTTTAGCCGGACTCACGCTTGGAATTGCTCTTGGTTTCCTTGCTTTATCCTTTTTTCAGTCGTTGTATGGGCTTGTATTTGTGTTCATTATTTATGTCCTTAGAGGAATTGCCGTTCCGGTAATGAAAGATTTTATTAATATCCACACACCTTCAGAAATGCGGGCAACGGTGCTTTCAATAAGAGGGTTTATTATAAGGATGACCTTTGCAGGTTTAGCCCCGTTATTTGGCTGGGTAACTGACGTTTATTCACTATCACAGGCCTTCCTGGTGGCTGCTATTAGTTTTATGGTCCTTAATGGCATAGCATTATTGTTTATCTTCACTTTTCCCAATCCAGAAAAAAATGAAAAAACGTTGGTCGCTTAAAGGAAAATACGCACTGGTGACAGGCGGAACCAAAGGCATAGGAAAGGCCATTGTCAAAGAGTTTCTCAGATTGGGAGCTAACGTATTTATTGTCGCAAGGGACAAAGAGACCATGAACCAGTTTTTGAAACAACTGGATGAAAAACAAAAACCTGTTTTTGGTATTCTGGCAGATGTTACCTCACCAGCAGGTCTAAAAGATATTCATACAATCGTCAAAGACACCGCCGGTAAGTTGGATATATTAGTCAATAATGTGGGTATGAATATTCGCAAAAAAGCTGTCGAATACTCAGAAGAAGAGATAAAAACCATCTTCGATACCAACATCCATTCTACATTCGAGATGAGCCGCTTACTGTACCCCTTCCTGGTAGAAAGTGAGACTGCATCCATCGTAAATGTATCTTCCGTCGCAGGTATTAATCATTTGCGGAGTGGAACCATCTACGGTATGAGTAAAGCAGCCATGATCCAGTTAACCAAAAATCTGGCTGTTGAATGGGCCGATTTTGGAATTAGGGTAAATGCAGTGGCGCCATGGTATATCAAAACACCCTTAGTTGAAGAGGTTTTATCCGACGAAAAATACCTTTCGGATATACTGGCAAGAACACCAATGAAAAGGGTAGGCGACCCAACAGAGGTAGCTGCAGCAGTAGCATTTCTTTGTATGCCAGCAGCCAGTTATATTACCGGGCAATGTCTTGGTATTGATGGCGGTTTTTCTATCAACAGCTTCTAGGTTCTTTAACGCATCATATATTTACCTTCCCTAACTCAAAGTACATTTTCACATAACGAGATTACACCCTCAATAACTTGGGCGGCTTTTGTGATCTAATCACTGCATATTTGATTTGGAAAACTACTCCCGGGATTCAAATCAGAAGAAATTGCCAAGACTCGCCACCATTAGCACCTCCTTGCTTTCTTTGTTGTTGCTGTGCCAATTATTATTTGGTCAGGGAAGTGATATCCTCATCGAAAATCTTAGCCTTAAGGATGGATTATCCAATAGCAGCGTCCTTGATGTTCACCAGGATAAATACGGGTTCTTTTGGTTTGCTACTGAGCACGGTTTAAATCAATTCGATGGGCGAAACTTTACTATTTTCCGTTATAACCCTGACGATCCTGCCAGTATTAAAGCTAATTATGTAAAACGTTTATACGAAGATCCGGAAGGCAATATTTGGGTACTTTATGGCGTAGGCGGAATGAGCAAATTTGATCGAGCTAAAGGGAAGTTTATCTATTATACCTTTAGCAGGGAACAACTTTCTCATCCAAACAACTTCATTAACTCTTTGTTTTGGGATAAGAATGAAGTACTCTGGATCTGCACGCAAAACGGTTTTAATCATATTGATGAATCAAATTCCAGTTACCAAAAAGTCAAGCTCGAAGGAGAGATCGAAGATCTTCAAAATCTCCAGGTGAAGTATATTTATGGTCAAAATAATGGCCAACTCTGGGCCCTTACCGGAAAAGGGTTTATGGAATTTTCACCTGAATCGGGAAAAATCCAATATGCGAAAGTCCATACAACTTCTGGAATTAGTAATCTTGAAGGAAATGTATGGAGACTGAATGATTTTGGGTCAGATGAGTTATTTCTCGGGACAGTAAAAGAGGGACTGCTAAAATTCAACAAAACCACTGGGTATTTTGAAAGGATTGAACCGGAAATCCCTTGCGACAACTGTAATACCATTTCCGCTCTTTTCAAAGACAAAATGGGTACTCTGAATGCAGTCATAAGAGGTGTAGGCCTTTTTACCCTTGATAACAGCAAGTTGATTAAAAGTGAAACAGGTCATCCGGATAACCTCCTATATGCCTTCGCTGATTCGTCAGGAGGCATCTGGTCATTGAGCCGTAATTGGCATTTCTATTACCAAAAATCAGGTGCCAACATCGCTGAAAGAGTCAACCCGTTTCCTGAAGAACGAAACGCCCCCGGGATAAATGCATTGATCGTTGGAAAAAATGGAAATATCTGGGTAGGAACCAATTCCAAAGGCATCTTAAAATTTGAAACAGAAACACCCTATTTTAATCATATTTCTGATTTCAGATTGGGGAGTGACGAAGGGCGGAAACCCCTTTCTTCAGTTTCTGCTATCGCCAATCCTATTGGCCATCTATTATGGGTTGGTACATGGGAAGGCCTGAAATGTTTCGATAGGGAACTCAATCAATTTATTAATTATTCTAAAAGCTTCCCGGAGTTAAATCAATTTAAACATACTGGAATAAGAATGTTGCAGACCCATGAAAGTACCTTACTCCTTTCAAATTATAAGGGACTTTGGATTTGGGACATCAATAAGAGGAGCGTCCGACATTTCACCTCATCGGAAGTTCCTGATGCTCCGGGGGCTCTTAGCTCCAACGGAATTTCTTGGGTGGCGCATAGCGGTGACAACCAATTTTGGGTTGCTACTGATTATGGACTCAACTTGCTTGACATTGAATCTGGTGAGAGCTCTAAATATTTCCATAATGCTAAACTTAATACAAGTCTAAGCAATCATGCAGTCTCAAGCGTTCTTCAGCAGAAAGATGGTACCGTGTGGGCAGGAACGATTGGGGGAGGGCTCAATAAGCTCATTCCAGCGGAAAACAATACGGCCACGTTTATTCACTATAATCTTCAATCAGATAATGAAGATCCTGCTCATAAATTAATGACAGTCAATGTTTTATTTGAAGATTCTAAGGAATGCCTCTGGGTTGGGACCTATAGCAGGGGACTTTTGAGGTATAATAAAACTTCTGATAAGCTTGAAGCTGTAAAAACGACTGACGGATTGCCAATTCCAAACATTTCAGGAATTTTGGAAGATGGTAATGGAAATATTTGGATTAGTTCTAACGATGGATTAGCCAGATTTGATCCTGAAGAAGGATCGTTTCTACATTTTGAGGAAAATGATGGCATTCAAAGCCTTGAATTCAATGTAAGAGCCTATTCAAGAGGGGAAGATGGCAGTCTCTATTTTGGTGGCATCAACGGTTTCAACGAATTTCACCCTGATGGAATCTCCATGCGGCCTAAACCGGCAAAACCCATATTCACTGCATTTAACCTCTTTGGAGAACCAAAGTATTTTGATCAACCAATATTGGAAACCTCGAAAATAGAACTAGAATACAGCGAGAATTTCATTGAATTCGACTTTATTTCTATTGATTATGATAATCCTCAAAAACTCCAGTACCATTACTACCTGGAAAATCTTGAATCTTCATGGAAAAGAGGCGGCAATATTGGAACTGCCTCATATGCCAATATTGCTCCTGGTGAATATATCCTCCATGTAAAAGCAGTTAACTATGAGGGCAACGCTTCGGAAACTGCATCATTCAATATCATCGTTGCGCCCCCGTTTTGGCTGAGAACGTGGTTTATTACTCTTGTTGTATGCCTTATTGCTATGGGTTTATTTGCCGCCCATATGATAAGAGTCAGAATTAAAATGGGGAAGATCAGGGAGATTGAAAGGATTAGGGAAAAAGCTGCTGCAGACTTCCATGATGAACTAGGGCATAGATTAACCAAGATTTCTCTGTTTACTGAAATGATTTTTCGAACCGGAAAACCAGATGGTGACTTCCTGAAGTATTTAGAGAAAATCAGGGAAAATTCAAATGGTCTCTATCACTCTATGCGTGATTTTATTTGGGCCATGAACCCCAAAAAAGATTCCATCTTCGAACTGGGTATCCTACTAAAGGATTTTGGAGATGACCTTTTCGATAAAACGGCGGTAAACTTCAGGGTGCATGGAATTGAAGAAAATCAAAAACAGGTGAAACTTAATATGGATTGGAAAAGGCATCTGGTCCTGATGTTTAAGGAGGCAATGCACAATACATTGAAACACGCCGGCTGCAATAATGCAACCCTGGAAATTTCACTGGCAGAAAAAGAACTGATAATTGAACTTACAGACGACGGGAAAGGCTTTATTAAAGATGAAAAACAGAACGGCTATGGCATAGGCAATATGTACAATCGAGCAAAAAAGTTAAACGGAAGTCTGGAGATTAATACCCTTATTGAAAAAGGCACCAGTATAAGGTTTACAGGTGTAATTTGAACTAAATCAATAAATCCACCTTATGATACAAGTAGCTATTGTTGAAGATGATATTGATATCAGGGAAAACCTTGCAATGCTTATTGACAGTGAACCAAAATATTCCTGTACACAGCGATTTCATAAGGTTGAAGAAGCCATTCCTGGCCTGCGTTTAAACCCTCCAGATGTGTTATTAATGGATATTTCCCTTCCAGGAATGCGCGGAATAGAGGGGGTAGGGATCATAAAAACAGAAAACCCCGGTATTGAAGTGGTAATGCTTACGGTCCATCAAGAAGATGGTTTGGTGTTTGAATCACTTTGTGCAGGAGCCAGCGGTTACCTGACCAAAAATACATCACCTGATGATATCATGGTTGCGATCCAGGAAGCCTATGAAGGGGGAGCTCCGATGAGCACAAATATTGCAAGAATGGTAGTCAATTCCTTTAAAAGGAATCCGGGCCCCGATCTTTCGGTGAGGGAGCGGGAAGTGTTGTCAGAATTATGCAAAGGCAAAAGCTACAAAATGGTAGCCGACAGCCTTTTCATCAGCCAGGATACCGTGAGGACTCATATTCGAAATATTTACAGGAAGCTAGAAGTTAATTCAAAGTCTGAGGCCGTGGCTAAAGCGCTTAAGGAGCATTTAGTTTAGGCCAAACAAGAAAACCCTGCTTGTTTTTTATTGGCAAACAAAGCACAGGGTTAGTTTTCCATACCAGCGTTCGGTTTAAGGGTAAGCCGAACGCATTTTTTTTAATGGAATGGCTTCACATGTTTGTGTAGGGTAATCTAATTGCACCTGGTTTATCTTAAAAATTCCTCCCCCTGAGTATAAAATCGATTTCAAAAGGATAATATGAAATTGATAAACTTACACCTCATTCTACTTACGCTTATTTTTTCAGCATTTCTTATGAATGCGCAAAACGTGGAATCCATCACAGGGCAAATCGATGCCTCAGGTGGCGTTTCTGTTGATCAATTTGGCAATGTCTACATTGGAGATTATGGCGATGCATTGAATAATGCAAATGGAACAACCGTATACAAGATAGATCTCGATCATAACCTTTCCGTATTTGCTTCTGGATTTTCTGGTGCCACAGGTAATGTTTGGGACTCACAGGGAAATTTCTACCAGGCCAATATTTCGGGTAACCGGGTAAATAAAATCACGCCTTCAGGCGTTATGTCCAACTTTGCCACAAATGGTATTTTCAGTCCTGTCGGTTTAACCATAGACGATCAAGATAATATTTATGTGGCCAATTGTGGCAATAACACTATTCGGAAGCTTACTCCTTCAGGAATTTCCACCTTATTCGCTTCTGGTGGGATGTTTTCTTGTCCAAATGGTATAACCGCTGATGAAAACAACAATATCTATGTGGCCAATTTCAGCAATGGGAACGTCATCAGGATCACACCCACCGGAACGACTTCGATTATTGCAGTTATACCTGGGAATAACAATGGCCACCTTACGTATAAAAACGGGTTTCTTTGGGTCGCTAGTCACGGGTCTAATAAAATTTACCAGGTTACGCTTGATGGTGATATCTCAGTTCTGGCAGGCGTCGGATTCAGAGGAAATTCCGACGGGCCCTGGGCCTCTGCTACTTTTTCTCTTCCGAATGGGATCGAAGCCTCTTTAACGGGTGACACCCTTTATGTTAATAGTTCTATACCTATTTTTCCTGCACCTGGCACCCCTTTGAATCCATCAGTGGTAAGAATGATAACCGGTGTAAACACTATAGTCTCAACCGAGATTCCAGAAGTGGAAAGAACTGCTGAGCTATCAGTCTTTCCAAATCCCTTCAGACTTGAAACTGTAATTAATTTTTACCTTCCTGGAAAATCAGTTGTTGACCTTTCCATTTTTGATTCGATGGGTCGTAAAGTTAGAAATCTGCTTAAAGGAGAATATCAGGATGGGGCCCATGATTTTAATGTCGAAGGACATGGTTTGTCAAATGGCCTTTATTTAATAAAGCTTGAATCAAGATACGGTGTAATTTCAAAAAAACTCGTTGTGGTAAATGATTGAATCGGTTAATGCTTTTTAAAAAAATCTGTATATTATCGACTCGTTGTTTGGAATTTGTATCACCCTTTTGCAGATTTCCAATACAGAATTTGGACAAAGACAATTATTCCGATGGTTACCAACCTCGAAGAGCTGGACAAGATATTGCCTTATTTATCTGATGATGAGGCATTAGAGACCTTTGAGGTGCTATTCAGAGACCATTTCCAATCTGATCCGGGCGGAACCCAGCCATATGTTAGAAAGGGACTTGAACTGGCCCGTAAAAATAACTCCAGAGAAAAGGAGGTAACATTTACCATGTTTCTCGCTTTGGCTTACAGCAAAACGGGGGATTATTCCAATGCTGTAAATCTGTTTGACGAAGCACTTGATAAAGCTAAAAACCTTCCCGACAAATCAAAACTCGCTGAAATTTATAATGGTATTGGAGCCCATTATCTCGAAAACGAAGACTTTTCCAAGGCCTTAGAGTATTTCTACAAAGGGCTGGAGCTGAATATTAAGCCGATAAGTGCGAGGCTTTACAATAATATTGGACAGGCATTTAAGGAGAAAAAACACCTTGATAAAGCGCTGGAGTTTTTCAATAAATCAGCTCAACTCAAAAAGGAGCTTAAACAGGAAGATGGCCAGGCGTTTTACCTCATGAGTGTTGGAGACATCTGCAGAGAACAGGGAGAATTCGACAAGGCATTGAACTATTATTTTCAATGTCTTGACCTGTGTTTCGAAAAAAACCTGGGAACATTGAAAAATGCTGTACAGGGCAACATAGGCATTGTTTATTCTCTCCAGGGATTAGATGAGAAAGCAGTATCCTATTTTGAGCGTTCTCTTGAAGGGGCACGGCAAATGAAGGACTCCTACCTGATCTCATTTAATGCCATTGCTTTGGCCAAGTACCACAAGGAAAATAACCATCTCGATATTTCTACAAAACTGGCAGAAGAGGCCCTTGCCTTGTCTGGAAATGCCACACTGAGAGAAAGTAAGGTTGAAGCATTGAATATCCTGATGGAAAATAATGAGGCATCAGGCAATACCAGCGCTTCCCTGACTTATGCCAAACAACTGATCGAAACGCAAAAGGGCTTGTTAAATGATGGTAAGGTAGACAAGATTGAAAGGTTGTTAATAGAAAAAGATGACCAAATCAGAAATTTGGAAACCCACCGTCAGGAAATGGAGATTAAGAATGAAGAACTCCGTCAATTCGCTCAAATTGTTGCCCACGATCTTAAAGAACCATTAAGGACTATTGGAGGTTTCACCAATCTGTTGCAAAGGCGTTTTAACAATGTATTGGATGAAAATGCCATTGAATACATGGATTTCATAATGACCGGAACCAGGCAAATGAATCACCTCTTGACTGACCTTCTGGCTTATGTAACGTTAGATAACTCTGAATATGAACTGGAAAAGGTGGACTTTAATGAGATTGTCCAACAGGTAAAAATCAGTTTATATAATGCCATTGAGAATAGCCAGGGAAAAATTATCTGTGAACCACTGCCTATTGGATTAGCTTATTCGCCACCAATTTCGCAGGTCTTTCAAAATCTGATGCATAATGGCCTCAAATTTAGTAATGGAAAACCGATAGTAAGAGTTAGCGCAACTGAAGACGACGATTACTTCCGTTTTTGCATTGAAGACAATGGGGTCGGTATAAAAGAAGAATATAAAGAAAAGATCTTCCAGATTTTCAGCCAATTAAATAACCAAATCGAAGGTACTGGAATAGGGTTATCAATTTGTAGAAAGATCGTCCAGCTTCATGAGGGAAAAATTTATGTTGACTCTAAACCAGGCAGAGGCAGCAAATTCTATTTTACCATTCGCAAATTTGAGCGATAAGCTAAGCCTCAGATTGACTTTTGTAATCGCCATAACTGAAACCCGGTAAACAAAGTCTGAAATTCTAATGTTTTTCTCTCCTTTAGATATCTTATCTGGAACTCTTTTATTACAGGATCTCCGGGATTAGTGAAAATTTCAAATGTAATATTCGATACAGTGGTATCCTGAGACATATCAGATAATGTTGTGGATTCATTTATTCCAGGTAAGTACTGCAATTCATAATTGCCCTTCGATTGCAAGATAAATGGGTACCGATATGGACTTTTATTGACTGAAGTATATTGGTAAACTCCGTCCTCTAGCGTCAAATAACCTAAAACCTGTTGTTCTCCTTCCTTGATTAAGCTTTTCAGAGAAAATTCCCATGTACCATTGAGACTTTCTGTTAAGGTGCTTTTATTACCGAGTTTATGTTTTCCTGTAGGTTGGATGGGTTCCGAACCGGAATTATCTGATTTATTCTTGCAACTACTTATTGTAATCAGAAGTAAAATGCAGAAAAAGATAACAGCTTTGATGTCTAAAATATTGCGATTCATATTTGACTTTTCCAGGAAATTTTTGCCTGGCAAATTGGTTTATCATCTGACCGACGTTTCAGACTATGCACAAAATCAATCGGATTCATGTTGACTTTGTTAAATGAATGACATAACTCAAGATTAGGTAACGCTTCAGCGAGGTAGTTTATGGATAAATAAGAAACCTGGTGATTTTTGTGCCATTCCAATCCATAGTCATCTAGCATCCACTGTATGTATTTTACATTGTTTACGTGTTCGTTAGTGTCCAGGTCGCTATGTCTGACCGTGTATTCAGCGCTACAGGGAAAACGTTCATCTTTTACCGGACGAACCTTTGCAGGCATTTCTTCAACTCCTAATTTATCAGGAAAGTGCTCAAATGATTCTACGAGTTCAGAAACAGGGCTCATTCTTCGGGAAGCAATATCCATGATCACCCAAGCCGTTTTCCCATAAGCGAATCTGACACCTTTACTGTCCTTGAAGCAAAAATCCCTGTATGCGAAAATCCGGTCATAAGCCGAAGGCCAGGTTTCGACCTCAATAGATTCTCCCCATTCTGGATAATAATTAACGTTTATAAAAAGCCTTGAAAGTACCCAGGCCTTGTTATTGATAATGAGGTCGTTATATCCAACTCCCAGATGTGAAGCATGATTGCCAGCGGCCTCTTGCAGGAAGTTAAGAATACTTGAAAGGCGACATCGACTTTGGGTATCAACCTGGAAAGCTTTGATTTTAAATTGTTCTTGCCAGGTTGGTTTAATGGCATTTGCCTGATCAGTCATCTCTTGAAGTATTTACTTTAAGCCTAAAGATAGAAAACTCTCTAATTCTGGTTTCATGAGAGCGGCAATGTTATGATGTGGAATGGATACCAGTTGCCATTGACAAATTGGATTTCCTGAATATAGGTCAATAAAGAAATAAACGTTATCAGCATCAAAAGCAAAATGGTCGATCGAGGTTTCGTCATCAAACTCACATGGCAGGTCTTCGTGGCTTGCGCGCCAGGCTTTTTTTACGGTTTCCCGCAATTCAGTATAAGACTGGGCATCTTTAGTAGCTGAAGAAGTCGATTCAAAAAACGTTTTATTCCCGGGACTGCGATAGAAGTTTTGGTTTTGATATTCTCTCAGGATTATGGATGTTCCAGGAACCGCCTTTTCAAACATCATTTCCATGGAGAGCATTTGGTAGTTATTGTACCAGACTTTAAATTCTCCTGTCAGCACACCGGGACTAATAGGTTGAAGGTCATTCTCCAGGTTTTTTAAACCAGTAATTTGAGTGTTAATCCCAGAAGAAATTCTCTCATTCAGCTGTTTTGAACCAGGGCCTGAAAAAACCGGGTATTCAATATTAATCTCATAGTTTGCCGTTTCATTTTTCTCTTTGATTTCAGCCTTTTCATAAGTCATGGGTTTAGGCTTACAGCCTATCAGAAGAATGAATAACATCGGCATATATAACCATCTCATAGTTATTGGCTGTCAGCAGAACCACCGTAAGTAGACGGTACAGGAACATCAAGTAAACGGAGATAAACCCCTAGCTGAGCCCTATGATGATAGAGGTGATTAAGACACCAGGTGCGCGCGACTACACCTTTGGGAAGGGTAAAGAAAATATTTTCTCCATGCCGCATAGTCCACGGTTCAGCCATCTTTTCATCAGGATAACCAGAAAGTACTTCCCTGGCTGCTTCCATATTCTTTTCAAAATGAGCGAGGAGTTCCTCTTGTGTTGATGCTTTAAATGGTTTGTAAGCACTGGTGGCAAAGTCAAGCTCATCCTGTAATAGGGTTTCCTTAAACCAACCTGGAATTTCACCTACATGTGCTGCTAATCTTCCAAGCGACATACTTTTTTCATGTGGCTTCCAATCTGCTTTATCGGCTGGAACGCTTTCGAGAATGGCTTTGGTAGCTTTGGCTTCTTGCTGTAATTCTGCCCAGAAGGCTTCTGCTTGTGTCATCTTTTTGATTTTTATTTTAAAACAAAATTTAGAGATTATACTTGTGGCTTCTAATTAGGTGACCGGACACCTTTAGTATTCGCAGGCTTGCTTTCGGGAAACCTTCTTAATACAGTTCAATGATAAACAATATTTCCGAAGACTTGGAAAGCGCTTTATATTGGCAATGAAAAGAAAAATTTACTACCATCTCCTGGCATCGATTCCACCCAAATTAGCCCGTTGTGTAGCTCAATAATCTTTTTACACTTGGCAAGGCCAATGCCGGTCCCTTCGAATTGTGCCTTAGTATGCAACCGATAAAAAATATTGAAGACATCCTCTTTATGCTTGGGTGAAATGCCGATTCCGTTATCTGAAACAGAAATTTTATAATGTTCTCCTTTTTCTTCAGCAGAAACTTTGATGACTAATGGTTCATCCTTTTTTCTGAATTTAATGGCATTAGAAATAAGGTTACTAAAAAGTTGCCTTAACTCTCCTCTGAGGCCATTTACTGTCGGTAGATTTTCAATCTCAAATCTGGCCCCTGAGGTCTCTATACTGCTTTTGAGTTCATATCTAACAATTCTCAGCAGGTCGTTGAGATTTACTACGGTTTTTTCCTGATTTCTGCCCAGCCTAGAATAATCCAGTAAATCTTTTATCAACTGATTCATCTGAATTGAAGACTTTGAGATAAAGTCAAGATAAGTCTTACCCTTTTCGTCTAAAACATGCGCGTAATCTCTCTTCAGGAAATCTGTAAATCCAATGACTGATCGTAGAGGTTCCTGGAGGTCATGAGAAGCTACAAAGGCAAACTGTTCAAGCTCCTGGTTGGCTCTTTGGAGCTGAGAAGCTTTGATCTTTTGCTCTTCAACTTCTTTTTCCTTAGTGATGTCCCAATTTGTGCCTAAAATCCTTATTGGTTTTCCATTCTCATCTCTCTGGATTGTACCCAGTGCTTTGATATAATGGAGACTGTTGTCAGGCCATAAGATCCTGAATTCAGAGTTATAATCACCCGAACCACTGAGGGCTTGCATAATCTTGTTATTTTCTCTTTCAACATCAAGTGGATGAACAGAATTCAACCATAAGGGAATGGTGACCTTGGGGCGTTTTCTCCCAAAACCATAAAGAACGAACATGGTTTCATCCCAAAACAAGGTGCCGTCTTTTACATTTAGATCCCAGATGCCAACTTTTGAAGCTTTAGTGGATAGAGAAATTCTCTCTGAAGCGTTTTTAAGTTCCTCCTGGGTACGTCTCAATGCTACTTCAGCGAGTTTTCTTTCTGTAATATCAGTCGCCTGGAAAATGATAAATTGAATATTCCCATTTTCATCTTTAATTGCTGTATAGGCGGCTATTGCATATCTATGGGTTCCATCTACATGAACATACTCGTCTTCTGTAATGAGTGGTCGGTTCATGATCTTGGCGCTTTGAACCTGTGATTTGACCTTGTTTTCCCATTCTTTATTGTTACCCCATATAGGCACTTCCCAAAAAAACTGGCCAATATGCTCCTCTCTTCGGGTACCGGTCTCTTTCAGGGGTAAGTCATTAATATGCAATACAATGCCATCTGTTGAAAGAATTGCCATGAACTGAAATTGTTGGTTAAAAACAGTTCTAAACCTGGTTTCACTTTCTCTGAGTGCGGCTTCTGCCTGGTAGCTTTTGGTTACTTCCCTGATCGAGCCCCATGTCCGCCGAAGGTGTCCATCGATAATGACCCCTTGTGTATTGTTCAAAAAATATTTAGTGGAGTTATCTTTTAAAGTAACGACCCCTATTTCGTCTATGTTTTGGTATCCGTTTAGGATAAATTGTTTGAAAAGAGCATCAGTCGGACCGCCATACTTTATTTTAAATAATTCTCCGGCAGTTTTACCTATTACCTGTTCGGGTGATGTGAATCCATTCAGGATTGCAGCTTGTAAGTTACACTCGGCCATTATTGCAAGATACTGCTGCTTGATTTGTTCTTCGATTGGAAGATCAATTGGAATTGGCGGATGATATTCATAACAAAAAATACCGTCCGTCGTATGTTCGACCAATGATCGGTAACGTTCCTGATTGATAATCAGAGACTCCTTTATCGAGTTTTGCTCTGTTATATCGCGATGCAAGGCAATAGATCCTATTATCTTGTCGGCTTCATCCTTTACAGCGTGAACGTTGACAAAGGCTAAAAACTCTTCACCATTCCTTCTTTGCAAAAACATTTCACCTTGCCAATTGCCCTTTGCCCAAAACTCTTTAACGACTTCCGCTCTTTTCCGATTTTCTTTATGCCTTACTTTAGCGACTTCGCTGAAGATTTTGCCGACGACTTCTTCTGATTTCCAGCCGAAAAGTTTTTCAGCGCCTGGGTTCCAGGATGTAATCCTAAACTCAGTATCTGATGAAACCACAGAGTCAGAGATTGAATTTAGCAGGGTAGCCTGGTATTTAACGAGTTGATCTGCCTCAACTTTTTTTGTGATATCTGTGACCATTCCTATTACCCTGACCACCTCCTTATTTTCATTCCTGATTATGGAACCTGAAGTTGATAAAAAACGAATTTTCCCGTCTAAGAGGATCCTGTATTTATCTTTGAAAGTACTCAGTCTACTGGTGTCATTAAAAAGGGCCTGTGCGTTTTCGAGGATTCTTTGTTTATCCTCTGGGTGTAAAATAGATGTGAAATTGAGAAATGGATTTATGTCACTGGATTTCTCCATACCAAAAATCTCATATATTCGGTCATCTGCCTCAACTTTGTTTTCCTGTGGGTACCAGTCAAATGATCCAACACCAGCTTCTTCAAGCGCAAGCTTCAAGCGTTGCTCCACTTCGTTCAATGGATTATTTGGTGTTTTGTGATTGCTCACATTTGTGGTTTTACTGGTTTAGTTGTCTATCAATTTAGCGGAGCGAACTTCCTTCTGTCCTGATTACCGGAATTGATAGGTTACTTGAAAATTATAAAAATGATGTACCTTATTCGCGGTTAAATACAATGGAACTCCTGATGGACCAAGGTCAGATACAAGATAGGAGTTAGGCGCGTTGTCATAAAACAGGGTATAACTGAAATTCAAGCCAAACTTGTCACTAAGTGAAGCGCTAAAGCTTACGGGGCATTCAATCCTGTAATCTACCACTTGTTGTCCGTCAACATTTGTAGTCCATTCCCCCGGTAATGGCAACTTAAAATAAGGTCTGATTTTGAATCTCACATCTTTTCCAATTCTGAAATCGATCGTTGGCCTCAAGTCTAATCTGAACTTGGTAGAGGTTTCAAAATCATTTGAAAAGTATTTTACCCCTTCCTGGGTTAATAGGCTGTCTTCATGAGAGATACTCTCAACCTCCAGGAATGCTCCGACCAGTAAGCCTATACGCAGGGGAGTAGACCGCTTAATTATTGAGTTGGCTATACGTTCTTGTGATCTGTGGAAAATCGCAGAATCTTTTTTGGTAAGTCCTTCCCATTTTATAGGCACACATTTGTCGTTTTCACAAACTATGATCTGATCGCTGTCGTAGAGTATCTTTATGCGCTCTTCATTATAGGCATTATATTCATCCAATGCATCGGGATGAAGTTTTTTGCTCCAATGAGCGAAAATCATACCTGCGCCAATTTCATAGCGTTGGTTGACACCAAGGTAAGCGTTACTTCTGCGATTGACAAAGGTATAAGCTTCAGCCAGGAATGGGTGCTTTTTAAAATTTACATGTCGGTCATAGGTGATATTGAGGTTAGAGAGATTTTCCTGTAATTCACCATTATCAACTGAGATATTTAACAAGGTTGAAAAATCAAACTCCTGAGGAAAAGTCCCTTTTGATAAACTTATTCCTCCATTAAGTCTGAACAATTCTTCTCCTTTTGAGGAGTTTCCTGTAAATCCAAATGAGGCACTTCCTTTTAATTGTTCAAAACCAATTTCACGTGCGCGAATTTCTTTGAAAATTCTCCAAAACTCTTTGATTGATTCCTCCTCAGCATCAGTCCAGTTTCGCAATTCTGAATCAGGGGTTAACCCGATAAGCTTATCTTGTAATGACAAGAGACTGGATTGGCCAGAAACATGAAAAACGCAAAAAAATAGAACAAAAAAAAATAGTACAGCTTTCATTTGTAGGGGTTTATGCTATTAAAATTAAACAAAGGAATGAATAAAAAAAAGCCGGTTCAACATTTAGTCGAACCGGCTTTCAGTTTTTGTAATAGGATCAACCACATGAGGATTGTAGTTGTCAATACTTGTGGAGCTGGAGGGAGTCGAACCCTCGTCCAGACAAAGTGCCTGATAGCTTTCTACATGCTTAGTAACCGGTCGGTTCTCAACAATAACCAGGCCCGGTTACAAGCGAAGTTATCGTCCAGCCTCTGAAGTCTTGATGTTTTGAAGGAGGCACTTCTCCACAAGCAGCCTGAAGTTTTGGTTATGCGAGGCACGCTGTGTATCAGGCATCAAGCGCACGTCGCAATAGGCTGTTAACTCCTTGAATTAAGCAGCCAGGGCAAAGTTATTATTGCCATTTAAATTGGTTTCAATGACAGGTTTTGCGAGTATGTACATTGGTGACTCGGCATGCTTACCATCCTGCTTCCCCCTGCTGTCGATACCAGAGTCAGCCCCATGGTTGCTAACTCGGAAACTTCTTCCCGAATTGCGTCAAAGATAAAACTTATATTGCAGATGAAAAGTTCCAGAAAGAATAAGAATGAAATTAACTATCGGTTTAATCAGGGAAGGAAAAACACCGCCCGACTCACGAGTACCCCTTACACCATTACAGTGTAAGCAAGCCCAATTGAATTCCAATATTGAAATTGTTGTAGAAAAATCTCCCAACAGATGTTATTCTGATGATGAATACCTGGCAGCAGGAGTAAAACTTGTAGAAGATGTTTCTGAATGTGATGTTTTGTTAGGTGTTAAGGAGGTTCCAATCAATAACCTGATACCGAACAAAACCTACTTTTTCTTTTCCCATACCATAAAAAAGCAACCGTATAACCAGGATATGCTAATTTCCATTTTGGATAAAGGAATAACACTGGTTGATTATGAGGTGCTCACTGCTGATAATGGGAGTCGGTTAATCGCTTTTGGACGTTTTGCGGGTATGGTTGGAGCACATAATGGAATTATGGCGTACGGTAGAAAGTCTGGATTGTTTGATTTATTCAGGATGAAGGACTGTTTGGATTACAAAGCTGCCAAATCGAAATACGATGCCATTAATTTCCCCAATTTAAAAATTGTCCTTACTGGAAATGGGAGAGTAGCTAATGGGGCTGCAGAGGTTTTAGTTGACATGGGATTTACTAAAATTGATCCTTCAAAATTTCTGGATGAAAAACAAGAGGGCGGTGTATTTACTCAACTTTCGCCTTCTGAATATGTAGAACATTCTGAAGGTAAAGATTTTGTCCAAGCCGATTTTTTTACCAATCCTAAGAATTATCAATCAAAATTTTTACCATTTACGAGGTTTGCAGACCTAATGATTAATGGCATTTATTGGGATAACGAGGCCCCTGCTTTTTTCAGCCTGGAAGAAATGCGACATCCTGATTTTAAAATTTCAGTTATTGCTGATGTCACTTGCGATATTGCCCCAATTTCGTCAATCCCTTCTACATTGTTCGCCAGTACAATCGAGAATCCGGTATTTGGGTTTGACCCTATCACAGGCTCCGAAAAGGTCCCTTATCAATCTGATTTCATTGATATGATGACGGTTGATAATCTTCCAAATGAGTTGCCTAGAGATGCTTCAGAGGCCTTTGGCCAAATGTTCATGGATCACATCATGCCGGAGTTAATGGAAGATAATAGTTCAATTTTAGAAAGAGCGACGATTGCCGAAAATGGAAGACTAGGGAAGCATTTTGAATACCTCTCTGGTTATGTTGACAGGGTTTTAAACGAATAGAAAGGATCAGTTAGTTACTGAAACGTCCTTTTGGATGAAGCTCTCCACTTTTTCCACCATATTTTTTGACCCAAGGAAGATGGGGACCCGTTGATGTAAAGCTTCAGGTTGAATTTCCAGGATACGATTTTTGCCATCCGAAGCTTTCCCTCCGGCCTGCTCCACCAGAAATGCCATTGGGTTACATTCGTAAAGCAATCTTAGTTTTCCTGAAGGTGCCTTGGCAGTTGGTGGGTAAAAGAAAATACCGCCTTTGATTAAAGTTCTGTGTACATCAGCTACCATAGAACCGATATACCGCAATGAATAATTATTCTCGTTACAATATTCAAGGTAAGCCTTGACCTCCTTTCCAAAGCTAAAAGCGTTTCCCTGGTTGACAGAGTAAATCTTACCATCTTCAGGAACACGAATGTTTCTATGAGAAAGGCAAAATTCTCCGATGGAAGGATCAAGTGTGAACCCATTCACGCCATTACCGGTAGAATAAACGAGCATTGTAGACGAGCCATAAATAACATATCCCGCTGCTACTTGTTCTGATCCTTTTTGAAGAAAATCTTCAAGATTGGTAGGTTTACTCAAATCCTTTTTCCGGTAAATCGCGAAAATGGTGCCTATCGAAACGTTGACATCAATATTGGACGAACCATCGAGAGGGTCGAAGATGACTACGTACTTGGCGTTTTTTGACCATTCTGTATCTATTGGAACCCATTCATCATTTTCCTCGGATGCAATACCACAACACTCACCACTGTTATTCAGGCAACTTATGAGCATATTGTCTGCCATAACATCCAGCTTTTGCTGTTCTTCCCCCTGAACGTTTTCACGACCTGCGGCACCAAGAATATTGACTAACCCTGCTTTATTTACTTCCCAACTAATGACCTTGGCAGCAAGACCGATATCCCGTAGCAAACTGGAAAGTTCACCAGTGGCATAGGGGAGATGACTTTGTGTTTTGATTATGAACTCATCGAGAGTTACCAATTTTCTCATTTCGTCGCAATTATGGAGACAAATATACGATGAATTCCCGAGGTGTTGGTTTTAAGCTAGAGGTAACGGATGAGATTTCTAACAGATAGAATTTCCTGAAGTTCCTTGATCATTTCGACCTGGTTAGGGAATACCTTCTTTACAGCATCTTTGGCGCAGATATAGGCGCCTTTATTCATCAATTTATGATGTTTTCTGCGTAATTGAAGCGGAGATTCTGTTTTGCCGAGGATATGCTGAAGCGGTAATTCAAAGCTGTCATCTGCTTCTTCGAAAGCAAAGGCTTTTATCTTTTCTTTATCGCATTCTACTGATTGAAGGGCAATGTATTCGTCAATACGAGGCTCCATGCCTGTTTCATCACTGAATGCTTTTTGAGCAGCAGCTAACATGTTTTCGGCTTCTTCGGCTAATCCTCTGGGGATTTCCCATTGCTCTGATTCTCCACTGTTTACAAGGAAGACTTCAAGGCCATTTTCTCCGTAGCGGTACATTAAAAGACCGGCATTAGTCGATGACATGATACAGGATTTTGGTTTTGTTGGTATTTGTCAAATTACCTATTGCTTAACGCATTGATCAGCAAAATTGTTCTGCAATATTATGAAAAGATTTTGGTTAATTGGACATAACCCAAAGATTTGGCATATTTGTTCAGCACTATAACCAACTGAAAATGCAATTTCCAAAAACGCTCATTAGCTTATTCACCTTATTTGCCCTAACATCTTTAATACCTGCCATTGGGCAAAATAATTATGTAATTCATTGCGGGACACTCATTGACGGTATATCTAATCGGCCTCAAAAAAATATGACGATTAAGGTCACCGGTAACACCATTACCGGAATAGAATCCGGATACACGACTGAACCTGGAAGTAAAGTAATTGATTTGACAGATCATACGATTATGCCAGGCCTGATTGATTGCCATGTACATATTGAACATGAGTTTAGCCCATCAGTTTATATGGAGCGTGTTACACTCAATGAACCAGATGTTGCCTTTAATTCTGTTAGTTTTGCAGATGTTACCCTCAATGCCGGTTTCACCACAGTCAGAGATCTGGGAGGCAGGGGCGTGAATACTGCTTTAGGCAAAGCCACCTCTCGCGGAAAAATTGCCGGTCCGCGAGTTGTAAGTTGTAACAAGTCATTAGCCGTTACCGGAGGACATGCCGATCCAACGAATGGACTCAAGAAAGAACTCATGGGCTTTCCTGGACCCGAACAAGGTGTATGTGATGGCGTGGATGAATGCAGAAAAGCTGTGCGCCATCAGGTAAAGATGGGAGCAGATGTGATAAAGATTACAGCTACAGGAGGGGTGTTAAGCCTGGCGAGAGATGGGAAGTTGCCCGCTTTTAGAGAAGATGAAATTCGGGCAATCGTAGAAACTGCTGCAGATCATGGACTAAAAGTTGCAGCGCACGCTCATGGTGATGAAGGGATGCAACGAGCCGTTAGGGGAGGAGTAGCATCAATCGAGCATGGCACAATGATGAGTGAGGAAACTATGGATCTGATGAAAGAGTACGGCACCTATTATGTACCAACAATTACTGCAGGCAAAGCTGTAGCTGATTCTGCCCTTGTTCCTGGGTTTTACCCAAAAATGGTGGTTCCCAAAGCATTGGAAATTGGTCCACTCATTCAGTCAACCTTCAAAAAAGCTTATGAGAAAGGTGTAAAAATTGCGTTTGGCACGGATGCCGGAGTTTTCCCCCACGGATTAAATGCCTTGGAATTCATTTACATGACTGAAGTTGGTATGGCACCAATGGAAGCGATCCAGTCAGCAACATCAGTAGCAGCTGATCTCCTCGGCATGACCGATAAAATTGGATCAATAGAAAAAGGGAAACTGGCAGATTTAGTTGCCGTAAAAGGTGATCCATTAACCGATATCAGTCTCATGATGGATATCAAATTCGTCATGAAAGATGGCAACGTCTACAAGGCAGAGCTGGAATAAAAGGATCTATCCAATATTTTTGATTTTATTGGATTGAGCAGTATTTGCTATTGGCTTTGCCAAAATTTAGATTCCCAGAAATTGTTTCATTTCAATGAAACCATAATCCTACTACTAATCCAATAAATCTCTAAAGTCAAGGTTAAAGGCGGTTTTTGTTGATGATTTCCAGGAGTCTTTCCCTGTAATTTTTCCCAATTGGTAAGTGCTTCTTGTTGATTTCTACCATGTTGCCTACGATAGCTTCAATCTTGTCAAGAGATACTATGTAAGAGCGATGTATCCTTTTGAATATGTCCTCAGGAAGTTTTTCTTCAAGGCTTTTCATGGTTTGGAGTGTAATCACTCTGCCGTTAGGCATCCTGATGATAACATAATCTTTTAAGCCTTCAATATAAAGGATATCATCATATTTGATCTTCACCAGTTTCTTATCAGATTTGACGAAGATGAAATCATTCTCTTCATCTGAAGAACCCGAACCAGCAGACTCTTTCAAGTTAAGTTGATCCGCAGCTTTGTTGACAGCAGTCATGAACCGTTCGAATGAGATCGGTTTTAAAAGATAGTCGGTTACATTTAGTTCATAACCATCCAGGGCATAATTGGGATAGGCAGTTGTAAAGATAACCAAAGGCGGATTCTGAAGAGTTTTCAGAAAATCGATACCTGTCAGCTGAGGCATTTGGATATCCAGGAACATGAGGTCCACTGCTTCCGTTTTAAGGGTTTCAAATGCTTCAATTGCGTTTTGACAGCGTTTTACGAGGTTTACATTTGGTAGTCTTTCAATATACGTTTCAAGTACATCGAGTGCCAAAGGTTCATCGTCAACAATAATGGCGTTGATCATTAGTCGAGGTCTATTTTTAAGTTAACGGTATATACATTAGGTGTGTCATTGATGTCAAGCCGATAATGATCCGGATATAAGAGATCAAGCCTGCGCCTGACATTATTTAAACCGATACCTCCGCTTCTGTGATTATTATGCGGCATAGCCGGTTTGCTATTTTCAATTGACATCGAAATATTTTTGTGGTCCACATCTAATTTAAAATGGACAAATCCTTTTGAAATCTGATTGCTCAAACCATGCTTAAAACTGTTTTCAAGGAATGGAATGAACATTAAAGGTGCAATTTTTTGATCACTTACCTGGCCATTGACCGAAAAACCGATTTCAACATTTTTACCTTGCCTAAGTCTTTCCAGATCAAGGTAGTTTTTGAGATAATTGACTTCTTTTGACAATGGTACTCTTTTTTCATTGCACTCATAAAGCATGTACCTCATCATTTCTGATAGTTTCAACACGATTTCAGGTGCTTTATCTGACTTTTTGAGCGTAAGTGCATAAAGATTATTGAGTGTATTAAAAAGAAAGTGAGGGTTGATCTGGGACTTTAGAAATTTCAACTCTGATCGCATAGTCTGTTTCTCTAATTCACGCCTGACACGCTGGTGTCTGACCCAATCTGTTATGATTTTTAAAATTGTAGAAAGACCTGCAATAATAAATGTCAAAATGAATTGATAAAGCTGACTGGCAACTACCTGGCTTTGATATTCCGGGTTACTGAAAAATTTCAGATATAATGCAAAAACGTTGAGTGGCGTAACCAGCGTTACAGTAAGTAGCAAGAGTATACTATACGAAGCAAACTTGGTTTGAGATAAGTAATTGGGAATGAGGTAGTAGATGTTGAAATACACCACCAGCCCAAAGAAAAAACTATTGATTAGTTCGTTAGTGAAAATCAGGAAATAACCAGATTGAGCTCCTCTCAATGCAGTAAAAAAGAGGATATAGCATATCCAAAATAAGATATGGTATACAATCCTGTGAGAGAAGAAACTATATATCCTGTCCGTAATTTGTTTTGAAAAACGCTGGGCCATATTCAGTAAAATCGTTGCTATTACCTTATTTTGGCTAATGAAGTGGCAATTAACGCGCCTTTATTGCGGATGTAGAAAGATTTTAGACTAAACTTTAAAAGGATTAGACCAACTCCAAAAAAACGATCGCAATATTCATTAATGCAACCATAATTAGAAATGGCAAAATCCAAAAAACGCAAATCAAATAAGAAAAAATCGGTTGCCAAATCGAAAAACAAATTCCAGTTAGAAATTCTACAAAACAGGAACTGGTTAATTGGCGCATTTATCTTGTTGATAGTTGGCTTTGCAAGTTATTATCCTTCTCTAGAAAATGGATTCACAAATTGGGATGACGAGGTTTATGTAGTCAATAATGATATGCTCATCAACCTTGACCTGGGACGTATATTTAAAGAACCTGTCTCAGCGAATTATCATCCTATCACCATGTTGTCTCTTGGTTTGAATTATCAGTCGTCAGGACTCAATCCTTACGGATATCACCTTACAAATATGGTGATTCACGTTTTGAATATCATATTGGTCTTTTTCCTGTTTTTTTACTTTAGCCGAAAAAATCTTTCCGTTGCTTTTATCACTGCTTTTGTGTTTGGAATTCATCCAATGCATGTAGAATCTGTAACCTGGATATCAGAAAGAAAAGACGTATTATATGCCTTTTTCTTTGTTGCAGGCATGATTAGTTATCTGAGATATCTGCGACAAGCCGATAAACGCTTTTTGTGGATGGCATTGATCCTGTTTTTGTTATCATGCCTTTCAAAGGCTATGGCCGTAGTCTTTCCTGTGGTGTTGCTTTTGATGGACTGGTGGGAGGACAGAGATATCAAACAGAAAAATGTTTGGATTGAAAAAATCCCATTTTTTGTGCTCTCCTTTATTTTTGGAATTCTGGCGGTGAAGGTACAATCAGAAGGCGGTGCAGTTGGTTCTTATGAAACTTTTGCATTGCACCATCGGTTTATGTTTGCTGGCTATGGCTTTCTGATGTATATCTATAAATTTTTGGTTCCGATCGATCTTTCAACCTTTTATCCTTATCCTAATTTAGGTGAAGGAGGATTTTTGCCATCCATCTATTATGCAGCTCCAATAATTGCTTTAGGGTTTGCCGGCATAACCTGGTACTTCGGTCGCAGATGGAAACCCTTATTGTTTGGAATAGGTTTCTATTTTCTCACTGTTGCCCTTGTTTTACAATTCATGTCTGTTGGCCAGGTGGTTATGGCAGATCGATACACCTACCTGCCGTATATCGGACTGGGGTTTTTATTAGGTTGTGGGTTTAGCCATTTTTGGGAAGGTGAGTCCAAAAATCCAATAGGGTATATCCTTGCCGGAATCATTTCCCTCGGGTTTCTTTGGTTTACGTATGGGACCTACGAGAGATCCAAGGTTTGGAAAAACAGCGAAACACTGTGGACAAATGTTATAGACCAACACCCGAATGTTGGGTTGGCCTATAAGAACCGCGGTAATTATCGTGCTCGCAATGGTAAAATAGAGGAAGCCCTCAAAGACTTTAATATAGCTCTGCAACTTCTTCCAGATGATTCTGCAATTTATGAGTCTTTAGGCAATACTTATGCCGGGATGGGACAAATCCAACAAGCTCTTGGCTATTATAACTCGGCCATTGAACTAGATGATTCTAAATCATCAGCTTTCCTCAACAGGGGAATTGCTCTTTCCCAACTCAGGCAATACGACCAGGCATTCGCAGATTACCAGAAAGCTTTGGACATGGGACAGCGTTTGTTGTCAGTACTGCCAAATAGAGGTTACGCTTACCTTGATGCAGGAATGTACCAGGAGTCAATTGCTGATTACCAAAAAGTTATTCAACTTAATCCTAACGAAGGCTCCTACTACTTTTTTCTGGCCAGAGCTTTTCAGGGCATCGGCGATCAGGCTAATGCTCAGCGCTATATGCAAGAAGCCCAGGCTAGAGGATATAACCCGGGCTAATGCTAATGCAAAGATTTTATTAGGAATGTCTGTACTTACAGCAATTTCTTTAACTCTGATTCGATCATATTCTTTTTAGGGTTGATCGCAGCGATTTTCCCTTCTTTGTCAACAAGCACGGTATATGGAATACCTCTGACACCATACTCCTTTGCAGGAACGCAAGCCCAGCCTTTAAGATCACTTACATGGTATGGCCAGGTTAATTTATCATCTACAATGGCTTTTTCCCATCGTTCTTTTTGACCCGCCTTATCAAGAGACACACTGTAAATGGTGAACCCCTGGTCTTTATACCTTGAGTAAAGATCCACCAATAAGGGGTTATTATAACGACATGGGCGACACCAACTTGCCCAGAAATCAACAAGCACGACCTGACCTTTCAAATCCGATAATTTGTAGTTTTTTCCAACTGGAGAAGGTAAATCAATATCAAGGGCCACCTCACCAACTTTAACTCTTTGAAGTTTAAGTTTAGCATCAACCTGTGCTATAATCATCTGGTAATCCTTTTGATAAGGGGAACCAGGAAATGTATTGCCAAATTTTTGTGAAATATTCTTATGGTATTGAATGTCGGTCTCAGGGTTGATCCTTGTAATGGTCGCAAACATAGCTGTCACGAGACTGGAAGTAGTATCAACAAAGGATTTCACAACCGCTGGATCAATTACTTTTGCTCCGGCTTTTTTATGGAAATCTCTGAAAATTACAGCATCACTTGATCCTGTAATTTCGAAATTATAATTCTGAAGTGTGCTCAAATCTGCAGAAAGCGTGACCAGTTTTTCAGAACCGTTAAGTGCAAATACTGCTGACTTGGCACCAATCCTTAATCGATAAATACCGTGTTCTGGATTTTCAATTGATATTGACGCACTTCCTTTTTTGTCGAGATCTCCTGAAGAAATGACATTGGTCGTATTGTTTAACAAAATCTTGTCGAAGAAGTACTTTAGGTTTTCTCCGTTTGTTATGTTCACGTCGATCTGAGTGCCAACGATATTAGCGACGTTAGTACTACCACTGCTACCACATTGCATGAATACAGCTATCATCGGGAGAGCGAGAAGGAAATAAAACAATCGTTTCATGATTTTCAAAATTTTTATGAAACCAAATATAGTGACAAAATCAAATTGCAAAAAAAAACATTGTAGCCATTGAGGATTAAAGTCCTATGGCTTACACTTCAACAGCATCATGGATAACATTGTTGTGTTTTTCAACCCAAGTAGTTATATCGCCATAATTCTCGCCCCACACATTTATTGCCCCTGAAGTTACATGACCAAGTCGCAGATGCTGTTGATCATTATTATCCATAAAATCAAGGAATGACTCCAGGTTAGGTGCTTTAACAGAAACAACTACCCGACTTTGAGCCTCACCAAACAGGAAAGCATCTTTGCGGGAAGCCGATTGGTATTCAAGGTTAAAGCCAAGTCCTTTATGCATGCCTGATTCTAGCAGGGCAAAAAATAACCCACCTTCAGAAACATCGTGAACAGATTCAACGAGATTCCCTTTGATCATTTTCGAAATGATCTGCTGTAAAAAATATTCTTCATCTAGATCAAAATGAGGAGCAGGTGAGAGGTCGACCCTATGAATAACCCTAAGGTACTCGGAAGAATTTATGTCTTCATGTTCCGGGTTTCCGATAAGGAAGATATGATCACCTTCTGACTTATAATACAAGGTCATCCTGTTTTCTACATCTTCCATAACGCCTAACATACCGATGGTAGGGGTAGGGAAAACAGGCTCTGTTTGATCGCCAAAAACAGATTGATTATAGAAGCTAACGTTTCCGCCAGTGACGGGAGTTTCGAATTTTCTGCAGGCTTCACCCATGCCTTTAATGGCATTGACAAATTGCCAATAAACACCTTTGTCATAAGGGTTGCCAAAATTCAGACAGTTGGTGATGGCAACAGGTGTGCCTCCAGTGCAAACAATGTTTCTGGCGGCCTCTGAAACTGCAATCATTGCACCTTTATGTGGATCAGCGTAAACATAAGATGAATTACAATCGGTAGTGGCCAACAAGGCTTTTTTCGTTCCTTTTAATCTGATAATAGCTGCATCAGCAGGGTCATTAGTATTCATGGTATTGGTTCTTACCATTGAATCATACTGCTCGTAAACCCATTTCTTGGATGCCAGGTTTGGAGATTCTAGCATTTTTTCTGCTGTGGCCTTAAGATCGGCAGGAACAGATATTGCACTTGCATCGAAAGCCTTCGCTTTTTCTACATAGCCTGGTTCTTCGTATTCACGATCATAAACCGGGGCACCACCTCCAAGAACCAATGGTTCTGCTGGGACATCGGCTACTTTTTGACCACCTTTGAAAAACTCCAATCTGCCCGAATCGGTTACTTCTCCGATAATTTCACACTCCAGATCCCATTTGTCAAAGACAGCTTCCAAAACAGCTTCTTTTCCTTTTTCACAAACGATGAGCATTCTTTCCTGACTTTCGGAAAGCAGGATCTCAAAAGGTTTCATATTACCCTGCCGAGTCGGTACTTTATCCAAGTCAATGACCATTCCAGCATTTCCTTTTGCACTCATTTCCGAGGTAGAACAGGTTATACCGGCTGCCCCCATATCCTGCATACCGACTATGACACCGGTTTTTATTGCTTCAAGAGATGCTTCTAGTAATAGTTTTTCCTGAAAAGGATCACCCACTTGCACAGATGGCAAATCTTCATGGGAGTCTTCATGTAACTCGGCTGAGGCGAAAGTTGCTCCGTGTATACCGTCTTTCCCTGTGGCAGATCCGACAATGTAAATAGGGTTACCAACACCTTCTGCGATTGCTGAAACTGTTTCATTTGGGTCAACAATACCCACAGACATGGCATTAACCAGGATATTTTGATTGTAAGATGGATGGAAATAGACTTCTCCACCTACTGTTGGGACCCCGAAACAATTACCATAATCACCAATACCTCTCACAACTCCCTTCAACAACCATTTGGTCCTATTAGTATCAATATTGCCAAATCGTAGTGAGTTTAAAGCTGCAATAGGGCGCGCACCCATTGTGAAGATATCGCGGTGGATTCCGCCCACTCCTGTTGCTGCTCCTTGATAAGGTTCAACAGCCGAAGGATGGTTATGCGATTCAATTTTGAAGGCACATGCCATACCATCTCCAATATCTACCAGTCCGGCATTTTCCTCTCCTGCAGCAACCAGAAGACTTTTGCCATCACGCGGTAATGTTTTCAGCCATTGTATAGAATTTTTGTAGGAACAATGTTCCGACCACATGACTGAGAAAATACTTAACTCAGTAAAATTGGGAGTGCGCCCAAGGATGTCAATAATTTTTTCAAATTCTTCCTTCAAAAGTCCCAGATCAAGGGCCATTTGAAGGGTGGCAGGCTGGTTGATTTTGTCCATCTTTTTGCTAGCTCAAATTTTTGGTTTGAAAACTTGTGCAAAGATAGTTATTCGAACTACAAAATCCCTCTTTCTTTTTTGATAAAATCGTAGGCTTCTTGTAGTTTTTGGAATTTATCGGAAGCTGCTTTCTGAACATCTTCTCCTAAATGCTGAACTTTGTCAGGGTGATATTTTTTGACTAACCGTCGGTATGACTTTTTGATATCATCATTTGAGTCTTCAGTTTTCACCTCTAGAATTTCGTAATATGTACTGATAACTACAGAAGAAGGTTTGCTGCCAAGGTGTGCTCCTGAATAAAACATAGCCCTAATTGATCTGAAGTCTTTATCGCTGATTCCCAGGTGTTTGGCTATGTGCTGAATCACCTCAATTTCTTTTGGAGTGATCTCAAGGTCAGCATCAGCGATACCAAATAGGTAGTGGATTAATTGTAACCTTACAGCATGGCTTTTTAGTTTTTTGATCTGAAGACAAACCGGACGAAGCGGGAAATCTTTGGCGATCACCTGCTCGAGCAGGTACATGCGTGCTTCAATAAATTTGGGATCGAAATTTTTTAATAAAAAACTACGGACATAATCCAGTTCATAGGGAGAGGCACCGCCTTCTGCTCTTATAACAGCAGCAGACAGAACAATAAGGCTGACTTCAAACTCATTCCGTTTAAGGGAATCATTAATATCTATACCGGGCGCATATTTTAATTTCTCGAATACTGAACCCAATGCAGATTCAAAGAGTTTACCTATCGGACTTTCCTTTATGCGACCTGTGCCGCGCTCGAGCCAACTTTCAAATGATGAAAGATCCATTTGTTTATCATTAATTTAAAACTGAAGAAATTTCGGTTCAACAGCCAACATTTTGCTGTCAAAGCTAATACAATTTTACCGATGTTTTTAAAACGCTGGAAATCTTTATGGAACCCTGAAATGTTCCAGGGTTGGGGAAAGAAGCAACCTTATTTTGAAGGTTGGTACTACAAGATCGTAGATAAGAATGAACAAAATGCAATGGCCATTATCCCGGCAATTACGATTGATGCCAGAGGATCTCAGCCATTTGTGCAGGTAATGGATGGAAAAAATTGCCTGGCCTTCAATTATAAATTTGAAGCTAACCAATTTTGGTCGGCCAACGACCGTTTCAAAGTTAAAATAGGGGATAATGAGTTTTCAGGGAATAAACTGAAGGTAGATTTCCCCAATTTAAAAGCTGACCTGGAATTTAAAGAAACAACAGCCTTCCCAAAACATCTCATGGCACCTGGTGTGATGGGATGGTATTCATTTGTGCCCTTCATGGAATGTTATCATGGCGTTGTATCAGTGCATCATCAGGTCGAAGGGAAAGTCAAATGGAGAGGTGACATTATTGATTATTCTGGTGGTAAAGGTTATATCGAAAAAGACTGGGGTCGATCTTTTCCCAATTCATGGATATGGGCCCAATCTAATCATTTTGACCAGGAAGATGTTTCGTTTATGATCTCAATCGCCAAAATCCCTTGGCTGGGTTCTTCTTTCATCGGTTTCCTCGGATTTTTGAAAATTAAAAATCGGGTCCATCGATTTGCCACCTACACAGGAGCCAGAATAAAGCACACCTCAGTTGACAACATTAATAAAGTGGTAACCATCGAACTGAAATCCCGAAAACATGTCTTGAACATTCTGGTGGAAGGCGATCAAAATTCTTTTTCTGAATTGATTGCACCAGCCGATGGCATGATGACAGCTAAGGTTAATGAAAGCTTGAAAGCAAAGGTAAACATTGAGTTTAAAGAAAAAGGTAATCTGATTTTCAAAGGGGAAGGCCGTAATTCGGGTTTCGAAATAGGTGGAGAATACAAGGAATTGTTAGTAAATTGACCTCGTGAAGCAAAATCAGATCATAGCAGTTATTATTCCATGTTATAACGAAGGATTAACTATTGGGAAGGTGGTTAATGATTTCCAGGAATTCTTGCCTGAATCAGTGATCTACGTTTACGATAATGCTTCAACAGATAATACCAGCCAGGTTGCCGAAGCCGCAGGAGCGATAGTAAAAAAAGAACCTAAAAAAGGCAAAGGGAACGTCGTTCGTACCATGTATCGAGAGGTAGAAGCTGATATTTTCATTCTGATTGATGGTGATGATACCTATCCTGTAAGTTCAATCAGAGATCTTCTTCGGCCCATTTTAGCTGGGGAGGCAGATATGGTAGTCGGTGACCGACTGTCTAACAACAGCTATTTCAGCAAAAACGACAGGAGATTCCACAATTTTGGTAACCGTTTGGTTAGAGGATTGATCAATCGTTTGTTTAATGGTAATCTTAAAGACATCATGTCTGGCTACCGGGTAATGAACCGCTATTTTATTAAAAACTTTCCAGTCATGAGCTCAGGATTTGAAATTGAGACAGAGATGACACTTCACGCTATGGACAAACGATTCCGAATCAGGGAAATCGGAGTGGAATATCGCGATCGACCCGAAGGGAGTCAGTCAAAACTTAACACGATATCGGATGGTGCCAAGGTGATCAAGACGGTCTTTTCTATCTTTAAGAATTATAAGCCTATGCTCTTCTTCAGTTCGGTTGGATTGGTGCTTTTAGTTCTTGGTTTACTATCAGGCGTCGGACCGATCATGGATTACATCGAAGAGCAATATGTCTATAAAGTTCCTATGGCCATCCTTGCTACAGGCCTCGTAATCTGTTCAATGTTATGTTTTGGAATAGGGATTATACTCGAAACAGTAAGCCACTTTCACAGGATGAACTATGAACTTCAGCTGAATCATTACCATGAATTCGGGAACTCAAAAAACAATATTAAACAACTGGAAAAGTACTAAAACTCGGTTTTTATCCTGAGATTAACTCTTCTTGAAGTTAAGAAATTAGGCACTGCAAGTTGTTGATTTTCAATTGTTTTAACCCATGTATTTGAAGCAGCATTGGCGACCTGCAAAAGATTGAAAACCTCCAGGCTCATCCATGCTTTCCTGAAACTTCGGAAGGGATTTCCTTTACCTTTTGTAGTTCTGCGTTTGGCATCCCAAAGCAAATAGCCAAACCCAATGTCGACCCTGTAGTAAGGTGAGTAACGATAGGTGTTTCTATAAACAACATTATCTTGTGGAATACCAAAGGGTAAACCGGTTCCTAACACGAGGTTTAAGTGGACTCGGAAATCTTCTCTTTTGGGCAGGTAATCCTGGAAAAACATCGAAAGGGAAACCAGTTGATCAGTAGGCCTGGCTACATCTCCCACAACTGTGCCGGTCGAATCGCCAATTTCACGTTTCATATGGTCAACCCCGTTAAAGGATTCACGAGTACGCAGAAGAGAGAGGTTAATCCATGATTCCGTTCCCGGGATAAATTCGCCGTTGAGCCTGAAATCAATTCCTGCAGCATATCCGGAAACATTATTCTCACCGTAATACCTGATCCTTACATTATCAACATCAAAGGCAACGATATCAGACAGGTTCTTATAATAAAGCTCCGAAATGAATCGAAATGGTCGGTTCCACATTTGAAAATCATAGGTTAAACCTAAAACAGCGTGAATCGATTTTTGAGCCTTTAGGTTGGTGTTGACATCTCCGGAAAGATTGCGCATCTCCCTGTAGAATGGGGGTTGATAATAAGCACCAATCGAAGCTTTTAGAATAAACCTGTTTTTGCTTTTCAGCGGCATATAGTAAAATTGGGCCCGTGGTGTGATGATCACCTCTTCATTCAAAGACCAATATGAACTGCGGACTCCTAAAGTAAATCCTATTTCATGACTGCTGTCGCGAACCACCTTCCAGGTATCCTGAATATAACCGGATATTCGATGAGACTGTAGATCCACATCACCTTTTACGGTATTGAAAAGATTAACAGAAGAAGCTGAATATGGGAGGGAATAGCCAGCAGAATCAAGCCTTTCCCATTCATTGATATCGTCTTCTATGTTTTCTAACTGATATTTTACACCATATCTGAGGTGATGACTACTGGTCTTTTTGATCGCTTCATTCTCTTTATCTTTTTGCCATCCGCCTTTGATCTCAAAATTGGAAACCATGGCATCAAGATAATTGCGGACGTAGGTATGTTGGGTGCCAGCCCCAATAACAGCTACAACCTCTCCAGCACTATCATCACTTAAATCAGTTTCGAGTACGCCAAGGCTATATCTGCCAAGAATATCGATCCGCTCGTTTTCAAGACTTTTAAATGTTGATGCGAGGAATTTGAAATAATAGTTTTTTCCTTTAGGTACATGGCTAAGTGAAAGACCGGTCATATAAGTTGTGAAGTCATCGACTTCTTGTCCTTCAAACAAGACATTGAATTGGAAAGCCAGGTTGATTAACCCAAGTGTTGTACTTCTCCTTTTCGGTATGAATTCGTATACCGACCTATTGACATTGGCGATCCAGCCTAACTGCCAAGTAGGGCTGAGATCATAAGTCAGGTAATACTGGAAATCAATAAAATTAGGGGTGTATTCTCCGGTAGTCTCAAGGCTGCCCAAGAGGTATCTTGTGGTCTTGTATCTTACACCAGCCAGGTATCTAAATCGCTGATTTTCGTCTTTTTTCTTTTTGATGCTCCCTTCAATATGAGCTGTTGCGCCAAGTAAACTAAGACTTACGGATGTTCTGGTTGAATCAGGCTGTTTGTATTTGATATCCAAAACTGAAGACAGTTTATCGCCAAATCGTGCCTGGAAACCACCTGCTGAAAAAGCCAGCGAGCTGATTAGGTCAATGTTGGGAAATGTTAATCCTTCCTGCTGACCGGAGCGCACCAGGAATGGCCTGTAAATTTCAAAATCATTGACATAGACGAGGTTCTCGTCATAACTTCCTCCTCGCACAGAGTATTGAGAACTCAATTCGTCTGCTGATCCGGTCACACCAACACCGATACTTGAAATATCGAGATTGAAATTTGGAGATGGTAAGTATTCAAACGGTTTTGAATCGAGTACATCAAGGTTTTGATCATCAGTGATTCTGGTATCTGTAATTTCGGGGGTCTCAAGGATGTAGGACTCTGAGGTCAACTGGGCATTAACTCTAAATACCTGACCAGGCTTAAGTCGGCCAACCTGGATGGTATCAGTTTTAAAACCAATTAGGTTGAAAATAACATTTAGCCGTTCACGAGTTGGTACTTCAAGGCTGTAATTCCCTCTTTCATCCGTAAAGTCCCCGTCTCCCTGGCCAATCACACCAACACCAACACCAAATAAGGGAGAATTATTCTCATCAACTACCTTTCCTTCAATAGTCGCTTTTTGCTGTCCGTAGACGGAAAAAGCCATAAAAACTGCACAAAACAGGAAAATAATACGCTTTGTCATAATCAATTTCATACTAGCCCAGGTCATTAATCCTTTCGTTTAACGTGGTATTCGGTTTAAACGTTGGTCGTTTTTCAGACCATTAGAGTATTTATCTCTATTGACTTTAATTTCTTAATAGTTTCAGTAGGGTTTTCCGATTTGAAAACCGCAGAACCTGCAACTAGTACATCAGCACCTGCAGACAGGACTGACTCTGCATTTTGCAGGCCGACTCCTCCATCAACTTCAATAATAGTATTCAGGTTTCTGATGATTAACTGCTCTTTCAAGGCTTTAATTTTGGCAAGTGCTCTGTATATGAATTTCTGGCCACCAAAACCTGGATTGACCGACATGATCAACACCATGTCCAGGTCTTCCAATACATCATCTAACACTGAAACAGGTGTTGCCGGATTTAATGCTACACTAGCCTGAGCACCTGAATCTTTAATATGTTGTATAGTCCGGTGCAAATGCGGGCATGTTTCATAATGAACGGAAATAATATCAGCACCTTTGTCAACAAACTCGGGAATGTAAGGATCTGGATTTGCGATCATCAAATGCACATCAAAAGGTTTAGTGGCATATGGCTTCATGGCTTTGATGATATCCATGCCAAAACTGATATTGGGCACAAATACACCGTCCATTACATCAAGATGAAACCAGTCTGCTTCACTTTGATTTACAACTTCAATTTCTTCACGTAGTTTAGTGAAATCAGACGCCAGCATTGATGGAGCAATTAGATGTTTAGGCATGTTCCTTGGATATTTTTAGGTGTAGTGGACGTTTTCTTCAGGAATAAGGTCAAGTCTTTGAAATTTGAGCACTAATTGAGCAACCGCAACAACATCTTTTTGACAATAGATAGCTATGCGCTCAAGGTCCTTTTCCTGCCAATAAACCCGACCAACTTCACTGCCATCTATGTCGTCCTTTGGGGTGGGAATTCCAAAAACGGCAGTCAGCAGGCTTAGTTTTGTGTAGTTTTTGTAGTCTCCAAATCGCCACATCAACATGGTATCCATGAGATATTCAAGTTCCCATGGTTTTTTCCCAGAGATATCCAGCATGCGGGGGAGTGGCAGTTGGTTGATGATCAATCTTCGGCAGATATAAGGAATATCGAATTCCCTGATATTGTGCCCACAGAGTCTGATGAGCTTACGGTTCTTCTCGAGGAGGTCGGAAAATTCTTTAAGTAAGATGGATTCGTCATCATGAGCATAAGATTTGAGGCGCATTGACAAATTGCCTTCACTGTCTTTGGTCAGAATGCCTACAGAGATACAAACGATTTTCCCAAATTCAGCAAAAATGCCAGCCTTGTCCTCATAAGCTTCTTCAGGGACAGGTGGTTCTTCTTTCCTGTAAATCGACTTCATTTTCAGTTGCCATAGTTCTTGAAAATCTTCATTTAGCTCATTATATGATGCCTTACCGGAAACCGTTTCAATGTCGAGAAACAGGATGGAAGTTAAATCCATAGATTAAGGTATTTTTTGAAAAACTTAAACGGCTAAATTAGGTAATTCAATTGGAATTTAGCGTCTAAAATCGCATCGATAAATGCTGATTTTCATTTTAGTGTCAAAACTAACGCCCAGACTGGGTCAAATGTGGAAAAATCATGATTTGGCATAGTTTTTCGTCCGTTTGGCAGTAATATCAGATCTTTAGTTAAATCTGGTTATTTTCTAATACCTTTATACCTAACTAAACCTAACCTAATCATTAACCATTCCCCCTAAAGCCTAAACCTATGCCTGAAAAGAAGAACAACACTTTGCCAATAGTACTTGGTGTAGCAGTAGCCGTATTGCTCGGCCTCAACATCTACCTGCTTTATGAAAAAATGCAGAGTAAACAAGTACTTGAAACAACTCAAGAAGAATTGACAGAATCCGAACAATTGCGTCTTGAGTTAAAAGATAATTACGATGAAGCCGTTGCTCAGCTTGAAGTCCTACAGGAAGAAAACGACGATCTGTATGCACAGATTGAAGAGCAAAAAGAAGAACTCAAAGTTGCAAAGGAAAAGATTGACCGTGCAATCCGAAGAGGAGCTTCCAGTAAAAAAGAATTGGCTGATGCCAAAACCATGATTGAAGAATTCAAATCTCAAACAGCTGCCTACCTTCAGGAAATTGAAGCGCTGAAGGCCGAAAATGAAGAACTCACAGGTCAAACAGTGGCCTTGACTCAGGCCAAAACTGAATTGGAAGGGATTGTGGAAGAAAAGAATGTCGAAACAGAAGAACTCACCAAAGAAAATGAAGCACTGGCAGAAGAAAGAGAGAAACTCAGTGCTAAAGTAGAAGTTGGTTCAGTTCTCAAGACCTCCTTCATCTCAGTGATGCCTTTGAGAGTTAAAGAAAACGGTGTCGAAAAAGAAGTCAAGGCAGCCAAGAAAACGGATAAATTGAAAATCTGTTTCGAACTTGATGAAAACAGAGTGACAGACCCAGGAGCTAATGCGGTATTTGTCCGTATTATCAATCCAAGAGGAGAAACGCTAGCTATAGAAAGCATGGGCTCAGGCTCATTTGAAGATCCTGTTTCCGGCGAACGTACACGTTATACCATAAGCCAGGGATTTGACTATACCAATGACAAAATTGACGTATGTGTCGATTGGATGAAAGGTGATACAGATTTCGAACAAGGGAGCTATATCGCTGAAATCTATAATAAAGGCTATCTCTCAGGCAAAAAGCAATTTGACCTGAAGTAAGGAGTCTGGCTATCAGATTAATAATAATGATAGCCTGAAACTTAAAAATAATTTAATGTAACAAAACCAATCCCTCAAGGATTGGTTTTGTTATTTTAGACCACTAATTTTGATTATGATCAGCAACCATTTCTCCGCACTTTCCAGAAATGAACTGTTAACAAAAGTCGACAATGACTATTTCGACCTTCTGGTTGTTGGTGGAGGTATTACCGGTGCAGGAATTGCTCTGGATGCCGTATGTAGAGGCTTGAAGGTTATTCTTGTCGAAAAGGAAGATTTTTCCTGGGGTACCTCAAGCAGGTCAACCAAGCTCATTCACGGGGGACTGAGATATTTAAAACAAATGGAGGTCGGCCTGGTGAGAGAAGTCGGTAAGGAACGTGCTATTGTCCATAGGATCGCCCGTCATATTGTCCTTCCGGAAAAAATGTTATTACCTATAATCGAAGGTGGTTCGTTGGGAAAAAGAATGAGCTCCTTTGGGCTCTGGATCTATGACAAACTAGCTGGAGTAGAAAAAGAGGAACAGCGCAAAATGCTGTCTAAGAAAAAAACCTTGAAAGCTGAACCACTACTGAGAAAAGATATCCTGCAAGGCGGTGGTTTGTATTACGAATATCGTACAGATGATGCCCGCCTCACTATAGAAATTATGAAGACTGCTGTTGGTCAGGGGGCCATTTGTCTCAACTATGCAGAAGCCGAAAAATTCCTTTATGACGATAAAGGTGCAGTGCAAGGAGCAGTTGTAAAAGACAGAATTGATGGGAAACTCGTGACGATCCAGGCACGGAAAATCGTAAATGCAGCCGGTCCATGGGTGGATAAGGTCAGAAAACTGGACCAGGTAAAGATTTCAGGGAAGCGATTACACCTGACCAAAGGGGTTCATGTTGTAGTCAATTATCATAAACTGCCTGTACAACAGTCTGTATACTTTGATGTGATGGATGATGGCCGCATGGTTTTTGCTATTCCCAGGGAAGGCATAACTTATATAGGCACAACAGATACAAATTATACAAAAGAAATTGATGCCCCGGAAGCCGACGGAAATGATGTTAATTACATTTTAAAAGCCGCAAACACGATTTTCCCAGGGGTTAACATCAAACCTGCTGATGTTATTTCTACATGGTCAGGATTACGGCCATTGATTCATGAAGATGGAAAAGATCCCTCTGAGCTTTCACGAAAAGATGAAGTCTTTGTCTCTGATTCAGGCTTAATATCTATTGCAGGTGGAAAATTGACTGGTTACAGAAAAATGGCTGAACGAATAGTGGACAAGGTAGCCAATGACCTGAAAGAATCATCAGAAAATTATAAACATCTCAAATCCTGCAAAACCCATAAAATAAAAGTTTCAGGAGCCAAGTTTGACACGAATGAAGAGATGAGGGCTTTCCTGGCGGCTTTAGTCAATCAAGCAGAATCCTATAAAGTTGAAGAATCTCATATTGCAAATCTGTTTTGGAAATATGGGACCAATGCGGTCTCCATTTTAGAGAAAAATCTGGACTACCTGTCAGAAGGCATGGAGCCTGAAGATAGTATCAGATTGGCCGAAGTTTGGTACGGGGTTAATTTCGAAATGGTGACGAACCTCAACGATTACTTGATAAGGCGGACCGGCCGTTTGTATTTCGAAAGAGATAAACTTGAAAAGATGTATCCCAAAATAGCTGAAGACCTCGCGAAACTACTTGGTCTCTCGGAAGACCAGCAAAAGGCCCAGATTACTGCCTTTGAAAAAGCGTACAAGGCTGTTCTTAAGTGGCAAAAGTAGTTCTCCGAACAGTCACCCCCTCTATCTTATCCCTTGACCACAACATCGGCTTATAATCACCCTTTAACCATGGATCAATCTGATCACCATAATTCGGACTTAGATGATTGGCGGATTGCCCGGGCGGTAATACATTAAGTGAAGCATCAAAATCCTGCATATTGATAATTTGTCGATAGGAAGGAGCAATCAAATGTTTCCCATAAGGTTTATCCGGGATGTATGACATCTGGCATAAAGTGTCATGATTACCTGGTACTGCAAATTCTCCTGCATCAAGGATTTTCCCGACAGGTGCCTTTTCAGAAAAACTGTGATGAAAAGCAATGGTGTGCAATCTGCCCCAATGCCATTCGTCTACATTGTTGCCCAAGGTTTCGGTTAACCACTCAATGGCTTTCTTCAGGGAGTCCCCAAGAATCGACTGAGTCCCACCAGCTTCAGTATTCCACCACGAATCTCCATTATTTAAAATTCTGAGAAGTGCAGTTGTATCATGCCCGAAAAAGGCCGATAAACTTAGAGCTATTGGGATAGGAGGGACACCTTTAAATCGATCAAGGTAGGTCTTGCCCAGCTTTTTGCCAATTACCAGTTCCAGCATCTCATTTTTGACCACCTCATAAATACATCCACCTACCGAATCAGCAGTCAGGTTGCCATCCCAGTTGACCAGGTATTCGATAGCCTGACTTTCTTTGGTGTCTTTGGTTTGCCAATCTTTATAAAAAGCGGCCAGTTCGGGGCCAGGGAGACAATGGAAGTCATTCTGGAATTTGGCGAAATCATCTGCACTGAGTGAATTGTTATCTCCGAAGAGGTCGACCAGTCGTTTGTACCTGAAACCGTTCATCCACAAATTTCCGAGATCGTGTGGGAAGTCATCACCTACGATTTTGTTGTTACACGTCGCTACAAAACCTTCCGGCGGATTAAAAGCATGTGGCATTTCTTCAAAAGGGACATAACCTTGCCATTCATCAAGCCCTGTACTGCCATCTCTCGGCAGATAGTCGTGGCGATTTCCTGGACGGATAGGCACTTTCCCGGTTACGTAATACCCTATATTGTTGTCGGTATCCCCATAAACAATGTTCAATCCTGGAGAATCAATGTTTGACATGGCGTCGACAAATTCATTCCAGTTCCGGGCTTTATTAAGCTTATAAAATCCCAATATTTGCTTGGAAGGCATCAAGGCTGTTGACTTAATGGCAATCTTTTTATTGGGGTAACCCAAAACATCCGAAATAACAGGCCCATGATGTGTGGAGATCACTGTTTCTTCATGGGGATTTTTCCAACCCTTTACGGGAATTTTCTCAATGCGCTTTTCAGCCTTCTTTGTGGTGTTGCCAAACTTGTACGATTCGCATGTTGTGTCTACAAATTCTTCGATATAGGAATCCTGGACATCAGTAAAAGCAAGTGTTGTTCCCCAGCCGATATGTTTATTGTGACCAACAAGCACAAAGGGCAGTCCGGGAATGGTGACACCGGTTACTTCAAAGTCACCACATGTAAGATGGTTTTCTATCCATATAGAAGGTAGTGAAATCGGCAAATGTGGATCATTACAAACGTACGCTGCACCATCTTTTGTTCTTCCCGGACTAACAGACCAGTTGTTGCTACCACCTAGCGGTTTGAGATAAGGGCCATTGAAGGCGGCCAGTTTGCCGTCATCCTGGTAGGCGTAAGTCTGATTGCCTTTCGGAAGAATGACTTGGTTGTCCTTACGATAGTGAATATCCAGTTCAGCAGCTAAATCAGGCCCGACGGTATCTGCGATCCGTTGTTTTTCCAGTTCGGTTAACCAGCCATAAGACATTTGGAAGCCGATCAGTTTTCCAAGTGCCATAGAGTCCTCTAGTGACCAGGGTGCAGGAGTGATCCTGAGCATTTTAAACTCAATAGGCAGTTTTTTGCTGAAACTGGTTATGTAATGGTTAATCCCATCGGTATACCGTTGATAAAGTGGGACCAGGTCAGGATCACTTTTGATTACTTCCAAATCCTTTAAGCCTGCCTGCCTTATGCCCAGCGTTCTGATCACCCGGTCGACTGGCAATGCATCCGGACCAACCACTTCTGAGATGGTTCCTGAAGCCAGTCTGCGTCCCATTTCCATTTGAAAAAGACGACTTTGCGCATGAAAATAACCCTGTGCAAAACAAAGGTCATTCATGGAATCAGCATAAATATGCGCTACACCCCATTTGTCAATGAGCATTTCGACTTCACCATCCAGATCATTGGCTTTGATGGTAGAATTACCTTTCGGCAAATTCTGACGAGCAAGGCGATTCAGATAAAAATGTAAAACCGGAGCGAGAATATCCTGGAAAGACGGCATAAGTTGAATTTTGACTGGCGATAAAGATATGAAATTCGGCCTATCCGGGATGATGGTGAAATTTCCACTACCCAATTCAATAAAAAGAACTAATTTCCCGTTTTCAATTCAGTTCCAACCCACTACCCGGAATGAACCTCGAATTTTTTATTGCCAAAAGAGTAGCTGCCAATACCAGGAATTCCTTTTCAGGAAAGATAATGCGTATTGCTATTGTCGCCATTATGATCAGTATGGCGGTAATGATAATTGCTACGGCTTTAGTCTCAGGGTTTAAAAAGGAGATCAGTGACAAAATTTTCGGTTTTTGGGGGCATATCCATATTAATCACTATATGGTGGATAACTCCATAGAGTCTATCCCGATTAGCATGGATCAGGACTTTTACAGAGGCGGACAAGAGGGGATTGTGCCATTAAGAGATGTAGACAGGATACCTTATTATAAGGAATACAACCTTTTCGGAAATGTGATTGAGACGGAAACCCTTACCAAAGGAGGTATTCGTCATGTGCAGGTTTTTGCCAATAAAGCTGGTATTATCAAAACCGACAGTCAACTCGAAGGGATCGTCCTGAAAGGTATTGGAAAAGATTACGACTGGGATTTTCTACAAAAATACCTGGTCGATGGGGATACCCTCAACCTGCATGCGACAGATCCAACGAGGTCAATTTTAATCTCCGAATCGACTTCCAAAAGACTCAAAGTCGGGCTTGATGACACTTTCGATATTTACTTTGTTGAAGATGGCCAACAGATCATCAGGCGCTTCAAGATTACTGGCGTTTACAAAACGGGACTGGAGGAATACGACAAGAAATTTGCACTCGTCGATATCCGTCAGATACAGAAATTAAATAGTTGGGCTGAAGATGAAGTCAGCGGTTTCGAAGTTTTTATTGATGATATCAGAGATCTGGACATCATGGGTGATTTTGTCTACTACACCTATATTGGGCAGGATCTCTATTCAAGCACGATCCGTGAACTTTACCCGGGCATATTTGGCTGGCTGGAGTTACAGGATGTTAATGAACGGCTCATTGTGGCTTTGATGATCATCGTTTCTGTAATCAATATGACAACGGCCTTAATGATACTCATCCTAGAGCGGACCAATATGATCGGTACACTCAAATCTCTGGGTATCCGTAACTGGTCAGTGCGTAAAATATTTCTTTATCATGCCACTTACATCATTGGTTTCGGATTAGTCCTCGGTAATTTATTGGGTATCGGCATTTGTCTTTTACAACACCAGTTTGGCCTTATTACACTTCCTGAAGAATCTTATTATGTTTCCGTCGCTCCTGTCAATATCAATCTTGTTACCATTGCCCTTTTAAACATTGGAACCCTTGTAATTACAGTACTTGTACTTATTATTCCTTCCTACCTCGTTACAAGGATAGAACCGGTAAAAGCCATCCGATTCAAATAATTTTCAAAAAAATTCAATTTCTCCCCAACCCTTTTTGAAATTCGTGCAGTCTTACCTGCCGAAAGTACTTATTTAGGGATACTCCCAATTAAATTTTAAACATCAAATCTGATCATTATGAATGCCAGAAATGGACTTATTCTCCTCCTGTTAATTAGTTTAGGTTTTGTATTTCAAGGTTGTGATAAGGATGATTGTGTTGCTGAAGTGACCTATGTCCAATACATACCGGTTTGGATGACCCCTGAGGATGTTAGGCAACCTGTAGAGGTAGAAGCGCCACGTCCACTTGGAAATACCGGCAAGATTTACTACTACCAGAATTACATCCTTGTGAATGAGATTAGAGAAGGTATCCATGTTATTGACAATTCTAATCCGGCATCTCCAAGTAACCTTGGTTTCATCAAAATATTAGGTAATGTCGATATGGCTGTAAAAGGAAACATCCTTTATGCAGATAACTTCATGGATTTATTGGCTATAGATTTTACAGATCCAATGAATGCCATTCTTGTAAAAAGAGTTGAAGAAGTCTTTCCGCTTAATGGGAATGATGGTGAAGGCAACTGGCTGGTTTACTACGACCAAAAATTGATTACAGAAGATATGGACTGCAATCGCCAGAACGTACTTTGGAACGGTGGATTTTGGCTAGACAATGGCGTTTTTGCTACAGCTGAAGCCAATGCTCAAACTGGAGGTGCTAATGCTCCGGCTGGCGTAGGTGGTTCAATGGCTCGTTTTACACTCTATGATAACTACCTGTATGCCGTTGATCAAAGCAATTTGCGTGTATTCAGTGTTGCTGATATTGCTTGTCCGAATCTTGTGAGCACAGTAAATGCTGGCTGGGGAATCGAGACCATTTTCCCTTACGGGGAAAACCTGTTCCTTGGTTCTGAAAGTGGTATGTTCATCTTTGATAACAGTGATCCTGCTAATCCAACTTACCTTTCAGTATTCAGACATGCTACAGCTTGCGATCCTGTATTTGTAAAAGACAATTACGCATATGTCACCTTACGTGATGGCACCTTCTGCCAGGGTTTCAGCAACCAGTTGGACCTTGTGGATATCACATCACTAACCAATCCTTCATTGGTAGAAACTTTCCCAATGCATAACCCGCACGGCCTTTCCATCCTGGACAACAGTTTGTTCGTATGTGAAGGAGATGAAGGACTTAAAGCATTTGATATTGCGGATCCATTGATCCTTGACGAGAAATTAACAGACCATATTAAAGGTTTCCATGCCTTTGACGTCATTGCCTTGCCAAATGGCTTGTTGATGATCATTGGCGAAGATGGTCTGTACCAATATGACGCCTCAAATCCGGATGACCTTCAGGAAGTAAGTGTCATTCCTGTTTTGAGAAGCTAAACTTATCGGTTTAACAGGGGGAATAGGAGCGAGGGGCGGACCAGGTCTAACCCTTGCTCTTTCCTTTTCTTGATCAAAAACAATAACAATGAAATATATAACACTGCTCATCTTATTATTCGCACTGGGAACAACACAATCCTTTAGCCAGGAAACAGATTCTGAAATGACGGATGATATTCCTTTCATTGATGTCGTTTACCTCAAAGACGGAAGTCAATTTAGAGGAAAAATTATTGAATACGATCCTGCTAAGGGCGTTGAGATCCAATTGTATGGCGGGCATAAGATTACCTTTGGAAAGCGGGTGATCAAAAAGATTGTTCAGGAGCGAACAGATTGTGACCAGACTAAGATGCCAAAATTTGTAAAGCCTTACAATTTCAGAGAAAAAGGCATCTATAATTTTACTTCTACGGCTTCTTATAATACTATAAATGATTGGGGAGAAGTAGTTGTTGGTGCCTCGATAAATCATGTTGTAGGTTACCAGTTTAATCGTTACGTTGGCTTAGGGATTGGTACTGGTATAGAGAATATGGATTTAGGCAACCCTTTAAACTCAGTTCCATTATACCTTGAGACAAGGGGGTATTTTTTGAAAGCCAACAGCACACCTTATTACAGCGTTAATATTGGGATGGCATTCCCGTTAACTGAAGAGGAACGTGATATCGTCGGTGGCAGAACAGGTGTACTTTTCCATCCTGCTATTGGATACCGAGTTGGAGCCGGACAAGTGAATTTCGTTATTGATGCAGGGTACAAGATCCAGAGATTAACCTATGAATACAGTTCTCGTTGGGAAGTCAGCAGATTCGAGAAACATACTTTGAAACGTCTGACAGTTCGATTAGGCGTTTTGTTTTAATTTAGAGTATGCCTGCTAAGGAATATACCGAAGAAGAAATAATCAAGGGTTGTGTCCGTAACGACCGCTTCTTTCAGGAGGTGTTGTACCGGAAGTACTTTGCTAAAATGATGCATTTGTGCTTTCGCTACACTTCTGATAGAGATAAGGCAATGGAGATTGTCAATAACGGCTTTCTGAGGGTATTCCAGAAAATAGATAAATACTCATTCAAAGGCTCTTTCGAAGGATGGGTGCGTAAACTTGTCTTTCATTCTATTTCAGATTATTTCCGGAAGGAATCGAAATACGCTGAAACGATAATTTTTGAATCCTACGAAAAAGTCGATAACCATTCAATTCTTAACCAGATGTATGTTGAGGATATCATGCGCCTGGTCAGGAGCCTGCCACCAGCCACTCAAAAGGTTTTTGAACTCTATGCCATCGAAGGATATACCCATGTGGAGATTGGAAAAGAACTCGGCATTAGTTCAGGCACCTCAAAATGGCATTTGGCGGAAGCCCGTAAAAAATTGAAAATCATGCTCAAAACTCTACAAACCAGTTATTATCATGAATGAGGAAAGAGGAAAATGGAATCCCCCTTTAGATGACCAGTTCCTGGATAAAGGGTGGCAATCGATGGAATCGCTTCTCGACGAACATATGCCCGTCGAGAAAAAGCGACGTTTCGCCTTTTGGTGGTTGTTTGGAGGCTTACTGCTGGCAGTATCAATTGGCGGGTTTTCGTATTTCGCAATAAGCGAATCAACCAAACAGGAAGCAGTTGAAGAAAGATTGGCTCATATTAAAGAAGATAAAGCCGTTGATGAAAGTATTTCGACAACCGATTTAAAAGAGGAACTGACAAGTGCGATTGATAAAGATAAAATCATTGACAAAGCGTCAAAATTATCTAGAAATGAGATTGCAGGATTTACCGATTCATCTCCTGGTTTTGAAACCCTTGAAAATGTAAATATTGAGGTAGAAACTGCGGATAATAAAATTAATGCGAATAATACAACTGTAAAAAGCGAAAGCCAAGAAAAGAACGCTGCTGAAAAGAATGATCAAAGCATAAACACCGAAATGCCGATATTGTCGAGTCCAGAAATACCTTCCGCTCCAGATGTAAAAATACCATTTGCGCCTATCACCGCTGATCCACTACCAAAGCAGGAGGAACCAAAGCCACCATTTGCATTCTTATTTGATGAGGATATAGATACAAAACCGTTAACGAGCCTGACAGATCAAAATGAGACTATCTACTTACCGGAAAATTTTAATTTGGATGTAACCGATCCAATTCCATTTGAAAAAAGGAAAGTCTTCGCAGGCCTAGAAATTAAACCAGGAGTGATTGGTGGAACCAATAGCTTGAGTGGCCCAGTCTTTAATATTGCTGCAAATATTGCAGTGGCTCATAAATGGTCCATTAAACCAGAGGTCGGTTATGCCTATTTGTCTACGCAAAATCCTTTATCTAGTGTGTTTGGTAGAAATGATGAAGCTCTATTTGCCCAGGATATTAATCCGGAGGAAATAAATATTGAGGCAAATGTTGGCAACGGAGTATTTACCGGAAGTGTTTTAAGTTTAGGTCAGGCAGATGGAGGAGTTGAGTTTAGTGGTACACATTCACTCTATACGGCACTTTTAAGTGAGTTCAGACCGAACAGGAAATTTAGTTTTTTTGGTGGCCCTTCACTAGCTTATGTTGTTGGAATCAGGGCATCTGCAGCTGATCTTATTTTTGAATTGGCTGATGCATCTGCAAGTCCAAACCCTGAAACTTTAATAATTCCTGTAACTCAAGGTATTAACCGTCTTGATCCGGGCTTTATTTCAGGAATGGCTTTTTCTCCCGGGAGAAAAGTAAGACTGGAACTTCGATATCATCATCACTTTGCCAATGTAAAAAAACCTGGCTACTTCTCTGTCTCCGATAAGCTGAATCATTCAGGCATCCAGTTTTCAGTAGGGTACAGGCTGAAGTAGGAATAATTTGATGATCTCGTCAATATTATCTTGCTCAATTCTAAGATTATCCATAATTTCACGTCTTGTTTTTCAAAACAACCCGTGTGGGATTGTTGTTATATAAATTCAACCTGTATAACCAATACAAAATGAGACAAATAAGACTTAGAGATGCTTTAAGAGAGGCCATGTCAGAAGAAATGAGACGTGACGAATCCGTTTTCCTAATGGGAGAGGAAGTGGCCGAATATAATGGTGCCTATAAAGTAAGCCAGGGGATGTTGGACGAGTTTGGCGCGAAAAGAGTTATTGATACGCCAATTTCCGAGCTCGGTTTTGCAGGCATCGGAGTCGGTGCAGCTTTCAATGGTCTAAGACCTATCGTCGAGTTTATGACCTGGAATTTCGCCATCCTAGCTTTTGACCAGTTGGTTAATAGTGCGGCTAAAATCCTCAGCATGTCAGCCGGACAGGTGAGCTGCCCAATTGTTTTTCGCGGACCTACTGGGGCTGCAGGACAACTAGCACAACAACACTCTCAAACTTTCGAGTCTTGGTTGGGTACTGTACCTGGTCTTAAAGTTATTTCTGTAACCGATCCGTATGATGCGAAAGGACTGCTTAAATCTGCGATCCGCGATAATGATCCTGTCTGTTTCATGGAGTCTGAGGTATCTTATGGTGATATGGGTGAAGTTCCTGAAGAAGAATACCTGATACCTATCGGGAAAGCAAAAGTTAAAAGAGAAGGATCTGATGTCACTATCGTGAGTTATAACAAATCAATGAAAATCGCTTTTGAAGCTGCCGACGAACTGGCTAAAGAAGGCATTTCAGCTGAGGTTATTGACTTACTAACTATCAGGCCTTTAGATTACCACACCATTGTTGAATCTGTGAAAAAGACCAACAGGTTGATTACCCTTGAAGAAGCTTGGCCATTTGCCTCTGTTTCAAGTGAGATAGGCTTTGAAGTACAGAAATATGCCTTCGATTATCTTGATGCTCCGGTACTCAGGGTAACAGGTGCTGACACTTCAATGGCGTATGCGCCTACATTGGTTGATGCCTACTTGCCGAACGCCGCTAAAGTTGTGAAAGCAGTTAAGGAGGTGATGTACGTTAAATAATCAGACTTCGATATTTTCCTGATCAAGGATTCGCCCATCCTGGCACCTAACCATTTTGCCGGGGAATGTTTCCAGAATATAATAATCGTGGGTAGCCATAATTACGGCTGTACTCGACTCTTCTGCCAATTCGCGTAAAAGTGAAATGATAGAATGAGAAGTTTCAGGGTCGAGGTTCCCTGTAGGCTCATCGGCAAGAATAAGTTGTGGAGTATTTAGCAAAGCCCTGGCAATGACGACGCGTTGTTGTTCGCCCCCTGAGAGTTGGTAAGGCATGCTTGTTCCTTTGGTTTTCAATCCAACCCTTTCTAAAACATCATTTACCCGGAAAGTCATCTTCTTTTGATCCTTCCACCCTGTAGCTTTTAGAACAAACATCAGGTTTTCCTCGACAGACCGATCTGTCAACAGGTTGAAATCCTGAAAGATGATCCCGAGTTTCCTCCTTAAGTAAGGTACTTTTTTCCAGGGAAGGGTGTGTAGGTCAATATCGGCAACAGTACCTTTTCCCGTAAGGAGCGGCAATTCTCCGTAAAGCGTTTTGAGTAAACTGGATTTCCCGGATCCCGTTTTTCCGATAAGGTAAATGAATTCTTTTTCCTTTACTTTCAGGTTGACGTTATTAAGGATCAGATGCTTTTTCTGATAAACCGCAGCTTTGGAAAGTTCAACGATATATTTTTCTTCTGTTGGCTGATCCATTAATTATGACTTAAAAAGGTCAATTGAGAGGTCATAAATTTATTTAAAGTTCGTTTAAATAACAAAACCAAAATCTGGTTCGGCTGTTCTTCTAATGTAGAAAAGTGTATTTTTGTGGAAATTTCTGAATCACTATTTGACTGAATGCATTTTTGATGAAAAGAAAACATTTAATCGGAATTATTATCATGTCTGTTGCCATTGGCGTTTTGATTTCAATGGCCTCTAAGTTCAGTACCTATTCTTCATTCGCTGACGCAGCCGCCAAACCAGACAAAAGTGTCCAGATTGTAGGGCAACTTGCTAAAGAGAAACCCATCGAATATAATCCTGAAGTTGATCCAAATCGGTTTTCATTCTATATGACTGATAACAATGGAGATGAAGCAAAAGTGATCTATCTTGATGTAAAACCGCAGGACTTCGAACGGTCTGAGGAAATCGTGCTCACCGGCAAAATGGTTAATGACGAATTCCACGCATCAGATATGCTTTTGAAATGCCCCTCAAAATACACTGAAGAAGAAATCCAGTTGAAAGAGCAATCTTCACTGGGACAATAAGTTCACTCTCCACGGCATTTTATGGAAATACAATACTTAAATGAACATTTGCTTCCCGGAAAACTGGGGCATATGTTCCTTGTCCTTTCTTTTGTAACCAGCCTAATGGCTGCTGTCAGCTATTTTTTTAGTGTAAGAGAACCCTTGGGGAAACTGAAATCTTCATGGATTAATCTTGGTCGGACGGCTTTCATTATACATGGCATTTCGGTTTTTAGTATCATTGGTATCCTGCTTTACGTCATGATTAATGAGTACTATGAGTACAATTATGTCTGGCATCATGTCTCTGATGATCTCGATTTTAAATACATCTTTTCCGCCCTTTGGGAAGGTCAGGAAGGGAGTTTCTTACTATGGATGTTCTGGCATGTAGTTCTTGGGTTCATCCTGATTAAAACAGCAAAGGAATGGGAAGGACCCGTACTATCTATAATGGCTGCCGTTCAGTTCTTTATTTCTTCCATGATTGTCGGCCTGTATTTTTACATGGGGGATAGCTTCTTTAAAGTAGGGGTAAACCCGATGCTTCTTTTGAGAGATGTGCAGGAGGCGCCCATTTTTCAAAATCCTGACTATGTCAGGATGATCAAAGGTAATGGACTTAATCCGCTACTGCAGAATTATTGGATGACGATCCATCCGCCTACTACCTTTCTGGGATTTGCTTCCACACTCGTTCCATTCTCTTTTGCAGTGGCTGGTTTATGGCTAGGTAAGCATAAAGAATGGATAACAGCGGTGTTGCCCTGGGCACTTTTTTCTGGTTTCATCCTTGGCCTGGGCATCCTTATGGGAGGAGTTTGGGCTTATGAAGCTTTGAGTTTCGGGGGCTACTGGGCATGGGATCCGGTTGAGAATATGTCTCTTGTGCCCTGGCTGATTTTAGTTGGCGGTATTCATACAGCTTTGGTGGCTAAGAGTACAGGTTACTCCATTCGCAGTACTTATTTGTTCTTCATCTTCACCTTTGTGCTTATTCTTTATTCTACATTCTTGGTTAGGAGTGGAGTTTTGGGAGAAACCTCTGTCCATGCCTTTACAGAAATGGGGCTTGAATGGCAGCTGGTGATCTTTATTTTGTTCTTTCTGACAGTTGGTCTCGGTTTATATTTCCGAAAGGCAAAAGAAATCCCTGAAATTCAAAGAGAGGAAAGTTTGTATTCGAGAGAATTCTGGATGTTTATTGGGGCGCTGGTCCTGGTTTTTAGTTCTGTCCTGATTTCACATACAACTTCAATTCCTGTTTATAGCAAGATATTTAGCTTTATTTATGATCTGACAAACGTTAGCTTCCTTGCAACTGCTGAAAACTGGAGTCCGCCTGAGGATGTAGTAGGTCATCATAATAAGTACCAGATCTGGATCGCAGTTTTTATTGCTACTCTCTCTGCCACTGTCCAGTTTCTTCATTATAAGAAACAGGATTGGAAGGGTAAAACGGCACGATCTTTCACCCGCTATATTGGTGTATCTCTGATTGGGGCTATTGCTGTATCTGCTTTGATTTCATGGGCTGCCGGATTTAATGCCTGGCAACTGGTTATTTTCCTCGTAGCAGCTTGGTTTACCATAATCGCCAATGTTTTATACATGGTCTTTGTGTTGAGAAATAATGTCAAACTGGCAGGTTCGGTGCTTTCTCATGTTGGTTTTGGAATTTTATTGATTGGAATTCTTTTCACTGGCGTAAAAAAACAAATTCTTTCGAGAGACTTTATGAGTGTGGGGGTTATAGAAGGTTTCCAGGAGGAAGATGAAAGATCCAATATCCTGCTCAGAAAAGGTCTTCCAACTAGGATGGGTGACTATATGGTAACTTATATGAAAGATACTGTTGACAGGCGGCAGCGAACCTTTGAAGTGAACTTTAAAAGGTTTGATGAAGCCGGAACCCTTGTTGAAGAATTCAACCTGAACCCGAATGTGCTTTACGATAAAGCCAAAACCAAGATTGAAGCCTCAAATCCATCTACAAAACACTATCTGGCTAAAGATATATTTACGCATGTTTCAGCATTGCCAAATCACGAAGTTGATCCTGAAGCAACAAAGAATGCGGAGGATACTTTATCTTATAAGCCTCACATAATAGCGATCGGTGATACCTTCTATACCAGCAAGCATTATGTGGTGTTTGAAAACTTTAATCAAAATCCAAAACATCCGGAATATGTGGCCGAAAAAGAGGACATAGCAGTTGGTGCAAAGCTCGTCGTTCATAAATTAGATACTGCAGCAACCTGGACTGCGGAGCCGGTTTATCTTATCCGAGGCTCAATGGCCCTGGGCCTTGATGACAGTGTTGATGAATTGGGATTGAAGTTTAAATTTATGAAAATCGACCCGCTGGATCAGACAGTTACTATTGAAGTGGCCGAAACTGCTCCAAAAGAAGAATACATTGTTCTACAGGCACTATTGTTTCCATGGATCAACCTGGTTTGGTTAGGCTCACTTATGATGCTTTTCGGCATGTTTGTCAGTATGTTTAAACGACTGAAGGAAAAACGAATGCTTGCATGAAAATCGTTCTAATTGGTGCCGGTAATGTTGGACACCACCTTGGGCTGGCAATTCATCAATCTGATGCTGAGGTTATCCAGGTCATTGGCCGAAAGGCAAAGAAAACAAGCCATCTGGCAAAAATCCTCAACTGCAGTTATTCCACCAACATTGATGAGATATCACAGGATGCCGAAGTGTATTTGCTTGCTGTCCCTGATGACCAAATACTTAAAGTAGCAGAATCATTACCTTTAGGCAAAACAGCCTCCCAAATTATCGCACATACTTCAGGTGGAACCGCTTTAGGTGTATTGGGAGATTTATTTTCCAATTTCGGTGTATTCTATCCGCTACAAACCTTCACGATCGGGCGAAAACTGGAATTCAGTCAAATACCGGTATGTCTTGAGTCCAATAATGAGGAGACCTTAACGAAACTCACCAGCCTTGCAGAAAAGGTAAGCCAAAAAGTCTATTTCCTCGATAGTGAGAAACGTGCAAAAATTCACCTGGCTGCTGTATTCGCTAATAATTTTACCAATCATATGTTGGCTAAAGCAGAACAGTATTGTAGTTCAGAAAACCTCGAATTCGAAATCTTAAAGCCATTGATTAAAGAAACTGTTGCCAAGGCAATGACCATCAACCCGTCAATTGCCCAGACAGGCCCGGCCAGAAGAAATGACTCAAAAACCATTTGGACACATCTTGATTTGCTTAAGGATGATCCTCAATTAAGTAAGCTATATTGGGAAGTTACAAGGAGTATTGAAAACTTTTACGACTAGATCGTGAAACAAAACTTGCACCTTTTGTTGTTTACCTCATAGAATGCCTATATTTTTGTGTCCAATTTTAAATGCAGTAATGGCTAAGATTAAATTTTTATTTGAAGAAGAAGGACTCGAACCAAAAGAAGTTGAAGTAGAATCCGGGTTATCGATACTCGAGATTGCTGAGGAAAACGATGTTCATCTAAATCATAATTGTGGCGGTGTTTGTGCATGCAGTACCTGCCACGTATATATTGAAAAAGGGGAAGATTACCTCGAAGAAATTACCGACAAAGAAGAAGACTTTATTGACAGGGCCATTAATCCAAGGCTTGAATCAAGGCTGGGATGCCAGTGCATCGTTTTAGAAGATGATGTGGAAATTGAAGTAACTATTCCCGACCAAAGTCTCATCATTGGTCACGAACATTGATCAATGTGAGATATAAATTACTTTCTTAATCGGATAAATGAATATAAAATGGGATTTGAGATAGAAGATATGCCGATCAAATGGAATGACCATGAAGACATCGCTATTGCCCTTTATGAAAGGTTTGGCGACGAATTTGGTGAATCCAGAATTTATCGTATCCGTTTTACAGACCTATTACAGTGGATTCTTGAGATTCCCAATTTCGAAGGAAAAAGAGAAGAATCCAATGAAAACCACCTTGAGCAAATCCAAGCCAAATGGGTCTATGAATGGCGTGACAACCAATAAACCTCCTACCCAATAAATTACCCTGGTAATGAATAACCTGGAAGTTTTCCGCTCCATAAAAACCTTCATTTTTGATGTTGATGGAGTTTTGACGAATAATGATGTTATTATTCTTGAAAATGGCAGACTTATTCGAAAAATGAATATCAGGGATGGCTTTGCCATAAAGACAGCGATTAGGAAAGGATATAGAGTTGCCATAATAACAGGCGGGAAATCTTCAGGAGTAAAAGAAAATTTTAAAAATCTGGGTATCAAGGACCTATATACAGGTGTTGAATCAAAAGTAGAGGCCTTTGAAGACTTGGTGCTGACCTACGACCTTGATCCTGGGTCAATATTATACATGGGTGATGATATCCCTGATTACGAAGTGATGTCTTTGGCTGGTTTAGCGTGTTGTCCTGCAGATGCAGCTATTGAGATCAGGCGCATTGCTACATACGCCTCAAATTTAAAGGGTGGAGAAGGGTGCGCTCGTGATGTTATCGAAAAGGTGCTGACGCTCAATGGTGATTGGCCGTTCCGGAAAATAGAGGGTTTCGAAGATGTCACTTAAGCGAATGATGGATATCACCCGTTTGCCAAACCTTCTTATAGTAGGGATTTCTCAATACCTTTTCTTTTATTGCCTTTTAATACCACTTTACAACATTTCAGGTGTACATCCCTCACTTTCCAGTACAGAGTTTTTCTTATTAGTTCTAGCTACTCTCCTCGTAACCTTGGGTGGTTACCTTATCAATGATATCTGGGATGTCGAAACCGATAAAATCAATAAACCAGAAAAAGTCTGGGTAGGCAATTTATGCTCCACAAGCAAAGCGATGTCAATTTATTTTTTAGTCAACCTGAGTGGCATAGCTATTTCTATTTATACAGCAATCTCCGTTGGCAACTGGAAATTATGTCTACTTTATCCGCTTGCTGCGGGATTTCTGTATCTCTATTCCGTTTATCTGAAACAAAGAGCCTTGGTGGGTAACTTATTAGTAAGCCTCTTTTGCGGTCTTGTTTTCATACTTGTCCTTTTTGCTGAGAGAGAAGCGTGGTCGCTCGCAAAATCGCAGAGTCTTGAAAAAGCCAATTTAGTCTACCAAACTTTCCTGGGTTTTGCTGCTTTTGGCTTTCTGATCACCATAATTCGCGAATTGGTCAAAGACCTTGAAGACATTGAAGGGGATTCCAGGGCAGGCTTGCGGACCTTACCTATTGTTTTTGGTGTCCAGGCCTCCAAAACGTTAATCAGGTTCTTTTTTTGGACAACTGTAATCCTTTCTATTGGCTTTATTTACTGGAATATAAATGTAGCTGAATGGTCACCATGGGGCGGCATTTATGGCGTATTATTCTTGTTATTACCTTTATTATTCTTCCTTCAATTTTTCGAAAAATTTGGCACCAAAGAGACATATCGCAAAATGAGTCTCCTTTTAAAACTGTTGATGGTATTTGGTTTGTTATATTTACCAATGTACCGGGTATTTATTGCCTGAAGCAATCTATTTCATTAATTCGAAAAATCTCTCCAACCATGCCTGAGAAATATCAAAAAATACTTTATTGGCTCGGAACCGGCATTTTGTCTGCTATTATGCTATTCTCTGTTTTCAATTATTTTTTCAATCATGAAATGATTAAGGGATTCTGGGAAACACTTGGTTATCCAACCTACCTGATCTATCCTTTAGCTGTAGCCAAATTACTTGGACTATTCGCCATTTTGTGCAAAAAACCTGATTGGCTCAAGGAATGGGCTTATGCTGGTTTCTTTTTCAATATTTCCCTCGCCCTAGTGGCTCATTTAGTGGCGAAAGATGGTGCTGGCATGTTTGCTATAGTTGCGCTTATCGGATTGCTTGTTTCCTATTATTTCGACAAAAAGCTGTTTTCAGCAAAAAGCTGATTGGAAATCAAATGAAGGATTGGCCAAAAATTATATTGGCCTCCAAATCTCCCCGACGGCATTTTCTCATGGAGCAGTCAGGGATTGATTTCGAGGTCAGAACCAGGGAAATAGAAGAGACCTACCCTGAAGATCTCGATGTAAGAGAAATAGCTGAGTTTCTTGCAAGAAAGAAAGCCAATGGTGTGAAAGATCTGGCTGAACCGGGTGAACTGATAGTAACAGCCGACACAACCGTAATTTTTGATGGCAAGATGTACGGTAAGCCAAAAGGTAGGGAAGATGCCATCAAGATAATTCGTGAGTATTCAGGTCAAATGCATGAAGTGATTACGGGTGTATGCCTAGTTCAAGACATTCGAATGCATTCATTTTCAGTCGTTACAGCTGTTCATCTTGATGCTTTGACTGAAGAAGAACTTATCTATTATGTCGATAATTATAAACCCTACGACAAGGCTGGGGCTTATGGTATTCAGGAATGGATAGGATGGACGAAAATTGGAAAGATAGAAGGATCATACACTAATGTAATGGGTTTGCCATTAAGCCATGTCTATGAAGCGATCAAGGAATTTATTAGTTAGTTACCCAAATACATCATAATAAATTCGGCAACACAGTTTTCACTTCCAGATTGCAAACAATAGAAGAAATGTGGGAGTAGTACAGGCAAAATCAAAATGGTAAACAGAACGCCGAAGAATGCCCCTGAAAGGTGAGCATTATGACCTATCAGATCGGTTCCTTTTTTATCCATATAAGTAGAATAAGCGAGATAAATTAGCCCGAAAATAAAGCCAGGGATACCTTTCGGAATGAAAAATATGAAGATTTCATTCCAAGGATCGAATAAAATGCTCGCAAAAAGCACAGCTGAAACTGCACCCGAAGCCCCCAAAGATCCATAGCCAGGATTGGTTCTGTGTCTGAAATAGGTTATAGCCTTTGATGCAAGAATACCTCCCAAATATAAACCTAGAAATAAAAGTGCCCCCCAGGTACCAAACAGAACCTTGTAAACTGATTCAACAGTTTGACCAAAAAAATACAACACGATCATATTCACTCCCAGATGCCACCAATCTTTATGAATAAATGCTGCTGTAATGAATCGATAATATTCTCCCCGCTCATTGACATAATATGGGATGAATAGCAACTTGTTCTTTTGAGCTGGACTATTCATTACTCTGTAGGATATAAAACCAGTTACTAAAATGAGCAGAAATGTGAGTGGAGTAGCCATAAAATAAAACTATTATCTGTGGTGATAAGGTTCGTTTCGCATAATGGTGAGTGCCCTGTAAAGTTGTTCGATTAAAAATAAGCGCACCATTTGATGAGAGAAAGTCATTTCACTTAAAGAGAGCTTGATCTGTGCTCTTGAAAAAATATCTTTCGAAACCCCATATGCACCACCAATCAGAAAAACCAGGCGTTTGTTGGATAATTGGAGCCACTTCTCCAATTGTGCCGAAAACCTGACAGATCCGAATGATTTGCCTTTTTCATCAAGCAAGATCAGGAAATCACCAGGCTGAAGTTTTTTCAGGATCTCCTTGCCTTCCTTCTCCTTTAAAAGATCAACACTTAGGTTCTTTGCATTTTTTATGTCTGGTATGGTAACAACTTCAAAAGGGAGATAGTTCTTGATACGCTTTTCATACAGGTCGGTGCCTGATTTTAAATAATCAAAACTGGTTTTCCCGACTTGCCATAGTTCAACTTTCATTGTAGAAAAACTTATACACCCCTTTGATTACCAAATAATTTTACGTGTAATCGGTCCGAAAAATTAAATCCGTATTCAAGACAAATATCAGTTACCCATGACTGTTTTGCTTTTAACGCATCTGGGAACATACCTTCCGGCATTAACCAGACTTTTTCAGGCCTAATCTCGAACCTATTGAGCAATTCGAGGATTTCTTCTAAGTCACTTTCAGCCGAAACTACGAATTTGAAATTAGCTTTGGGACTTTGACTAAAGAAATGCAGGGGCTTTTCTCTTATTCTTAATTGAACAGGATTGTTTGAATTTGCCAGTTTGGGGGAAACATTATATTGATCGATCAGATCATTAAATGCTGCTGATGGCAGTAGCGTTCCATTGGTTTCAATCTCAAACCATGAGCCGCTTTTCTTTTTCCGCAAAGCCTTCATTAATGAAACCCATTCCATGTCTTGAATCAAAGGCTCACCACCTGTAAGGATAAATCGATTACAGGAATAGGAATCTAATAGTTTAACTAGTTGATCAGTATCCATTTCAATGATCTGATCTGCCTTTGAAAATTTCTTATAACCAGGTATCTGATCATTTTGATGACTGAAACTGGTACCTTTCCAGTTCCAGGTATAATCTGTGTCGCACCAAAAGCAATGAAGGTTACAAAGCGAACTCCTGATAAATACAGAAGGCATTCCTGCTGATTTACCCTCTCCTTGAATGGAGTAGAAGACTTCTGGTCGATTATTTAGATTTGCGAGCTTCATTTTCTTATAGTAAGAACAAAAATAATAGGTTTAAATTGTACTTTTGCATCGTCTGCAAAGGACCTGGAAATTTAGTTCTGAGGGGTTTAAGCAAATATAGCCGATCATGATCCAGTACTTCAAAAAAGAGAATGGTAAGTTGCAACAACTGGAAGCCTTGCAACCTTCTTGCTGGATAAATATTGCCCCACCATTCACACAAGAAGAATTGGAACATCTCACCCAGGAACTCGACATCCCTCTCGACTTCCTCACCGATTCGCTTGATATTGACGAACGTTCAAGATATGAACGAGAAGATGGTGTAAAATTGATTGTCATCAATGCGCCTATTATCAACAGTGCTGAAAGTACTAACTCTTCAATGTTCATAACGGTTCCAATTGGTATCATACTGACAGGAGATATCATCATCACAATTTCATCTTTTGAGAATCCGGTACTCCAGCGTTTTCTCGATGATAAGATTAAAAATTTTGACCCGGGAAATACCAATGAGTTTGTATTACAGATATTCGAACAGTCGGTTTATCGCTTTTTGATCTGTTTGAAGGATCTAAACATCAAACGGAATCTGATCGAACAGGAACTTTATAATTCAGGAAATAATAAAGAATTAAAAGAGTTGTTGGGCATTGAAAAAAGTTTGATTTACTTTTTAACCTCCTTATCAGCGAACGAACTGCTAATGATGAAGATCAAACGAACCGACTTTCTTGGAATACGTGGAGATGAAGAATTGGTTGATCTGCTGGACGATGTAATAATCGATAATTCCCAGGCAAATGAAATGGCCAATACTTATTCAACGATTCTTTCAGGAACGATGAATGCTTTCGCTTCAATCATTTCCAATAACCTTAATGAGGTAATGCAGAGGCTTACCCTAATTACCATCATTTTGATGCTACCAACACTCGTGGCTAGTTTCTATGGAATGAACGTTGATCTACCTTTTAAAGAATCTAATGCTGCCTTCTATGGCATCCTTATCTTTTCTGTATTTGTTTCCCTTCTTTTAGCCTGGTTTTTCCGTCGAAAAAGATGGTTCTAGCGCCCTTTATCCCCTAATTTTTTTTGCCTGAAATAAATTTTTAAAGTTTTCCACAGGGTTATCCACATGTTTTCCACAGTGTTGGTAACTAAGGGTGCAATGTTAATTTACTGACTATCAGGTCTCTAAAATAGTTACTAACAATGTGTTGGTAAGTAGCTAAAATTCAAACTTGTTTTTTACTGCCTTTATATTAATTTAGTGTGAACAAAGCAGGAGTAGAATTTAAAGGACTGGGAGTCTGGCTAATCTACTGCCTCCTTCAATCCCCAAGCCCCGTAATTATTTTCAAGCTTTAGGCGATTTTTTTGATAACTATCGCGTGGGAAGAAAGTCTCTGGAATCTATAAAATGATTCTCTTGAAGGGAATTTCTTGGCGTCTGTTCGAAACTGGAATTAATCGGGGAACGGGAAGTAAATAACTGATTAATCCATCTTTTAATAAATGTTGAAGTAATTATGAACGTTGAACCGATTTTGCAGGAAAATCCGAACAGATTTGTTCTCTTTCCTATTAAGCACGACGATATATGGAAATTTTACAAGGAATCTGAAGCCAGCTTTTGGACAGCTGAAGAAATAGATCTTGCGCAAGATCTTTCAGACTGGGCTGAAAAATTAAATGATGATGAACGCCATTTCATTAAACACGTATTGGCCTTTTTCGCAGCTAGTGATGGTATTGTGAATGAGAACCTAGCCGAAAATTTTGTTAATGAAGTACAGTATACGGAAGCCAAATTCTTTTATGGTTTTCAGATAATGATGGAGAATATACACTCCGAAACCTACTCGTTATTGATCGACACCTATATTAATGACCCCAAGGAAAAAGACTACCTGTTTAATGCAATTGAAAACCTTGAATGTGTCAAGCAAAAAGCGGATTGGGCACTGCGTTGGATAGATAACGGCACTTTTGCCGAGCGGATTGTCGCTTTTGCTGCAGTAGAAGGCATTTTCTTCTCAGGTTCCTTTTGTTCCATTTTCTGGCTGAAAAAACGTGGCTTGATGCCCGGACTTTCATTTTCAAACGAATTGATCTCCAGAGATGAAGGAATGCACTGTGACTTTGCTTGCCTGCTTTACAACGAACACATTGTTAACAAACTCTCCAAAGAGACTGTACAGGAAATCATTGCCGACGCTGTTTCCATTGAAAAGACTTTTGTTTCTGACGCAATCCCTGTAGCCCTCATCGGGATGAACGCTGACCTCATGTGCCAGTACATTGAGTTTGTAGCCGACCGGTTGCTTGTCGCTCTAGGAAACGAAAAGATCTATAACGCCGAAAACCCATTCCCATGGATGGAATTGATCTCACTTCAGGGTAAGACTAATTTCTTCGAAAAGCGGGTGGGCGATTATCAAAAATCCGGCGTCCTCGCAAGCCGCGACGATCAGGTATTCTCCCTTGATGAAGACTTTTGATTTTTAATTCAATAATCTCATAGAGAGAATCACAGAACATTTTAACCTAATAACATGCAAGTAGTAAAAAGAAGTGGAAAACTCGAAGCTGTTAGCTTTGACAAAATTACTGCCCGTGTAAAAAAGCTTTGCTACGGTCTTGATCCTAATTATATCGAACCGATAGAAATTGCCAAAAAAGTAATTCAAGGCCTCTTTGACGGAGTGGCCACATCAGATCTGGATAACCTCGCTGCCGAAACCGCAGCTACAATGGCAACCGTTCACCCGGACTATGCGTTGCTCGCAGCACGTATTGCCATTTCCAACCTTCACAAAAATACTGAAAAGTCGTTTACCGAAACAGTGAAGGCTCTATACCACTACATCGATCCTTTGACCGATGAAAAAGCCCAGTTGATTGGAGATGAATCTTTTGAAATTATTCAAAAGAACGCCGATCGGCTCGACTCAGCCATCATCTATGATCGGGATTACAGTTTTGACTATTTCGGTTTTAAAACACTTGAGCGTTCATACCTGCTCAGAATGGACGGAAAAGTGGTCGAACGGCCACAGCACATGCTCATGCGTGCAGCTGTCGGTATCCACGGTGAAGATATCGAATCAGCGATTGAGACATATCATCTTATGTCGGAGAAGTGGTTTATCCATGCAACTCCGACGCTATTTAATTCCTGTACGCCCAAGCCGCAGCTTTCGTCTTGTTTCTTGTTGAGCATGACGGAAGACAGTATCCCCGGCATTTTTGAAACGCTCTCAAGGTGTGCAAAAATCTCCCAGTCCGCCGGGGGTATTGGCTTGAGCATACATAATGTACGCGCCAAAGGCAGCTACATTAAAGGTACAGGAGGAACTTCAAATGGTATCGTTCCAATGCTAAAGGTGTATAACGATACTGCCCGCTACGTTGACCAGGGAGGAGGGAAACGCAAAGGCGCTTTTGCAGTATATGTAGAACCTTGGCATGCCGACATCTTCGATTTCCTCGATCTTAAGAAAAATCACGGAAAAGAAGAACAGCGTGCCCGTGATTTGTTCTATGCCCTTTGGATTCCAGACCTCTTCATGGAGCGCGTTAAGGCTGATGGAGAATGGTCACTTTTCTGTCCTAATGAAGCTCCAGGCCTATATGATACCTACGGGGGAGAGTTTGAGGCGCTCTATCATAAATATGAGCAGGAAGGCCTCGCCAGAAAAACCATGAAGGCACAAGATCTTTGGTTCAAAATTCTTGAATCTCAGATTGAGACTGGTACACCTTATATGCTTTATAAGGACCACTGTAATAAGAAATCGAACCAGAAAAACCTTGGTACGATTAGGTCATCTAACCTTTGTACAGAAATCATTGAGTACACGTCCAAAGATGAAGTTGCTGTTTGTAATCTCGCTTCTATATCCCTGGGGATGTTTGTTGAAAATGGGAAATACGATTTTCAGAGACTTTATGAAGTTACCCGCGTCGTAACGCGCAACCTCAATAAAGTCATTGATATCAACTATTACCCGATCAAGGAAGCTGAAAATTCAAACATGCGTCATCGCCCAATTGGCATTGGTGTTCAGGGACTAGCAGATGCTTTCATCCTGATGCGTTTTCCATTTGAGAGTGAAGAGGCAAGGAATCTGAACCAGCAAATCTTTGAAACCATCTATTATGCGGCGCTCACAGAGTCATGTGAGCAAGCCAAGAAGCATGGACCTTACGAGTCATATAAAGGATCTCCGGTAAGTAAAGGAGAGCTGCAATATGATATGTGGGGTGTTACACCTACCGATCTTTGGGACTGGAAAAAGCTAAAAGCTAATATCAAGAAAAATGGCGTACGCAATAGTTTGTTATTGGCTCCAATGCCAACAGCAAGTACCAGCCAGATTCTTGGCAATAATGAATGTTTTGAACCTTACACTTCTAACATTTATTCACGACGCACCCTCTCAGGAGAGTATGTAGTCGTTAACAAACATTTACTTAAAGACCTTATAGGTCTGAATCTTTGGAACTCTGAGATGAAGGAATTGTTGATGGCCTCCAACGGGTCTATCCAGAATATTCCGAATATTCCTGAAGATCTGAAGAAATTGTACAAAACGGCTTACGAGATTAAGCAAAAAGCGATCATTGAAATGTCAGCTGATCGTGGTGCATTTATCTGCCAAAGCCAAAGTCTTAATTTGTTTGTTGAAAGCCCCTCATTCGCAAAATTGTCATCTATGCACTTCTATGCATGGCAAATGGGACTGAAAACTGGCATGTATTACTTGCGAACCAAAGCCGCAGTTGACCCGATCAAGTTCACGTTAAGTGAAAAGCATCAGCGCAAGTTTGTATCGGAGTCAGCCGAGGGAACATCATCTATTACCGTAAACGAGGCTGATCTCAGTGCTAATGAAGGCGCTGCATGTAACCTCGACGATCCGGATTGTTTGATGTGTGGCAGTTAATACTCTTGTACTTTTCAGATCAGTTTCACGAAATTGATCTGACTGCACCAGAACTATTGAACGGCAGGGGGAACCCAAGCCATATTCACTAGGTGTAGTTTTAGTACGTTTATTTGAGGATGGAAAGGGCAACTCGCTGAGTTGTCCTTTTTTTATTACCCAATCATTTAATTATTTTCGCCTTTCATATTTGCTCAATTTTCAACCTTGTAATGCATAGATTATGCGGACACTTTTTTTTGCATTAGTTATTTTTTGCTCAGCTTGCTCCAGCCAGACACAAACTCCTGAGGAAAATCCTGCTGAAGACCTTCCTCAACCTACTGCACCTACAGAAACCTCTGATCTAACCAGTGAAATTGATCAGGATGAACCTTCAGAACTAAATGCTGAAACTTTATCAGGTGAATGGATTATGGATGGTTACGATATGGCAAAATACATACATGTAGATGGTATGGATGACGACCAAAAAAATAATTTTGAGCGAATCATTGACAATTTAATAGGAAATATGCGTTTTGTATTTGTAGAAGATGGAAATTATGAAGGCTTCACTGGTTTGCCTTTTCATTTTGAAGGCAATTGGTTCATTGATGAAAATGGTGCTAATCTCACACTTCAGCAGGAAAATGAGGTGCATGGCGAATTGAAAAAACCTACACCCAAATCAAATGTGTACGTGATCAATCATTTTAGTAAAAACTTCATGATACTTTCCGATACAGACAACCTGACATTTGTATTTAAAAAATCATAGTAAATGCTGCTTCGGCTTATTTTTTTATCGTACTTATTATTTGTTTTCTCTTGTGGTTCAAATGAAGGTCCAGATACCAACACTGTTTCGGATGATTTTGATCAGGTCGAGAAAAACAAAGATCCGTCAAATGGTCCATCTATTGCAGGTGAATGGCTCTTAAGCGGTTTTGATACCAAATTATTTGCTGAAAAAAAGACTGTTGACCAGCAAGGCGTCGCTAAAATGGAAGCTGCTTTGTCATCTCTGATTGGTATTGCTTTTTATAATTTAAAATCAGATGGAAGCTATGAAGCCGGAACAGGAGGTGAACCATTTTCAGGGAATTGGACCCTTTCGTCGAACCTAAAGGTCTTGACACTTCAGCAACCACCCAAAGACGACAGAACACTTAAACCAACTGAGTTTACGATTGTTCAATTGTCAGAGACCGAACTCACTATGACGGATAAAGATGGTTTAAAAGTAATTTTTGGAAGGCAATAATCGCTTCTAGTCAAGTAACATGTCGAAGCCAATGATCTATGATAACGAGGGCTGCCATAGCCTCAACTATTGGTACTGCTCTTGGAACTACACAAGGATCATGTCTTCCTTTTCCGGCAACTTCCACGGTTTCTCCTTTTTCATTGACTGAAGTTTGGGCTTGCATAATTGTAGCTACAGGTTTGAAAGCCGCTTTGAAGTAAATGTCCATTCCATTTGAAATACCACCCTGTATGCCTCCCGAATGGTTAGTAGTGGTAATGACCTTTCCATTTACATTGACAAAATGATCATTGTGTTCCGAACCTTTCATTTTCATTCCGGCAAAACCGGAGCCATATTCAAAACCTTTACAGGCGTTTATGCTGAGGATTGCTTTACCCAGATCAGCATGCAGCTTGTCGAAAACAGGCTCTCCCAAGCCGACAGGTACACCTTCGATAAGACAGCTAACAGCCCCGCCAATAGTATCACCAGCTTTCCTCACCGACTTTATCAGTTTGATCATAGATTCTGCGGTATCCGGATCAGGACATCTGACCGGATTGTTTTCTGCGCTTGATAGATCCAACTCAGCCACAGGTTTATCAAGAACAATATGTCCAGTTTGTGAGACCCATGCTTTTATGTCAATGCCTCTTTCCTTAAGAAATAACTTGGCTATTGCTCCGGCAGCGACTCTCGCAACCGTTTCTCTTGCTGAAGAACGGCCTCCTCCTCGATAATCCCTGATGCTATATTTTTGATGGTAGGTGAAGTCTGCATGCGAGGGCCTGAATTTATCTTTGATATGATCGTAATCTCTTGACTTCTGGTCTTTGTTAAAAATGATCATGGATATTGGGGTACCAGTGGCTTTGCCTTCAAAAACTCCGGACAATATTTCAAAATTGTCACCTTCCTTTCTTTGAGTTACGATATTGGATTGCCCTGGTCGCCTCCTGTCCAGCTCGTTTTGGATAAATGCTTCGTCAATATTAAGGCCAGACGGACAACCATCAATTATAACCCCCAGAGCTTTGCCGTGAGATTCTCCAAAAGTGGTAATCCTGAATATTTCTCCGAATGAGTTTCCTGGCATTTGAAATGAACTGTTTTCGTTATTTGAAGTAGGAGGAGAGACTATATACTTTCACATCCTGAAACTGACCTGCCAGACTGTCGCTATACGATTTTACATATTCTTTATCGTAACTGGCAGGATCATGAACAATCATAAATTGGGCACCAAGATCGATAAAATGCTGGACTCTCTCAACACTGATCCGATTTCTTTTTGTGTCTTTCCATTCTGTAAATCCCGGAAGATCGAGTTGATGTAAAGTGGTGTTCGGACTCGAATCAGGAATTGAAATAACTTTTGTGTCTTTATGAATACCAATGCCGCTGAGAAAAGTCTTAAAGTCCGGCTGACTTAAAACGGGATTTGGCTTATAGGCCAGTTTTCCCTCATAGCGATCGTTCATAGTATACTTGGCATAAACCAGATTGATCAACAAAAAGACAACTAGGATAACTTTTATCCTTATATTTTTCAGAGTAGCAGGATGGTTCTCTTTTAACATTTTCAAGGCTCCGATGGTCAGGAAAAAGAAAAAGGGGTAAATGCCAATTATGTAATAATCATGATCAGTAAATTGGTAATACCACAATAGCCAAATCGCTATAGCGCCAGCAAAAGTTATGAGCACCATGCCATAATGAAATCCTTTTAACACTGGTTTCCCGAAAATGAGAACATAAGGTATCAAAAACAGGAACATAAAGGCCAGTCCAGGAAAAAAGTAATACTTACTCCAGAAAAATACGGTTCTGAAAAAGGTATAAACGAAATAGTCCATATTTTCTCCAGACCAGACCGGATAGGTGGCATTCAGGAAATAGGTGCTTTCATGATGCTTGTTGTATTTAATGGAGAATACATACCACATACCAACAAAAAACAGAATGACCATAAACCCGATAAAGCTCCTAATCGGGTTTTTGAAAATCAGTCGATCTTCAATTTTTACTTTGCATGCAGCTTCAAGAAACCATAAGAATCCCAAAGCTCCCACACTCATTAAAAAGGTGATTTTCAGAAGCCCTGCTAACGTAAAAAAGCCAACAGCCCACCACCACGACTTTGAATCTCCGGTTTGATAATGCCTCATAAAAGAAGCCCAACCTGCCATCAAAAAACCAAATGCAGGTGCGTCAGGTAAAAAGTTGCTCCCATAATAAGCAAGAACAGGAAAACTGAAAAATAGCAAGCCTGCAAAATAGGACAGAAACCTGTCTTGGAGAAAGGCGTAAGCCACCTTCATCAATGAGAGCATTCCAAAAAGGAAAATAGTGAGATGAATGCCTCGCAGTATACCATCATGAACCCCAAAAACTTTGTAGAACACAGCTGCCAAAAAGTAAGTGCCGGTAAATTCACCAACCATATAACCTTCTCCTTCCTGTCGGTTATAAAGGCGGGGTTGAAAAAATTTGAGATCACTCCTGTAATAATTCTTAGCAATAGCCGCACAATCGGATTGTCGCCAGGTATGTGTAGACTCAGGACTTTTAGGCAAGACGGATAGATAACCCAAAAAAATGCCCACCACAAGTAGTGCAATAAAGTAATAAAAGTTGGATTTGGTGGTCATATCCCTGCTGGTTTGGTACCAAATTAGCAGTTTCCAAAAAACGAACAAAGGAAGGCCTGACTTTTATAATAATAATTGCTCAGTACTTGTTAATTCACCAAGCGGGTCTGGAATTTCTTTGTAGATTTGCAGTTCTCTAAGCAGAAGCTCCAATGAAGGTGAATAAATTTGTAATTGTCTGCCTGATAGTGATCATCCTTGATCAGGTTGTTAAGATGTTAGTTCATTATAATATGCAACTTGGTTACCAAGGGGAAATCAGAGTGATCGGTGATTGGTTCAGACTGCATTATATCCATAATCCGGGCATGGCCTTTGGTATTACGATCGATGCAGAATATGGTAAATTATTCCTTAGCCTGTTTAGAGTAACGGCAATTACAGCACTTGGTTATTTTTTCTATCATCAAATCAAACAAAAAGCACATCCTGGTTTTCTTTTTTGCCTGGCGCTCATACTTGGAGGAGCTATCGGGAATGGTATCGATAGTGTTTTTTATGGGGTGCTATTTGACATTGTTACTCCTGATGCCCCTTCACCATGGCTTCATGGAATGGTGATCGATATGCTCTATTTCCCCATGTTCAGAGGGCATTTCCCAACCTGGTTTCCCGATTGGTCATGGTTCCCGTTTCAGTCCGGAAGGCCATTTACCTTCTTCAGCGCCATTTTTAACCTAGCAGACTCTGCTATTTTCATTGGCGCTGTATCCATCCTGATTTTCAATAAACGTTTCTTTTCAGAAGAAAGTGTAACGGCAGAAAACAAAAACAGCCAGGACGAAGATACTGAAGATCTTTCATCGCTGGCTGCGGTATCTGGTGATTCTTTTAATGAAGAAGAAGAGTAAGTTAGAAGAATAGACTGGATTATGTTGTCGGTCTAATTGCTACCGAGAGTCCTTCCTAATGTCCTGTACATCCACATAAGTTCCTTCCAAAACTCCTCGTTTCTTCGTGGTATTCGAAGGCTTTGCTGTATCGGTTGTTTTCCCAGTAGAATTTACCTCTTTCTAATGGCCTATTCCCAATTTCATTCATGGTTTCAGCATCATAAAGGCGACCATTGACCATCGTGTACTTGACAAATTCGGTATTGTAGATGTCATCTAATGGGTTTTTATCCAATACAATCATGTCGGCTAATTTTCCTTTCTCCAGGGAGCCAATTTCCTTATCCATGCCAATGTATTCTGCACCATTCATAGTAGCAGCACGTAGGGCTTGCATATTGGTCATGCCCCCTTGTACAAACATCCAGAATTCCCAATGAGCGGCTAATCCCTGGAGCTGTCCATGCGATCCAAGGTTGATCTTTACACCTGCGTCTTCAAGCTTTTTACAAGACTTGGCAGTTAGAATATGACCGATCTCATATTCTTCTTCAGGAATCATGGTACGGTGACGTGCCCTTGAATCAATAACCGCTCTCGGTGTAAAACGGAGGAGTCTTTCTTTTTCCCAAACATTGGTATGCTGATACCAGTAGTATTCTCCATTGATGCCTCCATAGTTCACCACAAGGGTAGGGGTATTATAGGCATCGGTTGAGCTCCAAAATTTTATTACATCATCATACAGTGGCACTACCGGGATATTATGCTCAACACCAGTATGTCCATCAGCAACCATAGACATATTATGGAAGAAAAACGATCCACCTTCGGGAACAACGATCATCTCCAACTCGCGTGCGGCCTGTAAGACTTGCTGGCGCTGATCACGACGAGGCTGGTTATAACTCTTTACGGAGAATGCGCCATAAGCCTTCATGCGTCTCATAGCTGAACGGGCATCTTCTAAATTGTTAACCACGGCCTTAAAATCACCGTCTGCTCCGTAAAGGATAGTACCCGTAGAAAAAATTCTTGGTCCTACCATTTCACCAGACTTCACCAATTCTGATTGGGCAAAAACCATTTCGGTGTTTGATGAGGGGTCATGGGTTGTCGTTATCCCGTAAGCAAGATTAGCGTAATAAGACCATTCCTTTTGCGGACTCAGCCCTAAGCGGAAAGTCCATAAGTGAGCATGTACGTCAACAAATCCCGGCATAATGGTCTTGCCATTACAGTCGTAAGTAATAGCGTTTCTAGGTATGCTAACATCGCTTGCTTTCCCGATTGCTTCAATTTTGTTACCATTGACCAGTACAGTACCATTCTCGATTACAGTATTGTCCTTATCCACAGTAATGATTCTGGCATTAGTGAAAGCGACGAAACCGGAAGGCTTATCAGTTTTTATGGTTAATCCAATTTTCAAACCAGCCGTATCGATAGGAGGGATGCTATCAGCAGCATTTTCGACAAACATAAAACGGTCACGCAATTTTGCGCTGAAGTATTCTTCGCCTAGTGTCCAGTGGAGTTTTTTACTATCTGATGACCAATGTAGGTTAATCCCGGCATCTCTTGCCACCTGGGCTACAGGCACTGATTTAATACCTTTGTTCAAATCAATCGGTTTACCAGTTTTTGGCATTGGCGTGATATAGACTTTATAAAGTTCGCTAAAGGCAATCCATTTATTATCAGGACTAGGTGTGAATTGTCTTGCATATTTGGCATTGAAGATGACCCGTTCATCACTACCATTGAGCTTGATTGACTTGTATTTTTTGGAAAGCCCGCCTCCTGTTTGAAAGAAAATCCGTTTTCCATTAGCGCTGAAAACAGGTTTGCTCCCGGATTTGGTAACAAGTTGCCTTTCTCCTCCGTTTGCCGGAATGATATAGAGCCCTGCATCTTTGGTGAAGGAATAACCTTGCGCAATATTGCCATTCTCTTTATGAAAAACTATGGATTGACCATCAGGAGAATAAGAAGGTGTTCTGTATATACCTTTGTGTTTTGTCAATTTAACAGGTGCAGGATTAGCCACAGACATATCTATTTTCCAGATGGCCCCCTTGTCCTGATCACTCCAGCTTACAAAAACGAGGTGACGACCATTTGGAGAAAAAGCAGGCTCAAACTGGAAGTAGTCTTTATTATCCAATAATGCTGAAGGCGCCCCATTCGGTAATTCCTTTTTCCAGATTTTTCCAATGGCATTGAAGACCATGTATTTCCCGGAAGGGGATGTAACTGCATGGCGAATTACTTTAGCTGTAAATTCATCTGGTGAAACATGCTGGTCATACCGGATGGTTTTACCCATCTTGTGCTTTGCATTGACGGTAAAAGGGATCATCTCTGAAGTCGCTTTTTCAACATCTACTTTCCAGATCTTCCCGCCTCCCCAAATTATGATATGCTTATCATCCGGTGTCCAGGCGTAATTGGTGTACACACCGAAAATTGCCCATGCTTCCTGTTGGTCTTTGCTAAGTCCATCGAAAATTGGCCATTCTTCTCCTGTTTCAAGATCTTGAAGGAAAAGTGTGGATTTTGTTCTTACTCTTTTTACAAAGGCAAGTGTTTTTCCATCATTGGAAACCTGTGGGCGGCAGGCACCACCAGGGCCACCGGCAATTGTCTCCGTCTTTCCCTCCTCACGATCGTAACGTTTGGTAACGTAAATCTGGTCGTTAGGATCTTTGTTATATTGGAAATAACCACCTGGGTACATGTCTTCGCTGTAGTATACATATCGACCATCTGATGAGATAGAAGGTTCACCCAGATCTTGCTGATCATTTTTACGTTTTGTTAGCTGGATGCCGGATCCACCGGTAATATGGTACATCCAAAGTTCACCGGCGCCAAGTGAGCGTGTTGATGTGAAATGCTTCCTGGCAATCAGGTATTCGCCGTCAGGTGTCCAAATGGCATTATTTAATAATCTGAAGTCTTCTTTGGTGAGTTGTTTGGCGTTAGAGCCATCTTTATCCATTATCCAGATGTTATCTCCACCACCTGCATCAGAGGTAAAGGAGATTTTTGTTCCATCAGGACTAAATCGGGGCTGAACTTCATAAGGTAATCCTTCCCGAATTGCTTTGGCGGTTCCACCTGATGCCGGCATAATATAAATATCCCCCAGAATGTCAAAAACGATTTCATTGCCATCTGGGCTAAGGTCAAGGTTCATCCAGGTGCCTTCATCAACTGTAAATTCTACATTCTCATATTCTCCTGGAGGATTGGAGACGTCCCATTCCTTGTCTTTTTCCTGGGCAATGAGAAAGTTGGCACTTAAGAGGAATAATAAGCAGATCCTAAGTTTCATGTTCTGATAATTGTGAATGTGTAGCAAATTAGTTGGTTCATTATCGGCGAAATTAGGCATTTAGGTCTAGACAATAAACAAACAAAGGCATGAACCCTGCTTTGGAGACCAGTTTTCATGCCTTCTAAGTTGGAGTAAACCCTAAAGTTGTACTTCCTACCTAACCCGATATTATTTTATTACGTTATGTATTTACGCTTTTGAGGTTACAGTGCCGCTTTTCATAATCGTTAATTCAAATTTAACTTTTTAAGACCTTCTCTTTCAAACCATTTAATTAAATTTATTTATGCCCGAAAGGGGTAAAAATAAATGAAAATGGAAATTAAACTCTTGATTATCATTTATTTGAATGTAAATTATATTTTACTTCCGAAAGCCTTTTTCTTGATGAGAAAATTACTATTTTAAGCTTCAATTTTTGAATTTATTATTTCATGACTGTATCAGACGACTTATTTCAGCTCATCAAATCATTGAATAAATCCGAAAAAGGGTATTTCAAAAAGTTTGTTTATAAAGGAGAAGGGAAGAGAGACTCGGTATATCTCAAACTTTTTGACATTCTCGATAAGCAGGAAACTTTTGATGAAGAAAAGTTAAAGAAACGCTGGTTAAAAATGGGTAATAGTTCCCAGTTGTCCCTTGCCAAAAATTATCTCAACAAACTGATCATGAACAGTCTTGTAGAATATCATCACAGTAACTCTGTTGATGCCAAACTACACCGCCTGCTTGACGAGATTGCAGTTTTGTATAAAAAGGGACTGTATCAACAAGCTGTAAAAACGTTAAAGAAAGCACGGAAGATAGCTCTGCTACACGAGAAATTCCAAATTGGATTAATTCTGCAGAGATGGGACGAAGAGTTGCTGCATGTTTCTGGTGATTTTGAAGGTATTGATAATTACCTTGTGAAAGGATTTAACGAAGAACTCCGACTTGCTGAACAACACTCAAATTATCGAAAATTCAGAAAAGTATGTATTGACTTTTTTTCTCAAATCAGGAAACAAACAACGGTTAGGCATAAAGAGTACAAAGAAAAAATTGAAAACCTGATCAGCGAACCCATTCTCGGCTCAGACAGTTATGCACTTTCCTTGAAAGCCAAATCTCAACGTTATTATGTACTCCTGATGTATTATCGTTTGACCGGCGACCTTGAACGTTCTTTACATTACAGAATCAAACATGTAAAGCTGATTGAGAATAATCCCCAATTCCTTAAGGAAAACAAGATGACTTATTTACGGGTCATTAGTAACCAGATCGCGGTTGAACTGGATCTCAAAAGATGGAATGATGTTGGTAAAACCCTTGAAAAACTTAATGGGATAAACCTGACAGACCTGCAGGAAAAACTATATCGTTTTCAAATTACCTGTGAAGTTGGATTACAACGGATTAACGGATGTGGACTACATGAAGGGTTTGATGAAACAGAGCTCGTAGAAAAATATCAACAGTATGAATATGCAATGTCGGGAATTGGCAAAATGCTGCTGGGGAATGCATTTGGCACTTTTTTCTTTATCAAAGGAGATTTCGATGAGGCACTAAACTGGTTTGAATTGGTTAATAGAAAAGATAAAGATGGAATTTTGGAAGATCTGGTCTCGATCGCGAAAATCTTGATTTTGATCTGTCATTATGAATTAGGCCATTTCAGGGTCTTGCATCATATTGAAACTTCAACATACCGCTACCTCAAAAAACGAACGGGAGATTTTAAGTTGGAAGGGGTTTTTCTAAAGTACTTAAGGAAAATGGCCAATGCACCAAATTTAAAGGAATTTACTCCTGAACTTGTTAAATTAAAGCAGGAATTAAAAAGTTTCGAACAGGACGAGTTTGAAAAAGGCGTTTTTGCTCATTTCGACCTCGATGCCTGGTTGGATAGTAAAATTGAAAAGCAACCCATGTGGCAGGTTTTGAAAAGAAAAATGAGTCATGTTTAACCTGGCTGTAAAATATGGATTGGCTCTTGGGGTAGTTTTGATTGTAGTAAAATTATCAGAACATTTTTTTCTTTCGGGAAAGCTAAGCATGGATATTTACTTTGGCATAGTTGCTGGCGTTTTTCTATTGCTCGGGTCTGCACTTGGTTACCGTGGAAAAAAAGAAAAAGTAATCATCAGGGAGATCATCAAAGCTGCTGAAGCTGAAAAAGGAAAGCCACAACAACCATTACTGGATAGCCTCAGCGATCGTGAAAAAGAAGTGCTGCAGTTATTATCTAAAGGATTTAGTAACCAGGAGATCGCCAATCAACTTTTTGTATCTCTAAATACAATTAAAACCCATGTCAAAAACATTTACGCCAAATTAGACGTCAATCGCAGAGTACAGGCTATTTCAAAGGCCAAAGACCTGAATATTATCGAATAAAAACAGAAAATTTACCAAAATCACCCGATCGGGTGATGCGTTAAATCGCTGGAAACCTGAATTTTACAACCGTAATCTTTAATCAAAAAAAATATTCAAATGAGAAATTTAATTATGAAGTACGGTTTAATTGCAGGTGGAATTATGGTTGGTTTATTCCTTGCTACTCATTTTATCGGTGACGCCAATGGGATGTCCTATAATGTAGCTCAAAACCTTGGAACGATCACGATGATCGTTGCATTACTGACCATATTTGTAGGTGTAAAAGACTATCGCGACAATTTGAAATCCGGAAAAATTACTTTTTGGAATGCTCTGAAAACCGGGTTATTAATTAATGCTATAGCTTCATTAATTTTCGGGATTTATACCATCTTGCTATTTAAAGTGATCGATCCTCAATATGGCGATAAGTTAAAGACCAAATATGTGGAAGGCATAAAGAGTTCGGACATGTCGCAAGAACAAATGGATGCAGCCATTGCAAGTTTGAATAATGTACCTGAAATCTACGAGAATGTGTTTTTACAGGGATCAATAATGTTCGTTACAGTTTTCGCTATCGGAATTATTATTTCACTGATTTCATCCTTCATTCTAAAAAAAGCCTAATCAAGGAGTTTCCAGGTGTGGTCAGCCAACAATTTGGCGGAAGAGATATGCTTTTCGTATGGAAATGAACGACCCCATTCCTCTGGACTTAAAAGGGACATGATCCAACTGCCATCCTTTTTTTCATAAAGATGATAGATCTTGTCAATAACTGGTTCGAAACCCATAACGGCCTGGTAGATCTTAATAGAGACCTCAACCCGCTCCTGAATCTGCCGGGCCTGTTTAGCCAATAGTTGAATTTGTTCCTGAATTTGGGTAAGTTGAATATTTGTTTGTTGCTCCATGGCCTTCATAGCCCGGCCCTTGATTTTTCCTTTGTCCTCTGGTTTTACAACTGCCCCGCCAACGCTGTGGGCATAAGGAAGGAAGCCTGGATTTTCAGCTACTTTGTCCTTGTCGATGGGATTTTCGAATATTTCTTCTTCCATAAGTGAGGAATTTTTCTTGATCAAACTTTTACTCTTAGCCACTTTAGTGACCTCAAGTACCATATTGAAAGTGATAACATAAGAACCCAGTAAAAAATCTCAGCGGTCCAGGCCATTCTGAGTCCGCCATTGAGTAATACGATCACTGTGTAAATATACACCAGATATACAACAGCACAGAGGACCTGAAGTTTAAGGCCAAAGTAAGTTGCTCCGGTTCCGACAATGCCATTGAAGTAAATTCCACCAATAGAAAACAAACCTAAAATAATTGCCAAAACGAAAAGGGTGGTCTTGGCCATATCGATAATTGCCTGGTCGTGGGTGCCAACAGCAAGCACCGCATCAGGGAATATTAAGACTAGAGCTGTGAAAAAAGCAGTGATAAAGAAACAGAGTTTAGCTGTTTTTTGGATAACCGGCATCACCAGTTTAGGTTGACCCTGGCCAATAAAGTTACTTACCAATGTGTTGATGCCAGAAGAAAAGCCCCAACACGGAATTGACAGACAGAGATATACCATTCTGACGAGGTTGGCAGAGGCCAATTCAAGCTCACCCAGGTTTTCGACGATGCTAAAAAAGATAAACCAGCTACCTAGGCCTACTACAAATTGAGCCACAATAGGGACTCCAAGCGTCAATTGGGTTTTAATAGTTTGAATATTGACCTTAGGAAGCGAGAAAAGCTTATAACGACGCGCTTCCTTGTCGAAAATGATATATACCAGGAAAAAGGCAAAAGCCGCAATCTCGGCAATCGTGCTGGCAAGACCTGCTCCAGCAATTCCCATCTCAGGCAATCCAAACTGACCGAAGATCAATCCGTAGTTTAGTATGATGTTGACAAGGCCGAGGACAATGGTGTCATAAATGATAAAAGCCGTTCTGGCTACACCAGTATACAGCGCAATAATGGCCACACCGACATAGCTGAAGAATATCCCGTATTGCCGATAATCAAGATACTCAAGACTGGCAAGTTTAATCTTCTCGGAGTTTACAAAAAATGAAAAGAACCAGTCCGCTCCAAAAAACATAAAACAGAATAGAACGGTAGCCAGAAACAGCTCCATATAGATCATGCTATAAGTCGCTTTTCCAACCTCATCAATTCGCCCTTCGCCCATTCTTCTGGCGATCATGATCTGCCCCCCTTTGGAAAACCCGTAACCAATGGCAGCAATGATCAGGTAAAAGACGCCAACAAATCCAATAGCGCCTAGTTCCACCTCACCGACCCGGCCAAGGAAAATGCCGTCAGTCAGGGTGATCACGTTTTGAGCGGCACTGCCCAACATAATAGGGGTGGAGATTGCGAGTATCTCCTTGTATGATGTAGATAGCTTAGTGCCTTTCACTTTTTACTACTTGTTTTTTGATGGGTTGATTACAGGTTAAGATATGCCCGTGCCACCTTGAAAGTCGGATCTTTTCTGTGCTTCTTTTGGCAGGAGTCCAAATAACTCGTTAACAATAACTCTTAGTTTGTCATGTTTTTTCTCCTCAATGGCTTTTTCACCTTCATCAATTAATTGTTGGGCCCTTGTTTTGTTGGTCATCACACTTTGTTGGCTTGCAAACCAATAAAACAGGAAAGCAACATAACTTGGATCCCTCCAGCGAATACGGGCACGAAGATCGTACATTTTGTCCGTCATTTCCTTGATTTTCCCCAAACTATTTGAAGACAAAAAACTGCGTTCCTGGTCAAGAATTCTGTCCAGAGCGGATTTTTCGTGGTCCAGTACATCAAACTGATCGAAAATGGCGAGCATATCTTTTTTGACTTTGAAATACTCCATTTTTACACTATTGATGCGCTTGTCAGCAGTCAGGTTATCGACTTCCTGGGCTATTTTTCTTTTTTGATCTTCAATCTGGAATTTCTCATCAGTCACATCATCTTCTTTGATCTTGTTAGATTTGACCATCAGGCTTCTTAATTCCTTTTTGATGTCATTCAACAATTTTGCAGTTACGTACTGCTCATTGACTTCTGCTTCTCTAATCTCAAGGTTTAGCTTTTCTAATAACACCAAAAGTTCTTCATTCAACCGAGTAATATTTACCGTTCTTTCTGAAGGGGTGAAGATATCTTCAAACTCCTGATCGGTTAATGTCAGGTAAACATTAATCTTCATATCTCTTGATTCTGACATCTCCAGGGTGATTTCAATATCTGATCCTTTGATAATATCTCTTGTTAATTCCTTACCGGAAATGCTAATAAAGCCAATAACCTGGTTAGCTGAAGGCAATGCATAACCCGGTCCTTCAACAATATTAATGGTGATCGTTTCTTCAGCGCCTTTTTTAATGGTTTTTGTAAGTTCCTTAATCAGCGTCCGTTTTGTAGGGAGTACGTCGTTTTTGGTAAATACGACTTCCAGAGATGTTGTTTGTTCTTCCAGATCATCAATCTCCAGGCAAATATCGTGGGGTAATGGCTGACCAGCTACGCTATACCGACCTTGTGCAATTCCAATAATAGGGACATTGGTTTCCACAGGATTTGAAGACTCATCAAATACCAACAGATCAAAATGATTATAACTGTCTTTTACCAAAGGGAGCAGTTCACTGATTTGTTTATCGAGTGGCTTTAATCCGCTGTCATAGCCACCATCTTGTCGGGTAATTCGATAATGATATCCCAGCCAATCTCCTTGTATGAGTGCTGTGAAGTACTCTTCCAGATCCTGAGTTGCTTTTTGGTAACCGGTTTTGATATCCAAGACCCGTTCAGCATCAAATGCAGGGTCAACTTTAGCTTTATCAGTTATGACTAATAGTTTGGTGCCGGCAAAAAAAGCAGCACCTTTGGCAATGGCTGTAGTTGGATCAATATTACAGTTTACTTCAATGTCCAGTTCCTCGCCAATGGTCTTTCTGACGAACGGGATGTATGTAGAGCCGCCTACCATCAGTACAAATTTCAGATCCCTTGCATTGAGTTGATTGTTGACCAGTAAATTTGAAATCTGTTTGACAGTGGCTTTGATAAATGGTTCGAGTATGGATTCAAAATCCTTCCTGGTAATTGTGAAATAGATATCGTGCTCATTGCCCTCTTCGTCAGTGATCTCGAACTCTAATTCGGTTGATTCATTGGTGGAAAGCTCGATTTTTGCTTCTTCAGCTTTGTGAAGTAATAAGTGGAATAGCTTGTTGTATCTTCCGGACGCAGATTTTAACTCGCGTTCAAGATCAGTGAATTTGCCTTCACTTTCCAGATGAGGGATAACAAGTTCCTCTATGATCTTTAAATCGAAATCTGTTCCGCCCAGGAAATTATTGCCTTCATGGTCAAGCACTTTCATTTCTCCTTCGAAAATACTTACCAATGCGACATCAAATGTACCACCACCAAGGTCGTAAACCAGCCATTTCCCATCTCCAAAATTGTCAGCTTCATCTTTATTGGCATAAGCAAGGGAGGCGGCGATTGGTTCTTGAAGTAAAACCACCTGTTTAAAACCAGCTTCAATACCAGCCTTTTTTGTGGCATTGGATTGAATGGTATCAAATGAGGCAGGTATAGTAATAACCATACCTTCAGGATTTTCTCCCGAATGCACAAAGTTTTTAAGTTCCCTTAAAACCATTGCTGAAAGGTTGACAGGTGTAAATTCTTTTTGTTCTGACTCAATAAAATAGGTTTCTGATGTCCCCATTTTCCGCTTAAACGAACCGACGACATTTAACGGATCCCGTTTTAGAAATTCCCTTGCTTTGTCACCAACAAGTAGACGTCCTTTCCGGAATGCCACTACAGAGGGCAAAGTTTCTTTGAGACTCACCGGGTTTTTAAAAATCTCCACTTTTCCTTTCTCAAATTTCCCGATGGCCGAGTTGGTAGTTCCTAAGTCAATCCCAAAATTTATCATTCCCATAACTCACACTATTTAAGACTTTCTACAATGACAACGGCTTTTTGAACGATATGGTTGAACCCACCGTCTTTTGCAATAATGATCGGTTTGATTACTTCTGTAATGATCAATTTATCTTTCAACTCGCCGCTGATGCTGGCTTCACAGTCCGTTCTTGTTTCCTGGTATAATTCCCCCAAAGGATTATGCGTCGATAGCCCCAGCTCTTCAAACTGATCGTTGATTCGCCGAAGATTACGTTCAAAACTTCTGGAATCAGGATGCTTCTTAATCTTTTTTTCAAGGTCGAATACCTGGTTGATGATGTTCAATATTTGTCTTGGTGGATTTGGATATTCCATTTGCAATGCATTTAAGTTAATACAGACCGTAACGGAAAAATGGTGAAATTAATTCAATGTTTAAAGGTATATATACAGATGTTCAAACGAATTAGATAATCAGCACTAATTTGTCGATTATTTTAACTTTCCGGAAAGGAATTGGAATTTCCCAAACCGATTGGTGTCATGTATATTTGTACAGTAATGAAGTTAAAGATAATCGCCTGCCTTTTTTTATTTGCATCAGTAATCCTAATGTATTGTGGTCGGACCAACACCGTTCAGGTCGGATTGATGACAGGAGAATATCTCAACCTTAATGATACAGTCGGATATGTAGGCATGAATCAGTGTATGAGCTGCCATCTTGATATTTACGAAACTTACATCGAAACGGGAATGGGACAATCTTTTGATTATGCCACCCAAGAAAAAAGTTCTGCGGTTTTTGATGAACATGCAGTTGTGTACGATGCTGATCTTGATTTCTACTATAAACCCTTTTGGCAAGACAGCGTCTTGTATATTAGAGAATTCAGGCTTGAAGACGGTGATACTATCCACAACAGGATAGAAAGAATCAGCTATGTCATTGGTTCAGGACAACATACCAATTCTCATCTTATTGAGGAGAACGGATACATCTATCAAGCCCCAATTACTTTTTACACCCAGGATGGTAAATGGGACCTTGCCCCTGGGTTTGAAGATGGAGCAAATTCACGTTTTTCAAGGATTATTGCCACCGAGTGTATGACCTGTCATAATCACTTGCCCAACCATGTTGAAGGCTCCGAAAACAAATACCATTATGTACCTAAAGGTATCGAATGTGAACGCTGTCACGGACCAGGGGAGATCCATGTTCATGAAAAATTACGTGGAAATATTATTGATACTTCCAAGTATATTGACTATTCGATAGTGAATCCCTCCGATCTGTCGGTGGAGCTTGAAATTGATATTTGCCAGCGCTGTCATTTACAGGGAACAGCTGTGTTAAATGATGGTAAGACCTTTTTTGACTTCAAGCCAGGTATGGAGTTGAGTGAAGTCATGAATGTTTTTCTGCCTAGGTACACTAACGCGCATGATAAGTTTATTATGGCTTCGCAAGCTGATCGAATGCGGTTAAGCAAATGTTATTCTATTGGAAAAATGAGTTGTACCAGTTGCCACAATCCACATAAAAGTGTGGCCGCTACTGCCCAGACAGTTTATAAACAGGCGTGTCTTGATTGTCATCAAAAACCAGAGGACGAAGTTTGCTCGGAGGATGCTGAAGCCAGGGCATTAGAAGACAATAATTGCGTCAATTGCCATATGCCCAAAAGTGGTAGTATTGACATCCCCCACGTCCGAATAACAGATCACAATATTGGTATTCCTGTAAAGGAAGAGGAAAAAGCAGGTATCGCCCGTTTTATTGGATTGGAATGTTTGACAAAAGATAATCCTTCCGATCTTGAAATGGCAATGGGATACCTGGCCTTGTTTGATAAGTTTGTTCCCGAAAAAGAGATGTTAGATTCAGTTGGCTTTTTTCTCAATCGGTCTTCCGCATCCAAATCTGAGAAATTCAATACCCAGATCCATTATTGGTTTAATCTTTCTGAATATGGAAAAATGGCTAGCCTCGCAGATGAATTGGGTCTTGATGCGATAAAAGATGGATGGACTGCATATCGGGTTGGGGAGGCATTTTATAAGTCGGACAATCTTGGAAAGGCTAAAAGCTATTTTTCAAAAGCTATTGAGTATCGGCCCTATAACCTCGATTTTCAAAATAAAATGGCCACTACTTTTTTAAGGCTGGGACAAATGGCGGATGCCAAAGCTACTTTCGAATTTATTCTAAAAGAAAACCCGAAACAACCAATAGCTTTATCCAATCTCGGCTATATTAATTTGCTTGAGGGTAATGCTGTCCAAGCGGAACAACATTATAACAGGGCTATTCACCTTGATCCTGATTACGAACAGGCTCAGCTTAACCTTATTGGCTTGTATCTCTCAAAAAACGACTTTGCAACAGGCAGTTCGTTATTAAGCAAATTCCGTAAAAGATTTCCTGAAAATGCACAAGCCATTGCAATAGAGCAACAATTAAAGGCCATACAATGAGATTTGTAATCTGGTTATTCCTGCTTTTTGGCATCTCAAGTTGTCTGCCTTCAGTTGAACAAAGAGAGGAAGTAATTAACAAAACCGATGCTGATAAGTCTATTAAAACCCTTGAACCAGGCAAAGGGTACGAGTTTGCAGGTAATGGTAAAACCAATAAGCATCCACATTTCGATTCCCTTTACCGGAAGACAACGCTTAGAGATACTTTTGATTTTTCTTTATCAGAAGCACTCATAATCGGTTTAAATGATCAATTAACGATATTGAAGGGGAGCCGGAAAGTCTATCCTGATTATGGTAATCTTCCAATTTCGAAAACAAAACTGAGAGAGACTATTAGGCTATTAACCACTAACCCAAATGATCTTTCAGATTTTGAATTATTCCAGATTTGTGGTGAAGATTCCTTAGGTAATATGCATTTTACTGGCTATTTCACACCAATCCTCAACGTCAAAAGAGAAGCCGATAGTACTTTTAGATATCCTTTGTATAAAAAACCTGTCGATTGGCAAGGGCCATTACCCACTAGGGAAGAGATTGATGGCAATGGTGTTTTAAAGGGAAAAAACCTAGAACTCGCCTGGACAGATGATTTATTGGCCATATTCTTTATGCAGGTACAGGGTTCGGGGATGGTACAATTCCCTGATGGGAAAAGAACTTTATTTTCTTATGGTGGTGGTAATGATCACAAATACCGGAGTCTTGGCAAGTATCTGGTGTTTCATGAGCATATAAGCCCTGAGCAAATTTCACTGGAATCGATCCGAGATTGGTTTTTCCATAACCCTGACTCTTTACCTCAAACTTTATTCTATAATCCATCCTATATATTTTTCAGAGCGTCGAATAAACAACCTTCCGGCAGTGGGGCAGTCCCTCTACTGGCAGGTCACTCCGTGGCTGTCGATCCAAAGTTTATCCCATACGGTTCAGTATTGCTTGGAAAAATCCCTGTTTTGGATAAAAACGGAAAATTGGAACGGCATGAATATCGTATCTTACTTCCGCAAGATACTGGTGGCGCAATAAAAGGACCAGGCCATATTGATTTGTATATGGGGATAGGAAAAGGGGGAGAGGCATTAGCCAGCGCAATGCATCACTATGGCGAGATTTATTTGATTTTAGCTCCTTGAGTTGATAAGAATGAATCAGCCTACCTACTTGCTATCCAATCTTTTATATCGCTTGAGTTTAAGTAAGCCTAACTTCGCAAAGAAGTGTTCCACTGAGACTCTTAAGACTCCAAATCCGTATTTCATACTTCTGCGGAAGTTGATGGAGGAAGCCTCTTCGAAGTATTTTGTTGGACAGGTTACTTCTGCAATACCAAAGTCGGCGAAAACGATTTGCGAAAGCATTTCATTATCAAACACAAAGTCATCGGAGTTTGAATCGAAATTAATTGCCCTAAGGACTTCTCCACTAAAAGCCCGATATCCGGTATGGTATTCTGAAAGTTTATGATTAATGAGCAAGTTTTGCGTAAATGTGAGAAACCTGTTGGCCAAATATTTATATAACGGCATACCACCTTTCCTTGCACCTTTACCCAAAATCCGAGAACCTAATACCACGGGGTAAAGATCTTCTCCAATGATATTGACCATTGAAGGGATGAGTTTGGGGGTATATTGGTAATCTGGGTGGAGCATAATGACAATATCCCCTCCTAACTTGAGGGCCATATTGTAAAGAGATTTTTGATTTCCACCATAGCCTTTATTTTTTTCATGGCTAATAATGTGTTTAATACCAAGTTCCCGACCTACTTCTACAGTTCGGTCTTTGCTGGCATCATCACATAAAATTACCTCATCTACAAGGTCAAATGGGATTTCGTCGTAAGTCTGTTTGAGTGTGAGTTCTGCGTTGTACGCTGGTAACACCACCACTACTTTCTTGTTTTTGTACATCTGGTCTTTCCTTCTGTATTTTTCCTAAGAATATTCTGCGAAGATAGGGATTCAGCTAAATAATTTTAACGAGTTTTCACAAAGGTTGATAATTGAACGAAATCAGGATAAAAAAACCTAATTTTGCAGCCGAAAAATATCCCACATGAAGATTCTCCAACTCTGTAAAAAGTTTCCTTATCCGCTGAAGGACGGAGAATCAATTGCGGTAACCTACCTGAGTAAAGCCTTACACGAACTAGATTGTGAGATTACGCTTTTGGCTATGAATACCGTAAAACATTATTTCGATGTCTCATCCTTACCCACACATTTTGATCACTACAAGGCCATCCACCTCGTCGAACTGGATAACCGAATTAAAGCTAAAGATGCATTGATAAACCTCTTTTCCAGTGCGTCTTATCATGTAGTTCGCTATATCTCTCCCGAATTTTCTGAAAAGCTCAAGACTATTCTGAAAACAGGGGATTTTGATGTCGTACAACTTGAGACAGTATATTTGGCCCCTTATATTGACATAATAAAAGAAAATTCCAATGCAATTATTGTACAACGTTCCCATAATGTTGAGTTTGAAATCTGGGAACGCATTGCCTATAATGAAAGGTTAGGACCCAAGAAATGGTATTTAAATCTGCTTGCGAAAAGATTAAGAACTTTTGAAACAGAACAACTCAACAGGTACGATCTGATGCTTGCGATTACTTCAAGAGATCTTGAAAGATTTAGAAAACTTGGTTGCTTAGTGCCCGGATTAACAGTGCCAATAGGCCTTAAAACCAGCGCATACCGTGAATATCAAGACAGGAAAAAGGTTAGTGGCACTATCGGGTTCATTGGTTCAATGGATTGGATGCCAAACATTGAGGGCGTTCAATGGTTTCTGGATAAGGTTTGGCCCAAAGTTGTAGAAAAAAATCCTGGACTAGTTATTCATTTTGCGGGAAGAAACACACCGGATTGGTTAAAAGACCGGGCATCAAAACAAGTTGTGATTGAAGGTGAAATAGATGATGCTCTCGAGTTTATGGCGACCAAGGAAATGATGATCGTCCCTCTGTTGTCAGGTGGTGGTATGAAGGTTAAAATTATTGAAAGCCTGTTCCTTGGTGTGTTGACCATATCTACGAGCCTCGGGTTGGAAGGTATTCCTGCCAAGGGTGGCAAAGAAATACTCATTGCCGATGCGCCTGAAGAATTTGCCGATAAAATAGAATGGACTGCTCAAAATCCAACGACTGCTAATGGTATTGCGGAAGCAGGAAAACAATTTGCAATTTCAAATTTTGATAACCTGGAAATAGGTCGGAAAGTGCTTGATTTTTTTCAAAATTCAAAAGTTAAGGTGTGAAATTGGCTGTAGTAACATCCAGGTTTCCTTACCCTCTTGAAAAAGGAGATAAGTTGAGGGTTTACCACCAAATAAGGTTGTTAAGCCAACAACATGAAATTATATTAATTGCCCTTTCAGAAAAGGCGGTTCAAGAAATCGACAAGACAGAGCTAAAGAAGTATTGTGAGAAAATCTATGTCTTACGCCTGAAAAAATGGAAAGTACTGCTTAGCCTGTTAGCTTCATTTTTCAACCGATTCCCTTTACAGGTTGCTTATTTTTTTGATCGGCAATTACAACAACAGGCCGAAACGATCCTTTTAAATGAAAAACCTGACCATATTTTTGCCCAATTGATCAGAACTGTACCTTATGTTGAAAATGTAAATATTCCGAAGACGCTGGATTATATGGATGCATTTTCTGCAATTACTACAAGGTGGTCCCAAAAAGTACCATGGCCATTTAGCTCGTTCTGGAAAAATCAGGCTGAAAAAATAAAGCGTTTTGATCACTCAGTATATAAATCATTTGTCCAACATCTCATCATATCTGAACCTGATCGTGATTTGATGGGTTTCGGAAATACCCAACCGATTAAAGTGGTCAGAAACGGAGTGGATTTCGATTATTTCAAACCCAATCCAGAAGCTGAAAAAACGTTTGAAATCGCCTTTGTAGGAAATATGGGATATTTGCCGAATGTGGAAGCCGCACGCTTCCTTGTGAAAGAAGTTTTGCCAATAATTCACAGAGATAAACCCAATGTGAAAGTGTTGTTGGCTGGTGCCCGTCCAGCTCGTGAAGTCAAGCACTTGGCTGGAAGTCATGTAGAAGTCACCGGTTGGGTAAAAGATATACGCGACGCATATAATTCGGCAGAAATATTTGTTGCGCCCCTGTTCCTTGGAGCCGGCATGCAGAACAAAATACTAGAAGCAATGTGTATGCGGTTGCCTTGTGTGACCACTAACCGTGTAAATAATGCCATAAAAGCACCTGATAACAGCGTCTTAAAAGTGGCCAATTCAGCCGAAGATTTTGCAGCAGCTGTTATCGAATTATTGGAAAATCGTGAAACAATGGCACTCCTCTCAGAAAATGCCTATAACTTTGCTTTAGAAAACTTTAGCTGGGAGGCGACTGTTAATCAAATTGATATTACGAGAAAGAATTATGAAGAACAAGTTTAACACCATTCCTGAGGCTATCGCAGAAATTAAAGCCGGGAAAGTCATCATCGTTGTTGATGATGAGGATCGTGAGAATGAAGGAGATTTCATCTGTGCAGCAGAGTGTGTAACTCCAGACATCATAAACTTCATGGCTACCCATGGAAGGGGATTAATCTGCACACCTTTATTGGATGATCGCTGTAAAGAACTCGAATTAAATTTAATGGTCAGCGATAATACTGCTTTGCATGAAACGGCATTTACGGTTTCTGTTGATTTAATTGGAAGAGGCTGTACCACAGGGATCTCTTCTTATGACAGAGCGACAGGAATAAAGGCTTTAATTGATCCTGAGATTAAAGCTCATGATTTTGCACGTCCCGGGCATATTTTTCCCTTAATTGCCAAAAAAGGTGGTGTGCTAAGAAGGACAGGGCATACAGAAGCAGCCATTGATCTTGCCAGTATCGCAGGATTTTATCCAGCAGGTGTTCTGGTTGAAATTCTAAAAGAAGATGGAACCATGGCCAGATTACCTGATCTTTTTAAAATAGCAGAGAAACACGACCTTGCTATCATCTCAATTGAAGACCTTGTAGCCTACCGTTTGGATAATGAAACACTAATCCAGCGTGAAATCGAAGTGGAAATGGAAACCAGGTTCGGTAAGTTTAATCTGATTGGATACCGCCAGTTAACTACCGGCGAAGTCCACCTGGCACTTATAAAAGGAGAGTGGGAGCCTGACGAACCCATCTTGGTTAGAGTTCATTCCGTAAATGAAGCGCTTGATATTTTAGCCTATCTGAAAGGGGGAGATGCCAATCTCATGGAAAAGGCCCTGGAAAAAGTAGCTCATGCGGAAAAAGGCCTGGTGCTCTGCATGAGACAACAAAAAGCGGCGGAAAGTAGCTTGATAAATCGCTTAAATGACTTAAAGAAAAATGGGAGCGCCTCACGCATGAAAATTGGTGGAGCAGGGATGGACCAAAGAGATTATGGCATCGGGGCGCAAATATTGCGTGATCTAAAGGTTTCCAAAATTAAGTTGTTGACCAACAATCCCAAAAGGAGGATAGGGTTGATAGGGTACGGTCTTGAAATAACCGAAAATGTAAGCCTGGAATAAAAAAGTTTTTTATTTTAGCTGGTCAGGTCGACAAAAGACAAAAAAAAGGCAGCCCCCAAATTTTATTCAACGCACTATGGAGATTGCCTTAGTTTTTTACTAGTAAAGATTTTTAAAAGGTTGGGAAGAGCTGCTTTCAACTCTTCCCAGTAAAATCCACATTTTAACCCTTTTCTTGACCACAAGATATAGTCGTGACAAAAGCAAAATTGACCGTTTTTGGTGATTTTGTGACTTTAATTTCATCGATTTTATCTTGAGGTCTCTTTATTGGTAAAGCTTCGTTAGTTTTTTTTGTAGATATGAACTTGGCTTATTGTCGACGAAAATCATTTATTCTGGCCGTTTTTTTTGACAATTTCTTCGAAAAATCTAATTGTGAGTCACAAATCATCAAATCATTTTGATAATAATGGCAAATTATCCAGGTCACGGATTGTCACAAACCAGCCAAAAGAAGGTTGCATCCCCTGATATCAGATTTATCTAACCGACCGGTTACCTCAAATGTGCCATCAACAAAGACTTTCCCCAAATCATCAGTTGCAATAAAGCTGCAGGTATCTAAATTCCCGAGATCTATAATGTTCAGGCAGCAGGCTCTACTAAATGTGGTTTTTGATAATGGATCCATTGGATCACGAGGTACAACTTTCATCGTCGGAGAAGGGGAGAAGATGCCATTTCCTGAAGAATAAGCCTGAGACATGAGCTCGGTCATCCCATACTCAGAATGGATGCTGCTGACAGCAAAATTTTCAACCAATGCCTCATGGACCTCAAATCTTGTGATTTCTTTTCGCCTGCCTTTCATGCCACCTGTTTCCATAATTATCAATTCAGGGAAGGTTAACTTAAAAGTTGCCGCGAAATCCAGTAAAGCGAAAGTTACGCCTAGAAGGATTGTCTTAAAGCCAGACTTTTGTTGTTTTTCAAGATGCTGCGCTAAAGCCTCCAGGTCATCAAGATAAAATCCATTGGCAGGTTGACCACTCACATTCATAAAATGATTAACCATATACACCAGAGAAGAGCCTTCACGTTCAAGATAGGAGGGAAGCAACGCAAGAAAACAATAGTCCGTTATTTTTGAGTAAGCCGTTTGGAAGCCTTTAAGGGAGATTGCGCCGTAAAAGTCAAGGTCTCTTACATAATGTCGGCTGGTTTGCGAACCAGTTGTTCCGGAACTCTGAAAAACAATTTGAGGTTTCCAGGAGTTGGTAATAATAATATGGGACTTAAATAAACCTATTGGTAAAAAAGGAATCTGGTTAGAAGCATTGATTTTACCCGGATTTATGCCCAATAGGTTACAGAATTGTTGATAAACTCGGTTGTTATGATATTGAAAATAAAATACTTCGAGAGCAATGTCTTCAAAAGTATGGTTTTCAATGTTCAGAATGCGTTCAGCCAGTTGGTTTCTCTCGGACATTCAGGTCCAATTGCTTTTAATTAATGTGGAAATTTGAAGGATTTTATTGTAACTTCAATTTAAAGATAAAGATAAATCTATGCGGTCGATTTGCGCACTCTTCTGTTTTTTAATTTTGGGTTTTTATAGTTGCATCAAACCGCCCAATTATCCCAATGAGCCGGTAATTGAGGATGTGTATTTCGATAAAGCTGAGTATCTTCAGAACGTAGAGAATTTTACGATCACTATAGAATTTACTGACGGCGATGGTGACCTTGGTGTATTCGATACCGATACAACGCTCAATGGCAAGTTGATCGATACCAGAACAGGAGGACCTACCTTCTTTAAAATTCCTTTTATTCCTCAGCAGGGTGTGGCAAATGGCATATCGGGTAGAATCAATGTGACCTTGCCTGTAGAATGCTGCACACCAATGGGCGGTCTGGTTTGCCTTCCAGATCCGGATCATCCACCTGAAGAGTTAATTTACACGGTCCAAATCTTTGATCGGGCAGGGAATGCAAGTAATATCATGAATGCCCCTGCCATTACCCTTATTTGTGATTGATCCAATCTATCCCTTTCTTAAGTAGATTTAGCGTATTCTCTTCCTCCGATCCTGGCAACGCCTGATAATCGTATGTCCAGCTGGCGAGAGGTGGCAGACTCATTAAGATCGATTCTGTTCTGCCATCCGTGTCAAGGCCAAACTTTGTTCCTTTGTCCCAAACGAGGTTGAACTCGACATAACGACCCCTTCTGAGAAATTGCCAGGCTCTTTCTTTTTCATCAAATTTAAGATCTTTCTTCGGATTCACGGCTGCAGCATAAATCGGCACGAAACCTTGCCCGACAGCCTTCACAAATTCGAATCTGGAAACCTTGTCAAAACTCTCCTCATTTGAGAGTCTGTCGAAAAATATGCCTCCAACCCCCCTGGTTTCTTTCCTATGCTTCAGGTAGAAATAATCATCAGCCCAAGCTTTAAATTCTGGATAATAAGATGGATGGTGTGCATCGCAAATGTCTTTTAGCTGGATATGGAATTTTCTGGCAGCATCGGTATCTATGTAGTGAGGTGTGAGATCAATGCCTCCGCCAAACCACCATCGGCCGCTTCCCATTTCAAAATAGCGAACATTCATATGAATTATAGGAGCCATTGGGTTTCTCGGATGCAAAACAATAGACACACCAGAGGCAAAAAATGTATCTTGGTCCAAGCCTAAAGCTTTTGTAATTTTCCCGGGCATATCACCAAATACAGCGGAGAAATTGACGCCTCCTTTTTCAATTACTTTTCCACTGAAAGTCCTTGTTTGGCCACCACCACCTCCGTGCCGTTTCCATTTATCTTCCTGAAATTTTCCTTGCCCATCAATCGCCTCAAGGCCAGTACAAATCTCATTTTGTAACCTCTTGAACCAATCGGCGATCTGCTCTTTGGTCAAACTCATAAACTCTTTAATTTATCTTTTGCCGCCTGAATTACTTTTTTAGTATTTCCAACAAAAATATCTCCGCCAATAATAAATACTGGCCTTTTGAGAAATGTATATTCTTTTACAATCAAATCTCTGTAATCTGCTTCAGTTAATTGTTTTTCATTTAGACCCCAAGCCCTGTATTTCATAGCTCTGCGACTAAATAATGATTCAAAAGATCCTGCCATCTGAGCCATATGGTCAACTTCTTCTTCAGTCATCGGATCGGTCTTGATGTCTTTTAATCTAAAACCCTCCGGAAGCGCAAGTTCCTTGATGATCCTGGAGCATGTCGAACAGCTCGATAAATAAAAGCCTATATTTTTCATCTCCAATAAAAATTTTTACTCAGACGTAATTTTCCTCTCTGAATTATTGCGTCTAAAAATTTCTTTATTTATACTAAAATAAGGTGCAATGACCCCCAATTATGATCATTGCACCTTTTATTTTCTTTTTTTTTAGAAAGGGGAAAGAGGGGGTCAGTCCATATCGTTGGCACCTTTGAACATTCGGTTCCAACGGATCCCGCCATCGCCAAATAAACGACCATTTTCCAGAGATAGCCAAATGAAAAGCGGCTTCCCAACAATGTGATCTTCTGGAACAAATCCCCAAACTCTTGAATCTTCTGAATTGTGGCGATTATCACCCATCATCCAGTAATAATTCATTTGAAAGGTGTACGAGCTTACTGGTTCTCCATTGATCATGATCTGTCCATCCTTGATCTCAAACTCATTTTGCTCATAATCTGCAATGAGTTTCCTATACATGGCGATATTCTGCGAATTGAGATCAACAGTTTCTCCGGCTTTCGGAATTACCAAAGGGCCGAGATTGTCTCTGTTCCACGGATAGTTTTTGATATCATGTGGAAAAATCCCTCTATCCGGTGATTTCATTATTTCTGGTTCGACGATCAGGTCATTTCCAGTCTCTTCGAGAAACTTTACCTGGTCCTCTGTCAGAAAGGCATATTCCCGGCCATCAATTCTGATAAAGGAAATACCTTCATCTTTTAGTTTCTTTTGATTAAGGACAGCTCCATTTCTCCTGATCAGGTACATGTACTGTAATCCATCCGGATTTTGGGCTTCAGCATCATTCACGTAGAGTTGTCTCTCCCGAATTTCAATCTTGTCACCGGGGAGACCAACGCAGCGTTTGATATAATTATCCTTTTTGTCAATTGGTCTGGTAACGAGCTTAAAGAATTTATTGACGTCCTCCTGTCCATAGTCTCTGACGTGACCATAATAGTGCGTCCTGTTCATTAATTCCAGGTAGCGCGCCATATTTGATCCATACCCGCCAAATCGCTTTCTGGCTTCCGGGCTATCCTGCAGAAAAGCTACAGTATCTCCTTCCGGGAAATTGAAGACAACAGGTTCATAGCGTTGAACTTTTTGCCAACCACCAATGCGTCTGTAATCCCATTGGATCGCTTTGGAATATGATTCCGACTTAAGGAATGGAAGTTTGTTATGTACAAGTGGAAACTGAATCGGTGTCATAGGCATTCTTGACCCATAATTTATCTTGCTGACAAAGAGAAAATCACCAACCATCAAGGAATTTTCCATACTTGGAGTAGGGATGGTATAAGCCTCAATTAGAAACATCCTGATAAAAGTAGCAGCGAACACTGCGAAAATAATGGCTTCAGACCATTCTCTGACCGCCGACTTTTTTCTGGGATTCTCTTTTTCAATTTCAACTGATTTGCCAAGGTATTTTTCTGATTCATTAAATCCGATATAAGGCAAATAAGCAAATGGTACCAGAAAAGCCAGGGCATGCTCGAAAAATCCGTATTTGCCAAAACACTTCACCAGGTCAATCAGCATGTAGACGACAACGAAAATATTGACTATAGGAATCAGGATGAGGATCAGCCACCAGAGCGGTCTGCCAGTAATTTGCAACCAGGTATAAAGGTTGAGACCGGGAACAATAGATTTCCACCCGGCTTCACCAGCTTTTTCAAAGGTTTTATAAAGGCCTGCTCCAAAGGCAATAAATAATAAAAGCAGGATGATGTTAGTTAACATTTCGCTTTGGTTTTAAATTTCGATGCAAATATAAGCGAATAAGCCAAGATCAAAATTTAAAGCCAGGTTAATCTTTGTTAAGAACGGGTTAAGCGTCTTTTGTTCCGAAAAATTGTGGCTATTAACCTGCTGAGGCAATATATTCGTTAACCAACTGCTCAAGAATATCTAGTGGAACAGCTCCATTTGTAAGTACAACATCATGGAAAAGTCGAATATCGAAAGCATCGCCCATTTGCTCTTTTGCCTTATCCCTGAGTTCGATAATTTTTATCATCCCGATCTTGTATGCAGTCGCCTGACCCGGCATAACGATATGCCTCTCAACCATTTTGATACAATCACCTTCTGGATTTGGTGTGTTTGATTTGTAGTAATCTATACCTTGCTGGCGGGTCCATTTTTTTGTGTGAATGCCTGAATCCACTACGAGCCTGCATGCTCTCCACAATTCCATGGCCAGTCGGCCAAAGTCAGAGTAGGGGTCTTCGTAAAAGCCGTATTCTTTTGGAATATATTCTGAATAAAGTCCCCAACCCTCAATATAAGCGGTGAAGCGTCCATACTTTCTAAATTCGGGAATGCCTTCCAACTCCTGTGCAATTGAAAGCTGCATATGGTGTCCGGGAATTCCTTCGTGGTAAGCCAATGCTTCCATTTGATAATTTGGCATATCCGCCATGTTATATGTATTTGCATAATAAATACCAGGTCGTGAACCATCGGGTGCAGGAGAATTATAAAATGCCTTCCCTGCAGATTTTTCCCGGTAAGGTTCAACTGCTTTGACTATCATTTCTGCTTTGGGCTTGGTGGCGAATAGTTTGTCAAGTTGGGTGCGCATGGAGTCGATAATTGCTGTCGCCTTTGCCATGTAATTTGCTTTCCCTTCAGGGGTGTTGGGATAGTAGAACTGCTTGTCGGTCCGCATAAATTCGAAGAATTCCTGAAGCGTACCATCAAACTCCACCTTTTTCATGATCGCTTTCATTTCTTCATGGATCCTTTTGACTTCATTGAGGCCTGCCTGGTGGATCTCCTCAGCAGTCATGTCAGTGGTGGTCATCTGATTCAACTGGTGCGCATAGTATGCATCGCCATTCTTAAATTTCCATACTCCATCATCTTCTGTTGCCTTCGTTTCGAGTTCTTTGAGATATGCGATTAGGCTTCTGTAGGCAGGTACAATATTTGACATCATGCGCTTCTCAGCGCCCAACATCAAGGTTTTCTTTTTGTCGTCTTCGATGTCTAACTCATTGACCTTTTTTTCAAAATCTGCATAAATGGCATGCTTGGCATCTGAATCCTTTTCAATCGGGTACCCTTTAATCAGGTTTTCACAGTCACGAATAATGTGAGCAAAAACAAATTTGGGAGGAATTACATTATTGGCTTCTCTTAATTTGAGCTGGTCAATGAGTTGACCGAATAATTCTGAAACACCCTCCATCCTGTTGAGGTAGGCCACAGCCTGATCGTAATCTGCAACAGAATGCACATTAATGAGGAACGAAGGAACCGATGAATGTGTTCCAAACATCTGGTTAACAGGATAGTCTGAATGTCTGAATTCATATCCTGCCAATTGTCTCTCTGTCATATTAATAAACAGGTCGTAGCTTAAGGTTGTTTGAGCATCTAAAGCGTCTCTGTTTATCTCTTCTCTTACCTGTTTTAATTTGGCTTCATTGAAAGCCTTATACTTCTCCGTCTGAGTTTCTGAGATATCATCCCACTGGTCGTAGTTAGTCTTTCGGCCTAAAAATGCCTGTTGCTGTGGGCTCATGGCTACCAATTCTTCATAAATCGTATCGAATAGGTCATTGGCTTTTTTTGACTCAGCTTCAATCTCCTCAGCGGAGAAAGTAGGGACATCGTTATTAGTGTTTTGGCCTTCCTGGCAAGAAAAAATAAAAAGGCTAATTGTCAAGATTGCAAATAGGTGTCTCATATTTTGGATGTATTGAGATTATAAATTGGATCGATAAAATTAACAAATTATCCTTCCGGAAAGGCGATAACAGAGGTTCTAAAGAGGCAGGTTATTCGAAATTACAGTTTTCCTGTAATTCTTCAAGAATACAGGCCTTGCAAAAGAAGGCATTGCCAGTTTCTGACTTTTTGGAATGTAATAGTTCGTATTGTTCAAGGGATTTCATTTGAGACTTGATTGGTGGTGCTGCAAGAAAACCAGTTGAAACCATCAGAAACAATGATGCAAGCATGAATGAAACAAATCGGCTTTTGTTTCCTGGTGAAGGCTTAATGATATTAAGAATCCTTGAACGCAAATCTTCAGAACCGAATCCGTGGTAAAGATTGTGATTTTGCTGCTCCTTTAACCGGATCAATAAAGCGGCATAATGTTGCGGATTACCAGTTTTGCTAACAGCAAATGCATCGGCCAAAAACTCACTAATTAACCTGAGTTCAGTCCGGATCTTATAAAAAACCGGATTTGCAAACCAGAAGATTCTGAGTATAGATAGACAAATTTGTTCCCAGGTATCAAGATTTTTTAAATGGGCAATCTCATGATAATAGACCGCGTCTTTTTCATCTTTTGTCAGCTTTTCAAGTGTCTCATCCCAGATAATATACTTTTTAAATAACCGAAAACTAGCAGCTATGGGAGTTCTATGATTGGAAAGTTGCGTGTAGGTTTTTCCATCAAAAATAAATTCCGAGCGCCTGGATGTTCGCACAATGTAAATGAGATAACCAACCCTGATTAATAAGGCTGATAGTATGATACTAATCAGAATCCAGGCCAAAGGTCCCAGGTAACTTTTGCAATCCAGGCAGGTCTCCATGAAATGATCTTCCTGGAAGATTATAATATTATTAAATTCCAGTTCTTCGCAAGCGCAAAATTCTTTCTCGTCGAGCGCTTTATTATAACAAGCGGATATTTCACTGAATGCAATGGTGTTTTCTGCTAATTCAGGTTTTTCCGTTTCAACATTTTTAATGAAAGCCAAAGATGTTTCGGGGGCCACATACTTGAACAAAGGGTAGGGGAGTAAAAGGCTTACTGCCAAGATAGTGTACAGGTAAATCTTGCGTTGCAGAGGGCTGCCCTTCTTCTTTAACAGGAAGGAGTACAACAGAAAGCCGATACCCGAAATGAGGTATCCCAGCAACAAATACCCAAAAAGCATACTAGTCGTCTTTTTCGTCTATGAGAGACTTTAACTCGTCCAACTCATCTTGAGAAATTTCATCCTGACCTACTAATGTAGACACAAGAGAGCTTACTTTACCCTCAAAAACTGAGGATATAGCATTCTTTAAAAAAGTCTTCCTGTAGGTTTCCTGTGATATAATCGGGAAATATTCATGGGTCCTCCCATGCGCTCTAATATCTACGAACCCTTTTTTGTCTTTAAGAATACGCACAATAGTAGAAACCGTATTATAGGCCGGTTTGTTGTCGTCGTTAGGGTCTTCCCAATGATCGAGAATGTCTTTTACAAATCCACTCTCAATTTCCCAAAGGATATTCATCACTTTAAGTTCGAGTGGTGTTAATAATTTGCTCATACCTGACATTTGATTGAATTGAGGCTAAGATAGACAATAATTTCAATAACTAAAAGAATAGTTGAAGTAGGAGGCGCTGTGAGGTAGGAAATGCTAAAACAGGCAAATGACCCGGTTATATGTGTTCTCGAAATCGCTGCCAGATATAAAAATCTGGCCTTATTCAGAACCACCAGGATCATTTGCCCTCTAACCCATAAATAATGGTTTATCCTTTCTTGGGTAAAACTTCTCCCTGGATAATCAGGAATTCAGGCTCTTTTTGGCCGCTCAAATATACTTTTACAACCTTATTGAATTTCCCTTCTTTGGCAGCATTGAAGGAGATCTCAATTGTGGTTTCTTCTCCGGGTAGAATCGGGTCCTTTGTCCAGGATGGTGCAGTACAACCACATGTCGTCCTTACATTATCAATCAAAAGAGGATCAGCTTGGAGGTTTTTGATTGTAAATGAGTGTGTTACCGGAGTGCCTTGAGGTATCTCACCGAAGTTGTGTCTGTCAGCATCCCAGCTTGCAGCAGGGGTCTCTTTAAGCGCCACAGTTTCTGCATTTGGTGCATCTTTGGTTGTGTCCTGTGCAGTTGCATTAAAGCCGATACCCATAAAAAGGAAAAGTGTAGCCAATAATAAATTTTTCATGATAATTCAGTTTTAAGGTGTTTGAATTAATTACAGCTGCAATGTATAACTAAGTTTTTAGTTGTGCAACTAAAAGTTTAGTTTGAAAATGTTAAAATTTGGTTAACAGGTCTTCTTATATCGATTTTTATGCCAAAATCAATCATTTGGAAGGCTTAATAAATACAGGTTGAAAATTATTAAAACCAAAGAAAAAAATAGTCTTATTTTTAGAACCATGTTTTCGCTTACCAGATTTTCCTAAGTTGAGAAAGGGGAGTGAGACAATTAACTTTGAAAACCTTACAATATGAAATTAGATAAACGATTATGGCATGTCGTTATGATAATGGTCTTCTGTGGATCATTGTCAACTAGCAGCTACGGCCAATTCGACAAGACCCTAGTCCTTAATCAGGATCTCGATCAGCAAACCAGGGCACAAATAGAGATCGACAGTAAAAATGCTGCTGCTGAGTTTGTTACCGCTTTATTGACTAACGATCTTGAAAAGGCTAATGCCTTCTTTCCCTCCAAAGAAGTTTACAGTCAAATGATCCAACACTTTGGATTCAGAACAGAGGAAGCCCAATTGGCAGCCTTGGAGAACCTTGAAATTCACTATGAGCAGGAAAGGCAAAGAGTTTATCAAAATTTCACTTCTACCCGAGATGCTATTTCCGCTAAAGGATCAATGGAAATATCCAATCTCGTTTTTTCATTTAAAGAAAATGTGGCATTACCCGGAGGCAGGGCAGCAGTAGTTTTGAAACAGAATTCATCGGGTAATACCATGACGGTCTATTTCTACAAATTCTATAAGTTTGAAGGGCGATGGTATATCACGAATAAAGTTCGGACTGACTCCTAATTTTTAAGATCTCAAACCAGATATATGAAATCCAGATTTATACAATTCCAAAAATTTCAATACCTGATTTTGCTGATCTTATTGGTCAGTTCTATGCACATCTATGCACAAGGCATCGTCAGGGTTACTGTTACAAACATTGCTACCTTGACTAGTGAAGACTGTGATCCGGGAGGACCTTTCGGTATCGGAGATTCAGATAGTGATTTTGTTTGGGAATACCAGGCTACTGATAATACTGTAGGGAATACCAATAATAATGGGGAAATTCCCTTGACAGATGTCAACTTTTCATTTAATAATAACTCGAATGGTCCTTACAGCCAAAATCCAAATGAGTTGTTTTTCAATCACCAGTATGATTGCCCGTCGATTTTCCCTTCCCAAATCAATATTAACTGGGAAGCTTACGAAAATGACGATCTTACTAATTATGGGTTACTGCTTACACAAGGAGAAACCGGATTACAAAGTGTTTCCATACCTGTTCCTGCTTTTGGCAATACCAATTTTCAGACTTTCATGGCTTCTGGATCTGGAGGTGGTTGCAACCAGGATTTTTCCATCACCTTCTCAGTTGAAGCTATCTCCGTACCAGTCAGTTTGATTGCTGATAATATTTGCGATGCCGCTCAAATTGTTGTGGGCAGCGGAACCAATGATTTTTCCTGGTGCGGAAACCAGACTTTCGAAGCTGGTGAACCAACTCCAGGCGGTGATTTACCGAATCATGGTTCTGGTTGGGTATATTTCCAGGCTCCTCCTCAAGGTGCCGTTGATATCAGTACTGATGTCGGATCCACTGATTTTGGTACCGAGATTGTGGTTTATCATGCAGCAGATGGTCCGGGATGTTCACAAGGTGTAGCTCCTGATGGTACTGTTGTTAAGACCAAATACGATTATTTGTCCTATATGTCTGAGGCTGACCTAGGTGGTTTCTTAAACTTGGAAGGAGAAGCTGACATGGCAATGAACAGTTGCGTTCAGACATTGGTTGATCTCGATCTTTTTGTCTCTCCAGCATTGGTGCCCTGGCAATACTATTATATACAGGTTAGTACTGATGGTAATAATGAGTTTGGAGAAATAGGGATTAATGTCTCAGATTTAAATGGTCCTGCGGCGAACTTTTCTGACATTCCGTGTACCGATGTAAATATTCCTGTAACGCAAACGATGCAGGCTTCGCCTGGTCCGCCAACTGTAGTTTTTTCCGCCAGCTGTAGTTTCGACCAGGAAGTCCAGGGCGATGTCATCGAAGCCTATACAACAGTCAATACCCTTGAGGCTGATGATTTGACTGAATCTAATTGGTTTGACTTCGTAGCACCTTGCAGTGGTGCGATTTCGATGGAAGTGGATATTCCTTCCATACTTGGGGTGCAAGGCGAGTCTATTTATATGTATGCCCATGATCCGGCGTTTTCCCCAGGTACACCAACTGATCATTCCTGTGCAAACATTGAAATCCCCAATAACGACTTTAATACTTATTACGATGATGGTACCTTTTTTGGTTTTAATACCGCCGCCATCCAGGTAACATGCCTTGAGCCGGGTTATACATATTTCGGAATGATTGATCCTCAAACCATTTCTTTAGGAAATCGTGAAGTATGGCTTTATGATCCTGGGTCCAATGCTCCCGGAAATGATATTTTGTGTCTTACACTCGATGATCCGACTTTCGAAGTACCTGTTCAGTTATTGGGAGCACCTGCAACTCCTCAGGTTGGTGGTGATAACACCAATGCATGTTATGAGCAATTGGCAGGAGAGCCTTCTTCATCACCTACAGGAGCGACTGCAGATCAAACAACCTGGCATTATTTCACGGCTCCGCCCTCGGGCGTAGTAGACATTACTGTTAGCGCAGGAAGCATTAGTCAGGTGAATTTTAATGTTTACGCACTTTTTAATGGTGGTGATTGTTATGGCGGCTTAGCCAATGACGGTGTTGGCTGTCCTTCTCCCAATGGAAGTGCTGGAAGAACTTTTACGACTAATGGTACACAGTCTACGCCAGTTATCTCATCACTAGGAAGTGGTATTGCGAATGTTTCTCCTACAACCATCCAGGTTTGCTGTCTTGTCCCGGGTGACACCTATGCTATCCAGGTGGATGGAGGCGCTGTTGGTGATGCAGGATCATATTCTATTGATAATATTTCTGAAGTTGAGGTGATGGCTGGTAATACAGCTTATCTTGATCTTGATGGCGACACCTATGATGGCCAGTCCGCTGTTCCTGATATCGGCATCATCTGCTATGGTGAGTCAATTTCCGCGAGTTCGTCAAATACGATTTTACCATCCAGTGGATGTCTTGATGAAGGATTCCTGCTCCATAACACCGAAAATCCGATGCTTCCGTATGATCCCATTACAGTGTATGATTCACGTCCTCCCGGAACCGGAGGTCAATTTGACAATAATGGAACAGGTGTAAGTCCTCCTTTTAATACGGTCATTTATGTATCCGCATTGGTCGACGAAATAGCCACCTGGGGTGATTATTGCCCTTCTGCAAGGATAGAAGATACTGCGCCAGTTGTTTTCCTTGAACCAATCTCATTCAACAATCCAACAGTTAATGATCAAAGTTGTGTTGTTTCCGTTGATGTTAGTGGTGGTCTGCCTGCATATGATGGTTCTGATTTTGATTATGAAATATCATCTGGCAGCACTCCTTTTGCGACAGGGACTGTTTCCCAAAACGGAACAATTGTCTTTAACGCACCGATCAATCTGATATACACTGTTACGGTTACTGATGATGAAGGTTGTATGGAAACTACGATGATCGATGCAACTTCAATCTCCTGTATCGATCCATGTATACTTTACAATCCGATCGGGGTATTTCCTAACCCAATTGATGAAACGGTATACGATTGTGATCCTGTCGATCAATCTGCTACAGTGACGATAACTTTACTTGGGGGGAAACCCGAATCCGATGGGTCGAACTACCTGGTGACCGTGTCTGGTTCGAATGCAGGAGGAAATGTTACAGATGATCCTGTTACTGGAATGGTTGGTGGAACGGTCTCTTATACATTCGAGGTCGCTGATGGTGATAACTGGAGTGTTTCTGTTACAGATGAAGACGCATGTGATGCCGGAATGGCATCTGGGCAATTTGATTTTGACCAAACCAATTGTGCCGATTTATGTCTCAATGCACCTATTTCAGTGTCCGCAGACTTTGAATACGCCTGTCTTGGCGGTGGTTTGGCTGAAGTAACGATTTCTTTCGAAGGCGGGATTCCATCATTGGATAATGGATCCACGGGATATGAAGTTACCATTTCAGGTACAACTCCTTCGGATGGTGTTTTTACAGTTGCTTCTAACGGAGGGGGAGTGACAACTTATACCTTTACGGTCAATGATGGAGACAATTGGTTGGCGAATATCACTGATATTCTGGATTGCCCTGCAGCCAGCGTGGGTGACGAATTTAATGAAGATAATGTGGACTGCGCAGAATTATGTAACCAAAACCCGCTGGTCTCAATCGCACCGGGTTTTGAGTACAATTGTCTTGGCGGTGGCCTTGCTGAAGTAACCATCACCTTTGAAGGTGGTCTTCCAACTTTTGATGGGGGTGCTACGGGGTATGAAGTTACTGTTTCCGGTACCACCTCAGCTGATGGTAATTTCAATGTGGCCAGTAATGGTGGTGGGCCAACTTCCTATATATTTACGGTAAACGACGGTGATATATGGATGGCTTCGGTTACGGATGAACTTGGTTGTCCGCCTGTAGATATCGGTGACCAATTTATTGAGGATGCTACCAATTGTGCGGAACTCTGCCTATCAAATCCGATTATTACCGGAGGGGTTGAATTTGAATACAACTGTCTCGGTGGCGGACAGGCAGAAGTCTTTATTGCATTTGGTGGCGGATTACCCGCCGTTGACGGAGGGAGCACAGGCTATTCGGTAACGGTAACTGGGACCAACATGTCTGATGGCACATTTGCTGTAGCAAGTGATGGAGGTGGAATAACAACTTATTCATTCATCGTCAATGATGGTAATAATTGGACTGTAAGTATAACCGATGACCTGGGATGCCCACCGGCAATAATAACAGATCTTTTCGAAGAGGATGCTACGGACTGCAGTGAGATTTGTGATACATTTCCAATACAAATTGCACCACCTGACTTTATCTACAATTGTCTTGGTGGAGGAGTAGCAGAAGTTACTATCAGTTTTGAAGGTGGTTTACCTTCACTAGATGGCGGAAGTACTGGATACTCTGTTACTGTTTCCGGGACTTCCATGTCGAATGGCAACTTTGCAGTAGCCAGCAATAGTGGGGGGCTTACATCTTACACTTTTGTGGTCAATGATGGAAATAGTTGGACGGTTAGTGTTACCGATGACCTTGGTTGCACACCAACAGAAGTTTCAGATTTGTTTGAAGAAGATGCTACAGACTGTAGCGAAATCTGTAATACTTCGCCATTACAGATTGTTGATCCTGACTTTATGTATATGTGTCTTGGTGAAGGGGCTGCTGAAGTAACGGTGAGTTTTGATGGCGGTTTACCTTCGATCGATGGCGGTAACTCTGGATATGAAGTTACGGTTAGTGGTACGACATCATCTAATGGCGTGTTTAATGTGGCTAGTAATGGAGGGGGAATTACAACCTATACTTTCACAGTAAATGATGGCAACTCCTGGACCGGTTCAATTACTGATACGCTTGGTTGTGATGCAGTCTCAATTTCAGATCAATTTATTGAAGATGAAGCAGACTGTATGGATGTTTGTGATATGGCGCCGGTGATCATTATTACTCCTGAACTTGAGATTGATTGCATTGGAGATGGGATGGCCCAGGCCACAATAACCGTAGAAGGAGGCCTGCCTTCCATTGATGGAGGAACCTCTGATTACGAATTAACTATTTCCGGTACAACCGGAGCAAATGGAATTTTCACCCTTAATTCTGATAATGGTGGTCCTTCAAGTTTCATATTTACTTTGAATGATGGAGACAACTGGAATATTTCAGTTACTGATGCCCTGGGATGTCCGCCAGCTACAACATCGGGTACATTTGTAGAAGATCTGACTGGTTGTGCAGAAACCTGTGCCGATTTGGACGCGATCTTGTTAAATAATGGCGCTGATTATATGTATGAATGTGATGGAGCGGGCAATGCAGTAGTAGCACTTTCAGTTTCCGGAGGATTGCCTGGTATGGATATGGGAGCTACTGGATATACACTGGAATTATCATTAGATGGAATGACATTTTTCGAGGAAATTGAGCCGGGAGAGACCTACTTCCTGCCATTATCCGATGGCCAGACCTGGAGCGCAATTGCCTATGACGATATTGGTTGTACTTCTGATGATTATGGAGCACTTGAAGAAATTAAATTTACAGCCCTGGTTGCAGAAGCAGGAGATGATGTGGAAATATACTTGGGAGAATCCACCCAGTTAAATGGAAGTGGTGGCCCTATGTTTATGTGGATGCCGACTGGCTCGTTAAGCGATCCTACCGTTGAAGATCCAATTGCTACACCTTCTGAGACGACCACTTATTATTTGAACGTTTCTGATGAATTAGGCTGTTCTGCTGCTGACAGTGTAACTGTGACAGTGGTAGATGAATTGGATTGTCTGTCTACAAATGTCGGCTTCAGCCCTAATGATGATGGTGTAAATGATGTTTGGGTAATTGAATGTATCGAGTTCTTTAGCACCGAATTGCAAGTATATAATCGCTGGGGACAATTAGTTTTTGAAGCAACGAATTATGGCAATAACTGGGATGGCACATTTAAAGGTAAGCCTTTACCAGATGGCACCTATTATTATATCTTGACCGTTCGGGATACCCCTGGAAGAAATGTATTCAAAGGTACTGTAACCATCATCCGCTAAAACTATGAAAATGAAACGTTTACAACTAATTATTATTTACTGTTTTATTGGAAGTGTGGTGTTTGCGCAACAGGAACCTCATTTCTCACAATACAACTATAATAAGATCTTGTACAATCCAGCTGCTGCTGGGGAATCAGATAATCACGAAATAAGGCTGGTCAATCGCTTCCAATGGGTCAATTTCCCGGAAGCCCCTAAAACTTATGGCCTCACCTATAGCGGCGGCATAAAAAGGATCGGACTGGGTGCTTCCCTTGTTTATGACCTTGTGGGGCCCACACTGCAATATGGTGGAAAACTTGCTTTTTCTTACTACTTGTTCAGAACAGAAGACCTTAAACTCTCGATTGGGCTTGAAGGTCGAATAATGCACTTCCAGGTTGATGTTGACCGTATTGATTTCGCAGTAGATAACGATCCGGCTATTTTTGAAGCGCGGGATGGTACTACCTCTGGCGATGCTTCTGCAGGTGTCTTTCTGGATTGGAAAAATCTCTATGTAGGTTATTCCGCACTCAATTTGATTCAAGCTGATCTTGATGTAGGCACTTCCCCTGAAATACGGGATCCGATCGCTCAGTTGTATAGACACCATTATTTGATTGCCGGATACCATTGGAAAGGAAAACATGTTGGAGTTGAGCCAAGTTTAATGGTAAAAACTACTGAAAACACTGATCCTCAAATCCAGGGCGGAGTCAACTTTCATTTTCTTGACGACCAGTTAAGTGCAGGGTTTTCATATAGAAACCCGGGATTCCTCTCTTTCCTATTAAAGGTGACATTTGACAAGCAGTTCCCAATTCTCTTTTCCTTTGATATTGCTACAGGTAAATTCCAGGATTATGTGGGGTCTTCGAATGAGATCTCGCTTGGCGCAAATTTCCTGAGAAAGGAGTTTAAGGTAAAAGAATAGGGGAGAAGAGGTTAGACAAACTGGACCATTTGTTCCTCGTCCATGTTAATTTTTTTTAAGAAAAGTTTCAGGGCTTTACGTTTTGGACCATCCAGATTGTAATCAATATACTTGGTGAAGTAATCTTCAAGGCTGAAGTAAGGATGATTGAACGCGATTTTGTCTATTACCTTTTTTATGTTGCTCAAACCAAGACCTATTGCCGCGTTAAACTCTTTGACAAATTCTGATGAAACAGGCTTGTTTGCTACCCATGCTGCAAAAACAAAAGGGAGCCCTGTCATTTCTTTCCATGCCTCTCCGAGGTCGTAATAGTATGGATACTGCCTGTCAAGCCCGATGGTCCTGTCGCCAATAATTAGGGCTCCGGTCTCTCCATTTATCCTCGATTCATATCCAGGGGCAGACTTTAATAGCTGAACATCTTTGTGCCAGTAATCCCTGAGCAATATCTTTAGTAACTCAACAGAAGTACGTGACTGGTAGTCTAGGTAAATCTTGCTCAAATTGCTGATGGGTAATTCAGAAACCAATGCGACAGTTTTCACAGCCCCATTGGCACCAATACAGTAGTCTGAGATAATATGTGGATTTTTTAAGCTTGGTATAACTGCCACCGGAACAAGGCCAATGTCAGCATGCCCTTTAATCAGCTTATCAGCACACACCGAAGGAATGTCAAGGGTCAATTTGAACCAATGATCCAGTTTTTCCTGTAAGAGACCGAAAAGGAAGGGTTTGGTATTCAGATAAGAAACGGCAGATATGTTATAGAAGTCCTTCAAGGTGCCTGGTATCGTTTTCAAGTTCAACAATAAATCTCTGCTCTACCATTTTCATTTTGTAAAGTCCGGTGTTGCTGTGGCGGTATTTTTCCATCTCTCTTGGGTGCTCTTCTTTGATGACCGACATCAGGCCCCGCATAGCTCTTCCATGAGAGCATACCAGGATGGTATTATGGTCAAGTGCCTTGAGGTGATTGACAAATATGGATAAGCGCGAAATTAATTCATATGCACTTTCACCTTCTTCAAGTTTGGCGTCCAAATTTCCCTTATCCCATTCGGCAATCATATTGGTATAGCCTTCTCGCATCCATTCCGCAAAAGGTTGTCCTTCATGAATGCCCCAATTCATCTCATCTATTTCACGCCAAGCTTGAGTTGGTATACCAAGTTCAAGAAAGGGTTTGACAGTTTGTTGGGTTCTTTTTAGGCCAGAGGTGAAAACAAAGTCGAAGGAAACATCTTGATAGTAGCTATAGAAAGCATTTGCTTGCTTTTGACCTTTTTGATTTATCGAAGAGTCCACACCACCTCCCTGGATGATGCCATTAACATTATAGTCGGTTTCCCCGTGTCTGATTAGGTAGATATCCATGAATGAAGCGTAGATCAGTTTTGAATTACTGGCAAAGCCGTATACCCCTTAAACTCATTATCATCGTCAAAAACATGATCTTTAAAGTCTGTGATGACGTCATAAAGTGTCGATCTCTCAATGGGATGTCTGCCAACAGCTTTAATGAGTTTGACAAGGTCTTTGGTAGACATTGCAGGTGTTTGCTCTTCTGATCCTGCCATTGTGTAGATCTTTGTGGTATCGTCAATTGTACCATCAACATCGTCAACCCCATAAGCCAACAAGATCTGGGTTGTTTCTCGACCTATCATTGGCCAGTAAGCCTTAATATGATCGAAATTATCGAGGTATATCCTGCTCACTGCATACATTCTCAAATCGTTGATAACAGTACTCTCGGCAACATGAGACATTTCATTGTTCTTATTCCTGAATTTGAGCGGAATAAATGTCTGAAATCCACCGGTCCTGTCCTGGAGTGTTCTTAGTTTTTCAAGATGATCTATACGGTGCTCGTATTCTTCGATATGTCCGTACAACATAGTAGCATTACTACGAATACCGAGGTTATGAGCTATCTCATTAATCTCCAGCCATTGTTCTCCTGTACATTTTCCGCCAGCTATTTTCTTCCGAATATCTGGATGGAAAATTTCTGCTCCTCCTCCCGGCATAGATTCAAGACCTGCATCAATCATGATCTGCATGCCTTCTTCGTAGCTGATTTTTGCTTTTTTAAAGATATAATGATATTCGACGGGAGTTAAGGCCTTTACATGCAGTTCAGGTCTGTGTGCTTTTATGGCACTAAACAGATCTTTATAAAATTTGAGACCATATTGCGGTAACACGCCGCCAACAATATGGACCTCAGTTACTGGTTGATCATCATAGGTTTTGATGATATCCAAAATTTCTTCCAGCGAATATTCCCAGCCTTCTTCCCGTTTCTTTATTAATCTGGAATATGAACAAAAACTACAAGTGTAAAGGCAAACGTTGGTGGGCTCAACATGAAAATTGCGATTGAAATAGGTTTTGTCTCCGTGTCGCTTTTCTCTTATGTAATTTGCGAGTGTGCCAAGGTAACCCAAAGGAGCCTTTTCAAATAGGTAGATGCCTTCTTCAGGTGTAACTCGCTTTTCCTCCTTAACCTTTTGGGCTATAGTGACAAGGATTGGGTCAAGGTCTTTAGTATTAATTAAAAGATCAGGGTAACTCATGATATTCCTTTCTTTAATCAAGTTAAGATGGCGCAAAATTAACTAATATTTCGAACTTTCAATATTTTTTGAAAGTTCTTTGGTGGTTTAACAACCAGCAATAGCAAATGTTGAAAAAGGCCTTTCGAATATTAATCGAAAGGCCTTTCGGAAAATAAATTATGGTTTCAGGATAATCTTATTTTGAAATAATTATTCTCTCAGTTTTGGTGAATGATTCGGTACTTAGATTGACAAAATAGATGCCTGATGCCTGGTCGGTCAGGTCTATTTGTTGATCAAACCTGTTTTGTTTGTTTGTGAAGGCGTAGACTAATTGGCCAAGAGCGTTAAAGACCTTTATATCGAAAGCTTCTACCTCATTGAACTCAACAGTCAAGTTAAACAGACCATTTCCAGGATTTGGTCTTAAGTCAAAGTTGTTCAAATTACTGAGATCTTCGGTGCTGGTGGCTGCTGTAGTCACATTAATATTGTCGAGGAAGGTGTTGTTCCCCCAATCAGATTTATTAATAATAGCCAGGTAGACAGCAGGTTCTCCATCAAGGAAATCTATATTGAAAGCATCAGTACGCCATTGGCTGGCGCTTGGAACAAATTCACCTGAGGAAGAAGGCGCTGTAGCCAGGGAAGGACCTCCATATCTGAAAAACTCAAAGAAAGTTTCTCCGCAATCAATAGAGTAAGCCAGGATTAGGGAATCAGCATCTGGAGTTTGAGACCCGGCAAATAGGGTGTGCGCAACATCATAGCTAAGCTCAGATCCAATATTGTTGCTAAAGTCTAGCAATGGCATGACTAACCAGTCAAATGTACCTCTTGGATTATTTCCGCTTGTGCCATCGAAGTTATTCATGTAAACAGAGGCATTTGATTGCCCAAAAGCACCAACTGCAGTGGTGCGATCCCATGAAAAATCGTCATTGTCAATATTGGCTACCTGGATGCCACCTGGAGGAAAAATTGGAAACTCGAAAGCTTGCCCCCATGGAACATTAAGCGCCGATTGCACTGAGTTGAAGGTTGACAGCATATCATTGGCTGTATTGCCATCAGTAGCGTTATTAGGATTGGTTGTAAAGACATTGAACGAGAACGAACCTCCTGGTGTACTAACCGATGGTAGCGTTACATTAACGGTCTGTCCTGATGGGAGATTGCCAGACCACGGAACTGAACTAACAGTTCCGGTATTTACCTGGTAGTTAATGGTAAAATTCGTCAAAGTATTAGTGCCGAAATTCCTAATTGCCACAATCGGGGTGAAGGAATTACCACAAACCGAACCATTTGGATGGATAATTGAGGTGACACCAGCATCGATTGCCGCTGAAATACAAGGATAGAAAACCCCATCAATTGAAGATGTGCCTGTCAGGTTAGGATCAAGCCAGTTTCTAAGCCTTCGGTTTGCTGTTGAGCCGTTTGAGATCCAATGATATGACATTTTACCGTATGCATCCAAGGCATTTGGGGAGTTGCAAAATGAACCGCCACCTGTGAGGGTCCCAATCACATGCTTATTGCTATTGAAAATAGGGGAGCCAGAAGAACCACCTTCTGTAACCCCATGTCCATTTGTAGTGGATTGCCATTGAACTGCCCAGTGTGAGCCATTGGCTATTCCTCCCCAGCTTGTTGATTGAAGAAAGCTACCATATGTAGAAATCTTTTTGATATCTCCTTGTGGATGATGAATAGAGACCCCGGAACTTGAGGAAGAATTATTTGAGGCCCAACCAGCGAAGTAAATGCCATACGAAGCCGGTATATTTTGATTCATCTCAACCAATAAGAAATCAGAACCACTATTGCCGCCTCCATCATTTGAATGCGCTAATTCAGTACAGCCAACAAGAAACTGGTTGCCAAGCGTTCCTTCTGAATTAGGATTGGTACATCCAGGGGCTTCATAATTGAAATAGAAAATCCACTGATTATAATTCGCGGTCGATGCACCCTCTCCGCAATGCCATGCTGTCAGAAAATAAGGAGCACAATCCTCTGTCTGTCTGTTCATCATTGTGCCTGAGCACCAAGCCATACCTTGGGGAATGGTCAGAAGAATTCTGGCTACTGCTTTTGTCTGGTCATCCCAGGCTGTTCCTTCTGAGCAATTGGCGTTGACCTGGCAATTATCAGCATCTCCAAATCCTTTTGCATCATCAAAATTTACCTGACGGTAAGCATGCCCAACACCCGAAATATTAAAATCACTGTTACCTTGAATGCCAGGAGGAAGGACTAATTCTAAAAATGCGGATTCACCAAAAACCAATCCACTGGCATAATCTCCACTTTCCTGGAAGCTTAGCTCAGTCAGAGGGCCAATTATTTGACTTTTATCTTCATTATGAATGAATAATGCAGTTCCTTTTGATAATTTGAAATTCTCGAAATACAGGACGATACCTTCTGCTTCAGCAGAGGAAACCTTTAACCTCCAAATCTTTTCACCATTGCTTAGATTTGACCACGTCCCATGTGTTTGTGGTGAATAATCTGTTTCATGGATACGGCCAAATAATGGAAGTTCACCAAGATTAGCTCTCCTGGCATCTTCTTGTAATATGGTTGTCATGTCAAGACCTTGCAGCCTTGCTTCTTCAATTTCCGGACTTAGACCGTAGGCATCAGAAGGGAGAATTATACCTTGATTCACCTGTGCATTCATACTAAATACAAGGAGAAAAAGAGAGAGTACGAGTAATAATTTCTTCATTTGGAATATTGTTTAAATAAAAAACCCCAGAGAGATTTCTCCGGGGGGAGGTCAAATTTAATAATATTTATCAGAAAAGTTTGTACGCAAGCAGTCTTCCTGTGGAATATTACGCCTATCTGATTATTGATGTCAACAACTGACCATTATTTTGATTACTGAACCTGTCGATCAGCAAATTTTCCCTTTTGGCAATCTCTTCCTGACCAAAAGGCTGATCGACAATTCTTTTCAAAGCTTCAGCTATTTCTAACCCTGAATCTGCTACGATGCAAAGTCTTTCCATTTCTGAGTTTTGGACCATTTTAGAATTGACCACACAATGTCTGCCTAAAAAGAGCGCATTTAAGAGCTTTAGTTTCATACCTGCAGATTGAAATGAATATAGTAGGTTGACATGTGCGTTTGCAATCAATGATCTCATCTCTTTAAATCCTGGATTTGGAGTAAGAGAGATATGATCAAAATGACGCACTCTATCCTTCAGAATTTGCCCTGGATTTAACCCCGCTATTATCAGTTTTATTGGAGTGGATTTGAAAACCTCATTAATAAGAAACAATGCCGCTGCCTCATTATCCTTTACACTTAAGTCGCCATGGTAGAGCACATACTCCCCGTTGCCAGGCTCAATTTGAAGTTTGTCATTTTCATGAAATGCTGGAATAAAAATGGTTTTGCCTGGAAATAGTTCTTCATAATATTTCTGATCGTCATTTGAGATGCAGATGAATTCTGAGGCATTGGTCAAAAATCTTTCGTATTGCTTAAGTCTTTTTGCTTCTATGTTGAAATACAGTCTTTTATACCACTTTTTCTCAAGTGTTGCCAGATGTTTATAATATTGCCACTCGACGTTATGTGTTCTTACGATCAATTGCCTTCCTTTCAAATCAGGGTGGTTGATGTAGCGGGTGGTATGTAGGCCTTCAAATAAAATAGGAAAGTCGTAACCAATAAGCAGGTTAAGCAATCTTTCATTACTTCTCGAAGAAACAATTATTGGCATCTTGCTAAAGATTCCTCCTAGGGAAATCCTTCTGTCGTAGTAATAAACTTTTTCACAATACTCTTCCAACTTCTCTGATTTGGGCCTTCCATATTGAAATGTATGCAAATGAATCTTTACCCCTGCATTGGCTAATGCCTTGATTTTGTAGAAAACATCGATAACACCACCATAGTTTGGCGGGTAGGGCACATTAAAGGAGACAATATGTATTTCTTTATCAACCAATTAGATGTTTTGTTTTGAAGCTTTTTTGTAGATGTTAATTAACTTCTTTGATTCTTCGTCCCAATTGAATCGATTAGCAGCCTTGAAACAATTTGACCGAAGTTGTTGGTATTTTGTTTTATCAGCGATCAACGAATTAATGGCCTGAGCCACTTTGTCAGTGGAAGTAACGTCATCAATTAGGATGGCTGTCTCGATCTCTTTATTTAAAGCCCGATATTCCGGAAAATCTGGATTGACAGTTGGTAAACCCGCATGCATATAGTCAAAATACTTATTCGCCAATGAATGGTAATAACTCAATCCTTTGTTCTCCAATAAATTGAAACCAATGTATGCCTTTTTTGTCAACGTTTTTAAGGCTGTTGGTTCGACGTACCCAAGGAATCGAATTTTTGATTCGTTTCCAGAAGTTTTTGCTAATGCCCGGAGTTCTACGGAAAGGTCACCTTCGCCAGCTATCCATAACTCAGCATTCAGGATATCACCAATGCAGGTAATTAAAATATCAATACATCGTCCTTCATTGAGTGCTCCCTGGTACAAGATAATATGAGCTCCGGCTGTTTCTCCTTCAGTGTCAACTGAAGGGGAGGGGCTTTTAAACGGCACATTCATTACAGTTGAAAAATGCACGTTATACTTTGCTTCAAAAATTGTTGCCAGTCCTGGACTCACGGTATAACAATATTTTAGCTTAGGTATTATGGCTTTAGCCAAAGTCTCCCAAAACCTTTTGACATTTGGCCGACTGACAACTTCCGGAACTTCCTGAAAGTATTCATGAGCATCATAAACGCAGGTCTTTCTTTTTAGCCTTGAAGCCCAATAACCAGCAAGTAAAGTATCCAGATCAACGGCGTTGATAATATCGAACTTATTGAACAACAAGTAAATCAATAACCGGATATTGTATTCAATATAAAATAACTTCCCCTTGTTAATGAGACATTTAAGTCTTTTTTGTTTGAAGTTTTGTTGAGGCAATATGTGAGAAGAGGGAAGGACTCTTCCAACCAGTGTGACATCATGGCCATTAATACTTAGGGTAGTGCAGATGCGATGCATCCTTTGATCGTAATGGAGATCGTTAATTACTGTACAAATGACCTTGCTCATGGAGGGCTAAAAATAAGGAGAACGATGCTTTATTCCCAAGAAGAGGCATTTAATCAGCCCATTCAAGGGTATTCTCATCGGTTTTGCGAATAAAACCATTTTCATTTAGATACGTGATTGTTGCCAGTACTTTATCTTCATCCATCATATCAAATTTACTCACTATTATGTCAAGTTCAAGGGCATCGGTGGATAGTATTGCGCGGATTTTTTCTGTCAGGTTGTCAAATTTTGATTGTGACAATCCGGATTTTGTTCTCCCAAGGCAAACATCACAAATACCACAAGGAGGAGAATCTGTTTCCCCAAAGTAAGCTAATAACTGCTGACTCCTGCATTTCGGGGTAGTGGCGTACCCGATTACATTTTCTATTCTGCTTCTTTGACGTTTTCTCCTAAAATCATAAGCTTTTTTGTCAATTGTCATATTTTCTGAAGACACTCTTTCTTGCAAAAAAGCAAGTTGAGGTTTGTCTTTCTGTGGCCTGTAATCCAGGATGCCATCTAACTGCATTTTTTTTAAAGCTTTCTTAACATCCTTCACTGGCATTTTCAGGAAATCGGCTAATTGACTTTCATGGATATTTATGTAGTGATTAAATGCACCCTGGTAAGTTCGCAGGATGGTCTTCAATAGTTGGTCGATGCCCCTGTTTGAAACCTGGTAGCTATATAAATCTTCTTTATTTACCTGAAGTTTGAGTTTAGCAGGGACAAAAACTGCATCAGAAAGGGCTATCCAGCCATCTGACTGCAATATCTTAAGGCAATGGAAGGTTGGCACCAGCTCAAGGTTAAAGGTTCTACTGAAAGCGCCTATGTCGAAATCAAAGGATTGATTCAGTCCTGCACCTGTAGCCAATTGAAAGTAGCTGCCTAAAGCCTGGTAGACCCGTCTTATCATCGAAATTTCTGGAAAGGAAACTTCATATTGTCTCTCAAGGTTGATCTTATCATTTTCATTATAAAGTAAAACGGCAAATGCTTTTTCTCCATCCCTGCCTGCGCGTCCTGCTTCCTGGAAATAGGCCTCTATGCTATCAGGGAGGTCCATATGAACAACAACCCTTACATCAGATTTATCGATACCCATACCAAAAGCATTGGTGGCAACTATAATCCTTATTTCACCATTTACCCATTTATCCTGTTTGTCAGATCGCTGATCGGCATTCAATCCGGCATGATAAAAATCAGCGCTGATATGTCTTTTTTTAAGGAAATTGGCAATTTCTTTGCACAACTTCCTGTTGCGAACATATACCACACCTGTTCCATTTACTTTTTTAAGAATCTCAAATAACTTCTCTCTTTTTCCCTCTTCATGCAATACAACATAAGCAAGATTTGCTCTGGTGAAAGGTCCTCGGATCATGTTTTGCTGACCGAATTCCAGTTTTTCCTGAATATCAATGGCTACTTGGTCAGTAGCTGTTGCGGTTAACGCCAGAATTGGTGCTTTCGGTAAGAATTCTTTTAATTCCGCAATTTTTAAATAGGCAGGTCGAAAATCATACCCCCATTGAGAAATACAATGAGCCTCATCAACTGCAATCAAGTTGACTTCCATTTGCTTGAGGCGGGTTATAGCTATTTTGGTGAGTAATCTTTCCGGAGATAAATACAGAAATTTTGTTTTGCCGTAAATACAGTTGTCAAGGGCGATATCAATTTCCTTAGGGTGCATCCCTGAATGTATAGCAACTGCAGGAATTCCTCGTTTTTTGAGGTTGTTTACCTGGTCCTTCATTAAGGCAATCAAAGGGGAAATAACAACACAAATACCTTTTTTGAGCAGCCCCGGCACCTGGAAGCATAGGGATTTACCGCCACCAGTAGGTAATAGCGCAAGTGTGTCATTACCCAGTAAAACTGAATCAATGATCGGTTTCTGTAATGGTCGGAATCCATCATACCCCCAATATTTTCTGAGTATATCTTCCGGTGTCATAATGAGTTAAATTAAGCAATATGCCGGTGGATTTCCAAAAAGGGCAAAACAAAAAAGGTCATCCCGAAATGAATCGAGACAACCTTTATATGGTCGTTCCTCAGTTGGAGGGGAATTTTAGAATTTATTATTGCACCCGCTTTTACTTTTGCGACCGCGATTACGGCTACCGACAAGACCATTGTCAAGGAAGTTATATGAAATGGTCAAACCTCCCATGAAATACCAGTCATTATTGTTGTCGTCGCCACGGCTGGTTCCTGTTTCGTAATTAACGGGCTCACCGCCAAGGTATTCACCAGTTCTATTGGCCAAAGCCACTACTAGATCAGGATTGGGGTGTGGTGAATTTGCCAGAAGCTCGTCGTTGTTCACGTAGATAGTACTGAGATCATCAAGATAATCAAACGATGTCCAACGCAGCCCCATATCCAACCCAATGTTCCATTTGTCATTCAGGGCTACCTTTACACCGGCACCAAAAGGTACTGACATCGTAAACTTCTTATAAAGGTCAGGATAACCATTAATTCCCTGGCCCTCCGTTCCTAGCGGCTGCAAATTGTACCACTGGTCTTCGTAGTTAGCCTGCGGATTATGGAAGAAGCCTGCAATCCCCGCATAGATATATGGTGAGAAAATCTTTTCAAGTGCGTATGGCTGATAACCCAGGATATTAAACTCGGCAGTCAGCCCGATCTCAGTGATATCATTTCTGAAAGACAGGTTTCTTAAACGACGATTTTCATCGTTTGAATTAGCATCGGAAGCAGAAATTCTTCCCCGATAAACATTAGCTTTTACACCAAAGTAATTGCTGATATTGTACCTGGCAAAAATACCATAAGAAAAATTGGCATCTTTCAGGATGTTGGAGGACAATGAGATGTCACCACTGTAATAGGAGACACCGGTGAATAGTCCTACCTCCATATGCTGTGCGGACATTCCGAAAGGAAGCATAAGGAATAAAAAAATAATTAGGTTTCTCATAACAAGAGTTTTGGTTGTACGGAAGTGGGCGAAATTAAATCTTTATACGGAGAACATCCTGATTTGAACGTCATGGAAATGCAAAAATTGTATCACAAATCGAAACATTCGTGTTAAACTGACATTATTCACCGAATAAGTGTATGCCGATATTTATCCGGGCTTTGCCCAGTCCATCGTTTAAAAGACCTGATGAAAGAACTGGGCTCTGCATAATCCAGTAAGTAAGCGATTTCTTTGACTGTCAAATTCCTGTTTCTAAGATAATCTAGTGCAAACTGTTTTTTTAGGTCCTCCAAAACGGTCTTGTAGGTATATCCCTCTTCTTTCAATCGTCTTTGAAGTGTTCTGACGCTGATATTCAGGTTGCTGGAAACCTGCTCTATATTTGGAAATTCTGGTTTTACCAGATTGATAATCGATTGCTTGACTACGGAAACGAAACCTTCTTCATCCCTGATTTCTGATAGTTTTGATTCAGCGTGTTTAACTAAAACAGTTAACAAGTGGTAATCACTCGTAATTACCCGCTCATTAACATGTCGGTTGTTGAGGAACATAATTGTTCTCGGTTTCCCAAAACTGACCCTGCATCGAAAGAGATCCTCATATTCAAGAGCGTTTTTTGGCTTGGGATAATCGAAATGAATACTTACAGGATTTCTCTTTTGATGAGTCAGGGTATGGTATTCTCGCAGGGTAAACATCATCATGCCATCCATGGTGTGTCTTACGGCTACAGGAGATTGATCTCTCCAGATTGGTAATGGATTTAATGAAAGTTCCCATTCATCATCTTTTTTATCTAACTGGAAAGGCATGGATTTACAACCAAGATTTGCATACCCGACCAGGTAGTTGAGTGCTTCCAGAACATTGGAACTGCTTTGCACGATTTGCGTGATTAATCCTGCCGCAGAAAGTGAAAGGAAGTCACCAAGATGTAAGCCGAAATTTGAATCGCCTGTCAGTTTCACTGCTTCTTCAACAACAGCATTGTAGATGGCTCCATCAACTTCCAGTGTGTCGTTGTCTAGCTCTTCAAAACTGTGATCAGCGATACCCAGGAGTTGGGTAGATGAGGCTCCTTGTTGTGTGGCAAACCGGATAACATTGGCGACAAACCGAGCGCGAAATTTCATGGATAGGGTATTTGTTTTTGTAAAAATATCGATTTGGCACGAAATGTCAATTTATTGGCAGCGGAGGACAATACGCATACCATTCATTCCAAGAATCTTTGTGCTATACACAAAAAGCGATCAATTATGAAAACGATTAGAACCGAAATAACAATACATGCTCCTGTTGAAAAGGTGTGGGATGTTTTAATGAATTTTGGTGGTTATGAAAATTGGAATCCCTTCATCCGTATAATCGGAAAGCCAATGAAAGGTCAAAAATTGGAGAACATAATTTTTATGAAAGGTGGTAAAACTCAAAAATTCACACCGACCATACTTGAGGTAAGCAGGCATAAATCATTCAGATGGGAAGGGCACTTGTATGTAAAAGGCTTGTTCGATGGGGAACATTGTTTTGAGTTGGAAAGCATTGATGAGCAAGCTACCAAGTTTAAACACTATGAGCACTTTCGTGGAGTTATGGCTGGCCCTGTTTTGAAACTCATTGGAAAGGATACAAAAAAAGGGTTCGAATCAATGAACATGGCATTAAAAAAGTATTGTGAATCTTCAAAAAAATAAAAAATGAAAAATTCAAAGTTAAGATCTGTATTGTACGCTAATGCAGCTTTTTCAGGCCTATCCGGAGTAGCCATGGCCATTTTCCATGAAAAACTGGCTTTGTGGATGCAAATTCCTTTGCCATATGTATTAGTAATTATCGGAATAGGTTTGATCCTTTTCTCTGGTACGCTCATAATGGCAGCACGGAAGTCACCGATACCTGGAAAAGATGTCAATATGATAATTATTCAGGACTGGTTATGGGTGGCAGTGAGTATCCTGATCATAATTACCCAGGCATTCGGATTAAATAGCACAGGATATTGGGTAATCGGAATTGTTGCATTAATAGTTGCCGACTTCGCCATTTTGCAGCAGTATTTTAAGAATAAAACTGTTGTTTGAGTAAATGAAAAAAACGGATTTTGGCTACTTGAAATAAGTGGCCAAAATACTTCAGCTCATATTGCTCTAAAATTCTCTTTTCTCCTTGATTTTCCGTACTTTTGTGGGTCTTTTTACATTATTAAATTAACCACAATTTAAATGGCATCAGGAGAGAAGATAATTCCCATTAATATTGAGGATGAAATGAAAACAGCGTACATCGATTATTCGATGTCGGTTATCGTTTCAAGGGCATTGCCAGACGTTCGTGACGGGTTGAAACCTGTTCATAGAAGAGTGCTTTATGGCATGTCTGGTTTGGGGCTTACCTATAACAAATCATTCAAGAAATCTGCCCGTATTGTAGGGGAGGTACTTGGTAAGTATCACCCGCATGGTGATTCATCAGTTTATGACACCATGGTTAGGATGGCTCAGCATTGGTCACTTCGTTATCCGCTGGTCGACGGCCAGGGTAACTTCGGTTCTGTCGACGGTGACAGTCCGGCTGCGATGAGGTATACTGAGGCAAGACTTCGGCGGATTAGTGATGAAATGCTCGCCGATATTGACAAGGATACTGTTAATTTCAGACTCAATTTCGATGATTCCCTTGAGGAACCGACCGTTCTGCCTACCAAATTCCCAAATCTGCTGGTAAACGGAGCTTCCGGGATCGCAGTTGGTATGGCAACTAATATGTTGCCCCATAATCTTTCCGAAATTATCGACGGTACTATCGCACTTATCGATAATCACGAGATTACTATTGATGAACTTTGTCAATTTGTAAAAGCACCAGATTTTCCAACAGGAGGAATCATTTATGGCGTTGAAGGCGTCAGAGAAGCGTTTGCAACTGGAAGGGGAAGGGTAGTGGTTAGAGGAAAAGCAGATATCGAAGAAACGGGTTCCGGACGAGAGCGGATCATCATCACCGAAATCCCTTACCAACTCAATAAAGCTAATCTCATTATACGAATAGCGGAATTGGTTAATAACGGCAAGATTGAGGGTATCTCTGACGTAAGAGACGAGTCAGACCGAAAAGGTATGCGAATTGTTGTGGAGGTTAAAAGAGATGCAATGGCATCTGTTGTGCTCAGTAAGCTTTACAAGTTTACACCACTCCAGAGTTCTTATGGTGTAAATAACATCGCATTGGTAAATGGTCGTCCCCAATTGCTGAATCTCAAGCAGATCATTGAAGAATTCGTCAAATTCAGGCTTGAGGTCATTACACGTAGAACGCAGTACGATCTCAATAAAGCTGAAGAGCGTGCCCATATCCTGAAGGGGCTATTGCTTGCATTGGACTACCTTGATGCAGTGATTTCTCTCATACGAGGTTCGAAGAATGCAGAAGAAGCGAGAAATGGTCTTATTCATGGTGACTTCCTCGCAGAAAATGAAAAAGCAGCCGCACTCGAAAAATTAGGCATTGAGGCGAATGCAGAAGGCAATGTGCTCAGCGAACCCCAGGCACGCGCGATTCTGGAAATGAGACTCCAGAAGTTGACAGGTCTTGAACGCGAAAAGCTAAAAGAGGAATACGATGAACTGATGAAGTTAATAGCTCACCTTAACTCAATTCTTGCCAGTGAGCAGAAGAAAAAGGATATCATTAAGGAAGAATTGACGGATATCAAAGACCGTTACGGAGATGAACGCCGTACACGTATTGAATTTGCAGCAGGTGATATCTCAATAGAAGATATGATCGCTAATGAGGAAGTGGTGGTTACAGTTTCCCACCTTGGATATCTCAAACGCACTAAAGCTGATGAATATCGCAAGCAAGGCAGAGGAGGTAGAGGATCAAGAGGGAGTAAAACAAGATCGGAGGATTACATTGAGCATATGTTTGTCGCCGAAACACATGACTGGCTACTGTTCTTTACTGAGCAAGGCCGATGTTTCTGGCTAAGGGTATATGAAATTCCGGAAGGTGGTAAAACCTTCAAAGGAAGAGTGCTGCAGAATATCCTGAGTATTCCAAAAGATGATAAGGTGAAAGCCTACATTGTCATCAAGGATCTGACAGACAGGGAGTTTCTTGATTCGCACAATATCATCTTGTGTACCAAAATGGGTAAGATTAAAAAGACCTCTGTTGAAGCTTTCTCAAGACCTCGTTCTAACGGTATTAACGCCATAACAATTAATGAAGGTGACCAATTATTGGAAGCAAAATTAACTACTGGCCATGATGAAATTCTCATTGCTGTTAGCTCAGGCCGTGCCATTAGATTTAACGAAGAAAAGGTTAGGCCAATGGGTAGAACTGCTGCCGGAGTAAAGGCTATAACCGTTGAAAAACCTGGTGATGAGGTAATTGGTATGGTTTGTGTAAGTCCAGATGACGAGAACGCAAGTATTCTTGTGGTCTCTGAAAAAGGGAACGGAAAAAGATCTGCTCTCGAAGACTACCGGATTACTAATAGAGGTGGTAAAGGTGTCATCACTTTGAAGGTGAATGAAAAAATTGGCCGACTTATTGCAATTAAGTCTGTGACTGACCTTGACGACCTGCTTATCATTAATAAATCCGGTATCGTTATCAGGATGGCACTTGAGTCACTAAGAGTTATGGGTAGAGCAACCCAGGGCGTAAGACTGATCAATTTGAATGATGGAGATGAGATCGCCGATGTAACTCTGATAAAGAATGCCGGACTGGAGGTTGAAGAAGAAAATGGACAGGAAGGAGAGGAAGTCTCCGATAACGAATCCGATTCTGAAAAACCAGCTGAATAAAACAGAAACTGAAAAACCTATTAATTAATAAAATTCACTTAAACATGAAAAAAGTAGTATTCTGCCTACTTGCCTTGTCTTTCACTGTAACAGCTATTTACGCCCAAACAGCTGACTTGAAAACTGCTACTAAAGCTCTCGGAAAATACAAATTGGACCGTGAGAAAAATGCAAGCTCTATTGTTGACGCAATGGAAGCAATCATGGTAGCTGAGAAGAGTGAAGAGAATACAGCCCTGGGGAAATTCTGGCTGGCAAAAGGTAATATATTCCAGGAATTATCCAGAAATGAATTCTTCAAAATGAAATATCCTGAAGCAGCTTTCAGTGGCTATGATGCCTACAAGAAAGCTTTAGGCATGGAATTGAAGAAATTCGAAAAAAATGAAGTACTCGACGGATTACTGGTTGTGGCTGATCCAGTAAATCAAGCAGCTGTTGCCTATGTAGATGCCAAAGAGTATGACAAAGCTTACAATGCTCTCAGTACTTTACTGCAGATCAAAAAGACGCTTAACGACAATGAAAAAATCGGCGTTCTTGATGATCCAAAACAATTGCAAAACATTGAATTCTTCACCGCTTATACAGCGCTGCTCTCTGGAAACAAAGAAGAAGCTAAATCTGGTTTCGAAGCGATGTTGGAAAAAGACATTGCAAAGGAGGAGCCGGACCTGTATCTGAATCTATTCAGACTTTACGTTGAGGAAGATGAAGCAAAAGGATTAGGCTATCTGACAATGGGTCGTGAAATTTTCCCTGACAATCAGTCACTGCTTTTAAATGAAACTCAGTACTTCCTGGACAACGGTCGCCTTGATGAAGCTGAGGATCGTCTTCAGAAAGCTATTGAGGCTGATCCTGAGAATAAATTGCTTTACACATCTCTCGGTAAAGTTTATGATGACTTGTACCAGCAAGGGGGTATGGAAAATGAAACATTATTCGATAAAGCTGTTGGATACTACAAAGAAGCTTTGAGAATTGATGAGAATCACCTCGGTGCGGTTTACAATCTCGGTGCTATGCTTTTTAATAAGACGACACCAATCAGGAAGAAAATGAATGAATTGCCTTTATCAGCTACGAAAGAATACGATGCGCTAAAAGCTGAAAGAGATGCTATCTTTCAGGAAGCGTTGCCATATTTCCTGACAGCTTATGGTATCGAATCTAAAGATATTAATACGCTCATCGCGCTCAAAGAAATCACAGCCGCTATGGATGACTTGGAAGCATCTGGTAAGTACAAAAAAGAATTAGAAGCCGTCCAGGCCGGAAATTAAGATATATCAGCTGAGCCTTCTGGTTCAAGACTCAAAATGGGCCATCCGATTTGGATGGCCCATTTTTTTTTGACGATGAAAATTGAAGAGTGTTTCCGAGTAGGGGACAAGCTCGCCTAGATTCCGCCGTATGTCTCCTATGTACATAATTAATGATAAAGAAGTAAGCTCAAACTCTTTACAATGAATGTCGGTCCATCCAAAAGTCCATCAAGGAAAATCTGAAGGCATACCCAAACACCTAATAATCAAAGGATCAGGTGTAAAATATTCTATTTAACATAATATTAATTATAGGCAAAAAGTGTATATCCCGAGATTGACCATGATTATTTGGGATCTGGCCGGAGAGGACAAGTTTGAGAAAATTCGATCAAGCTACATCAAGGGGGCTTCGGGATATCTGCTGGTGATCGACGGAACCCGAAGATCGACTTTCGAACAGGCCATCGAATTACACG
>JBCCHF010000014.1:0-125982 GCA_039028895.1 Bacteroidota bacterium | reverse complement strand
GGACGAATCACCAGTGAAAAAACCTTGATAGAAAAAATTAACCAAACGGTTTATGAACCCTTAACAGAGGTATATGGCTCCATTTCCGCAGAACACGGTATTGGAACCGACAAAAAGCCCTACCTCCACCTTTCCCGCACCTCAGCGGAGATTGCTTTGATGAAGACCTTAAAGGCAACACTTGACCCTTTGAACATTCTCAACCGCGGAAAGGTAATGCCGGAATAACTTACGCAGGATACTGATCAACGACCCTGTGAAGACAACAACGTTAGTTATTAGCCTGAATTGATATTCCAATAAAAAATCATTAAGTTTAGCATCAAAATCCAGCCTAGATGAAGGCCTGCCCCCAAAAGACAAAACAACCTGCCAAAAAGCATCAGACCAAGCCGTTTTTTAACGCCAAGGATGTTTTCTTCAAACCGGAGTCCGCTTCCGCAGAGAAAAATCCATTCTTCGGTGGTATTGGGGCTGGCGCTATTTCTGGAAATATCATTCAAAGAGATCTGGCGACCCCGCCACCTGCTACCCCTCCTGCGCCTCAGCCTGCTTTAACAGCTCGTCAGATCAGGTCAGCAAAGAGATATAACAGAAGAAGATATCGCAGAAGAAGGACAAGAATTATTCAAGACCTGGTTGGTGCAGATATCACAGGCAGTTGGGATGATCAGACTATAGAAATGATCGCACAGTTACAGGAAGAATACGGACTCACCAAAGATGGCAAAGTAGGGCCGACAACCATGACATGGCTGTCTAATGAGCAAGGCCTCGAAGGCATAGGCACTGGTAATAATGATGTTATCTATTCATTCTATACCCCTTCCGGAAATCTAAGCCCGATACATGCCGTAAGAGGTACGCAGGATTGGATTCAGAAAACTTTCGATATTAGGGCAGTATTCCCTGATCGCACAGGCTGTCGCAACTGGGAATATCGGCAGGAGATCCGCGGAAATGCCTGGGCACAAAGGCCAGGTTTCAGAAGAATTAATGTTAACCATTATTTCAATTTGCTGCCAACACCACTACACCCTACAACCTGGAACGAAGATGGCAATACCAGCTGGGCAGGTGTCAATTATGGACATAGAAGTCAACCGGGAAGAGCGTCCAATCCAATCAATAGATATGAAACGATAAGCGGTTCGCCAAACCAGCGCAATGGTTGTGTATTCAAATCAGAGGATACACCTGGCTTCTTCGATGCCAATTCGCGAACAGGAGATATTTTCACGCTTCAGTTAGAATTTGCTGGTGGCATCTATAGACGAGACCCACGTACAAGTCGACTCAAAGTTGTAGAAAGACGAACCTGGACGATAAATGGTTCAATTACCCTTCCGTAAAGGGTATTGAAATATTACATATCAATCTCACCAGAAACGCGGATATTATCCGAAGCACTTCCTGCCATGATAATAAATTTACCAGGCTCTAGCACCCATTCCATTTTCTTATCATCGAAGTAACTGAAGGCTGATTTGTCGAGTTCAAAACTGACTTCTTGTCCTTCTCCTGGTTCGAGGAAGACTTTTTTGAAGGCTTTTAGTTCTTTTTCAGGTCGCACCAACGAAGACACTTCATCTTTCACATATATTTGTACAACTTCTCCACCTTTCATCTTGCCGGTATTTGTAACTGTCAGACTAACAGAAACGGTTTCTCCATTTTTCCTGACCTCCATTCCTGTAAAGTCAAATGTAGTGTAAGACAAACCATGGCCGAAAGCATAAGCAGGTTTGATATTTTTTGTATCGAAATAACGATAACCGACCATTATGCCTTCCTTATGATCAATGATGAGATTTTCATCAGGATAAGATGATACAGAATGTGCTGGAGAATCTTCCAACTTTGCCGGAAAGGTAATTGGCAACTTTCCACTTGGATTGGTTTCTCCAAAAATGATATTCGCCAGGGAGTTTCCGCCTTCCATTCCAGGGTACCAGACTTGCAGGATGGCTTTTGCTTTATCATGCCATTCGCTCATATCGACCGATGCACCTCCGAACAAGACTACAATGGTATTGGGGTTGGCTTCCAATACTGCTTTTAGCAGAGCATCCTGACCAAAAGGCATCATCATATCTGGCTTATCAATGTCTTCAGCATCATAAGCGTTGTCGTTCCACTCGTCTGAATAGCCGTGAAAACTACCTCCAACATACAAGGCAACATCTGCTCCGGTAACTGTTTTTACTGCTTCATCGATTTGCTCCTGGGTAGCGACAGCGTCTTTTTTAATGTCATAACCCTGCGCATAATCGATAACTACGTCGTCTCCAAACAAATTTTTCAAGCCAGCCATCGGGGTGATTTCATAGTAGGCTTTGACTTGAGAACTTCCTCCTGCACCAGCGTGCTTCCAGGTGGCATTGGCGCCGACAACTGCCATTTTTTTAACAGGCTCCTTCTCCAATGGCAGGATATCTTCGTTTTTTAGCAGGACGATTGCCTCGTCAGCCACCTGTTTGGCAACGGCCTGGTGCGCTTTGGTGTTATAGGCCCCTGCCGTACGTTCTCCGAATTTATTGATCCGGGTCATCACTTCCAGAATCCTGCGTACTTTGGAGTCAATGAGTGCTACATCAACTTCTCCCTTATCCAGTTTTTCAACAAGCGCATCTCCCATGTGAAATTTGCTGTAATCGAGTGGTAATCCCTGACCAAGCATCGAAAGGTCAGTTCCCATTTCAATATCAAGGCTGGTTTCGACAGGTTCCATACTGTCCTTGACTGCATTCCAGTCACTGATCACCAAACCTTCAAATCCGATCTCTTTTCTAAGAACTTCGTCAAGCAGGAATGGGTGGTGAGAGCAATATGTGCCTCTGAATTTGTTATAAGCACCCATTATCGTCAGTACATCAGCTTCCTGGACAACGGCCTTGAAACCCGGTAAGTAGATTTCTCTGAATGCCCTTTCGTCCATCAAGACATCTACATAATGTCTTTGGTATTCATAAGTATTAGCGACATAGTGTTTGGCGCATGCCGCAATGCCCTGATCCTGAACACCTTTTACATAGCCTACGGCCATTTGAGCATTGAGGTATGGATCTTCAGTCAGGTATTCGAAGTTTCTTCCAGCCAGGGGTGATCTGATAATATTTAGGCCAGGGCCAAGGATCACGTCTTTGCCTCTGAATTTAGCTTCCCTACCCAGGACGGCCCCAAATTCATATCCAAGATCCGTATTCCAGGTAGATGCCAAAGCAACGCCTGTGGGCAGATAGGTACTTTTATCCGTATCAATATCCTCTTTATCCCAATCGCGGCCATGCTCGTGTCGGACTCCGTGAGGACCATCAGACATGATCAGCTCTGGAATGCCTAATCTCTCTACCCCGCCGCTGGTAAAAGAGGAACTGGCATGGATCAAAGCCACCTTTTCGGCATTGGTCATTTGACTCAAAAGCGATTCAATATCAGGTTTCATGTCTGAAGTGGTGTTTGTGGTTTTAGAGTTGTTTGCAGGTGTGTTGTTATCACCGCAACTGGAAAAACAAATCAATGCGACTGCCAGTATGGTGAATAGGTAAGGGTTGGTATAAATTTTCATAGTGTTGGTCTTATATGCAACGAAAATAAAAATTATCCTTATTAAATTTCAATAATCCATTTTTCTCCACTATGAATACCACCAATTATGACCAATCACCTCATAAGTGCCGTACTACAGGTTCTTGTATTTGGCCTCATTCCTTTCATTGTATATTTAGTTGTCAATAAAAAGACAAAGGGGTTTTTCGAGTATGTAGGTTTAAAAAAATCCAATGCCAAAGCAAATTTTTATGCTTTCCTGGTCAGTTTTATCTTTTTGATTCCGCCACTTGTCATGACCGAGTTTAACGAGGAAATCCGACAATTGCTGATTGCGCCTACTACTGTGACTGGGGAAATCCGAAGTCTTGGTTTTAGTTTTTCGACGGTGATCATCGTCATCATAATTGCAGTCTTTAAAACTGCTTTTGCCGAAGAGCTTTTTTTTCGTGGTTTTTTGGCAAAAAGGCTAATGAAGTGGCTGGGTTACCAGGCAGGGAACATCCTGCAAGCGCTCATTTTTGGTGCTATTCATGTATTTATCTTCCTACATCTTTCCAATAACCCCTTCATTCTGGGTTCCATTTTAGTAGTCTCCGGACTGGGTGCTTATCTTTCTGCCCACATCAATGAAAAGATGGCGGATGGCAGCCTTGTTCCAGGGTGGATTTCGCATGGTATAGCCAATTTAGTATCCTACAGCTACATCGGGTTTGTCATGGTCTGAGGTTAATCGGATAATATTGACTATTTTCCTTATCAGTAAACATTGAAATTCTGGTTAGCATGAAAATAATTGACCTTTCCAAGCCGATAAAATACAACAAGGAAGATCCTTGGTTTATGAAAGTAAAAATCAAACATAAACCGCATAGGAAAGCAAAGATGTTACTTAGGATTCTGGGGCTTCCCAAACGACTTTTTCCTAAAAACTTCCTTGGCTGGGCAGACGACCAGATCGTCAAAATGGGTGTCCATTCTACAACACATATTGATGCACCCTGGCATTACTCGCCCACAGTTGATGGCAAACCTGCCAAGACCATTGATGAGATCCCTTTGGAATGGTGTTACGGTGATGGTATCGTAATCGACATGACCCACAAGGCCGATTTCGACGAAATTACAGTTGACGATATCCAGGTATTCCTGCAAAAGGAAAATATTACCCTTGCAGAGGGCATGATCGTGCTTATCAAAACAGGAAGAGATAAATTCAATGGGACCAAAGATTTCCACAAAGTGGGCACGGGGATGAGTGCGGAAGCGACAGAGTGGCTAATCGATCAGGGCATCAAAGTGATGGGTATCGATAGTTGGGGATGGGACCTGCCATTGCCATACATGATTCAAAAGGCAAAAGAAACAAACGACTCAGAGTATTTTTGGAGAGCTCATCTAGTTGGTCAGCGAAAGGAATATTGTCATATCGAGCAACTGGTTAACCTCGACGCACTGCCGATCTCAGGGTTCAAGGTTGCTGTTTTTCCGTTGAAGATTATTGGTGCTTCTGCTGCTCCTGCACGGGTTGTAGCCATGATCAAAGGCTAAACAATTCCAGCCCTGAATGAACCGCCCTTCCTGGATATTACCCACGATAGTTTTATCGCAGTTTTGTTGTACCTCTCTTTGGTTTGCAGGCAACGGTGTGATGAATGATCTAGTTCTGCATTTCAACCTTCAGCCTGATGCCTTGGGACATCTAACTTCTGCTGTTCAATTTGGGTTCATTTCGGGAACGCTCGTTTTTGCTATTCTTACCTTTGCAGACCGATTTTCACCTTCTAAGGTGTTTTTATTTAGTGCCTTTGTCGGTGCTTTTTTCAATGTCCTGGCTATTATAGATGGTAACAGCATGTTTTCACTCTTGGCACTGAGATTCCTGACTGGATTTACCCTTGCCGGTATCTACCCTATCGGGATGAAAATTGCAGCTGATTATTATCAAAAAGGGCTGGGTAAATCATTGGGATTCCTGGTTGGTGCTTTGGTCGTTGGCACTGCATTCCCGCATTTATTAAAAACATTTACTGCGGCATTACCCTGGCGTTTAGTACTTATAATGACCTCGGCAATAGCTAGTATCGGTGGTTTGCTGATGATGTTATTGGTGCCTGATGGTCCTTACCGGAAAGCTGGTCAAAAGCCTGATTTCACAGCCCTCTTCAAAGTATTCCGAAATCGAAAATTCAGGTCTGCGGCCTTCGGTTATTTTGGGCATATGTGGGAGCTTTATGCTTTTTGGGCGTTTGTACCAGTCATGCTTGCCACCTATCAAGAGATCTTTGGATCAACTGTTTTCAACATTCCGCTGTTGTCATTTTTCATAATTGGTTGTGGCGGGTTGTCTTGTGTCGCTGGTGGCTATATCTCACAATGGTTTGGCACTAAAAAAACGGCTTTCATCGCACTCTTTTTGTCTGGTGTCTGTTGTCTTGTGTCGCCTTTTGTGTTTGACGCGTTTGGTCCGGTGACTTTTGTCTTGTTCCTGGTTTTCTGGGGATTGGTCGTTATTGCTGATTCTCCACTCTTTTCTACTCTGGTTGCCCAAAATGCAGTTCCGGAAACGAGAGGAACAGCTTTGACGATTGTGAATTGTGTAGGGTTTTCGATTACGATCATTAGTATTCAACTTATGACGATGCTCCAAAATCAATTGAATCCGGAAGTCATTTTTGTTTTTCTCGCTATAGGGCCTGTACTTGGATTGGTGGCTCTTTTCGAAAAAAATCTCTTTTCAAAAACGTCTGACGAATGACCTTCTACAAACCTTAATTATCATGATCCGTGAATATCAATCTGCTGATCTCGAATCTTTGCTGAATACATGGTACCAGGCGTCGTTGGTCGCTCATCCTTTTCTGGAAGATGCATTCCTGCAAAAGGAAAAACAAATGATTCAGGACGTTTACATACCTAACACGAAAACATGGGTTTATGAAGATGAAGGAATAGTGGTTGGTTTTATTGCCATGATGGATAATGAGGTTGGGGCGATTTTCGTAATGCCGAATAAACAGGGTAGAGGGATTGGCAGCCAATTGATGAATTGGGCTGCCCAAATGCATTCGACACTCGAGGTTGAGGTATTTGAGAAAAACAAGATTGGAAGAGGTTTTTACAAACGTTATGGTTTTAGATTTCTCTCCAAAAACATGCATGAAGAGACAGGGAACACTCTGCTGAGATTGAAGTATTCTGTTGATTAACAATTTCTTAGTGATACGTGGTAGTGGGGAATAAGTTTTTTTAACACAGAGGTACGGAGACGCAAAGCATTTCGCAGAGGTAATTTTTTATTTCTCTCTAAATTCAACATGGTCTAAATGAATAATGAGCACTTTCTCTATCATGGCATCAATTTCCCAGGGTATTGCAGGATGGTCATGGGTTATTAAAATTGCAATTGGCCTTACAGTTTTTTATATCATCCAAAACGGCAGAAAAAAAGATCACTTATTCTGATACTGGATTAAGGATGAAACAATCTATATTGAAGGCATACATAACAAAAGAAAGAGAGAGATCCCTATAACCTCCATCACCAAAATCTATAATGAAACCTTCGACTCCAAATCCGGGTCAAAAGGTACCATTCATCATGTTCTAGACCATAAACTTGTTCCTTTTACTGATGATATACCCGACAAAATTGACAATATCGACGATTCGGAAGAAGTATTTGTTTTACTACAAGAATTACTATCAAAAAGATAACTTTCGATAAATTGCTTTGTGGGATGTAATTTTTAAACACAGAAGTGCGGAGAAGTAAAGGAGAATAAAGAAACATTAATGGCGACTACTTTTGAAATAATTGATGTTACTATCGACAATGTCGAAAAGGCGGGTATTTTTTGTATTAAAAATAAAAAGGCACAAGGCTTCAGGGACAAGGTTGATTGGTTCTGTAACAAGATCAATGATGGGCTGGGCATCAAGATTGCTGAGTCTGTTGATGAAAAGGGTAAAACCGTCCAACTCGGGTTTATTGAATTTTTGCCTTCTGAAAAGGCGTGGAGACCGATTGATGCTCAAAACCTGATATTCATTCAATGTATTGCTCTTTTCGGGAAAGGTGGCAGACAACGAGGGGTTGGCAGCGCTTTGATTCAAGCCGTCGAACAAGAAGCCATTGCTGCCAACAAAGCCGGACTTTGCACTATGGCCAGTGACGGACCTTGGATGGCCAATAAGAAGATTTTCGAGAAAAACGGGATGACTTCGGTTGATAAAAAGGGGCGGTTTGATTTGTTGTTCAAGACAATTGTCGAAGATGCTCACCCTCCTTCCTTTTTTGACTGGGAAGCTCAGCTTAAAAACTATCATGGATGGCATCTCGTTTATGCAGATCAATGTCCATGGCATGAAAAAGCTGTCAACGAATTGCAAAAAATCGCACAACTAAAAGGCTTTCAACTCAAAATCAGAAAGCTGGAAACACCGCAGGAAGCAAAAATGGCCCCTTCAGGGTTTGGTACTTTCAGTCTGATTAAAGACGGCAAGTTACTGGCTGACCATTATATCAGCAAGCGGCGATTTGAGAATATTATTCGACACCAGTTGGGTTAGTTATTTTTTGGAACCATATAAGACATATTAGGGCATATAAGGGTTTTTAATGAACGATTACCGGTAGATTATCATCCTCTTCTTCGGTTGTCGGTGTTATCGGTGTTGTTTCTTCTCCTGGTGTAATAGTTTCACCTTTTAGCTCTACCATTTCTTCCTTTGGATTTGCTTTTGTAATGCGTAATTCTTCTATCATTGGTGGTAATTCGCCTGCGACTTTTGCGTTGTTTATCCTATCCAGAATTAAATGTGGATCGATCGGATATACCCTGTCTTCAACAGCTGCATATCTACCATTTTCTGAAAAGAAAATGAAACCTAAAGCAATGCCGTTTACTGATTCTCTTGGCGAAGGGAGGCCAATTCGGAACAACTCATCATTTTCTCCGGTATATAGTGCCTCGTAGGTCAGCTTGTAATTCCGCCATGGTAGTGAGTCACTTTGGAACTCTGCGTTTAAAGGCCCATACACAGCACCTGGAATTCTTATTGTGTCTTCACTAATAGGGTCCCAAAGTTTATCCTCTGTATCCGCATTCACTAGCCAGGGGTTAAGTGGATCGAGCTTCCAGTATTTGGTCTTGCCATTAGCCACTGTTTTTAGAACAGTTTCATTATTGCAGAATGCAATTTCTGTTATTTCTTCATTGAAATGCGCAACGAATTCAGATAGCAGCCTTGAGTTATCCCCGGAAATCTCTTTTTTAGAAGTAGCATCATATAATTGGAGGCTCCCTTCTTCTGACCCAACAGCAAAGAATTTCCCGGAAGGGCTAAATGATACAGCTGTCGTCATAGGTCCAAAACCACCGAGTTCAGGGGATGTTGGTTGGTCTGAATCTGAAGTTCCAAAAAGCATGAATTGTTCCATACCATACTGTATTACACGACCTGAATTGTCAAACAGGAAGCCTGGATATGGATAAAAGTCGGCTTCAGGTGAATTAACATTACTCATAGAATAACTATATCCTGTCCCACTTAATGAATCTCCTTTATGCCGGAATAACTGAAACCTTATTATTGCATTACCATGAAAAAAAGCATTCGATTGAACGACAATGTAATTACCGTTTTTTGGTATGTGGACTTTGCTTACGGCTTCTGAAACCTGGTCAACTTCATAGCTGGAAATCAGCTTCTTGTATTCATGTACTAATTCTCCGGAAGGGTCGAACTCCATCACAACACTTCTGTCGTAATCATATCTAAATGTATGGTTGGCGATTTCAGTGGTCTGCTGTATTTCATCAACTCGAATACCTGCTGTATCGACCATTTCAAACCGCATATTCGGCTCATTTGCCGTTTTGGTCAACTGGTTTGCAAAATCTCCGGGGTAGAGCTCATTCTCCATAGCCAGGTTAAACCCGGCCTCTGCATGGCGGAATGCTTGTGTAGGATTCCTGTCTTCCAGGTAGCGTGATTGGGCCAGTAGCGATTGGGCCCGTGCAGTAATGGATTCTCGTTCTGCAATTCCACGCTGGATGAATGAATAAATCGTCAACCCGATAAGACCAAACATCACAGCCAGGGTGATCAGGATCAAATTCCGCCTGGCTACTTTTCGGCGTTTTACCGAGGCCACTACGAATTCCTCTTCTCTAGCGTTCAGGCCGTGGTCTTTGGTTTGTAATTCTGCTTTGAGCAGGCTTAGCCTGGGATTATTGTTCCACAACAGGTTGCGTGCTTTTTTGGGTGCCGATGACACTAATTCGTGGTAGTCATTGACAGCTATGCCGAGCTTGTTTTGCAAGCTCAGTTTTTCCTCTCCGGTCGCTTTGATCCATTCCCAGAGGCGCGCCCAAGATCTTACGAGCGCATCATGAGCCGGTTCGACGTAGGTTTTATCATTATTATCCTTACCGGAAAAAATCAGGCGGGCATCCACCAGTTTATCGGACACTGTTTTAATCCGTCCTGTTTCTGCTTTGCTTGAAAACTCCAGCTCTTCGCCATAAACCCTTTTTCCGGCAAGGTCACCACCTTCCATCGAGGTCATGCGGAGCATGAGCTTACGCATACTGTTCTTGCTGGCTTTATCGAGATCCTGGTAAGTGGCATCGGCTCTTGTTCGCAAGGCGCCAATTACACCACCGAGGGTTTCGTAATCGGCTTCTATCAATGCTCTATCGGTTCGGCCACTATTGAGATAGGCCTGGTATAACTCACTTAATGTGAATGATAATAGCGGAAGTGCGCCTGGCGCCTGACTGACTTCTTCAACGAGGCGATCGACTAACTCATCCGGCTCATAGAACAAGACCTCCTGGCTGGCGGGTTTTACGATCACTTCCCGGTATTCTTCAAGTGTGAATGCCGGTACAATGTATCGCCCTTTGTCCCACCATTTGTTAAGCAGCGAACTTTCGAACTGGGGCTCAAAATCAGATCGGATACTCAGAATTACTCTTAAGTCGGGGTATTGTCCAATCCAATCGACGATTTGCTGCTCAAATGCTTTTCCATCATTCGGATCGAGGCATTGGGTGATGAGCTCTTCGTACTGGTCGATCACCAAAACCGATTTGGGATTATCTTTTAGTAATTTATCAAACTCGGGAAGCTGCTCATCGAGGTTTTTCCTGGGTTCTTTTCCTGGTCTGATGACTGGTAATACCTGCCAGCCTTTTCGCCTCAGGTTTGGTAAAAGTCCTGCTTTAATCACAGATGATTTGCCTGTTCCTGACGCGCCACTTACGACGACCAATGGATGGCCAGGAATCATATTTTCCAGTGCTTCAATCACACGATCTCTGCCGAAAAACAATGAGGCGTCATTCTCATTGTATGAAGACAATCCCATAAACGGATTGCGATCAGGTGCTGGCGGAAGGTTGAGTCGATGATTAGGGTGGAAAAAAATAAACTCTCCTTTATCGTGTTTCGACAACGTAAAGAAGGAAGGCGTTTGCCGTTTATTAGCTTCAACAGAGCCATCTTCCACCCTGTCGCGAAGGTACATATAGAGTTCGGTTGCCGTTATCACGCCATCACTTTCCTCGCCTCCTGGTATCACATCACCTTTCCCGTCAAGGGCATCGTATAATGCCAAAGCAAAAGGGGAGTGGTTTTTTTGTTCTTTAACCTCACGTTTGCCGAGAATTCTTTCGGAAACAACATCGGCAGCTTTTTGATCGTAGGCTGAAGAGGTGATCACCTGCCAGGCAGGATCTTTCACAAATCGCCAGAAACGCTCTTCGTAAATTACCGAAGGTAAATCAAACATAACATCCCGAAAACCCGATGACCATTTGAAGGCTCCGGCAAAGCAGCAATCGAGTATGAGCAAGCCGTGTTTACACTTTAGTCCATCCACCATCTTGTGGAAATCCGCCATTGAGATCAGCGAGTCGACTGACGACGGATCGGCATCAGCGGGTACGATGTAACCATTAGGACCTTCCTCGCTGTCCAACGCAATACCGTGACCAGCGAAGTAAAATACCACCCTGTCATCAGGGCCAATGGAATTGGGCACATCTTTCTCCATCCATTTGACGATATCCGCTTTGGTCGCATTCAGCAAAGGTGCATGGACGTGGTAGCCATGATCATTTCTGAGTCTTTTGGCGATCCCTTTGGCGTCATTAACCGCTGTTGACAAGGGGGAGATATTTTCGTATTTGTTGATGCCTATGATAAAGGCATGACTTTTTGCAAATGGGAGTTCGATGTCGTGTTTCATGTGTTGGCTTACTTAATTGATCTGATCTTCCCTTCCTCATTAAATTTCATCGTCAAATTATTGAGGGTAGTTTTTTCTTCAGTTTCTCCTTTTCTTTTATAGGTGAATTTGGTGGTAACATGATATTCTGAGCCACTACCATATGCCATAATAAAAGTAATCAGGTTATTGGATTTAATATTCCTGGACCATGCTGCACCGTAGCTTTTCCTCAATTCTTTTTTCGAAAGATATGATTCATTCCAGTACGTTTCTACCGGATAGGTGTAAAATTGTGAAATGGCTTCAAAATTTCGACTAACTTCCACCTTAAAGAATTCAATCACTCCTCCGATATTTTTTCGGCCCATGCTTTTGGAAGCCAGTTTTCTCCCGTGACTTCACTTTCTTCAGTGGTACTAACAGATTCTTCCAACAGATTGAATGCAGACCCAAGTTCCTGTTCAGTAAGTCTCGTTATAGGAGAACCTATTACATGAAATTTATTTACTCGATCAATGGTCAGTTTAGTTTTGATTACATAAATTTTATCATGAATAAAAACATAATTACTGTCGCTTGAAAACCCAGTGGCGAGGTACTTTCTATCTAAACTTAAAGCCATTGCTGAAGTCTGTTTTCCTGAAGCTTCGAATTCATATGGTTTATCCAATATTTTACCTGCACTATCAATGAAGTTTTCTGGTTCATTAACTTTATAAACTTTGAACTTATATTCATCGCCAAATTTAACCACCCGATTGCCTTCATCAACGATGGATTTACTGTAAAGCCATGATCATTTTTAAACCGCATAGCAATCCCATTGACATCATTTACGGCAATGGAAAAAGGAGAAATATGCTCGTAATTGTTGATGCCAATGATAAAAGCATGGCTTGTCACAAATGGGAGTTTGATTTCGTGTTTCATGGTATTTGGTTTCAGTGGTAATACTTTGAGACACTACAAGATTGGACTGTCTCTATCGATCCTTGACGCCAAATCTTTCCCTGTCTCCTACTGAAATGCCAGAAACCGGAGCGGATTCCAACCACTTCATGATTCCCTTAGCCGTAAAAAACTCCACCACGTATCCATCATCGATAAAATCCGGAGGTTTTGTTAACAAAATAGACTCTCCGTCACCTGACTTGTCTAAACGGTAATTTCTTGCGTAATCCGGAAGTTTTATTTTGTGAATAAGCCTTCCGTAATTTGGGCCGGGATTAACAAAATAGACATCTATGGACTCATATAGTCCAACGAAAAAAGTAGAAGAATCAGAGGAAAACTCTATGTCGTAAATATCATTCTGGTAATTGGCCTCCCATTCTATTTCTCTTGTTTTAATATTATAAATAATTAACCTCGCCTTTGAATGTGTAGTAGAAAGATCAAAGGGGATCAATATTTTTTCATTATTGGCAAACAAGTAATATGCATCAATATATTTTTCATCAAACTTTGTAATGGTTTTGCCATTGGCATCGGACAAAATCGTCTGATAATCAGTGTCTGAGTACTCCAAGGTGTAAGGTAAGTTCGCTTTTTTACGCTGCGGTTGCGAAGACTCCTTGGCTAGCAAATCTTCTCTTTTTCTTACCTCTGAGGTCGAAAGTTCCCAGACATAAGACGTCATTTCGCTAAATTCCGAATTAGGATAACTCCTTGAATAAATGGCATAGGTCTCATTGTTAAGGCGTGTAGTAATGGCTTTTTCAGCATTCCGGGAAACAAAAATATTGTTTGCAACATTGGTCTTATCAGGATCTCCCAATGTTTTCAGCGTTTTACCTGACTCAAATTCCAACAAAGTCGGAACAGATTGTACGTCATTTAACAGTTCTGTAAAAACAAGCTTGTCATCAGGTGACAGCTGCCAAAACACCATACCGCTTTCCAATTCAAAATTCTGGAAATCAAATATTTTTTCACCCTCAAAATTGTGGATATACACTTTCAGGTCAAGGTTTGATTCGCCATTGCTGTCAATAAAAGAGGAAACCAACAATTCATTTTTGAATGAAAAATCACGCACCTCTAAAAAATTTAAGGCTGCATTAAACTCTGGTGTATCCGCTGAATCACTTTTTATGATATTTCCCTCTGAATTATATTCATAAACATACAATTTGCTTATTCCTCCAAACCCTACATTGTCAGGCAATACGACGCTTGCAATGACCTGTAAACCATCCTGGGAATTGAATCTGGCAACGGTTTCGGGCGGATAGCCAACAAATCCTTTGTCAGAATGGCTCTGAATTAACTGTCCATTTTTGTCCCAAACCTCAATCTGCCATTTATTATTGGTGAGAAATTTATGGCCACTTGGTGAAATTTCAATCTTATGCCGTAGCTGGTTCTTTGGTAAGTTCTGTTTTAGGACCTGGACAGATTCGCCATCTTTTGCAAATAGATAGCCTTTGTAAAGGTTGATCGGTTGGTCTGCAGAAGCATTAGTTGACCGTAGACTGCGTAAGGAAACGACAATGGACGTATCTGAAGGCAGGATTTTCAGATCGAAAACATCATTTAACCTAAATGGATAATCGTGTAAAAAATCACCAGACTTTGACCATACCTTTAAGTGTTGATTTTCATCGACAGTTACGATAAAATTCTGGTCAATCGAAAAGAACACATTTACCAGTCGGTCACTGCAATTTTCAAGGGTTCCTATTTTATTACCTTCCAGGTTATGGATACTAGCACCACCATCATTTTTCAGACATAGAATATTTTCAAAATCATTGAAAAAGAACGCCTGTCCATTTAGTTTTTTAAAGTAAAAGGGATGAGTAGTTAATTTCGCATAGGACAAATACAAGGCCTGATAATTCTGGAAATCAGGTTGTTCCAGCATCTTGAAGGATTCCTCAGCAAGACGGATGGCCAGAGTGGAGTGCTCTTCTGATATTGAAGGCGCAAGATACGCAAGCCCAGCAGACTGGGCTTCTTTAGTCCTTTGGTCTGCTCGATACCGCTCAGTGTTGGCGCGGTCACGTTCGAGAATGGCGGTATCTCTTTGCAATTGAGCGAAAGTTGCATTTTCATTAGCTCTGCTGCGTTCGAAAATGGCAGAATCTCTTTGTAATTGGGCTACCGTTGCGCTGGAATCTGCTTTAGCCTCGTTTTTGACAGCAAGACTGGTTTGTTGTTTGGCTATGCCTTGTTGAATAAATGCGAAAATTGCCAATCCTGCCAGGCCTACCATCACAGCCACTGCGATGGCCCATGCATTGCGCTTTCTGGCATATCGACGGTTAACTGAAGATTTGACAAATACTTCTTCTTTTGCATTCAGCCCGTGGTCTTTATGCTGTAATTCGGCATTTAGAATATCGAGCCTGGGGTTATTATTCCATAACAGGTTATTGGCCTTTTTGGGTTGTACCTTAACAAGATCGTGATAGTCGTTGACTGCAAGGGTGAGTTTGTTATGAAGCCCAAGCTTTTCTTCTCCGGTTGCTTTTATCCATTCCCAGAGTCGCGCCCAAGCACGAACTAGCGCATCATGGGCGGGTTCGATGAAGACCTTGCCTTCACCGTCTTTGCCACTGAGTATAAGTCTTGAGGCGACCAGGTCTCTGGCAACTTCTTCAAGCCTTTTGGTTTCATCAGGATCAGAAAATTCCAATTCGTCTGCGTATACTCGTTTGCCTGCCAGTTCGCCACCTCCCATTGAGACCATTCGCAGCATTAGTTTACGCATGCTGTTTTGATGTTGGTCATCAAATGAATTATACGTTTCATCTGCTCTTGTGCGCAGCGCTCCGATCACCCCTCCCAGTTTTTCATAATCAGATTCAATCAAAGCTCTGTCGGAGCGGCCACTTTTCAGGTAGGCTTCATAAATCTCGCTCAGGGTAAATGATAATAACGGTAATGCTCCAGGTGCCTGGCTCACTTCTTCCACAAGAAGATCAATCAGGTGATCTGGTTCATAGAACAGCACCTCCTGGCTGGCCGGTTTTACAATAACTTCACGATATTCTTCGAGGGTAAATGCAGGAACGATATACCTGCCACTATTCCACCACGGAACCAAAAGTGAATTCTCAAATTGTGGCTCAAAATCAGACCGGACACTCAGGATCACGCGCAATCCGGGGTTTTCTTCAATCCAGTTGACGATCTGTTTTTCGAATGCTTTACCCTCCTCGGGATCAAGACATTGAGTGATGAGTTCTTCGTATTGGTCGATCACCAGTACCGATTGTTTGTTTTCGGCAATTCTGAAATCGAAATCAGGTAATTCGACCCGGAGACTATTCAATGGCTCTTTTCCAGGCCGGATGATCGGCAAAATCTGCCAACCGTTTTCCCTGAGGTTGGGTAACAAGCCTGCTTTGATCACAGACGATTTGCCGGTCCCGGAAGCACCACTAACTACGAGAAGCTGGTTGGAAGGCACCATTTCTACCAACGCAGTTACCACACGTTCGCGACCGAAGAAAAGGGATGCGTCATTTTCATTATAAGAAGACAACCCCATAAACGGGTTTCGATCAGGAGCGGGGGGCAGATTGAGGCGATGATTGGGATGGAAAAAGATAAATTCGCCTTTCCCATGTTTGGGCAGGTTAAAAAATGAGGGCGTCTGTCTTTTACTATCTTCGAGAGCCCCGTCTTCTACCCTGTCGCGCAGGTACATATAAAGCTCAGTACCTGTAATGACCCCGTCATGTTCGTCACCATCAGGGATAACATCGGCTTTCCCGTCAAGGGCCTCAAACAAAGCCAGTGCAAATGGGGAATGGTTACCCTCTATTTCCAGTTCGCGCTTCCCGAGGGTTCGTTCAGACAAAACATCTGCAGCTTTCTGATCATAGGCTGAAGAAGTAATCACCTGCCATGCAGCATCCTTTACATATCGCCAGAAGCGTTCTTCATAGATCACCCCGGGAAGGTCAAACATGACATCGCGGGTACCTGTTGACCATTTGAAAGCGCCTGCAAAACAACAATCGAGGATGAGCAAACCGTGTTTACACTCAAGTCCATCAACCATTTTGTGGAAATCAGCCATTGATATCAGCGAATCGACTGATGAAGGATCGGCATCGGCTGGCACAATATAGCCATTAGGACCTTCTTCGCTATCCAGCGCAATACCATGACCAGCAAAATAGAAAATGACCCTGTCATCAGCGCCAATTGCGTTTGGCACGTCGTGATCCATCCATTTAACCAAATCTGCCTTTGTAGCATTCAATAATGGCGGATGAACATGATAACCGTGATCGATTTTCAGCCTTTTTGCAAGTTCCCTGGCATCATTGACCGCGGTCGACAAAGACGAGATATTTTCGTAATTGTTGATACCTACGATGAAGGCATGACTCTTTGCAAAAGGTAATTCGACGCCGTGGTTCATGACCAATTCTTTTAATCCTAATCCTCTTTTTCCACGAAGTTACTGTACACCCAACCTTCGACGCCGTTCACTGAGACCTTGTACCACGGTTTGACCTGACCTTCGGGGATGTCTTCAGCAAGTATTACGATGCGCAGGCCGGCTGCTAATGACCCTACAACTGTTTCCGGGTCTTTGCTTCCTGCGATAGAGCGGATGGAAACGCTTTGAGTAACGAGGCCGTATGCGGCACCTGTAGCTGTCCCGGCTTCTACATTCTCATCCAGCAATCCTTCTGGTGCAGGAGGGATGTCGGGCATGGCTTCTGTCTCCTCGGTCTCTTCAATTGGTGGCGGAGGGATGTTTGGCATTTCTTCTGACTCAGGTATTGCATTGCCTTCTTCCGCATTATCAAAATTATAAGTTGGGGGTTCGAAAGGTTCCACAGGTTCAGCTGCTGGTTGACCAGTATTGGCCTCTGAAGTACTGTTTGCTGCCATTTCCGGTAATGGATCAGCATAATTATGATATTCATTCCAGGTCGGGATATTGCCAAATATTTTCTTTTCATTGACCAGGCTCAGGATCAATTCAGGATCGAGATGGAATAACCGTCCATTGAAAAAAGCATGTTTCCCATCTTTGGAAAAACCATAATTATGAGCAAGGAAATCTTCTGCCAAAGCAGGATCCAATTTCCTATAAATCAAGACCTCATTATCATTTGAATACAGTCCTTCTAAATTGAGCAGCAAGGTTGGATTGTCTCCTGTTTGATCTATATATCTAATTTTAGAGTCTCCCATTTCATCTCCCCAATTCATACTGACTGTTTCATTGAATAAAGGATCCATGATCGTAGTCGGTTGCGGTTGACTGTTTGGACCGGCATCAGCATGCATCCCAAAATCATTGGCTGCTATTGTATATGCAGGCCTCAACGACCAGTACTTCGCACCGGCATGTGACTTAGTCTTCAAGACAGATTCATTATCACAGAATTTGATTTCTAATATTTCCTCATTAAAATGACTCGCAAAGTCATAGATGGTTCTTATACCAAAATCCCTGGTACTATATCCATCGGCAACAATAATAACTTTCACACTTCCTTCTGAGGAACCCACAGCTACAAAATTCCCGGAAGGACTAAAAGTTATCGCAGACGTCTTTTCTCCGAACCCTTCAACCGACGATTCAGATTTTTCACCACTTTCGTTGAACTGAACCAGTTTCAACTCATTCACCAGGTCTAAAGTAATGTACCTGTCCATTAGGTTGCTGAAGAGAAAACGACTCCCCTCATAAGGATATAAGTCATTCGATTCCTGGGAAACACCGACCTTTCTTCCACTTCGGTCGAACATTACTTCAGTGTCTTCTCCAAAATCATCTTCTGATCTTACAATAACGTACAGCCCATTAGGCGAGAAATAAGCTGTATCCGGAGTATTGGGATAGTCGTCTGGTTGACCATACCTTTTAACAAGTTGGTTATTCTGATCGTATTCTTGAGCAAAGCCTCCTTCTTCATACAATCCGTTACTTACCCCAAAAATTTCAAGTTTATTATTAAGTGCCGACGGCAACACATCGACTTTGTCTTCTTGATAAATACCTCCCCTGGTCAATTCCAACCTTGAGCGATTATAAACCGTTTTTATTAGCTGATTCCTATAATCTGAAAGCTCATCCCTGTTGTTGTTTTTTGCAAGGTGATAACCGATCTCGGCAGCTCTGAAAGCTACAGTCGGATCTCTGTCCTCCTGGTATCTTGACTCTGCCAGGTAGTACCCCAGGTCAGAAGTCAGGGCTTGTTCTTTTGCAATTCGTTGCTGGATTAGCGCATAAATTGCCAGGATAGCCAAACCAACCATGACAGCAATGGCTATAGCCCAGGTATTACGCTTGCGAGTTGTACGAAGTTTGACGGAATTCCTCACAAAGGTTTCCTCTTTGGCATTCAGGTGATGGTCCTTTTCCTTTAATTCTGCGCTAAGCAAATCAAGTCGAGGGTTATTATTCCACAATAAGTTTTTTGCTTTCACCGGTTGTGATTCCACCAGTTCGTGGTAATCATTTACTGCAAGACTGAGCTTCGAATGTAGGCTCAATTTCTCTTCGCCTGTGGCTTTGATCCATTCCCAAAGGCGAGCCCAAGCGCGGACAAGTGCATCGTGAGCAGGCTCGACGTAGACTTTGCCCTGAACATCTTTTCCACGCATGATCAATCGGGATTCCACTAACTTATCGGCTACTTCTTTTATACGCTTAGTTTCAGCTTCGTCTGAAAACTTCAATTCGTCTATGTATATCCGTTTACCGGCCATTTCTCCACCTTCAATCGATACCATACGCAACATGAGTTTACGCATACTGCTCCTGTAATCATCGTCCAGAATGTTGTAGGCTTCATCCGCCTTGGTGCGCAGAGCACCGATCACACCACCCATTTCGTTATAATTCGCTTCCAGCAATGCACGGTCAGATCGACCGCTTTTGAGATAGGCTTCATATAATTCGCTCAAGGTGAAGGATAATAGCGGAAGAGCGCCCGGGGCCTGGCTGACCTCTTCAACCAGTTTATCAACCAGTTCTTCAGGTTCGAAAAACAGGACTTCCTGGTTAGCGGGTTTCATAATCACTTCGCGGATCTCTTCAAGTGTAAAGGCTGGTACAATGTAACGGCCATCGTTCCACCATTTTGAGAGTTTTGTTTTTTCGAATTGAGGCTCGAAATCTGAACGCACACTCAATACAACCCGAAGATCGGGATAGGCTTCTATCCAATCAGCAACTTGTTGCTCGAAAGCCGCCCCTTCATCATCATTCAGGGTTTGTGTGATCAGTTCTTCATATTGGTCGATGACTAAAACCACTTTGCCCTTTTCCTTAAATGTCGTTTCGGCATCAGGCAATTCGGTTTCAAGGTTTTTCTTTGGTTCTTTACCGGGACGGATGATGGGTAATATCTCCCATCCTTCTTTTCTCAACTGGGGCAACAAACCCGCTTTAATCACTGAAGACTTTCCGGTTCCTGAAGCCCCGCTGACTACTAGTAACTGCTTGTCTTTTATCATTTCGCGCAAAGCTTCAACTACGCGCTCACGCCCATAAAACAGGTGCGCATCGCCTTCATTAAACGAGGATAGTCCCATAAAAGGATTCCTATCGGGAGCAGCCGGAAGATTGAATCTGTGTTTTGGATGGAAAAAGATAAATTCTCCTTTATCGTGTTTTGGCAATGTAAAAAGAGAAGGAGTTTGCCGCTTTGACTCCTCTTTGAAATCATTTTCGATCTTGTCGCGGAGGTACATATACATCTCCGTAGCAGTGATGACACCGTCTCCCTCACCGTGAGGAATTACGTCGCCTTTGCCTTCCAGGGCTTCGAAAAGTCCTTGAGCGAATGGAGAATGCAGACCACTGCCATCATCTTCACGCATACCTAATGTCCGGTTTGACAATACGTCAGCGGCTTTCTGGTCGTAGGCAGATGAGGTGATCACCTGCCAGGCAGGGTCTTTGACATATCGCCAGAAACGTTCTTCATAGATTACGCCTGGCATATCAAATACCATATCCCTGTACCCGGTCGACCATTTAAAGGCACCGGCAAAACAGCAATCGAGAATTAAAAGACCATGTTTACACGGCAGATCATCCAACATCTTGTGAAAGTCGTTCATCGGGATGAGCGAATCAACAGAAGCTGTATCAGCATCAGCCGGGACGAGATAACCATTTGGGCCTTCTTCGCCATCGAGGGCAATTCCGTGACCTGCGAAGTAAAAAACTACGCGATCTTCAGTGCCAACTGCTTTCGGGATATCATTGGTGAGCCATTGCATGATATCTGCTTTGGTGGCATTCAACAATGGTGGATGCACTTTAAATTTGTGTTGATCTCTTAGTCTTGTGGCGATGCCTTTTGCGTCATTGACAGCAGTCGATAATGACGAAATATTTTCGTAGTTGTTGATGCCAATGATAAAAGCATGGCTTTCCGCAAAGGGGAGTTCGATGGGTTTTTGATTTGGGGTGTTTTCCATTTCAGTAAGGCTTTATCTAGCTATTAATTTTAAATTAAGGGTTTTAATCTATTTTATAGGTTTTACGCTCATCCGGGCTAAGTCTGTAAATACGATTATCCCAGCTATGCAGGGGATTATGCCAGCAATAAACAGTTCCATCTTCATAAATGGCTACTATTTGTTCATCAGATCGGATAAAACTTGCCAATACCAGGGCGGGAGTTTCGGTTCCCCCAAATTCACGTATGAGCTGGCCACTGTTCATATCCCACAATTTCACCTTCTTGTCCATATATCCTGAGGTCATAACAATTTTGCTATCAGAGGAGAAATCGATTGACGAAGTAACCAATAGATGAGGTTCTTTAATCTCAACTACCAGTTCTCCAGAATCAGTATCCCAAATTCTTACGATATCAGGATCAAGGCTCAGGGTGCCGGCGTAATATTTATTATCTGGCGAAAAGGCAAATCCTCTAAATCCGTTATAGGTAAACCCATCTGAATCGGGATTCACTTCAAAACTGGGGATTTCTCGCAGATCTGCTTCCTTAACCGGAGGAATTTTCCTTATGATTTTCCCGGCAGGAATATCATAAATGATCGCCGCATCTTTGTCTTTTCCGCCATGGTTACCTACAATCAAATATTTTTCATCCTGTGAAAAACAAGGCTCGTCAAACCCTGAACGCATTTCTTCAGGCAAATCAACTTCTGAGGCTGATGGTACATGCCACAATCTGAGTTTTTTATCTTTTGCAATGAAAACCACGTAGTTGCCATTGAATGAAATTTCTATTTGCTCTATGGCGTTGCCATCTTTAGGTTTTATAATCTTGCCATTTTTATCGGGCCACATTTCCCAAAGGACAATTGAGCCGTTAAGGTTACCGGAAATTAAATGACGTCCATCCTGAGAAACTTTTGCGCAACGCGTTACGATTCGGGGTTCCGGGACCCATATATCTGGTTTGGCATAACCATAGAAATAGGATTTGAATACAGTTCTTCCCTGGTCCTCAGAAAAGGTCATTACATCTGAGCTGTTTGGAATTGGAAAAACACGGGTACCATTTTCTTTAGTCTTATATGTGAATAAGTCCTCAGATGAATTGGTGGGCCAGATCGTAACTTCTGTTTGTCCTGAGTCAGCATCAGCAGTGTCCTGCATTACCCCTTTCCAAATAATCGGATCGGCACTTGCTGTGATGAATTCTTCTCCATTGGGTAAAAATGTTGTTGAGAAAACCGCTGAGGGTTGATTGGGGAATATCCTTTTTGGTTTTTGGGGATTACTGGTGTCCCAAAGCAATACCTTATTATCGGCTCCTGCAGAAAGGAACTGTTTACCATCTGGGGAAAAACAAATGGCATGAACCATTTCATCATGTCCTTCGCGGAAAAGCTCAGATTTATCTTTCCCTATTTCAAATCGTGTTATCAGGCCTTCATCATCACCTGAAACAACGTACTTCCCGTTGGGGGAAAAGTCAATACTGGTTATGGAATGTTCCTGGCTCATCAAAGTTGATTTTGGTGATTCAGTGTTGACATCCCAAAGTTTAACGCTACCATCCAGGCTGCCTGAAACGAAGGTTTCCCCATTTTCCGACAAGGCAATCGAAAGCACATAATCGGTATGGCCCTTGAAAATGCGAAGTGGGTCTTCCTGGTTTTCTTCAAGTGACCAAAGATGTATTTCGCCTGAAACTGTACCTGTATACAGGTTTTTGTCGTTAAGCAACGCTAGTGAAGAAACCTCCCATTGGTATTTACTATCAATCAGTTTTTTGGACTTATCCGCTTTAATGTCAAAATGGAATATGCCTTCCTGCAAGGCATACAAAAAGAAGGTACCATCATCTGAAAGGACAACGGTTAATGGGGATTCCTCATCAAATCCACCGCTAAGATAGCGCCCCTGAAAAGACAACGGCAGTACTTTATGATGCCACAGATCAATGAGCACTGCTTTTTCAGGTTCGGCGAAAACGGCGTAAACGATCAGACACCATCTTCCATCTTTTGACAACCGCATAATTGGCAATCCGGTCATACTGCCAACTTTATATCGTTCTTTGTAGTAAGAGAGGTCAGGATGACTGATTTGGCTGAATGCTGTAACAACATCTTCATTAGGCACCTTTTTATAAGCTTCAAAAGCCAGGTTCAGGGCGATTGTGGGATCTTTCTCAAGTTTCGCCAATGCTTTCACAGTTAAAAGGCTGGCCTGGGCTTCGTTTTTAGCCTTGACCGCATCTTCTTTATCTTTTTTCAACTGAAGGATATCTTCGGTTCTTTTCGACCAACTCTCCTTTATGAACCAGACTTCGAGTTCATTGAGCCAGTGATCGGATTTATCCAGGAAAACATCAAGTAACTGATCCGACACCCCACTCAGGATAAAGGCATCAAGATTAGGCATTTTGCCTTTATCATGGCATTCGTTAAGGAGATCATAGAACTTCCATTTATCATTTCCTTCGAGTTGTTTACTGATCGCGTCAATGGCCATGTTAAGCGGATGGTTGGGGTCACCATTCTTGAGTATTTCGGTGCAAGGGTCAATGAGACTTTCTATAACTTGAGAAAGTTTGGGGTTGGTGTCCCAAAATGTTGAGACATGGCCTGCTGGTTTCTGCTCATAGGCTTCAACAGGGATCAGCTCGGGGCCGATTTCAAGTGTCGCAGATTCCTCAGTGTTAGCTTTTTTTGAACCTCTTGGGGTTTCCAAAACAGCCTGCCACAGTTGCCGCTGAAGTTTGATATTTTCTTTTTTGAAGTTTTTGATCCATTGCAGACCTCGTGGCCAATAATTGATCAGGGCATTGTGCATGGGTTCATAATACAGGCCAATCTGGTCTTTGGATCCCCGTACCAGATTTTTTTCTACCAGTTTATTAAGGACGGTTTCGACAGTTTCATCAAGGTGGTCAGGGAAATCCAGTTCATTTATGGATTCATCCTTGTCTTTGTATTGATAATAAACCCGTCTACTCGAATAGCTGCCATCATTGAGATTTATCATTCTCAGGAAGACGATTTCCAAAACCTTTCTTTCTTCATCTGTTTCGAAAGCTAAATAAGCCTCATCCGCCATGGTGCTTAATGCCCCGTTGATGCCTTTCAATTTTTCCCGATAAGCTTTCTCTGTGAAAATCCGATTTATATCATCCTTATTCTCATACAATTTGTTCAGGGTGAAAGAAAGCAGGGGCAAGGCGCCTGGGGAATTTTCAATTTCTTCCAGAATTTCTTCAACAAGTTCATCTGATTGAAAGTCGTAAGCGATCATCCATGCTGGCTTGAGCATCATTTGACGCAAGTCATCCTTTGACATTGGCGGAAGCCGGTATAAAAATCTTCTTACCTCCTGATCATTCCAGAATTCTACACCGAAATCAGAACCTTTTAATTGCCATTCAAAATCGGAGCGGATAGACAGGATTATCTTTAAATGTCCTTTTTCGGCCTTCTCCAGAAGCTTAGTCATAGCTGCTTCAAAGTCTTCGTGGCTTTGGCTGTATTCTGCGTCAGCAAAAAACTCTTCGAATTTATCTACCAGGAAAATATAGGGCTTATCAGTTTTAGGGAATTCTACTTTTTCGAAAGCCGAAAAAGGAGCAGTCCCCGGGCGCATTGTCAGAAAGGTATCGTAACCTGAACGCTTTTGCAAATAGGGAAATAGCCCAGCTTTTATGGTAGAAGATTTTCCTTGTCCGGAAGGTGCTGACACTACCAGGATTGGATTATCTTCCAGCTTTTCGGCCATTTTTCGAATGGCTTCTTCTCGTCCGAAAAACAATTCAGCGTCAGTCTTCTCAAAACTACCAAGCCCTTTGTAGGGATTGGAATCGGGCGCTTTGGGTAAATTCAGGCGATGCCCGGGATGTAGGAAAATGAACTCCCCTTTTTTATGGCGGTTGAGCGTAAAAATGGATGGGGTTTGTTCGTGTTTTTGCTTGGCCGTTTCCGTTTCAACAATATCCCGAAGATAGGTGTACAGCTCAGTTGCTGTAATGATACCATCACTCCTGTTGCTACGCGATGCATCTGCTGCGCCTTCCAGATTAATCGCTTTTTTTAATGCTTTCGCAAATGGGGAATTGGGAATTTCTTCGGCTTCCCCTCCTGCGGCATCCCGCATGCCTATGGCCTGGTGTCCAAAAATATCAATTGCTTTCTGGTCGTGGGCTGCTGAAGTGATGACCTGCCATGCATCCCTATCAATGAACCGTTTAAAGCGCTCATAGTACATGGGTTTATCGCCACTTAGATCAAAACCTCGGGTTGTTGACCATTTGAACGAGCCCGAGAAACAACAGTCCAGTATCAATAAACCATGATTACATTCAAGATTTTTAACGATATCATGCAAATCATCCATTGGCACCAGGCTTGACTCAACATCTTTTTGGGCATCAGCCGGTACCAGCCACCCTTTTGGATTTGTTTCGCTGTCGGAAGCATAGCCATGGCCGGCGAAATAAAACAATACCCGATGCCCTGACTTCACAACGGTTTTCATTTTCTCAAATACCTTGTAGATGTCTTCTTTGGTGGCATCGTAGGCCGGCGGATGGACAGTATATCCATGAATGGTCCCGAATAGCTCGGCCATATCCTCCGCATCCTTTATGGCGGAGGTCAAAGGTTTTACCCCATTTCTATAACCGTTGATACCTATAATAAAGGCATGGCTGACTGGGAAACGATGCTCTAAAGCTTTTTTAGGATCCTGGAGTTCCATGATTCTGCATTTTATGGTTAGCCGTTACCGCTCAAGGGTAACTTTAATATTCTTGCAGTACCATTCGTTTTCGATATTATAAGGTTCCTCATCAAGATCAAATCCTCTATCACCTTCAATATCGGCCTGCAGTAATTGCTGGTACGCAAAAGGTTCTGTTGTAACCAGGAGTTTGAAATGACAAAACGAAGATTGGTCATCGGGACTTAATCCCCAACCCCGGAATTGCTTCCAGAGTTTAATTTCTACGGCGCTTTGGTTTTTAAATTCAGCCGATCTGTAAATCACTTCACCTTCATAACAACTAATCGCGTAATTAGATCTGAAGTGTAGTAAATAGACATACAGGTTTTGGTCGGGTTTGCCTGTAAGTTTTAGTTTGGGAACGAGTATAGCACCGACAGCTCCGTCTTTGATGATATAGTCTGTTGCATTGGCGGTAAGGTGGTTGTCCGGATCTTTCAACGTTGTGAAAGGCTTAACCGGATTTTTTGCAACATCTATTTCAAAGCCTATCCAATCCTTTATGACAGATTTTTCATTTTGTAACCCAAGGATACGTTCCCAATTTGCCATTTTGCCTAAAATGTCAACAACGGTATGGTTCGCATTATCGAGATTAACGGGCCACTCAATCACTTGTCGGCCATCTCTTCTGTCTTTTACTTTATAGGCAGAGTCGGTAATCTCGACCTCTAATTGAGCATCGCCAAACTCGTCCAGGCTTTTGACTATTTTTACCTGTTTCGAATCTTCCCAGGCATCTTCGAGAGCTGTTATACCAGAAGTGTTACCATGCACCCAAACCAGAATTGGCGTAGCAGGAAGAGATTTCAATACGGCTTGATAAGTATTGCCACTATCGAGGCCAAGGTTTTCAAAACTTTTGAGTGTACTTTGCTGGGCACCGATGGCAGTTAATTCTGCTGTTCCCAGGGTTTTATTTTCCGGAGCCGCAGTCATAATTTCAACTTCAACCGGCTTTTCCGGCATGGGTGGAATGCCGTGGATGGCTCCGCATTTTACCAACCATCTTGTTCCGCCTTTGAATACCTGGTAATTATTGGGTTTTCCCAAATTCGATCCATCCATAAAACGGGTGTAGGCATTGAATCCGCCTATAGTTTCAAACTGGGGTGATTGTTGGCTTCCTCTGGCTGATTGAACAGCTGCTTTTGTTCTTACGTAGAGATCGTAATAGTTGATTTCTCCACTCGCGCCTTTCAATGCCGAGATCAAGCCTTCTGTAAAAATGCCACCATCTGGCCGATCGGCTGCCAGTTGTACAGATTCACAAGCGGACAACAGAACGTGGTTAGACAAGGGTACCTGAAGCTGCTTATTCTCATTCCACTGTTTCGCGTAATAGCCATCGGCATAGGTATTGAGATCGCGAATACCTTGTTTTTCCTCTTCAGCCTTTCGGGTGAGGCCTGTGATCAAATCAGCATTCCGGCTTTTGAGGGTAGGGTCCATTTCAAAATCTCGGGTACCGGAGCCTGAGTGGCAGCAATCTAGCGATACGATGATATGTGGGCTGCTTTTGGGAGAACCATCCAGATGTTGCGAATCCACCTGGTGCAGAAGAACCGCTAATTCCTTATCGGCCATGTGTAGAAAATCATCTTGTTCGCCACGGCTATAGCAGACCAGCGTCTGGTCTTTGCCATTCGGCTCAATGTCGAGAAACTCTTTGGCTGTAAATTGCTCTGAGCCATGCCCACTGAAGTGAAACCACACGACATCTTCTGGGCCAGAGTCGCGGAGAAAATCGCGAAATCCTGTAGTGATATTACTGTGGGTTGCTTTTTCGTTTTCGAGACGGCAGATGTGCAGTGCACCATAGGATCTTACTGAAATGGCTTCAGAAATCGGTGTTGTTACAGCATCGCTGCTATTTCCGAAATTAGCCTTCAGATAAGACTCAATCTTATTAACATCACTAATACAGCCTCCAAGTGCAGAAACCGGGGAGGGGTAATCATTGATCGCTACCAGTAAGACAAGATATTGTTTACCAGAGCCAGGTGCTTTGGGAATTATTGTTCTGTTGGACATCACAATTTATTTGATTTCGTTAGCCGAATACCGATTAACCATCATTTTGCTTTTCTGTATTGTCTGTCCTTAGGTTGCTAGAACCATAGTGCATTAGGCAACCTCAATATACAATTAATTGTGAAAAGTAAAAAGGTGAGGGAGAGCAAGGATTATCCTAGTCAAGGACTGACAATCCAGCATCTACGGAGGAAATTAATTGTGACTTATCGGCGTCGATTTTGGCAACGACCATAAGGCCATTATACAAGGTTAGCAGGAGAGCAGCTATGGATTTCAGATCTTTAGTCGGGTTCAATTCACCTGATTCCTGACCTTTTTCCAGGAAGTTATAAAACACCAACTCTACCTGTTTTTTGTGTTGGATAAGTACATTCTGAAGGGTTTCATCTGCAGGAGACATTTCGGTGGTGACATTGACGACAAAACAACCTTTATGATCCTTATCGGAAAGGGTCTGATCAATGGCTTGTTCGAACAGGTTGTAAAAGCCTTCCTTAACCGAATCATGCTGATTAAGAAAGTCCTTTACACGGTTCATATTGACCGTTCGGTAATTCTCAAATGCCTGGTCAAATAACTGTTGCTTTCCACCATAGGTATCGTAAAGGCTGGCACGGTTGATACCAAGATGTGTGACCAGGTCACTAATAGAAGTAGCATGGAACCCCTTTGTCCAAAAGAGTTCCATTGCTTTATCGAGTACTTCTTGTTTGCAAAAATTTTTCGTCCTTGGCATATCCGGAACGTTTGTTCCAAAGTTAAGGAATTATGGGCAGACCCTCATTTGGCGAAAGCCTGCTCATAAATTCAATATTTATACCTGGGCCAATCCGCCATCAACCGGAATTTCGGTACCGGTGATGAAGCTACTTTCTGATGTTGCCAGGAATAAGGCTACAGTGGCCACTTCCTTGGAGGCTCCGAAACGACCCAGAGAAACCATGCTTGGGAAGTTGGATGCAAAATCATTGATCACCTCCTGTGGTACATTGTGCTTACCATATATCGGCGTTTCGATCGGGCCTGGAGAAATCGCATTAACCCTGATACCTTTAGGTCCGAATTCTGACGCCAGAATCCTAGTAATCGAACGCAAAGCAGCCTTTCCTGAAGCATAAGCAGCCATGCCTGCAAATCCTTTGACGTTAGACACTGATGTGTTGAAAATAATGCTACCACCTTCATTCAGGTGTGGATAAGCTTCGCGAATGGTAAAAATTGGTCCGCGGACATTCACATTATGTACTTCGTCAAATATTTCCTCTGTAAGTTGGTCAATAGTTTCAAGACGGAAGATCCCTGCATTCAAAAATAAAACATCAATATTGCCGAAGGTGGATACGGTTTTTTCAATAAGGGCTTTGCTGTCACTGATACTTGATGCCTCCGCTTTTACCAAAAGATAGTCGCCTGTTAATTCTGATCGTACGGCATCAAGTTTTTCCTGACTTCTTCCGGTCAAGACTACCTTTGCGCCTTCTTCTAAAAATAGTTTTGCGGTTTCCAGTCCCATGCCGCTGGTGGCTCCTGTAATGATTGCTACTTTTCCACTAAGTTTTCCCATGATAGATTTTTGATTTTTTTAAGATTAAGAAAGTGTGTTTTAATTATTTTGGAACGTTCATTCCGATACAAATATGTACTTCTGGAATGAACGTTCCAAATAAATTTTCAGGTTTATGATTTCGTTAACACTTGGAGTAACGCAGAGTCCCATTCAGGAACTATCGTGTGGACACGTCTTTTTTCTGGTAATTTGAATTTTTTACAGGAGCAGTTTGGCCAAAATAATGACCGCAGAGCGGTCAAACTATTTCAGTTATTGACCAGAAGTCTTTTTTCCGAACTCAGAGAGGTCGAAGTATTCCATTTTTGGTGAATGTGCGACCTCTCTGAGTTCGGGATAATAGAAAAACAGAAAATTAGCAAACATAATTTGACCTTTACAAGGTCACAAAAAGCTATCTAACACAGTTAGTTTAACAATAAATCGATGTGCCCAAACGGTAATTCTCGAAGAAGACTCTGCGTAAAAAAAGGGACAGATGTAATACCTGTCCCCTATAAAAAATGAAACTCTAAATGTCAGTTTAATTCAAAAACAATTGATTGACTTCGGCAGTATTCAACGCCCAGTTCATATCGTAAACTTCATCGGCATTTTCCGGGTCGTTTACGATTTCAAGGTTTTGAACTTCTGCTTTTAGCTTCAACAACTGACCAATCTTAAGTTTTGCGTCAAGCTTAGTCAGCAATGTTTCAACTAAATCAGTGCTCATATTTTGAACGATCTGTCCGCCAAAGGCGAGTTCGAGCCAAATGACTTCACGCCTTTTGACGTCGAGCACACCGAACACCATTCCTTTGGTCAGACCCTGCGTGATCCTGACCTGGTGTTGTACTGCAGTTGGGTCATAGGCTACCCCGCTTTTCGAAATCCTCATCGGGTATTTGCTATGCATCCAACCCACAACGAGGTTAGGTGTAATGCTACCGTTTGAGTAAGCGTTGCAGGTAAATGAAACATACCGCGCACCCAAAATGGCCAATTGTTCAATATTCACATCAATGTATTCGGCGGTTCCTACCTTTGCAGGAATATGCCTGATATCTCCACTGTGCTTACAACCTGGAATGGTCAACTGCGCGTATGAGCAAAAATCGATTTTATCTTTGTAAGCGACTTTACAACTCAGGTCCATGTCAAGGTGTTGGGCTTTAAGACCCTCGCCCCATTGCATAAACAACCTAACGGTATCTCCTTCCACAGGGAAACGCGTACCCATCAGTGCAGCTGGCAGGTCCTGAATATTTTCTGAACGATCACCAATAGCAATAGGGATGAAATCCAGTCCACTGTCAATGAAGATGGTCTTGTTACTGGTTCCTTCCTTTTCAAACCTTGCCCTGATCAGATCAAGGCCCAGTTGCTGGATGGCTTCCTGCATACCGCTCAATTCCCTGTCGTTGTAAAGCTGCAATAGCTTGTTAACCGGGATCCGTTTGTTGGTTCCTCCAAGCGGTTTAACGCTTCTTGAACCTCTTTTGTCAAAGTAGATTTCGGCGTACATGTTCAGCGTAAAGATCAATCTGGACGGTACTTCGTTCATCACTTCTCTGAAGTGTTTCAACGTTTCATCCTTTCCAAACCAAAGCATTGAAGAAAACAAAGACCTTGCAAATAATCCAGGCCTGCTTTTCAATAACCTGAAGGTCTTATCAGCATCATTCTTTAATTTAAAATGGTTGACTTTACCCTGGAAGACTTCGTATTTTTCATTGTAGAAAACATCCAGCAATTCTGCCAGTTGATCGAAGCCTTTCCTTTTGCTATATTCGGCCAAACGCAACGCCCTGATAAACCTTACCCACATGCTCCTTTTGGGGTGCATGATCTCGCACTGCTTGTAAACATCCATTTCAAGATCATTCAGCCAACCGGCGTAACGCTTACACTCAGCCCTGGTATATTTCAATTTCAGATCAGATACAGCTTTGATACCAACACCAGCAGCATTGTCCAGATTCCTGTGGAGGTTCCTTGCGTTTCTGAACTTACGCCTCACGATGGTCTTTGGCTCAACGATCTGCAAAAATCCTGTGTTTTTGTACCATAAGTACCTCAGGATGTCGTTAGGTGTTGAGAACAATTCACCAGCAGCTTTATCTTCACCTTTGGCAATCAAAGCATCAACCACAACCATCATCGTTTCCTTAATGGCGATTTCCGCATTTTCCGGAAGGTTAAAATAAGCCAACAGGATTTCCAAGCTATTGATTTGTGTACCATCAAGTGCAACAGGAGATGCCAAGAGTGCTGACATATAAGCCTGAAGATCTGATTCAGTCCACAGCTGAAGCGTTTTCAGCTTGTTTTTGCCTGGCTTGTAATCGAGTTCACCAAACTGGAATGGTGTACCGCAAAATGGGCAACCGTTGTACCGTTCCAGCGGAAAGGTCCCATCGGGAATAAGGTGCCCGCAAGGCAACGTTGTTCCTTTCTTGATTTTAAACACATTGGCAAAAAGTGTTACCAGGTGATCGATCACCGTCTCACCAGTAGGGATGTCCCATTGTCTGACCAGCGGTGTCCAATTTTTATTGACACCTGTAATTTCCTTCAAAATGTTGAAAATCAACAGTTTTGAAGATGGCGTAATACCATTGACTTTCCGCAATGCGTCTTCTGAAAGGCTGAATCCCAGCTTTGCGCAATTAGCGACAAATGCTGATGTGGTCTCGGTAATTTCCAATACATTGGTATTTACCACCATCTCAGCAGGCACATATAGTGCATTTTGCCTGATCGCTACTTTCAGTAATGCTGTTTTCATAATTCTAAATCACTTTTTAAAAATTAAGCGTTTATTCGGATTTTATCCGTCGGCGAATTGTTGGCAAATTTCATCGAAAAACAAATTCCGAACAAACTCTAAAAAACATTCCAGGTAATCTTGCATCTGATACACTTTTTTGAAAAATGCGGGTAACTCCCAAGAAGTAAGAAACAATTGACCTGAAATAAATGGTAATCAGCCAACTTCGAGACAGATTCGAACTGTAAAATCCAATTGAAGTAAGTTGACTTTGACCATTTGCGGGGCAGGTGGGATTCGAACCCACGACCTGGGCGTTAAAAGCGCTGAAGTAAGTTTTTATTGACCGTCGACACAGGTATACTGACGAAAAAAGATTAGGATTCAAACCATTTTATCAGCATAACCTCAACATTAAGTTGAATATGAAATAAACAAGCTTAATTGTTTGGGTAATTTAAAAGCTGACCTGCTCTAACCGACTGAGCTACTGCCCCCGAAATAACAAAAAGGTAATTGCGCAAGTGGTTTCCTGTTTTCTAAAGACTTGAAGTAACTTACACTTGACCTTTTTGGTTCTTAACAATCTTTGCGATATAAATTGGAGGTAAGAGACGAGGGTTTGATAATTTCAAACCAATATGCGGTGTGTCTCAGCATAACATACCAAAAAATGAAGTTGAAAGTTCCATTCGTTTAAAAAAAATGAAATTGCTTTTTCAAACCCACTCTTATTGATAATTCCCTAACTTTAAGAAGGATGTTGATTTAAAAGACCTTTTCAGGTTGTTCATTTTGGGTTAAACCCGAAAAAGTCAGGTGAGTTCTTTAACCATTGAAATTCAGTTTTCTCGTGCGGTTAACCATAGTAGCCATATTGTTTTTGCTTTGGTCAACAATGCCTTTCTCCGTCCTGCTTGCACAGCAATTCCTGGTCAAAGCACAGCACTTTGGGGTTGACAGTGGATTGTCTCACCGCGATGTTCAATGTGTATTTGAAGATAATAATGGATTTATCTGGATTGGAACCAAATATGGCTTGAATCGCTTTGACGGATATGAATTCAAATGGTATTCGAGTGAAAAACAAGGATTTCAGAGCAATGAGATCAATCATATCCTTCAAGGTCCCGAAGGCTGGCTTTGGTTAATTAATACTGGCAATCCGCACACTTACAGGCCTTTATCCATTGACCTTTTCGATCCGGTTACTGAATCTGTTATCACTTTCGAGCAATACTTTCAAGGCAACTTGCCTTTCAGCTTAAACGAAATTTACAGTTTTATCAATGCCCCGGATGGCCGTCTGTTTTTCGTCTCTGATGTGGGAAACCTGATTATTATTCAAAATGATGATTCTGTTGTCAGGCATCGGTTAACGATATTTCCTTTTATTATTGAAGGCTTTTCAAGTCGAAATACCCTTTGGGGTTACTCTTCAAGCGATAATTCCTTTATCAGGGAAAAGGTTGTTGAACTTTCTCTCGATGGAAAAGTGCAAAAAACATATTCTACTGATTTCCCCGATCAAGGCTATTTTATTGGTGGTGAAGACCAACTTGGAAACCTTTGGTACCTTATCAAACATACCAACACCCGGGAAGGAGCAACACATTTTGGCGAACTTCGGATGGTTACTCCTGAGGGTGAAAGCAAGGTCATTCAAGGAGCACCAGATACAAGATACCCCGACATTCAGCAGCCAATTATTGCTGGAAAGTTTAATTTTTGGGTAACCCCCGAACATGAAACTTTTTGGCTTTATTCGGGCAATAAGTTTGAGGTATATCACCCCCAGACGGGCTGGTCACTAGATCTTGCACCGCAGAACGAGTGGCTCAACAATACCAATAAACTATTCTTTGACTCCGCTAACCGCACCTGGATAGGAACAGAATTTGGCTTATACCTTGTCGAATTGTCGAAAAGTCCATTTCACAAAATCGCTTATTCGGAAGGGAGTACTACCTTCTCAGCTTTCAGGGGGATCACAAGGGGACCCAATGGCAACTACTGGGCCGGTATAGATACAGGTCCTGGTTGGATGTGTAATTTTTCGCAAGTCGGAGATACTTACCAGCATACCATTTTTGAAAAGCACGAACTGGATTGGGGCAAAGGATATCGCTATGGTTTATTCACCGATAGACAAGGGCATATCTGGACGGCAGCTGGTTCGGAGAAAAAGATCATTGAAGTTGACCTGGTCAATAATTCCACGAAAAGTTACCCCTTTTCTTACCAAAATGTTTGGGCATTTACAGAAGACCAAAACAACAGGGTTTGGTTTGGCACAGGCTCTGGAGAGATTGGTGTTATCAATGACGAACAGTCGATTGAGTTATTGTCTGATCATTCCGGTAAGGTAGTCAATCGCCAGTTTATTTACCAGTTTTTGTCGGTAGATGAAAAAACCTTTCATGTGGCCACTGAGACTGGACTATATATACTTGATATTGACGAAAAGGAGATTGTTCCATATCCTGATACAAGTCTCGCATTTTTGCAAAATTGTATTTTCCATATCCATGTCGATTCTGGTGGCTCGTATTGGCTTGGGACAAGAGGACTTGGATTGATTAACTGGCGACCTGGCACCAATAACTACACCCAGTATACTAAAATTGATGGTCTTTCGAATAATACCATTTACGGGGTTTATGAAGACGAAAAATCCAACTTGTGGTTACCCAGTGACTATGGTATCATCCAGTTTAACAAAGCCACAAAGGAAGCAAAAGGATACCTTGAAAAAGACGGTACTACCCACAACGAATTCAACAGGATTTCACATTACCAGGATGAACTCGGCAATTTGTTTTTCGGAAGTCTGAATGGCATTACAGCTTTTCATCCTGATGACATTATTGGTGAAAACCAGACCATCAACACCCAAGTGGTTATCACAAGTTTCCAGCAATTTGATGGCGGTCAAAATCAATTGCTCAACAAGACAGCAGATCTCAAAAAATCAAATACTATAAAGTTTAGGCCAGGTGACAAGTTTTTTCTACTCGAATTTGCTTTGCTCAATTTTTCCAATATCGAAAACATTCAATATGCTTACAAGATTGAAGGTGTCGATCCTGAATGGACTTATCAAAAAGAGAACACAATACGGTTCAGCAGGCTGCCATATGGCAATCATAAATTGAGGATCAGGGGACAATTGCCAAATGGCTTGTGGTCAAAACAGGAATTGATGATTGACATGATCGTTCCCAAGCCGATTCATCTGCAAAATTGGTTCCTGTTACTTTGTGTAATCATTGTTGCTGCATTGGGTCTCCTTTGGTATTCCTGGAGGGTTAACAATTATAAGGCGCGACAGGAGGAGTTGGAAAGACTGGTTGCCGAACGCACGGCTACGATTGCAGAACAGGCCGAAGAACTAAAATCGCTTGAAAAGCTCAAGTCTCGATTCTTCACCAATGTCAGTCATGAACTGAGGACGCCCCTTACCCTGATGCTGGGCCCGATAAATTCCATAATCAAACGACAGAGAACTTCAGGCAATGAGACAGAGTTATTACAGCTTGCTCATAGAAACGGCCTCCAGCTGCAAAAACTGATCAATGAAATCCTCGATCTAGCGAAACTCGAAGCAGGCCGACTGGAATTGGAAATAGAACCCGTTCATTTTTTTCCATATCTGAAAGAACAACTCGCTCAATTCTATTCTGCCGCTGCAAGTGCCAATATTGAATTCAGGCTGAACTTTAATGCTGAAGAAGATCTCTATATAATGATCGATAAGGATAAAACCGAAAAGATTATTCAAAACTACCTTTCTAATGCCATGAAATTTTCGGAGGAACACAGTCTGGTGACTTTAACGGTTGAGGAGCATCCCAAAGAGCTCCAGCTCAAGGTTTCTGACAAGGGGACAGGCATTGCATCGGAAGATCTGCCATTTATTTTTGATCGATTTTACCAGGCCAAAAGCGAAGTAAGTGGGTTTGAAGGCGGAACAGGGATTGGCCTATCACTTGTAAAGGAATTAGCAGAATTGATGGGTGGTTCGGTATGGGCAGAAAGCGAACCAGGCAAAGGGAGTGACTTTTATTATCAATTTCCCAAGTTGCCCTTACAGTCGGCTGAATCAAAATCAACAAAGACAGCTGATGCCGCATTGGGCGATCAGGCAAAAATCACGCTTATGCCTGATTCCTCCGAGGCCAACACCTCACATGCGTTTGCAGGCACGACCGTTCTTATAGTTGAAGACAATGCAGACCTGCGGAAATATCTCACTTTCTTGCTATCAGAATTCAATGTGGTTACAGCAGAGCATGGGAAAGCAGCACTTGAAATTTTGCCTCAGCTAGACTGTCAACTTATCGTTTCTGATTTGATGATGCCTGTGATGAATGGATTCGAGTTTCTCGAACAGGTGAAGGCTGATGACCGTTGGCGGCATTTGCCGATTATTATGCTTACCGCAAAAGTCAATATGAGGGCAAAACTCAATGCATTGCGCATCGGGGTCGATGATTACCTCAACAAACCTTTCCGGGAAGAAGAGTTAAAGGCCCGCATTGTCAATCTGCTGGCCAACTATAATGCCCGGATGGAAGTATTCCAATCAACCGTTAAGAAAGAAAAAATAACCAGGCCACTCATGGCCAAAGTGGATACTGAATGGCTTGAATCGGTAGAAGTCATTTATTCAAAACATATGTCTGACAGTATCCTTTCCGTTGAGTTTGTCGCTGATCATTTAAACCTGAGTGGCCGTCAGTTTCGGCGAAAGCTAAAAAAACTGACCGGGCTGTCTCCTGCTCAATACCTCCAGGAAATGCGGCTTCAGTTAGCGCGTGATTTTCTTGTTGATGGACATTTTTCAACGGTAAAAGAAACCTGTTTTGCCGTAGGATTTAATGATCCAAGGTACTTTTCCGACCTGTTTTCTCGTCGATTCGGATTAAAACCTTCAGAAATTACTATCTAGAAACAATTGATTTACAGATACTTAAATCAACCTGTCCGATTCACCTCATCTAGTTGTCCGGTTTACAACACCCGATTGCTCATAGTTTTGAATTTATAACCGATGAACAAATCCAGTTTGTTAAGTGGATATGATCATATGATGAAGTAAATTCTAAACCTTGAAACTTTATAAAAATGAAAAATCTAACTTTTGTTAGCATTAACACCTTTTTGATTCTTCTCTTTGTATCGGCCTTGAGTTTGGCTGCTGATGTCAATACTGACATCAATACAACTGCTGAAACCAATCAGGGTGTAACGATCGACACCAGGTATTACTATACGCTGCACAACAGTAAATATGATGAAAAATATGCACTCGAATCCAGTGCTCCTGGTTCTTTTGCTAGGCTTACGAAACTAAAAAAGTCAACGACTGCAGGGCAATTATGGCGGTTCACTCCAAGAGGAAATGGCTATTACCAGCTTTCTTCACAATTTACCGGTGAATCCTATGGATTGGAATCCGATGGCCCGGGAGTTGGATGTTCGATGAGAAAAGGTATGTATTCAGGTCAGAAGTGGAAACTGATTGATCTTGGAGGTGGATGGTACAAGCTTGTAAGTGAATTCACAGAGAATGGTCATAATGATGCATATGCACTTGAAGGCGGTTCAGCCAACAAAAAATGTCTCATGACAGAATGGAAGGCACAATCAGGTCAATACTGGAAGCTCAAAAGAAGAATGCCTGTCCAATTACAAGAGGAAGTCCCTGATGTCAGCGGAGGTTCAGAAGGGCCACTTAATCAGTCAACAATTGTAAATACAAAAGGTGAGGTCAACTTAATTTTTATGTTTGTTGACTTTTCCGATTCCAAAGGGACAAAATCGAAGAACAATAAGTGGTTTGACGAAACATTCAACAAACTAACAGGTAACAAAACAGACCTTCAAAACTTTTACAGCAACGAATCATACGGGCAGTTAAGCCTACAATATCAAGTCATTAAAGAATGGAAAAGGATGCCTAAAAAACTTAGTTATTATGTACCGGGGCCAGGCTCAGGAGGTTGGAAATGGGCAGATTATGTTAAAGACGCAGCAGCCTTAATACCCAGTTCCAATTATGATGAAAATACAGTGCTCGTTATTGTCCCTCCGGAAAAATCCGCATTCCTTAAAGGCGCAGGTGCACATGGTGTAAAAATAGGAAAGCTGAGAAAGCAGATTACGATTGGTACCCTTGCATTTGAAAAAGATGCCAATTTCAAGACCATGGCACACGAAGTAGGGCATTGCCTAGGATTGCCAGATCTTTACCCGTTTAAAAAACCTCTCATCCACCAGGTAGGTCCCTGGGACATCATGGCCGACATGATATTAAGTGCGGGATTCCTTGGTTGGCACAAGAAATTGTTTGGCTGGATCACCCCAGAAAGAAGTACCTACCTGCGTAAAGGTGGCTGGAACGGTACCATTGCCCCGTTTTCTTCAAAATATGGTGTTTCGATGGTCGTTATTCCCGATAAAAAATCAGATGCCAATAATCCTGATAAGGTTTGGGTGGTTCAGGTAACACCTCCAACATTGAACAAAAAAGGAAATGTAGACAGTCCGAATGGCAAGGGCGTGCTCATATACACCGTGCAATCTAAGGTAACAGGAGATAATAAATTCATACAGATAGCACCTAAAAAGCCTGTAACTAATACTTCCTCCTCTTCTGCTGACCTGGTAAAAAATGCGCCCTATCTGGTTGGAGATTCTTTCAACGTTCCAGGCGCACCAATGACTGTCAGGGTAGTCGGCAAGGTAGGCGATTCATTCTATATTGACATTCAACCAAAATAGTGCGTGCTCAGCAATGAAAATGGAGCAAATGATGGTTCAAAAAACAAACCATCATCAGCCCCGTTTTGAAAAGGGAAGGCACTCGAATGAGCGCCTTTCTTTTTTTGCCGAAAAAGCGCTAAAGTTGGTCTAAGATTTTTGATTTATCGGGGTTTTACGGGTATTTTATTGACATCAATAACACAGAAAATGACCTATCAAAACACTGAAAACAACATCTTAGATCAATTCGACACATTTGAAATCGTCCACTCCAGATTCAAGTTACTAGGCTATGCTTTTTTTGTTCCCCTAATATCACTATGTATCATCCTTTGGGGTACTTATAATCTTTATTTCCAGACGGGATTAGAAGAAGAACGTTGGTTTTTTGTTGCAGGAATTGGTTTTGCATTAATCCTGATCTTTGACATTTATCGCAATCTTTGGCGTGTTTCATTAAGGACCGATCGGCTAGAGTTCGAACATTTACTTTCGCATTCCCGTAAGGTAATTTACCTTGCTGATATCAAGACCTACCGATTCAGGAAAAGAAGAGACCATAATGAAGTGTTTGAAATTGAATACGAAGATGTCCGATTCCATGATATCCGTGAAGAGTTTTATGGCAATTACAAGCAACTCAAAGCGGCTTTTATGGAGAGAACTAAACCAGATTTTGTTGAAAAGGGCGTAGATTAATCCTATTTTCGATTACTGATCAAGTAACCGAGATATGACACCTCTTAAATTTCCGCCACAAGTTTTTATTACCCTTTGGCTTTGTTTCCTTGTCTCCAGCTTTAAAGTACATGGGCAATGCTTTACCACAGGTGCTGATTTGTCGTATGTCAATTCGATAATCACCAATGGTGGTCAATATGCGGATGAGGGGGGCAATACCATTGAGCCTTTCACCTACTTTGCAGAAAGAGGTGCCGAAATGGTAAGGCTCAGGCTATGGCACACCCCTGAAAATCTCACTGATAATTGCGGTGGAATGATCACCAATTCCAACCTTTCAGATGTTTTAGCGGCATCGCAACTTGCTATGTCAAATGACATGGATCTCAATATCGCCATACATTATGGCGACCACTTTAATGATCCGGGCTGGCAGCTAAGGCCAGCGGCATGGGCGGGCCTTGATCATACCTCTTTACTGGATTCCATTTACAACTATACTTATGCGGTGCTGGAAGCTTTTAGGCAACAATCTACGATTCCAGCAATTATCGGCGTTGGGAATGAGACGACATGGGGATTTATCGACAACACAACGCCCACAAACGGATGGACCTGGCCGGAAGATGCCGACAAGTTTAATATCGCCTTCGATGCAATCGATCACTTTAATAATGAATACGATTTGGCGATCAAAAAGGCGATCCACTTAACCGAAGGCTCTGCTGCCTGGGCAACTGGCCTTTTTGCCTCCAACGGGATTATCAACTATGATGTGATCGGCATTTCCTATTATCCAAATTTCTCACCGGACACTGAAATTCAAGACATCGGGAACCTTGTCAATCAGCTTGTAGCCGACTATTCTAAAGAGGTGATGATCTTCGAAACAGGGTTTGTCTGGTTTGTCAATGGCTTTTCAGATAATTATACCAATTTCATGAACGATAATGGGAATGTGATAAGCTACCCTGCCTCGCCCCAGGGCCAGAAAGACTTTTTGCTGGATTTGGCAGAAACTGTTCATGCTAATGGCGGTTCCGGTGTCCTTTACTGGGAGCCCGGCTGGATCACATCTGACCTATGTACTTTATGGGGTCAGGGCTCTTCCTATGAGAATGTTACGTTTTTTGACTTTGATAATAATAATTCTGCGCTTCCCGCTTTTGATTTTTTCGACTTTTGTGGGGTTGTCAGCAATGAAGAGGTATCAGCTATTGAACCGTTGGTGATTTTTCCTAACCCGGTTATTGATCATCGTGTTAATGTACAAAGCGACCAATCAATCACACATTGGCGTTTATTTTCCCTTTCGGGGAATGTTTTGGAAATCGGGTCATTAGATCCATTTCAGGTAGAGCAGACCATTACTTTTAAAGGAGATCATCATGGAATTTTCATCCTTGAATTATCAAACGAGGATAAGCTTATCGAACGGGATAAGGTGCTGTTCTATTAAATTTCAGATGCCTGAATGAGAGCTTGTCTGGAATTTGTTTTTGGGTAAATTGATGACAATTCGCCGAAAGATAAAATCCGAACAAGATCTAAAAAGGGCAGGAAATATATTTCAACTCCTGCCCTTCAAAATGAAATAGACTAACTATTATTTTATCCAGTATCTGAGACCGAAATAGATATTTCTGCCAAAGACCGGTCCCCATACTAACGAGCTGTCAAAAAATTCCCCGAAAGGGTCTTCACTCGAAATAATTGGATTATCCTGCTGGAAATTAAGGAGGTTTTCACCGCCAAGGTAGATTTCAAATTTGTCATGCCAGTTTTTACTAATCTGTGCATTAATGACCACAAAATCAGGCGAAATCTCTGGTCGTTGATAAACCGGAAGGAAAGATTCTGTCGAAGGAATCCGCTTTTGCCCTTGCCAGTTCAAGGTCATATCGAAAGCCCAGTTACTTCTTGTTTTGTATCCCAGGTTGATAAATGCGCGGTGTTTGGCGACAAATGGGGCTTCCATCAGGCCTTCATTAAGATATGTGGTTTTTACATCGAACCAGCGGTAGGCGACCCTGACATCCAGTCTTTTTATCAGTTCGTAATCCAGTTGGACCTGGAAGCTGTTTGAGTAAGATTTTCCGTCAAGGTTATATAGCAGTACCTGGCTGTGAGATTGTTCACGATCGACAACTACCTGGTTTTGAAAATCAGTTCGGTAGAAATCGAAACTAATTGTACCTTCCCTGTAATCGAGCTTAAAGCATTGTGTGAAATTCAAGCCAAAATTCCAGGCGACTTCAGGCTCCAATTCAAATTCACTGAATATTTGACCGGGTGCAAAGAAATTAAAGAATCTTGAGCTTGCTAGAATGCCAATATTCTCTGCGATCAGGTTTGGCGTACGTTGGCCCCGACCTGCGGATGCCCTGATAACGTTGTTGTCAGAAAGTGCATAACGCAGATGTATTCTTGGTGTTACAAAAGCGCCATATTCGTTATGATAGTCAGCCCTGATACCTGCAACCACATTAAATTTATCGAGGTGCTTATAGGTGTATTCAAAATAGGCCCCCGGAACGGTTTCGGTGCGTTCAAAATCTTGTTCTGCCAGTTTTTCCTTGTAGTCGTCGTATTGAATGCTAACTCCTGTTCTGTAGGTGTGGTTGGTATTTCCCAAAATACTTTGATACAGGAAATTGCCATACAGTGACGTCTGGTTGGCATCGTAAGCACGAAGACCGAAATAGCTATCATGATTATGACTAACTGCAGACATCTGAACGCCGAATGTTTTCCATGGTTTTTCAAGAAATACTTTACCTATTTTTGACCAGGCTTCGAACCGCTGCGTATTTAATTTCATACCCCAGTTATTCATGGTCAGGGCATCTGTTTTCGGATCGAAATCGACCTGTCCGCTGGTGTTGTCAACGACAGTAGCTTTCACACCAAACTGCATCATCAACCCATTTTCACCAACGTATTTCCAACGGTTGAGGCCAATAAACTGGTTGCTTAATGGCATATCCATAAATCCATCATCATTACGGTCGTGTTTAACGAATCGTTTTTGGCCATGCAGCAGGAATGTTGTTGACCATGGACTGTCTTTAAATCGACGTGTAATATTCGCATTGCCTTCCACTCGGCCTCCTTCACTTGCGTAAAAATTGAGATATAGCGGATCTGCAGATTCGGGTTTTCTGAGTTCGACGTTGATTTGTCCGGCGATGCTTTCAAAACCGTTCGCCACGGTACCAGCACCTTTATTCAACTGAATACCCTCAATCCATGTACCAGGGATGTAAGTCAGTCCGTAAATAGAAGACAATCCCCTGATGTCGGGCATGCTTTCGTTGGTGATTTGAGTATAAGTTCCGGCCAATCCTAACATCTGGATCTGGCGTGTTCCGGTAACGGCATCTGTAAAAGAAACGTCAACAGAAGGACTGGTTTCAAAACTTTCGCTTAAATTACAACAAGCCGCTTTCAGCAATTCCTTTTCTGTGATCTTCTCGGTCTTCAACGGATCGAGAAACGAAATTTCTGTTGATTTTTGACGGTGTACAACCTGTACTTCATCCATGGTAACCGATGGTTCGAGGTGAACATGAATGAAAGTGTCGCGCGCTATATTGAAAGTATCCACTCTGTAACCGACATAACTAATAACCAGCAAGTCTGTTGAGGAGGTTTTTTCAATACTGAATTGTCCGTTAAGGTCTGTTGTGGTGCCTTTGGTTGTACCTACCCAATAGACATCAGCACCGATGATCGGAATTTCTTCTTCTGCCGAAATCTCTTCGAAGACTTCTCCCCTGAGGTGTCCATTATGTTGTGCCCATAATGAAAAAGGAAAAACGAAAAGACAAAAGAGGTTGAAAAACCTGGTTATCAGGACCATAAATTAATGGTCTTCAACACCATCGAGGTAGGCACAACACCCCGGCAGTTTTTCATAGGCTTTGAGTGATGGTGGCAAATCAGAAGTTTGATGCCCGGCATCAGCAACAGCCTTATGGATAGTTTTGAGATCCGTTTTCTTGTTATTAAAAATTACTTTAAGGATTTTGGTCTTTTTGTCCCATTCAGCGAGTTTTACTCCTTTGACCAGGGCGGCATTTTCAATACGTTTTGTACACATATTGCATACACCTTCTACCCTGAATTCAGCGGTTTCGATAAGTTTTGGACTTTCCTGGGCTGACGTTGAAAAGGCGAAAGCCAAGCAAAGAATAAATGAGAAAAGACTAATTATATTTTTCATTTTGATTGAATTTAATGGATAAAAAGTAATAGCGACACAGAAAGCAGTATCGTTATTCGTTTAATCGGTTTAACTATTCAATCAACCGTAAAATGTAAAATTACAATTGAGTAGCCAGATTGGCTGTTTTAATGGAGGGGGGAGATTTTGCGACTCAATTCGCACCTCATTTTTCTTGACTTTTATTGATGTCAGTTGTATCGATGGTACTACATTCAATTCTGGTTGCAGGTCATCAGAGATGCGCAAAGATTTAATGATACGCTGATCATCATCGAGTTGTACAAAGACTGATTCGTCTTCACAACAATCGTTCATTGCTTTATCCTTACTACAACAACATCCCCCCGCTTCGACAAAAAGCTTAATGGATGCAATTTGCCCCATACACTTATGGACGCTCACAGTCACACCGACCGCAGTCAGCAGATAAAACGCTGCAAATGATATGGTTAATAGCTTTTTCATCAAAAATTGAACGATAAATTTAAGTTAAAAGTTGTTCTCTTGCAGAAATCAGCTCAATTATATAACAAAATTTCGAATCAATGTAAATTTGACATGCGCTGGACTTACTCCAAAATTTAAGGAATTTTAATACGCCAGGCAAGCAAAAAACAGGAGCTGCATCAAACAACCTGCTTTTAAAAATGTTAAATCATTGAACATTTTATAATCCGGAAAACTAGAAATGCTGAACTTCAAATATGTTTCAGGGGCAATTCTGAGCCTGCCTATGTTGCCAATCATGTACTACCAGGGGAAACGAATACGTGCGAGTGTTCCTGCTCTCCCAGCAGCTAAAAATCCTTCAGGAGTAGTTCATATCAATAATCAAATGCCATTTAAGTTAGTTACCCTTGGGGAAAGCACCATAGCAGGTATCGGGGTTAAAACACATGAAGAAGGTTTTTCTGGCACACTCGCAAAATCAATTGCCAATTTCCTTGGTCGAACTGTAGAATGGCAGGTATTTGCTCACAGTGGATATACAGCAAAAGCAGTTACTGAAAAGATTGTCCCCAATATTCCTGACCTGGATCCAGATTTAATTGTCATTGGGTTAGGCGGGAATGATGCTTTCAAGTTAAATTCGCCATCCAAATGGCAGAAAGATATTACAAACCTTATTCAGGTGTTACAGGAGAAATTTGAAGGTGCCCCAATCGTTTTTACTAATATGCCGCCCATCAAGGAGTTCCCGGCATTTACGCCATTAATCAAATTTGTTGTGGGTAATCTTGGGGAAATGTTAGGCACATCACTAAAGAATCTCGTCAAATCATTAGATGGAGTAGACTATTATTCCAGAAAAATCACTTTGGGTGACTGGGTGGACCGTCTTGAGGCTGATGCAACTGTAAATGACTTTTTCAGTGATGGTGTCCATCCTTCAAAACTGACATACCAGGTATGGGCAAAAGATTTTTGTAACTATCTTGTCAACCAAAATATTATTTCGCAAAAAGCAATCCCAAATAACGCATTAAACCAATGATTCAGAAGATTTTAACTCCATTTCAGAAGTTCGTCAAAATTGAGAGTTTCAGTGGTATCCTACTGTTCTGCTCTGCACTTATTGCCCTGATCTGGGCTAACTCGCCTTATGGTCATCTTTATGAATCTTTATGGGGATATAAAGTTGGCATCAACACCCAGGATTTTCAGCTTAACAAACCATTGATTCTCTGGATCAATGATGGTTTGATGGCCATTTTCTTTTTCCTCATCGGTCTTGAGATCAAACGCGAATTATTACTTGGGGAACTCAATTCTTTTAAAAAAGCGGCTTTCCCTTTGTTTGCTGCTATAGGTGGTATGTCCGTTCCGGTAATCATGTTTATGCTAATTAATCAAAACCCGGAAACTGCACAGGGTTGGGGTATTCCAATGGCCACAGATATTGCTTTTTCATTGGCTATCCTGAAACTGCTTGGCGATAAGGTGCCTATTAGTTTAAAGATCTTTTTGACGGCATTTGCTATTGTGGATGACCTTGGTGCAGTATTGGTGATTGCCATTTTCTATAGTGGTGCTATAAAATTGCAACTGCTAGCTTACGCAGGAATTTTGCTGGCTGTGCTATTTTACCTAGGTAATCGCCAATTCTATTCCAAATTCACAACCTTTGGGATTGGTGCTGTGATCTGGTATTTCTTCCTTAAGGCTGGTGTCCATCCGACTATTGCTGGTGTCTTGCTGGCTTTTACTATTCCGATAAGGCAGAAAATTGAATTTGGGACCTACACCAGGCTATTAACCCGAATCGTTGAAAGGATTAAAAACTCCGAAAATCCAGGATCTGGTATTTTATCAAAAGAACAAATTGCTCAAATCGATAACCTCCAGGGTTGGACCCATAAAGTACAATCTCCCCTTCAATACCTTGAACACCAGTTGCACAACTGGGTGGCTTATTTCATTATGCCGATTTTCGCTTTGGCCAATGCTGGTGTTGTATTCAGCGAAGACATGGTATTGGACATGGGCCTGATTACCACCATAACCATATGTCTTGTTGTTGGTAATGCTATTGGAATTTCGTTTATGACCTGGCTCGGAGTTACCCTTAAAGTCGTTGCTTTACCCCCAGAGGTCAGCAAGTGGCAAATCCTTGGTATGGCTTTCCTGGCGGGTGTCGGATTCACGATGTCTATTTTTGTGGCAAATTTGGCATATGCTGATTCGGCCATGTTTATAGACTCGGCCAAGGTGGGCATTTTCATTGGGTCATTCATCTCGGGGCTTATTGCCTATATGATATTGCGATTTGCCCCAGCAGCCAAGGCTTAGATTTTTTTTGAGCTATATTCGGTCTACAAAGACAAATTTAGTTTGTTTTTATGCTGAAAAATAATGCTCATGAAGAAACTTCATTTGTACTCTGGCCTTATTATTAGCCTTTTTGTTTTTGCACATCTCGCCAATCATGCTCTTATTTTTTGGGGTGAGGAGGTGCATCTTGCCTTTATGGATGGGCTTCGTCGGGTCTATAGATATGTGGTTGTAGAAGCTTTGTTGATCGCTGCAGTCGTTTTGCAGGTCTTTTCCGGGATAAAACTATTTGTCAAGCGGCGGAAGTTCCGGTTATCTGGCTTTGATCGACTGCAGCTTTATTCAGGAACTTACCTTGCTTTTTTCCTCTTAATACACGTGTCTGCTGTTCTTATTGCAAGGTCTTATTTCTTGATTGACACGGATTTATATTTTGGGGCGGCCGGGCTCAACCTTTGGCCTTTTCAGTTATTTTTCATTCCGTATTACTTTTTGGCGGTCTTGGCTTTCTTTATCCATTTAGCCTGTGCTTACCGGATTAGTATGATGGGATTTCTTGGCGGGAAAAGGAAAGCTGAGTTGCACGCGAAAATCATAATTGGATTGGGTGTTATTTTATCCACTTTGATAATTATTGGGATGCAGGGCGTAGAGATTCCTCAGCAGCTTAGAGAGTTATATGGGCAGTGAAATTTTTAACACGGAGACGACTCCAGACTCGTTTTATTTTTTTATGAGTTGGCCCGACCACAATCTTTGAGCACCAGAACTTAAAAGGACAGAATACACACCGGGAGATAAGCCATTTAGACTTATTTGGAATATTGACTTAGGGCTGGTTTTATCTCCTTGTGATTGTCTCATCAATTTGCCCTGGGTCGTATAGAGCGAAATCGAAATCACTCCCATCCAATCTGAATTGATGTTTAGCTGTACATTTTCTTTAGCTGGATTTGGGCTCAACACTACGCCGAAGTTTTGAAATGGTGCCGCCAGACTTGTAGCCGTTTCGTGTTCGTAACAACCTACGTCCGTCTGGCCGCCACGCAGGTTGCCGAGGATGTCGTCATGAGGGGCATTTGTCTGATCGGCGGTGTTAAGGGCTACTGACTGGAAGCCCATTAGTGCATAAGCCAAGACCAAGGTTTCAAAGGCTTCGCGAATAGTCGATGAGCCATCAGCAAACTGGCTGGTTGTCGAGTTAAAATGAGGAGTTACCAGTCCTCCGTGATTGGCCAGGAATGGATTACCCATGATGGCATTGACATCATCGTCAACATTGATCATATCGTTACTGATATCAGAAGGGATTGTAAGCCCACCATTCCAGTAGACATTATTTGACATTACGAAATGATCGGTTTCCCCGAAAGGAGAATCAGAAAAATCGTTCATCGTACCTGTCGGATCAGACCAGATGTTATTGTAAAGGAAAATGCTGTCATTGGGAAGGTTACTGCCCTCTGTATTGAACCTGAATGCAAAGGCCAGCGAAGGGAAATTACCATGCACCGTATTGTTGCGAAAAGTGGCATGCTTACAGCCTTTTATGCCTAAGGGAGCGCGCATGGTATTACCACTATTTCCAAGCATTAGATTATTCTCGATCAGCACATCAAATGCTTCGTAATAAGGCATACCATCTTCACCTAACAAGACGAAATTATGGCCTGTACTACCCTCATAATTGAGAAAAACGTTTCGCCTGATTGTGATATCCTGGGCACCAGTATACATATCTGATGTCCCGCTGTCTTTGATAACGATATAGGAACTAGTGTTATTCTGATTGACCCGACCGCTTGCGGCAAAATCGTTCATAAAAATATTGTCTTCAATTACCAGGTTGCGCATGCTGTTTCCGTCGATATGTTCATCGCTTCCGGTTTGATTAAAAAACAGGTTTCCCTGAATGGTTATATTGTAACAGCTATTATTGATCTTGAGAATATCGTTATCATAGCTATCGTGTAAAATACAGTTCCGGATGGTAACATCATGTACAGCGCCAATTCCATTGCCATCAATATGCACCACCAGCGGATCTGCGCCAGGACCATCATGTGCAATATCAAAGCCTTCAATCGTGATGCCATTACAACCATTTGGGTGGGTGTAAAAAGTCATTACTCGATCGTCATTACGCAATTTTGCCATATAAGGTACTTCTGATTTGACCAACACTCCTTGCGGGAATGTACCACGCATCCTAACGCGACCATTATAGGTGCCGGGCGTCACAATGATAGTGCTGCCATCCGAGGCATTATCCAAAGCATGCGTAATAGTAGCCCAGGGATTCAGGGAAGTACCGATTCCTGTATTGTTATTTCCGGTAACGGAAACATAATAAGTCGTTTGGGCATGAGAAATTCCACAAATCAGAAGGAAGAATACAATGAAAGTAAGGGCAACATTAGCTTGATGCATCGTTCACAGGTTTAGGTTAGGAACGATAATTTACAAAATCCGATAATGCGTTTTGTCAGCAGAAGGCAAAAATCAATCTCCTCAGTGCTTAACAAAGCGAATAATACCTGCTTCCGTTTTCAGAAAATAGATTCCGGCGGGGCATGAAGACATATCGAGATTGACCTTATCGTCCATCTTGATAATCGTTAGTTGTGCTGTGATATCATGGCCCATCCAACTAAACACGCAGATTCCGTTGTGTTTGCCCTCAACCACTAATTTACCAGTTGTCGGATTCGGGTAAACCGAAATTGGAGTCGCAATTTCTTCATACACCGAAGTTGAAACAGGTGGAAAAGTATTGATCAAAGCATTCGCGACCTTATTCCAGCCAAGGATATTATCTCTGAGTTTGGTTTTTTCCTGCTCAACATGGAAAAACCTGCCATTGGTTAGCTCTGCGTTTTCAGTACAATGATCAATGGATGCATTTATCAAGCGTCCCTGCGTATTGGTGAATCCGATTAGCCTTGTCCAGTCCTGGTCGATATGGGCGATTTTGAAGGTCAATGAATTATCTTCATTAAACAGGTTGTCCCTGAATGCTGATAGGTAATCTGGTATCGGCGTTTCACGCGTGCCATTACTAAGTATCACGTATGGATCAGTAGGCTGTTTGGCAAAACCATGCAATTGTATGAAATGACTTTCGTCAAAGCGATTAAAAAGACTGTCAGTCGTTGACTGGAAAACCGAAGCCACCACGTGAGAAAGATCAGAAATACGGTAGTTTTCAGAATTACCTGTACAAACCGAGGTATTACCACTGCAGTTGCTTGAAAAAGAACTGTTGCACCGACTTGTACCACTCAGGCAGAAAAATAAAGCACCGGTTTCCCGGAATACATGGATGCCTTCAATTCCGGTATTCAAGTCCTTTTGGGGGTGTGGAGACTGGATTATCAAAGACCTTTCAAAATTGGGATACCACACATAAGTTCCCCAAAAATTATTGCCATTCGAGCGAATCAAATAATAAATTCTGTCATCAGATCCTGTATTGTCAGTATATTCTACCAGGCTGTAGCCAATACTGTTGAATTGCATCGCCGCCTGGCTATAATTCGTAGAAAACAGCTCAGATAGCCCAATCCCCCATGTCGCTAATTGTAATTGAGAGGGTTCGTCATAATCATCCCCTGTATTTCCTGGCATATCGGAGATAATATCAGAAATTTCCACAAACAGGTTTCCTGATTCGAAGACCAATTGACCGTGGATATTGGGGTAACCCAACAAGATTGCAAACAGAATGAGGTAAATCCTTTTCATTATCTTGAACTTGAGAATTACTAAATCTAAGTTATGGAAATAAGAGAAATAAGCGCTTTCCTTGATTATTACAAAAAGATCAGGGCGCGAACGATGCGGGTTATCACGAGTATTCCACATGAGCAACTGGAGTGGACCTATGAGGAAGGAAAATTCACGTTTGGCGATCTAATCAGACATTTAGGATCCATTGAACGTTATATGTATGCCGAAAATGCTCAATTCAAACCATCAACATATCCAGGTCACGGTGAGGAGCTGGCTAGCGGCTATACGGCAACAATTCAATACCTCAATGACTGCCATGAAGCCTCATTAGCCATTTTCGAAAAGCTCACTCCGGAAGACCTTAACAAGAAAACCTTAACACCAGCGGGCACTCCGATCACCTTGTGGAAATGGCTACGAGCAATGATCGAGCATGAGATCCATCATCGGGGCCAGATCTTTATTTACCTTGGGATGATTGGCGAAAAGTCGCCTCCACTTTATGGCTTAACGGCCGAAGAAGTGCAGGAGAAGAGTAAGTCTTGAGACAAGAAAATCAAGGATTAACCAACCTAATGTTCAAAAATGGGGCATATGCCCTATATATATTTTTTTGAGGGGGCTATAATTTTGGAGCCAAGAGATAGCCAAATATTTTATTCTCAACCAAAAACATTAATCTCTCAAAAAAATGATCATGAGGAACTTGTTAATTTTTTGTCTTTTCGCTGTAGTAATGATTTTTTCGTACGATGCTAATGCAACCGTATTCAGAGTAAACAACACCGGAGTCACCGGCGTGGATGTTTATGACAACTTTACAGATGCACATGATGCAGCAGTTGTAGGAGATACGATTTATATCGAAGGATCTGCTGCCAGCTATGGTAATCTTTCCATCTCCAAGCAGCTTTATGTTTTTGGGTCTGGATATAACTTAAATGTGAACACTGGCCTTCAGGCATTTGCAAACGCTTCAATCTGTGGCCAGATCATTTTACAAGCAGGTTCAGCTGGTTCAAAAATCTCAGGACTAACGTTAACCAACTACCTTTACATTCGCGATCAGGATATGGTCATAGAACGCAACCAAATTAACAGGACCATTTTCCTTGGTGATGGAGCTACCCAAAATGTCAGTAACTGTGTGATAAAACAAAACTTCTTATTCAACGGCTACAATAATGCAGGGATAAGCTACAGTGCTTCAGCTCAAAGAGGCAATATCCTAATAGCCAATAATATCATACAAACCCCAATTTCTCTGACCGGGTCAGGAGCTTCAGGTATTATTATTAATAACACTTTCCGTTTTGATTCTAATAGTTGGTCGCTAAATGCAGACGGATTCTCTATTATCAATAATATCTCTGCCAATGGAAATGTCACCATCAATGCAGGAAATTCTTTCTTTAATAATATCGGCAACAGCACCCAATATCCAGCAGGAAATGGCAATCAGCAAAATGTGCCAGGTGGTGATGTCTTTACCCTGGAAACCGGTAGTGTAGATAATGACACCTATTACCAGACCGCTCCAGGATCGGTTGCTGAAGGTACTGGTCAAAGCGGGGAAGACTGTGGCGCTTTTGGTGGAGGTACAGCGTACGTCCTTTCCGGCATTCCATCCATTCCAACTATTTATGAGTTCGTGGCTCCTGCAACGGGCACGAATAGCATAAATGTCATCATCTCTACACGTTCGAATCAGTAGGATTTATTGTCTTAACTCTAAATCCCTAGGAAATGAAAAGATTCAAAAAATGCCTTACTGGCTTGGTAGTGCTATTGCTTTTAGCATTCAGTCCGGTTATATGGGCACAGGATATAGATGGTGGCGAATACTTCTTCGACACCGACCCCGGAACAGGGAACGGAATTGCCTTCTCAACTCCTGTTCTCCAGGATGCAACTACAAGTTTCAGCGTTGACATTACAGGCCTTTCAGCAGGCATACACACCCTTTTCGTCAGAACGCGGAATGAAGCCAACGTCTGGTCATTGACTAATCAATGGCCTGTATTCAAATTGCCAGTTATATCTACTACTCCTGAGATCGTTCAAATTGAATATTTCTTCAATACAGACCCAGGACTCGGCAATGGTAACCAGGTATCAGGATTTACGCCATCCGAAGATATCAATGCTTTCTCTTTCCCTATTGATATTTCCGGTCTCTCAATTGGGCTCAACCAGCTTTTTGTACGAACAAGAAATAACAATGGTGAATGGTCATTAACCGCAAGTTGGCTGATCGCAAAACTGTCTGATCCGGCTGCGGCAATTAACATTACCGAAGCAGAATATTTTTGGAACACCGACCCCGGACTGGGTAATGGAACTGATATTCCGGTAACGGCATCACCTGATGTAAACGGATTAAGCTTTTCAGCCGACATGTCTGCTTTACCATTAGGCCTCAATCAGCTTTTTGTAAGAACCAGAGACGAAAATGGGGTCTGGTCACATACCTCCAGTTGGTTGGTAGGAAAAATGCCTGATCAGGCGACACCTATCAATATTACTGATGCAGAATACTTTTGGAATACCGATCCCGGGCTAGGGAATGGAACTGATATTCCAGTAATAGCGTCACCCGATGTCAACGGATTAAGCTTTTCAGCTGACATGTCTGCCTTGCCATTAGGCATGAATCAGCTTTATGTACGAACTAAAGACGAGAATGGTGTCTGGTCGCACACAGCACGTTGGTTAGTATTCAAATTACCAGATCCGTCAGCCACAATTCATATTACCGATGCAGAATATTACTGGAATACTGATCCTGGCTTCGGAAATGGCAATAGTATCCCTGTAACCCCTGGAGCTGATGTCAACAATCTTAGTTTTTCAGCTGATATGTCTACCTTACCGTTAGGCATTAACCAGCTTTTTGTTCGAACAAAAGACGAAAATGGCGTTTGGTCGCATACCGGGAAATGGTTGGTTTGTAAATTACTAACCCCGGCCGATCAACCAGAAATCGTTGCCGCCGAATATTTCATTGACGATGACCCTGGCTTGGGACAAGCGTCACCGATCTCCCTAACACCAGGGCTCGACATTTCCAACATTAGCTTTTCTGCTGATCTTACCGGATTACCCATCGGACCACATAAGTTATTTGTAAGGACGCAGGATGCTAATGGTGTATGGTCACTCAGCAATATTCATGATTTTATTGGCGGTGATTATCCGCAGGCTCCCGGTTCTGGTACAGCTTTAAACCTGAATGCTTCCAATGACCAGGTAACGGTTCCTGATGACCCTTCATTACAGTTTGGAGCAGGAGGTGATTTTATGGTTGAATGCTGGGTAAAAGTCAACAACGCTGGTGATGGTATCAGAGATGTAGCTGTCAGCAAATGGAATGACTTCTCAGTGGCTGGCACCAATGAATGGGCATTGACACTAAGTTCGGATGGTAACAACACCATCCCACAGTTTATTGTCGAGAACGGAAATTCTCAGGCGACAGTTACCGGTTCATACGAATTAGAAGTCGACAAATGGTATCACCTCGCAGGTGTAAAGTGGGGCGATGAGATTTTGTTTTTTGTCAATGGGGTATCTGAAGGTACAGCATTCGTTGGTGGAATCAACTTTAATATTACCAGCGAAGATGTGATTATTGGGAATTCTGGCTCTGGTAACAACGATGCGGATGCCATGATCGATGAAGTCAGGATCTGGAGCAGGAATTTCTTTGATGATGCTATTCGCGACTGGATGTGTAAAAAAGTAACACCTGCACATCCTAATTACAGTGACCTGGTCAGCTATTACCGTTTTGATGAAAATGCAGGCACCCAATTGATTGATGTTAAAGGTCCGAATACTGGGGCTCTTATCAATACGACTGGATGGGAAGTAAGCGGTGCTCCGATTGGCGACGAATCTGCCTGGGATTACACGGACCCTATCGATGTCAGCATTGCGCACCCTGATGGTGACGGACTGACAGCTACAATTACTTCAGGAACCCCTTTTGGGGCACATGTTTATCGGATAGACGAAGCGCCAAATGTAATCACAGAACCTGCTGACTTTACAGATTTGCTCATAAATCGATATTACGGAGTCTTCGTTGCTGGTGGCACAAACCCCGAATACACTATGACTTATGACTTTACAGGAAGTGGTTATGCCGGAGATCCCCAGAAAATTCAGGTCGCTAAACGCGATAATAATGCTGATCCTGTATGGGAAAACACCAATGGCATTGCCAATATCGGAATGGGCACCATTACCAAAGAAGGCGAAGCAGGGACCGAATATATTTTAGGTGAGGCAGTAAATTGCTCAGTAATCATTCCTTTCGACCTTCCAGGTGCCGATACTGTACGTATTTGTGACGGAGACAATGCCATCATAATTGCTCCTGGTGGTTTCACAAATTACCTTTGGTCGACAGGAGAAACCACGCAATCTGTAACTGCCTTAACTACAGATGACTATGGCGTAACTGCTACTAATGCTTCCGGATGTTCGGCTAGTGATGTCAAACGAATTGAGATAAATGCTAATCCAGTGGCTAATGTCATGACCAGTGGCCCAACCATCCTTTGTCAGGGTGAAACGGTTACACTTACCGCAAATGCTGGCACAGGGTTTAGCTATCTGTGGACCAATGGCGCGACTTCGCAAAATATTACGGTATCAAACCAGGGAAGCTATTGGGTAACCGTTACCAATGACAATAATTGTTCAGAGGTTTCTGTACCAGTAGTTGTTCAAATAAAGAACCCTTTGGCAGACTTTATCGGTGGACCCTTGGTGAACTATCTGGATGCGGGTAATCCTACAGCTGATGTTACATTTACCCCAAGTACAAATGGAACAATTTCTTCTTTCGAGTGGAGCTTCGGCAATGGCGGCACCGCTGCTACTCCGAATCCAATGGAAACCTATGACTCGCCTGGATTTTATGACGTCCAATTAATCGTTGAAGATGATACAGGGTGCAGGGACACCTTAAACAAACCTGGATTTGTCCAGGTTTGGCAGGTGTTCCCAAATACAGACATATCAATTCCGGGTATTACAGTTGAAGTGACAGGTGCATCGTTCATCTCATCTACAGTGGGCTATGTGTCAGTCGTTTCCGGTAACGGTGGTTCTGGGGGAGGAACTGTCTATCAAACACTAGACGGAGGAATGACCTGGACCGAAATTATTGGTTTGGGAACCGGTGATTTTTTCAATAATATCATTGTGCTCGATGGTGTTCCATATGCTGTTGGAACTGGCGGTCATCTTTGCTACCATAACGGATCATGGCAATTTGTTCCGGGCTTCACACAAACCCTGTATGACATCTGGTTTGGCGGACCTAACTACGGCTGGGTAGTCGGAGCAGGAGGACTGATCATCAACTGGAATGGGTCTACATGGACACCGTTTAGTTTTGGCACTCAACCACTTTATGCTGTTTATGGTGTCGGGCCAGGAAACGCTTGGGCTGTTGGCGGAGGTGGAACCATCTGGTACTATAATGGCTCTGTATGGACACAACAAGTTTCAGGTGTAAGTGTCGACCTCAATGGTGTGTATTTTGTGAATAATCTTGTTGGATGGGCTGTAGGTAATGGAGGCACGATTCTATACACAAACGATGGAGGGGTTACCTGGACAATCCAGGGAACAGGTTTTCCGTATAATCTAAATGGCATCTATTGTATCGATTCACAAAATGCCATTGTAGTTGGCGACAACGGGGTTGTTTGGGTGACCACAAATGGTGGTATGACCTGGGAACTGTTTTCTGTCGGTACCGTAACTAATTTGTTAGATGTAACTGTCAATAATTGCATTGGATACATTACTGGTGAAGATGGAAATGTCTACCAATTTCAGTTTCCAGGCTGTAGCCCGGTACTACCAATCGAATTACTTGAATTTAAAGCCACAGAGGACAATGGTAATGTCAAACTGGATTGGGTCACAGAGAACGAGATCAATAGTCGTCATTTTGAAATTGAGCATGCACCAGATGCCATCAATTTCACCAATTTGGGCACTATTGAAGCAGCGGGATTCTCTAACCAGCCTTTATCTTACCAATTCGTAGATAGTCAGCCTAAAACAGGAGCCAACTATTATCGATTGAAACTGGTAGATCAGGACGGTAGTTTCCAATACAGCAATGTGGAGGTGGTTGTTCTTCGTCCATCAGACACATCCATTACTCTTAAGCCTAGTTTGGTGAGTGGTTCGACAACACTTGAAATAGAAACTGAATGGAATGGCAAGGTTGATGTCATCATTTACGACAACTTAGGCCAGCAAGTTAACCACTTTGATTATCAAACATCTGAAGGGTTAAATCGTTTTGAACTGGACTTTTCGGTCCTAACCCCAGGAATTTATTATATGGGAATAATTCAGAATGGAGAAGTCCAAACGCTGAAGTTTGTAAAGTTATAATTTAAACCTTATGGATTGCAGATTGGCCTTGTATTTACAATGTCCAATTTGCAATCCTTTATTTTTTCCCCTTACCGGGAATCTCGACAAAAGCCAATTTCGTATAAGGGTATTCGTCCGAAATTACCAAAAAGGTCTTTTCATCGAATCTCACAATGCCTTCCCAGTTATGGACTTTCTTTTTCTGCATATCCAATTCAAGCTGGATAGGCTTTGAATCTGTAAAGGTAATATGACCGTGGAGGTATTGCAGCTCTATTAATCGTTCTACAAACTCAACTTTGGCGTGCGTTTCACCTTTATTGACCTGATAGTGTTCTAACACATTGTCTTTTTTGACTTTAAGGAAAACTTCCCCTGTGTAAAACGTATTAATTACCCAAAAGCGACCATTGGCATCAATACTCGTTGCATCGGTTATCCTGTAAGGAATCACAGGAAATACAGACATATGGGTTAAGTTAATTGATTCATTGAAAACATTCGCGAAAAGCTGGTCAGTATTCTCAATCCCGTTGGCTTCATGTATGACAATCAATCTTTCCTGATCAGGAAGATGGATTAATGCTTCTTCTGCCATATTAGGCATTCCTGATTGTCCTGGCACCCGTTGAAGTTTAGGTTGCTGGTGGTTAATGTTATCAACATTAATCGCGGAAAGATCCTTTTCAATTTGCCCGGAAACAACAAAGGAATAGATCGGACAACCTTCAGGTTCAACCTCAATGGTCAGCCATAGTTGGCCAGTTTCTTCATCAATGGCAATTGATTCAAACCCTTCATAACCATCAACGATTCCGAAATACTGGGATTTAAAGGGTATCGGTTTGGGCTCAAGGGCCTTAGGGTTACCTCCTTTTTTGAACGCTGTGATATAATCGCCAATTGATTTCCGGCTTAATGTGTAAACACTATTATTGAAATCCTCTGGATACTGAGGTAGAATGATCAGGTTGTCGCCATACCAGGTCATACCTGACACCTCCGTAGTTGGTGTGTTGACTTCTCCTGAAAGTTTTATTTCAATTACTTTAGCTTCAGAAGCTTGTTGGGCAGAAAGGTGAGTAGAAAAGCAAACAAGGATTGTAAATATCCCCAAGCAAAAAAAGATTAGATTTTGTTTCATTGAGGTCGATTTTGAAAGGATTTACTAATTTAAACCAACTTATGAAAAAATCCATAGCCTTTATAACCGATCTACATATAGATGAAGCTTTCCCCATAGAACATGGGGTAGATGCCAGAGCAAACTTTGAGCGGATCCTGGCAGATTTGAGGTCAAGAGATATTGAACAGGTTTTCATAGGTGGTGATATTGGAGAAAATGCTGCCCTTGAGTGGTTTTTTGATACATTGAATGATTTCAAACTCGATCTTGTTTTGGGTAACCACGACGAGTTTAAGGCCGTTAGGAAACACCATTCAAGTAAACTGTCAAATGATTCTTCGGAATGGTTTTACACTTTTGACGACCCATTTTTCACCTACATTTTCATGGATTCCTCCTCTGCCACTATCAGCGACACTCAGTTTAACTGGCTGCAAGCTGCTGTTCAGACCACAAAGGATATCCTCCTGTTCATTCACCACCCTATTTTGCCAGTTCAGACGATCGTTGATCAAAAATACCCGCTGTACGACAGGGATATGGTTCAGAATTTATTGAGCTCGTTACCAAATAAGGTTACTGTCTTTTGTGGCCACTATCACACAAATGATGAGCAAAAAGTGGGTAATATTACCCAATACGTTACCGCCGCCTGCTCTTTCCAGGCATTGAAAAACACGGAAGAGACTGTTGTCGATACCAGTAATTTCGGTTATCGGCTTATTCATTTAGATGGGATTAAAATCAAAACCCAACCCATACTTTTCGACAGCTGACCCTAGCGGATACCAACAAAAAACTTAAGTGGCTCGTAACCGTGGTAGGTGTAGAGTGCAAGAAAATACTGACCTGAAATTAGTCCTTTGGAATTCAATGCAAAACTATGTTTCCCCTTCATCTTTTTCTCGCTAACCAGGGTTTTTATTCTTTTCCCGGAAAGATCATAAACCGATAATTCGACAAAGGTGTGGTTAACGAGTTCCAGATCAATGATAGCCTCGCCATAAACGATATTCGAGCCACGGAATGCAATTTCATGGCCGGTTGAACCGGAATGCACGACTGGTTCAGCAATATCCACCAAAGTGGAATCAGCATATCGATAGACATCAGACCCGGAAGTATAGATCAATCCCTCATCGATCCTGAAAAAGCGATTGAAACTTCCGCCGACACTTGGCATATACTCCCAGGTCACACCACCATCTATAGTTTGGTAGAATAAGCTGCTCCAACCACCAACCCAGCCCAGGTCTTCATTTAAGAAACCAATACCCTGCATAGTGCCGGAAGAATTAGGTGTATTAATATCCTTCAAAACCCAGGTTTGGCCGCCATCAATGGTTTTAAAGTACTGTGGTGAAGGCTCAAATTCTTCAATCGAAGCAAAACCTACCATTTCATTGATAAATTGAAGCTTCCACGCTCTCTGATTATTGAAATCCCCTGTTTTGGCAATTTGCCATGAGTTGCCGCCGTCATTGGTTTCAATGATTACGGCCCTAAGGCCCGTACCTTGAGCTGTCTGACCTACCGCAAAACCATGCAGTGGTGTTAAAAAGTGAATATCCACTAATCCCAGACATAAAGCACCCATGTTTTGGTAAGTCCATGTTAGACCTTGGTCGGATGATTTCATGATATAAGCGAATCCATAAAAGACGCCCGTGATGAAGATCGTTTGATCATCAGCTACAGCCATACCACAAATCCCCAACACCGATTTCGGCAACAGGTTCGTAATGTTGTTCCATGTTATTCCGCCGTCTGTAGTCTTCCAAAGTGAACCGTTCGACTCAGCGCTGCTTAATGTGCCTGCGAAACCAACATTTTCATCCAAAAACTCAACACTCCGGAAATAATAATCAGAATCATAGAATTGTTGGTCCCAGGTCGCTCCGCCATCTTCAGTTTTCAGAATCTGACCACCACCGTCTACCACCCAACCGATATTGGCATCGAGCCAAAACATATCTTCAAATCGCCAACTTAAGGTATTCGTATTCAGTGGTTGCCAACTGGTTTGAGCATAAATCGAATTACTTGTAATGAAAAGGAAAAACAGGAAATATGAAATGAAATTTTGTCGACTTGACATAAGGCTAAAGTTTCTTGCAATGTAGCATCTAAACCCTTCAGATAATTGTGAAAATGCGAAATGGAAGACATAATTTCAGGGAACGAATTGCACAGTTTTTGCGTAACTTAAAGCATATAACTTATCATTTGTAATAAGCATTAAATTTGACCAAAAACCATTCGACCTCCAATGAATAAAACGATTCTTCTCATCATCTTTTCCTGCCTTATCTTTTCTCAAAATTTATGCGCTCAAATTCAGGCTGTTACCGAATATGGCGACACCATTTATGTGTTTGACGATGGCACATGGAATTTCACTGGCGAAAAGGCAACCCTTGCAGATGACTATGACCTTAGCTACCTCGACGAAGTGCTGACATTTGACACCAGCACTGTGCAATACAATCATAACCCAACAGGCAAAAGAACACTCAAAAGCAAATACGGCTTCTTTGACATTTTCTATGATGAAGACATCTGGGAACGCGTCCCGCCAGCCCAATTGAATGATGAAGCAGAATTTGCTTTCGTCGCTAAAGAATCCGACATCTGGTGCGTGGTGATCGCTGAAGAAATTGAAGTTGGATTAGAAAATGTCGTAAAAATTGCCATGAATAACATGCGTGAGTATACCGGAGGTGAAATCGACCTGCGCCAACTTGAAGTCAGAGAAGTCAACGGCTTTGAAGTTGTCAAAGGTGTTTTTGCCTTAAACTTTTCAGGTCTTGACTTCATTTTCGATTCTTATTACTATTCAGACGAGAATGGAACAGTCCAGTTTACCACCTGGACCGGTGCTAATGTGCACGAAAAATATGAGCCTGCTATCGAAGAGTTGCTTAATGGATTAGTATTAACCGTAGCTGGGAAATAACGCACCTGACCAATCAACCCAACAGGCTTCCCAGTTTCCTGAAAACCAATTCCTTATAACTTCTTCCAACGGGAAGCGCCTGGCCATTAACTTCAATTTCTGAAGCAGCATAGGCTTCTATTTTATCAATGGCGACTATGAATGATCGATGGATTCTGAGAAATCCGTACGGCTCAAAAAAGGTTTCCATTTCCCCGATCTGCCCTCTTGTAACCAGGACTTTTTCTTTGGTAATAATCTTTGAGTAATCTTTAAGGCTTTCGACATAAAGCACATCGTCAAAAAAGACTTTCACCATCTTTTTATTCACATTGAAAAAATGGAAAGATCTGGAATTTGTTTGGGCTTTTTCGGTATTAGGTTTGGGGGTTGTAGAGCCTGGACTGAGCTTATTGACTGCTTTAAGAAACCTTGAAAACTCAATAGGCTTGAGCAAATAGTCGACTACATTTTCTTCAAAGGCATCCAAAGCATATTGATGATAAGCAGTGGTCAAAATTACCTGTGGTCGGTTTTGCAACGTTTTCAGGAAATCGAGTCCCTTCAGTTTTGGTAAATGAATGTCAAGAAATAAGACATCTATCTTCTCCTGGCCAAGAATCTCAAGGGCATAAATGGCGTCCCGACATATCCCCTTCAGGTCGAGAAAGGCAACCTGGCTGATGTAGTCACTGATCACTTCAGACGCAATTGGTTCATCCTCAATAATGAGACAAGTCAGCGGATTATTAAATCGATGCTCCATCAAGATTGATTGATAATTCCACAATAAATACACCCTTTTCAGGGAAAATATTCAATTTGTAGCGATTGTTGTATATCAAATCCAATTGCCGCTTTATATTTTTCAGACCCGTTCGTTCAATCGCATTTGGATGATCTGAATCCACAGAATTGACTACTCTGAAATTAAGTCTGTCATCCTTTAATGCTAATAAAACATCAATCACCGTTTCAAAACGATTTTCGGATGCGCCGTGCTTAAAGGCATTTTCGATAAAAGGCAATAAAATCAATGGGGCAATCGGCTGCTGCCAGTTGTCTATCTTTTTTTCAAACTTGACATGCAATTGGTCGTCATATCGCAATTTTTCAAGCTCAATGAAATCCTCGATGACTTTTACTTCACTTTCAATCGATATCTGATCCTGGCTGCCTTCGTTCAAAATGTACCGCATAATATTCGACAGTTTCATTATCGACGGAGCGGTATTATCATCTTTCTTCCTCGCCAATCCATAAAGATTATTCAGGGTATTAAACAAAAAGTGCGGATTGGCCTGTGCCTTGAGAAATTGTAATTCAGACGCTTGTTTTTCTTTCCTCAAAGTTGCTTCCTTTTTATCCGATGCTATTCGCCCTCTCAATAATTTCACTGCCGACCCTAAGGCAAATGCAGGAAGAATATCCGTCAGTGAAAACATAAAGCGCTTTAAGCTGTACACATTGAACTCCGGCACTTCACCATACATAATATGCTGGACCGGAGAGATCATGGTCCGCAGACCAAACAGGCAAACAATAATAGCACCGGCGAGATATATCGAGATTTTCAAATATTCACCCTTTCGGAAATACTTCGGAATCAGAAAATAAAACAGGAAGTAGAAGGGGATGATCTGCCAGGGTAAAAACGCCAGTTCCCGAAAGAAAAACCTTAAAGTACGCTGTAAAAAGGGGTACTCAAGATCAGATGATGGGGCAAACTGCAGCAGGATCACAACATTCATTGTAATATAGGCCAGCCAAAAACCAATATGCTGCATCACGCGCCATGACATAATACTAAGGTCTTCATTTTTGGTGAAAACCAAGTCGGAAAAAGATGAATCCAACTTTACTCCTGCCCAATAACGACAATCTCCTGACGAATGGTGAATAACGGTTAAACAAGGTCATTCGAAGCCTTTTCCATGTTGTATTTATCATTTCCCTTACGGGGAATAAAGATTAGCTGAAATTAGCCTCATCTACCCGGTAATCTTATTTATCAGGGTGAATTATCGAAAACCTTTTTAAACATCTTTTCATGAACTCCAAACGTTTATTCTCTGCTATTTTGTCCTTTTTCCTATTTGTCTCATTTGGGCAAAAAAGTATAGCTCAGACCAATCCTCCAGAAACTTTCACACTGGCTACTGGTGCTATTACCAGTACTGCCTCTGATAGCCGATCAACTAATTTTCTCGACCTTAATAATGACGGATGGGAAGATATTTTCATCTCCAATGGTTTGCAGGGTGGACAACAAGACCTGCTCTATCTCAATAATGGAGATGGCACCTTCACCTCTGTTACCAACATGGATATCGTAACCGCCTCCAATCCGGCTGATGGTGCAAGCTTTGTCGACTATAATAACGACGGACATATCGACGGTGCTATTTCCAGCTGGCACGGACAAGAAGACCTCTTGTATCTCAATGACGGCAATGCCACCCTCAACTACAACGCTAATGCCGGTATCGTAAACGGATCCTACGCAGAAACAGCCAGCTTTGGAGATTATAACAACGATGGCTGGCTCGACCTTTACATTACCAATAGCGGAGGTAATAATAAAAACTACCTGTATAAGAATTTACAGGATGGCACCTTTGAACGCATCACTAACCACATCCTGGTCAACGATGCAAAACTCAGCCGGGCAGCAATCTGGGGAGATTTCAACAATGATAATATTCAGGACCTTTTCATCTCTAATGAAAGTAATGCTACTAACGACTTTTTCCTCGGCCAAGGCGGCGACAGTTACACCAAAGTAACGACAGGGAGCATTGCGACAAGCCAGAAAGGATCTATGACTGCCTCTTGGGGAGATATCGACAATGATGGCGACTTCGATCTCTTTGTGGGCAATTCAGGTTTTTTTCAAACTCAAACCAATCAATTGTTCATCAATAACGGAACAGGGTTTGACGAGGTGACTACAGGCCCCTTGGTGCAGTCAGCACTTTGCACCTTCGGTTCGGCTTTTGGCGACTACGATAATGATGGCTACCTCGATCTATTTGTAACGCATGGCTATTGTAATATCGGCCTGGCGAATAAACTGTACAGAAACCAGGGAGACGGTACATTCGTGGATGTATCATCTGAACTGGCGTCTAACATCAATGTCTGTTCATTTGGAGCAGCATGGGGAGATGTCAATAACGACGGTTTCCTCGACATCCTGGTGGCGAATTGCAAAAACACCAGTCAGAATATCCAGCCGTCCAACACATTATTGATCAATAACGGTAATAACAATAATTGGCTGAAAATGAAACTTACCGGCACCACATCAAATGTCAGTGCGATTGGCGCCAAGATCAGAGTAAAAGCGACCATCAATGGGCAAGAAGTCTGGCAAACAAGGGAAATCAGGTCCCAATCTGGATATTCAGGACAAAACAGCCTGATCGCACATTTTGGATTGGGCGATGCCACTACAGTTGATTCTATTATAGTCGATTGGCCGGAAAGTGAAGCACAAGTTTTGGAGAACGTTGCCCTAAATCAGCAATTGAACATTACAGAAGGCATGACTACATCGACCATTTCTCCAACGAATGATGCACAAGTCAGCTTAAGCGTATTCCCAAATCCCGTTTCCAATTCGACATCTGAAGTCAATCTTTCGGTAACGAACAGATCAGGCCAATCTCCTGCCAGTATTGCCATTTTCGATATGCTCGGCCAACTGCAATGGGATAAGCAAATCACCTTAAGAGAAGGCGAAAATCAATTTTCAATTCCTGTAAGGAAACAACATTTACCATCAGGTCTGTATCAATTATCCATCCTGGTAGCAGGTGACACAATAAGCACCAAGTTGAACGTAATCCGGTAAAGCCATTGGCTATGTTTCGGGAATTAGTTTTATTTTCATCCTCATGTCAGGAATTATTATCAGACGAGGACGAGTTTTCGACGGGACTAAAGCGCCTTCAAAGGTAGCTGACATATGGATTGAGGATGACCGAATAAAAACAATTTCCGAAACGGCTTTACCGGAGATTCCCGGTGCAGAATCGATTAATGCCAATGGCCTATGGGTCATGCCTGGCTTCATCGACAATCACACCCACTACGATGGTGAAGTTTTGGTAGCACCGGGACTTGGAGAGTCGGTTCGCCATGGCATTACCACGACAATGCTTGGCGGCTGCTCATTATCTTTCATCTACTCTAATGTCGAAGACTGTTGCGACATGTTTACTCGGGTGGAAGCTTTTCCGCGCGAGATACTGGTGCCCATTCTCAGTGAAAAAAAGAGCTGGTCAACGCCTAAAGCATGGATCGATCATATCCACAGTCTTAACCTTGGACCAAATATCGCTTCGTTCATCGGTCATTCTGACATCAGGGCGGCCGTTATGGGCATTGATCGTGCACTCGACAAAAACGTTACGCCCACAAAAGAAGAGATCCGGAAAATGGGAGAGATGCTGGAACAGGCACTTGATGCAGGTTTCATTGGTATCTCCATGCAACACAATCCATGGGACAAAATGGATGGCAGGCATTGGTCAAAATTACTTCCGGCTGCTTACGCAAAACTCAAAGAAAGAAACCACCTTACCCGCATCGCAAGGAAGAGAGGAGCTCACTTGCAAGGTGTGCCCAATCTCGTTAATCGGGTGAATGTCTTATGGTATCTTTTTCAGAGTTCTTCCTTTTTCTTCAGGAAAAAACTGAGAACTTCTGTTGTTGCTTTGATGGACCTTAAAGGTGACCCTTATATCCGCGACCTTGTCAGTGGTTTGGTCGGATTTTTCAACAGGGTTTTTGGAGCTGATTTTCGCATGCAGTCTTTTCCTGTGCCCTTCAGGGTGTTGGCTGAAGGCATGGAACTCGTCATTTTCGAGGAATTTCCAACAGGTCAGATAGCCAGACATTTGTCAAGAGACATCAACAAGCGTAACGATGTTTTGAATGATCCTGCTTATCGCAAAAAATTCAAGAAGCACTACCGCAATAAGCTGGCGCCAAAGATTTGGCAAAAAGACTTTGGCGATGCCTACGTTCTGAAATCGCCTGATGAATCAATGATTGGCAAGTCTTTCGTCGATATTGCGAATGAACGTAACGAGCACCCAGTGGATACGTTCCTCGATTTAGTGGTTGAGATGGATAAAGACATCCTTTGGGAAACCACTATTGGCAATCACGACATCAGCAAGTATAAAAAGCATTTGAACGATGAAAATGGTGTCCTCGGATTTGCTGATTCAGGAGCGCATATCAATAATATGGCTTTTTACAACCTCCCGATCAGGGTTTTACGATATGTTCAGGCGTCTCACGAAAAAGGCGATCCGATCATGTCGTATGAAAAAGCTGTTTGGCGTCTGACCAAAGAAAACGCTGACTTTTTCAATCTCGATGCAGGCCATTTAGCCGAAGGCAAACGAGCAGATATAACAATTATCGATCCCGAAAACCTGTCCGACGAAGTTCACGAGTACCACACCGACACTTTCCTCAATGGCTGTGATCGACTGGTCAACAGAAATGACAACGTCGTTCAACTCGTAATGATCAACGGCAAAATCGCCTGGCAAGATAAAAAGTATACCACTCGTTTCGAACAAGAAAGATTCGGCATGTTCTTGGCTGGAAAACATCTAAACGCATAAAGCAGGCTATGAGCGAAAAAAACTGCTGTAGTTTTTGTGGTAACGAGGAAGCAAAACCGGTCATTGATCTCCAGGTCGGACCTGAAGGTATTTCAACCGAAGCCTTAAAGTGGATTCTCAACACGGGTAAGTCGCATATTTGCGCTGATTGTATCCAAAAATTCAACGACCTTTCAGCAAAAGCCCGGAATTGGCCTTTCCCACAAAAGCCGTATGAACTCAAAGAAGGTGTCCATTATTATCTCGAAAACGGCTACTGGGTGTTCACGGAATTTTACCTTTTTCAAAGAGGCTATTGCTGCGAAAGTAGTTGTCGACATTGCGTTTACGGATTTAAAGTAAAATCAGAATGTCTCTAAAAGACCGTTATCCAAAACGCATCATTTGCCTCACTGAAGAGACTACCGAAACGCTATATTTGTTAGGCGAACAAGACCGTATTGTCGGCATTTCGGGGTTCACAGTGAGGCCCATACGAGCCAGAAAGGAAAAACCAAAGGTATCAACCTTCATTGACGCCCAGATCGATAACATCATCGCCTTAAAGCCAGACCTCGTGATCGGATTTTCCGATATCCAGGCAGACATCGCTCAGGAACTCATCAAAAAAGGCATAACCGTTTGGGTCAACAACTATCGCTCAGTAGAAGGCATTTTGGATATGATAGCCCAGCTAGGCAGACTGATAGGAAAAGGAGAAAAAGCAGATCAGCTGATAAGAGACATCGAAAACGAAATGGTAAGCATTAAAGCAGCCGGCAACCAAATGAAAGTCAAGCCAAAAGTCTATTTCGAAGAATGGTTCGACCCTATCATCACAAGCATCCAGTGGGTAGCAGAAATAATCGAAATAGCAGGAGGTGAGTACATTTTCCCAGATAACATGAATGCTTCCCTGGCCAAAGACCGTATACTGGCAACCGGAGAGCCCGTCATCAAAAAAAATCCTGATATCATCCTGGCCTCCTGGTGTGGCAAAAAGTTCAAAAAAGAAAAAATGCTCGCCCGACCCAACTGGAATCAGATAACAGCAGTAAAAAACAATGAAATCTATGAGATCGACTCCTCCATCATCCTCCAGCCCGGCCCAGCCTCAGTAACCGAAGGCCTCTCTCAAATCCACCAAATCATCCAAGCCTGGCACCAAAAACAAACCCCCTAATTATCTACCCACACCTGTGCCCTCTGCGTCCTTTGAGTATTCTCTGTGTTAAATAATCTTCGCCTCCTTTGCGCCCTTCGCGTGAATAATAAATTCTTACATGCCTTTAAATAGGGTCAAAGACTTCAAACCCTATCCCCGCTTGTCCAAAACTCGACTCAACTTTCCCCCAACACTCCGGGGAATCTCCTCAAAAGGCACCACATCCACCATCATCGAGACCCCAATCGTTCCCTTGATCTTAGCCGCCAATTTCTGTTCCAAAAACCGCACTCCATCACTCTTTTCAGGCTCAAACCCAAATTCAGGTCTACCATAAAATCCTTCTTCCAATTCAATCTTCAACTCCACCTCATCCAATACTTTATCACGAGTAATGACCAACTGGTAATGTCCTGCAAACTCTTCTGTTTCACCTATCAGTTCCTCCACCTGGGTAGGAAACAAATTAACACCCCTGATAATCAGCATATCATCCGCACGACCTTTGATCGCACTCATCTTCACATGCGTCCGTTTACCCGAAGTATCATAAAACAAATTGCAAATATCATTCGTCCAGTATCGCAATAACGGCATACCTTCTTTAGTCAATGTCGTAAAAACAAGTACGCCATCCTCTCCCTCTGGTAGCGGCTCGCCAGTATCCGGATGCACGATTTCAGGAAAAAAATGATCTTCCCAAACATAACTACCATTCTTCTCCTCCCAATCTTCCTGCGAAACACCAGGACCAATAATTTCACTCAAACCGTAAATATTGGTTGCTACAACACCAAGGCCAGCTTCCACTTCCTCTCGAATCATCTCAGTCCAAGGCTCGGCGCCTAAAACTGCAAATTGTAATGCCAGTTCTTCAGGTGGAATACCTCGTTTTTTAAATTCCCCAGCAAGGGTTTGCGCATAAGATGGCGTACAGCAAATCACATCAGATTTAAAATCTATTAGTAATCTGATCTGTCGTTCCGTCATACCACCGGAAACAGGGATTACCGCCATGCCCAACAACTCGCCGCCATAGTGCATACCCAGACCCCCGGTAAATAGTCCATAGCCATAAGCATTGTGCAGTTTCATGCCTTTTTTTGCCCCGGCAGCCGCCAAAGACCGGGCGCAAACTCCAGAAAAGATGTCAAGATCTTTTTTCGTATAACCTACAACCGTCGGTTTGCCAGTCGTGCCGCTGGAAGCATGTATCCTGTTGATCTCAGGCATAGGTTCTGCAAACATGCCGAACGGATAATTATCCCGTAAGTCATTTTTCCTGGTAAAAGGTAGCTTATGCAAATCCTGGATCCCTTTGATATCAGAAGGCCGAATACCCGCCTCATCAAACTGTTTTGTATAAAACGGTACCTTTCGGTAAATGCGGTCAAGCATATTCGACAACCGTTCACTCTGAAGATTGCGTAATTGATCCAGCGGTAAAGTCTCTATTTCCGGGTTGAACATTGATTGATTTTTTTTAATACAGATTTCTTATTAACCACCAACACTACAGCCTGAGATTAAGGGGTGATCTCCAAGAGACAATACGTCATTAATCATTGAAATAGCCTCAACAAATGGAACACCCAATGCACCTGCCAACACACCCGCAGCGTCACATGCAGAATCGGCAATCGAATCATTGATCTCCTCTTCAGAAGGACCATCCATCGTAAGAATTGCTATTGTGGCCATTTGAAGATGCCTCATTTTTGCCTTTTCAAGGGCAGCCCAAACACCAATAAATCCACCCATGCCCAATGCAGACATCACCAATGCAAAGGCAGTAAGCGCTTTAGCTACCCTGTCAAAATGAGCTCTTGTTTCTGCTGCTCCAGCGCCTCCCGAATCCAACATAGCCATCACAGTTCCTGAATTATGGTGGAGCGTGTAGTAGGCTGATGCATCTCGTTGCTTTGACACCAACACTGCATCATAGGTCCACCTCTCAAGACCATGGAAAAGGCGATTCCACTTCATCCAATCAGACTTGTCTTCAGCTTTCCAAAGCTCTCGAATCCACTCGTCAATCGCTTTCTTGTCAAGCATATCAAGGTTGGCGCCATTTATGGTCGACATAGTGGATATCGGGAAATTCGAAGCCTCCAATTGCATCAAGGTCAACGAATGCTTAACGGTTTTCTCAAATGCCTTTTTAGTATCCTGGTGAATGGTTCGCCATTGTGAAAAAGGCAATATGTCGACATGACGCATGATCTTTCCATCCTCACCTCTTGGGCGTTCGCTGAAAATCGTGGCTCTTACTCCATTCTGGAAAGTAATAAAATCCGCCCCCGAAGTTTTGGCAAATGGTGCCTGCATAAACAGAAACTCGTCAGGACAAGTCACATAACCGGCATCGATGGCATCTAACGTCGCGGATTCGCCAATTCCCAAGGCGTTATATAATGATTCCTGACTGAGCCGCGCATCTATCCACTCATCTAATAGCATGGAAAGTGTCGGCTCTGCACCTTCAAAGTTGATGCGGTAGTGGCCAAATAATGCGGCTTCTGTATCTTTTAGGTGTTCATTGGTTACCGGATGATTTTTTTCATAGCTGAATAATTTCTTACCGGCAATAGTCTTGGTTATCTCTTTAAAATTATACCGAATCGTCAGATAAATACCGCTCCATCCGCCGGTTAGATTGTCTGCTATCTCAGGGACCTCATAACTTGCTGTCGTTGATACAGAAGACCCTTTTAACTTTAATTGTGCCTCGCGACTTTTCTTTCCGGCAGTGGATGTGCGATATTTAAGCGTATAAGGATGATTGATGGTTTCCCTCGAAAATTCCGACAAGAAGCTGATCACTTCTTCATGGTTTTGCACACCTTTCGAAATACCACCAGTCAAGTCTGCCATCTGGTTTAATGATTCCTGATCCACTTGATCACCAGTTGCTAACAAAACAGCCGGACAAGCCTGCTTCAAACCAATTCTGATTTTCGAATTCAACTGGTCGGTGCATTGTCCGTCAGTAAAAAAGGCAACGAAATCTGCACCTTTTGTTGACGCTGCATCATTCAGGATATGCCATAATTCCGAACTGCTATCACCAAAGTTTTTGAGGGTGCTGAGCGTATTAACGACTTCCGCCACATCAGTTTGCCATTCATCAACGAGTTTTGCTTCCCGGCCGTAGGTACGGGCAATCAAGAATTCCGCATCAGGGTGTATCTCCTGGATACTTTCCACCAATTGGCCGCCAAAATCCACGGCTCCACTTCTGAATTCGTCCGGTACGGAGGTCGAGAGGTCAAATAAGAGAAGTACTCTCAGCGGTCTCGCCTTATTTTCAGTGAGCCTGAATGGGAACGGTGCTCCGTCTTCTGCTAACTGGAAATCAATCCCATCCATACCTTCAATGATATTGCCATCCGCATCTTTAGGACTGAATCGCAATTCAATATCCGGAAATCCTGAAGCATTGATAGAAGACTCAATACTGGCAACTTTGTTTCTTAATTCGGGATGTTCTTTACCAGCTTCAACTTGCTCGCCATTTACCAACAGATTGTCACCATCAATTTCCAAAGTATCTCCATGAAGGTGGATAGACTTGCCATGAAAAGCATATTTGGCTGCCTCCTCTTCACTTGCCTTTGTCCCGTATAAACTAAGCATCGGGGTAAGTACCTTCACTTTATTTCTTGGCGTAGTCAGAGCTTCCCGGGTCGAAAGAGAATGTTGGAACGACAGCATCATTTGATTCCGGTACAAAACATCAATAGGCACAGATCCGCTAAACATCTCAATTGGCTTGTGTGAATCATCTGCTCGAGCCATCTTCAGGGTAAACTTGACATCCTTTATGCGTTCATTCCGACTGGCCTTTCTTACCTTTCCGGAAAGGTAGGATTGATCAACCTTCGCACCCCGTACATTAGGGTTAAGGATTTGTGGACCTGATTCAGAGACCAATTCAACTTCATACATCTTTTTTGTCAAGATTGACCAGTCAGGATCTGTATAAACAAAATCTTCTGGCAATTGCGCCATGATTTGACCGAGCACCGAATCGACCGTTCCTTCTGGGTCTCCGCTAATGGTGATCGCATCTGGTTTGGGTTGATAATTCCCTATCCGCGTTTTCATGATACCTTTAGGAATAACAGGGTCAAAGGGAAGTTCGAAATCATAATAAAACACCTTGTCCCAACCTACAGACTCAATATCAAAATCACCTGAGTTTACGGTCGCTTTTTGCCCGGCATCATTTAATAACTTTTCCAGCAAAAGTGCTTTATCGTAAAACGTGCCTGCACCATACCGCAAACAACCTTCCGGGCCCCAACGGTATTCGGTAGATTGATAATTGTCAAAATAATTTGGCCTGAGGTCAAGAGCAATAGTATTCGGAATAGTCTGAATACTGTCTCTGACAAATGCAAAAATCTTTTTTGGATCTTTTGAAGCAACGACGTCTGCTGCACGAGCTTGCAGATAATCCGGACTAGCCTGAACGCCGTTTCGGATAGCACGCAATAAGTCAAATACATTATTTATTTCCGGTGTGCCGGAATTACAGGAAGCCAGTGGGAAAGACATGCCTGCTCCTCCGGTGAGGATGGCCATTAATTTGACAAAGTTCCGTCTGTTAATCGTCGTTTTTTGGGAAGTCATGTTTATTTGTTTTAGGAAAAGATCATTTACACCGTTACTTCAGAAATAATGCACTCTTAATTTAAGGCATTTTCCTAGTGATTGATCCCCTTAAGCAGATGTTTATTCCATTTTTCTCCTGTTTTCCACAAAAAATTTGCACCCGGCTGTAACGCCGTCCACTTTCCGGAAGTATATTAAGTCAGAACACCATAAGCATGTTAGAATTGACGGATGAAAAATTGATGCAAAATGTGATTGCCGGAAAACAGGCATCCATGAATCAATTGATCATAAGGTATCAAAATGACCTGCTGCGCTTTTTCACAAGGATGTCTGGTAATAAACACACTGCAGAAGACATGGTACAAATGACCTTTGAAAGGGTGTACCGATATCGCAATGGGTACAAAGATGACCAGTCATTTAAGACCTGGATTTGGCAAATAGCGCGGAATGTGTGGAATTCATCATTCAGAAAACACGAAAAACTAACAAGTTTAACCGTCAACACTGACCAGAAAGTAAGAGATGCTTCAAAAACTTTCGAATTACAACAATTAATTCAGACCGCCTTAATGACCTTGTCGGAAAGAGAAAGAGAGTTGGTGGTTTTTTATCATCTAAAAGGATTCGGCTACAAAGAACTCAGCCAGATTTTCGAAACTTCAGAAGGTAACCTTCGCGTCATTCAATGCCGCGCTCTCAAAAAATTGGGGCAGGTTTTAAAACAATTAGGATATGAGCATTAAAGACAAAGACAGTTTGTTGGCGGATTACCTGGAAGGTTTAATCTCAGAAGAAGCCTTAATTGGCTTATATCCTGATTTGCAGTCGGAACTGAAAGATATTAAACGAGCCCAGTCAGCACTTGCACAACTGGAGAGCCCGGATCAAGAAAAAGGCGTAATCATTGACTTTCCTCCACCGACCACTTCAGTAAAAAACACATTATTCATAAAACTTGCAGCTTCCATCCTTTTCCTTGTTTCTCTGGTTCTGCTTATTCAGCATTTGGGTAACCCAAACCAAAACTTGATCTCCCTTGACCTCGAAAAGGCATCAACAGAAGAAAAACTGCAAGCCATAATTGAGATCATGAGCAGTGATATTTCCGGTAAGGAAGATATTACTCAGCTAATCGGACTAGCTGTCAACGACGACAATTCTAATATTCGTTATCTGGCTCTGCAAAAATTGGCCGATAATCCTCCTCAATTAACGGAAACAACCATTTTGAATTCGCTTGAAAAAGAACAAATAATCAACAACCAGATTGCCTGGATCGAGTTATGGGTAATCCTGAATAAAAAAGACCCTAAAACGATCCAAAACTGGCTTGATCAGCCAGAACGGCATCCATTGGTAAAATCTCATGGTGAACAAATAATCAAAGGCCTTTGATGCACCATTTTTTAATAAAAAAAATAAAAATCATGTTTAAAAAAATCTTTTACTCCCTTGTTTTTACAGGTATTCTAACTTCATCATTGGCCCAATCAAACACAAGGTCTATCGACTTACCGAGTGAAAACATAACCACCCTGGAAGTATCAAACACCTGGGGGACAATCCGTATTGTCGGAGAAGCCAAAACCTCTTCAATCGCCGTCACTAGTGTATATGAAAACAGTGGGAAACTGGAATTGAAAGAAGGCAATCTCAGGTTAAGTACCAGGGCTCAGGGCAATATTGCCTACGTTGAAGCACCCAATCCGGGAAACGTCAATTTTGAATCCTTCAACTTAACCATCACAGTACCCCAAACCATTAATGTTAACCTGAAAATGGAGCGCGGAGGAGAAATCTTCGTTGACAATGTCAAAGGTAGTATAGAGATCAATAATCAAAATGGCTCAACATCCGTAAACAATGCTGCTTCATGGGCCACAATCAACAATTTAAATGGAGAGATTATCCTTTCCTATAGTTCTCTTGAGAACGTAAAGGCCATTTCTCTGATCACTTTCAATGGAGGTATTCAGCTCATCCTCCCGGAAAAACCTGATGCAGACGTGGTGTTAAGAACAAAACAGAATGGATACATTAGGTCTGACTTTAAAATCCGGTCTTCTGATGGCGATACATTCAAAAATATGCCAAGAGAATACATCAAAGCGCAAAATGCCTGGATGGGAAGAACGGGTAATGGTGGAACCAGTATAATTGCTATTACAAATAACGGACCCGTGGAGTTATTGTCAAATTAGCATCGATTTTCATGCATCGAATCGCAAAAAATTCTAATTTGCGATATGACTTTACATAAAACACTACCCTTAGCTCTCCTGCTGGTTTTTGCATCTTGCACTAGTTCAGGTCCATCAGAAACCCCAGGAGTGGAGCCAACGCCTCAAGCTACAGCAACTCAAAAAGTTGAAAACGTTTCTGATTTCTGGAAAAATGCAACAGTCTATTTCTTATTGACTGATCGCTTTAATAATGGTAATTCGGCAAATGATAATTCCTTTGATCGGAAACAGGACGGTGCAGTACTTAGAAGTTTCGAAGGTGGTGACCTTAAAGGTATCACCCAAAAGATTAACGAAGGGTACTTCACCGACCTTGGCGTTGATGCCATCTGGATGACCCCGGTCATTGAGCAGATCAAGAGCCATACCGATGAAGGTACCGGCAAGACATACGCCTACCATGGCTACTGGGGCAGAGACTGGACTACCCTCGACCCTAACTTTGGCACTGAAGCCGAGTTTGCCGAAATGATGGAAGCCGCGCACCAGAAAGGCATCCGCATTTTGCTCGATGTCGTGATCAACCATATTGGCCCGGTTACACCAGTTGACGAAGTATGGCCAAAAAATTGGATCAGAACAGGACCACCATGTAATTACAAAGGTTACACATCTACTGTCGATTGTACCCTTGTAGAAAACCTGCCGGATATCCTGACCGGCAGTAACGAAGATGTCGAATTGCCTAAGTTCTTAACAGACAAATGGCAGGCTGAAGGTCGTCTCGAAGCAGAAACCAAGTCATTAGACGATTTCTTCGCCCGTACAGGATATCCTCGTGCACCTCGATTTTATTTCATCAAATGGTTCCGCGACTGGGTGAGAAAATATGGTGTTGACGGCTTTAGGATTGATACCGCCAAGCATACAGAAGCAGAAATTTGGGCAGAACTCAAAAAAGAATGTGCTGAAGCGTTTGAAGAATGGAAAAAAGAAAATCCAGATAAAAAAGTGGATGATGAATCCTTCTACATGATGGGTGAAGTCTATGGATTTGGCATGGGCTCACGCGCTTATGACTACGGAGACCGAAAAGTAGACTTTTTCGATAATGGTTTTGAAAGTCTGATCAATTTTTCCTTCAAGGGAGATGCAAATTCCGATTATGAAACCTTATTCAGCAAATACAATGAGGCACTCAACGGCGGACAGCTTGATGGTATCAGCGTATTGAATTACATCTCCTCCCACGATGATGGTGGTCCCTTTGACAAGGAACGCAAAAGAACATTTGAGGCCGGCACCAAACTGATGCTTTGCCCTGGCGGTGTTCAGGTTTATTATGGTGACGAAACCGCCCGTTCTCTCATTATCGAAGGCACCAATGGCGACGCGACTTTAAGATCTTTTATGAATTGGAAAGACCTGGAAAATGAAGACACGCAAAAGCTACTGGCGCATTGGCAAAAACTGGGCACCTTCCGTCAGGCCAACCAGGCCGTTGGAGCAGGTGTACATGAGCAACTACAGGCTAAACCATATGTTTTCAAACGCACACTTGGCGACAAAAACAAAGTGTTAGTCGGATTGGACATGGAGTCTGGTGTAAAATCAATCCCCTGCTTTGATGTTTTCCCGGATGGTACAAAATTAAGGGACTATTACTCAGGTCAGGAAGTTGCTGTTGAAGGCGGGAAAGTTGAAATTGACAGTGAGTTTGGCATCGTCCTTCTTGGAGAATAGGATTTAGTCCAATCGCCTGTTTCAACAAATTATTTCAGGCACCAATAAAAAAATGATAAATTTATAAGGCAGGCCATAAAATGTACTGCTTCAATACCTATGAAACCAAAAAAAGGCCCATCGGTAACCGAACTTTTAGAATCCTTTGCAGGGGATGTTGTTCAGATTCAAAAAAAACTGGATGACCGTTTCATAATTGAGGCTAATCAATTTGTCGCTGACTACCTTTCAGTACCCGAGGATCATCGGACTTTTTTAATGCCTTCTGCCCCACAGCGACAGGTATTGGCCAAGCATGAAGTCTCGGCACGCATTGCATGGAGAAAGGAAAAAAGTATTGAGGCGAGTCTTTCAGTAAGCCTGCTAAACTTGTCGGCAGACATTCGTTTCCAGCGTGAAACATCTACCGATAGCTCAATAACCATTGAAATTGAGCAAATTCCTTTAACAGAAAATCTTCAAAATCATAAAACAACTTCAAAATGAGCGAGAAATCAACCAGCATGCTGATCAACGATCTGACGAATGTTCCTAACATTATCAGCAGCCTTGGCCTTGGCGTTGCTGCCGCACAAAAAGCCTTTAATCTTGAGTATTTACAGTCCATAGAACAATTATTCGCTCTTGCGAAAATGCTCAGAAGTAAAGACGATGCGGATGCCTACAAAGAAATTTTGAATGATATCGTAAAAACGATGGCTCCGTCTAGGTATCAGTTTACCGAAACCACCTTAACCGTGCGCATGGACCTCGCCCAGTCACTCCAGCAAGGAACTTCTGCGGGGCTTGGCATGAGTGTAGGCGCTGTTACAATCAACGCGGCGTTTACCCAGGGTTTCGCTTATGACTACCGTGCTGCTGCTGAAGTCAAGACGGTACTCCATGCTATCAACTTCGATGCTAACGCGATGAATGTATTGCTCGAAAAAGCCAAAACGCTTAATGAAAAAACACTCACTGTGCCTAAGCGTCTGGATGTTGACAAGGCATACATGGACAAAAGTGCAGACCTATACAAAAAACTGACCGACGCTGATCCTGCTGAAATCACTGAAGAAGCATAAATCCGCCGATCGAAAACTGATCTTTTATGGCCACAAACGAAGAACTGGCAAAAAAAATCAAGGAACTCAGCGATTGGGCATCCAATAAAGCCAACTTTTCCAATCAAAACCATCTCGATGCCCTGAAACGAGAGTTGAAAAAGTTGTCTAATGATGCCGCAGCGCTATCGTCGGGAGTCTCTGTTACTTCTGACAGGGTACAAGATGAAATAGATTTTGGAGATTTTCTATCAGACATTGGCGATTCCATCGTAGAAACGCAACAAAAGCTGGATGGTAAGTCTAAAAACTACCTCCAGGATATCAAGGGGCAACCGCATATCCAACCGTCCGTTTTCAGAATCCCCAGGGTTTCTGCAGAGATTAAGTTTGGCATGCGTAAAAGCAAAGGCAAAGGTTTTAATATCATCATTGCGAAAAGCAAAAATGAAGAGGAAACCTCGCTTAATCAGTCCATGCAATTTGAGATATTGTCAGTGCCGCCGCCACCAGATTTCCAACAATCATTTTACGAAATGATCCCTGCCTTAGGTTTCGTTTTCTCGGCTGCCGAACGATCACTCATCTTCAGAGATATCGCTAGGTGCGAACCGCGACAGAAAGACATGAAACTATTGGAAGATGATCCCAACAGGGTGCTTATCCTGGAGGTCCACCCAAAAGCTGAGGACAAAATGGACGATTATCTTTTGCTCTACGCTCAAAACAATAACGACAAGGACGTTGGCATCTGGCATTTTACCAGGGACAATAACCCTGATCTTTCAAAAGCAAAAAAGCCGGAATTTACTACCGTCCTTAAGTTCACACTGGCAGCCCGTGATGGCGAAAACTACGAAATACTACGCGACTTTGTAAACAAGTTTAGTGACCTCCAGCAAAACCTGTTGTAGCGCTCATGTCAGAGACTGACGACACCCAGGTCGGCCAATTAAAGGACTTGTCAAAACAATTGTCCTTTAACCTCGCTGAAGTAGCTGTTGGTGCGCGAAAAGTAGTAAAAACATCATCTTCAGGCATCCTTTCCGGATTTCCATTCAATCTCCATCCGGGTTATCTTCAATTGGCCAGCTTTTCCATCAATTGGGAATTATTCATCGAGCAACGCAGTAATAAGTCTTTTTTTGGCTTTCGCCGGAAAAACCAATTCGACAATTCACTAAGAACCAAAATCTCGTTCAAACTTACTCCTGTCGAACAACTGCCGCAAGGTGCCAGTAAGCAAAAACTGGCTTACCAATGGTCACCACCAGCATTTATTGAGCTCAATCCGCCTGATAATTTCGTGCAGCACGTTTTCAAGGATGGCAAGAACAACCATGGGAATGTACTTTGGATTAAAGACCCCAGTCAACCGGGCAGTCTGATGGCGTTTTGTTTTAACAAACCAAAGCGTCTTCCGCTCACCGATATTTATTGGTTTAGTCCCAAAAATTCTACTGCTCCAAGAGCAATAATCGCAAAAAAAGCCCCCTTCGATTGGTTTGAAGTCATTCTCACAGCCGTCATTCCATGGATCAATGGTGAGTTTTCACCTCCAGTTTCCATTGCACTAGATAATACAAGTAGCCAGATCAGGAATATCCTGAAAGCATTATCTGAAAACTATATCATCTGTCAACGTAACCTGGTCAAACAACAGAAACAAGCAGGAAACGGCAAGGACAGCCTTGCCAACTACCTCGATACTGCCTACCTGGTTTCTGATTATGATGCCAGCATTACCCTCAGGCTCGACAAAGAGGAAAATCTCAATACTGAAGAAAGCATGGTGCCAAAAAGTATCGACCTTGAAGAAGACGATGAAGGCCTTTTCGATGAGGAAGATCCTGAAATGGTGGCAAAGGGTCTGTTTGACGATCAGGAACTTTTCCAGATTGGGGTAAATATGAAGGGCTTTAGGGAAGATAATCGCCCATTAATAAGATTCGGCATCTACCCTCCAGATTTTGTCACCGAAGGCCCTGTTTTTGAATCCTTCCTGGATTGCTTTCTTAAGGAGGTCCGAAAGACAGAAAAAATCGCCAAACACCTGAATGTTACACAAGATATTCTTGAAAAAGCATTAACCACCCCAGATCCCGGATCATTCATTTTCCGAATAGGAAAAAAAGGCCTGAGAGACCTCGAAGTCTTTGTATTAAGAGTTGAAAACGAAGGCACTAATCACCTGATAATGTTTCGAGCCAACTTTATCTTTGACCCAAACACAAACAGGGTGATCTTCAAGAAAAAGATTAAAAACCTGATCAGCACTAATAGTGATGGCAGCCATAAATTAGAATTCAAAGGCGTTGAATACCTCATACGTCTCCTCTGGCAACTCAATCAATGGAAGAACAACATTCTTTAATGTCAGTCTTTTTAGTTTGATTGTATCGCAAACTTTTCACTAAAAACCCGCGTACCATCTGCTTCAAAGCCAGTCACAATATAAATGCCTCCTGGCAATTTGCCCATGTACAACTGCGATTGGTTATTGACAAAATCGAGGTCCTTTTCTAGAACGAACTGACCATTACTGGCATAAACCTTAACATTCAAAATACCTTCATGCTCAAACTCCAGATTCGCTACACAAGACAGTGGATTGGGATACATCTTGAACGCTTCAACGGTAATCGGCGATTCGACGCGCTCGAAATATTGCTTTCCATACTCAAAAGCATCATTTCCGACTTTGATCCCAATAAATCGGCCAGGGATATCATCACATGGCGGATGAATACCACCCCAGATCCTTGACAAACTACATTGATCAGAAGCATCACGATAGGTCGCCCATTGCAAGGTGACATCCATGCTTGGGCCTTCTTCAAATACAAGAAATTGGCCTTCCGGACAGTAAAACTCGCCCATCCCTCCAGGAAAAAAGGCGTCACCTGTAAAAGCCGTTAACAGTTCCGCAGCAGCTCGGCTATAAGTAGAATGTCCTGATACATAGCCAGCGAATGGAGGTGTTACAAAAGACGGCCGCTGATAAGGAAACCAAATTGAGGCTCTGATCCAATCAACGCCACCAACATTGGTAAATGGGTTTTCAAAAATATAATCCGTACCTCTCCAGGCCTTAACCATGATGTCATAGGCATAGAGATTATCTGGTTCAGACAGGGAGTCTCCAGGTTGGATCTGCTCTATATATCCCGGTATCAAAGGAATACCTTCGGGGTGATAATTTGGTAAATTTGGATCGGTACTCTGGCCCAGTTCCGCCATTCCGCGAAGAGCTGAAACCGGGCGGATGTAATCGTACCAGCCTTTAATGCTCCAGGCAGTAATAGCAGCATCGTGCATTGTGCCACCTAGCAAAAAATAACCTTTCACATCCCATTCAAGATCTGATAACACAGGGCCTTTTCCTTCAAATTGTTTCACAAGATCAGGGTGATCACTTACATAGTTGAAAATTGTAAACCAGTGACCAGGAGGTGTTTCAGAATCAGGTCCGTCCGCCCAAAACTCTGCAAGCACCCTGGCATAGTCGGCTCTGGGCACCATCTGGGGTTCATAAGGCTGACCAGTATGTGGGTTAACAGCATGACCTGGTGAAGGATCGCCACCATCAATAAGATTGTAGAAATCAGGATAATCAAGAAAATCTTCAGGGTATTCGGTAATATTCCCTATCGAAGCTGGAGAAATATCCCACATAATACCATCTTCAGGATCAAGGTGAGATGACCAAACTGACACAAGAGCATGGCCCCACTTATAGGCATCTGAAAGTTCCTGTGAGGCATCCAGATCAAGATATGGAGGTGGCCCTGGGTCGTGATACATGGTATATGTGTCACCGTCTCTGAAGTAACTGCCACTATCTTCTTCCTTCAAGGAAAAAGGTAAAACTGACCCCCATTCAGGGCTGAGAAACTCAGGGGTAGTTACATTACCCAGGGTTCCGCCCTGATCGATAAACAGGCCCAATCGAAGTGGTTGCCAGCGGTTGAGGTCCTGAATATTCGGATTACCGGAGCCTTCCATCCAAAGTGGTGGATTGACGGGTTCATAAAACTGGTTCGCATATTGGCCGACTTCATTTGACCCGTCTTGCAGGCCGAATAATATTAGCTGCTCAGCAATATAATTGCCCAAAGCAGCTGGCGAACAGGCATAATCCGTTGAACGATTGTTAATGGCATACCCGAGAGACTCCATAAATGGATCAAGCTCAAAAAATAATGAGGCAGCCCTTGGGGCATCCTGGAATCTGTGTTCGATCAACCTGTAAACAGCATAACTAATTGCTTCTTCCTGAGCCGCTCGGATATCCGTTGGAATGTGTACAGGCTGGACAGGGCAATGAAAGCCATGCACAGTTTTACCAAGGAAGTAGGTCTCGGCAGTACCTTCGTAGAAAGCCCAGAGGTCGTACATTGCTATCGAGGTATGAAAAAGATTCCTGGCATGCACAGTGGGTCGAGCAAAATCTGCTCTAATGGCATCCAGAACATGCTCATTCCACTGCCTTGCTATCGAATGTTGGGCGAAAAATGGTTCAGAAAAAAATAACAGGAGGAACAGTACAAAGTATTGCTTTGTCATGTGTTCAGTTTTTGATCAATAAGTTGTTACAAATTTAGGAGAACTGGACCAAACATCCACTTTACCTGGTTAAATTATTCTATTGTCCGGTTTTCCTTGAACATTCTCCTAATTTGCAGAATTCTAATAAAGGAACGTTCTATAAAAATAACGTGCTTTAATGAAAAAGCGTCGATTAGTCTTGTTTAGTATTATTGCAGTTTTGCTTTTATTTTTCGGATACATGAAATATCATAAGCTTAATGTGAATGATATCGGTCTGAAAGGATTAAGCTGGGTAAAAAAAGTAAAAGGACAAGCAGTCGATTTTTCAGATCTGGAAAAAGAATATGTACCTACAGTTGACCATGATATTTGGACAAAATTACTCCAGAAACATGTCAGCCTTGACGGAATGGTCAATTATGAAGGTTTCATTAATGACTCGATCGACCTAAATCAATATCTCAGCCTCCTTAAGGAAAATTCCCCCGGAGAAAATTGGAGCGCATCAGAAAAACTCGCTTACTGGATAAATGTTTATAATGCCTTTACAGTAAAACTCATTGTTGACCATTATCCATTGGAAAGCATCAAAAACATCAGCGATGGATTCGCTATGATCAATTCGTCATGGGACCTAAAGTTCTTTTCTATCGGTGATATCCCTTTCGACCTAAACACCGTTGAGCACGAAATTTTGCGAAAACAATTTGATGAACCCCGCATTCACTTTGCGATAAACTGTGCATCCGTTTCTTGTCCAAAATTGAGAAAAGAAGCCTTTTATCCTGACCAACTGGAGACACAGCTCGAGGATCAAGCCATTGCATTTTTAAACAATCCTGAAAAAAATATCATTTCCCAGTCCGAAACCCGTCTTTCCAAAATTTTCGATTGGTTTAAAAGCGATTTCAATAAAGAGGCTGATCTTAAATCCTACATTCAGAAGTATCGTCCAGGTCTTAATCCACAAAACAAGATCACATTTATGGAATACAACTGGGGACTCAACAATTAATCTCTTCCGTTAAGGCCAATATTACCCCTGTTGATGATTTCTCGTTACCAAAGTCCATCTGTAGCTAATTGTCAAGAACAAAAAGCCCTTCGACAAGTATGCCGAAGGACTTTTTCACAGTAAAACCAACTATTAAGTGGCTATCTAAAAGCATTAATCATACATCTACTACATGGATTTTGATCGAGATGCTCAGTTAATGATCAGTTTTGAAATTTGGTATTCGCCAAATTCGTTTTCAACTCTTATAAAATACACCCCTGCATTGACAGAAGCTGGTAAGGTGATCTTTTTCTTACTTGTTCTTGATTCGATATATAAGTTGGGTAATTTGAAGATTCTACCATTTACATCTACCAAACTCAGGGAATAAAGTCCTTTCTTAGAATTTTCAAATAGAATATCTATACTTTGACTTTTTCTGACCAAATTGGGATTCAGCGTGATTTGAAATGATGAATAATCCGGTAAACTTCCTACCTTTTCTGGCTGGTTTGCCTCAAAATTGAACTCTTGTGAAGAACATTCCGGGCTATTGGGATCTGAAACCAAAACTGAAAAAGGTTCATATGTAGCGCAGTTATTAGTATAATCTACAGCAATAAGCATAAAGTCAGTATTTTCTGATATGCCGGGGCACAATTGGTACGGATAGGTACATTGATTACATTCGAATTGCCAGTTATTTCCTGTTGAATTATTCTTATACACCAAATAGTAAACTAGGTCAGGGTTATTAGTTTGTCCTATTGTGAAACAATCATCCTGACAAACGGAGAAATCATTAAACAATTCTGTTTCTCGGATCATAATGTCATCTACTCCGAAATCGAATCCTACCAAATGATTTGCCTGAAGAGCAACCACCTGGAATTCTACTACTTCATTGGCCTCAGGAAAATAGGTGCCGCAAATCTGAACCCATTCATCATCATAATTTAATATTCCTGACATGGCTATTGTATTCAGCCCAGAACTATTTTGTACCCTGAGTTCTAGTGCGGGGCTATTGGTCGGGTTGGAGTCAGGCCAGATATTTCTTACCCATGCTGAAAACTGGTAAGCCTTTCCACTGACAACATTTTCCTCAATGTAAAAGACTCGTGTGTCTGCAATAGTAGAAGCATCTCCGATGATAAAGGAAGTTTGTCCATTTGTATGATCAAGGGCATTCCAGGCACCGTTGTTAAAATCACTAATGTCATTCGCAAAAGCAATAGAGCCTTCTCCGGCCCAATCCCATTTCGCAACGCATGAGAGTAACATACCTGTGTTATAATTACCATTAAAGCTATTATTATCAAACTCTGTAAAATCATGTTTTTCAAACAAGACAGACTCATCAATATATTGACAAGGATCATAGCAACAGTCGCCTTCTTCAATGACTATAGTACGGGTTAGTGTACATCCTTTTGTATTGTCGAAAAACAAAGTGTACTCACCTGCTGAGGTCACTTCAACGCAGTCCGTTGTACCAATTTGAGAGATTTCGTTATGCCACGATAAAGAACTATATGATTTATTAGCGCACAAGGTAACCTTTCCAGTCTCACAGAGACTTAATGAAGAATAATTAATGACCGGAGAAGGAGATTCACCCGAATTGGCATACTGGTCTGCCAGAAGAACTGCCTGATAGGCATCAAGATAGCCTGCCCCGATCTGTCCAGCCCATAAGGGTTCACAAAAATCAGGCATATGTTGCGCTGTTTTTTTGAGGATGAAATCCACATCATCATGCATTAAACATGGATTGGCTGACAGCATAAGACCAATCACTCCTGCCGTAAATGGAGAAGCAACTGAGGTCCCCCAACCCTGACCGTATGGGCTACCTGTTCCTCCCCAGTCATTACAGGTACTACTATTTGTGTCATTACAAGGCACACCAACCCCATAAGCCGGAGCACAAATATCAACTGTTGGGTGATAACTGTAATGTCCATATTCTGGTACAGCCGGAAATAGACTCGAAAAATACTTTGGGTAATTTTGTTGAGTATGCCCTCCGGAAACTGAAATCACATTATCAAGTATGGCAGGAACCGGATTCATTAATCCTCCACAAAACAATGCATGGTTATTCGCCCCTAGCGCATTTCCTGCCCCTGCAACTACTATGGATCCATACACATAGGTGGCTTCGTTAATCAGATCCTGATAATCCTGTAATTGAGAGGGTGTAAACCAGCTCTCACAGCTACCCCAACTATTGGTAATAATGTGAGCCCCATCTTGTGCTGCAAGCAAAATTGAATTTTTTCCTGATTGATAAAGGGTTAAACCAATGCCTCCGCCAGGTAAATCATTCCCTCCATTATTGGCTAATCCTCCGTTACCATGAATTGTTGCTACAGCACCACAAGACCTCAGTCCATGTGCAGACTGTGTGCCACCAACTACTTGAATATTAGGGTGTTGATAAATGACCTTTATATCACTATGAGTTGGCACAAATTCAATATCTGTTACAGCTACGATAAGATTATCACTCCCTCGTGTAATGCTCCAGGCACAGGGGACATTTGTTGAACGCTGGTCAGCCCGCCAGGTGGGTTGACTTACCGGAAACTCAGATGGGAAGAAAGGGGCATCACAATCCAAAGGATAATTAGATGTTTTCTGGTTTTTCAAATGCTGTAAAAATTCATTGATACCTGCTTGACTGTCATCCAAAGTTACTGGCTTAATCTCAATATCGACTTCTTTCAGGTCTTCTGGGAAGGTCTCCTCCAATGCAATTTTGAGCTCGTTAATATCGCATCCTTCACATTCTATCATTACCCGGTTTTGAAGCCTTGGTGTAACAGTTCCTGGATAGGCTTCCGTATATGAAATGACCTGGAAACTTTCAAAAATGGAATTCAGTTGTTCGTTTGAAAAAGTCTCCTCTTGACCAGGAGCCATTGCTTCAGACAAAAGCGTAAAGATGATCTTGTTTTCTTGAACAGGAAAAACTTCCTCTTGAGAAAAGCAGGTTTCCGAAAAAATAAAAAATCCAATAAGAAGGCATGGGATGTATTGAAATATTAGGTTTTTCATGATAAATAATTTGGCCTTTTTAGGCGTTAATAATGTATTAGAAAAATTATATCGTTAAATTCCTTGTAATTACACTTTTAGAATCACGGCCGGTTATTTCCCAAAAGGTTAATACAATGTTACTGGCGATTGGCTGGGTGATAAAGGACAGATTTTGGAATTTACCTCAAGTTTCCAATTGATTTTATTTCTAGATTCGCGACCAGAAATTCACTAAAACCCTGATTTTCATTTAATTACTGCGAAGTAAAGAGGTTTCAATACCACAAAAAATATTCAGAATATGATGCCCATAATCTATGAGAAAGAGTAAACTGATCGAGCTTTTTTCGGGCCTGTCAAAGGAAGAATTGACAGAATTAGGTAAGTTTCTGAGAAGTTCTTACCACAACAAGAATGAAAAAGTCATCAAGCTTTATGAGTACCTGAAAAAAGTTCACAATGATATTGTAGTCAAATACCCATTTCCGGAGAACATAGACAATAACGAACTCAAGGTTCTGGATAAAGAATATGTTTTCAAAAAGATATTTAAAGGTCAAAAATTCGAAGCTAAGCGCATTCTTGACCTGATGGCTAAATTGTCAGTTCTTGTGATGGATTTTATGGTTTGGGTCGAGGTTCGGGATCTTGACCTTGAGTCTGATTTCATTTATCTACGCACTCTGAAAAAAAGAGGATTGGACCGTCAATTCTTCCAGATTGCCAACGCCATTGGAAAAAAAATCCAAAAAATGCCTTACCGGGATGCTTATTATTATAATGCACAAATGCGCCTTAACAAAATGATTTACGAGCATCCGTCAACAGGAAAATTGAAATCCGAAATATTGAGTCTTAAGGAAACGGTGGTAAACCTCGACCATTACTATCTGTACAATCGTTTGAAATATAATTGTGAAATGTTGAACAGAGGGAAGATTCTCGGTCAAGAGTACGAAGAAGAAAATCTGGACAAGATTTTACCTCTCCTTCCTGAGAACACCAGTCCAATTTTTGAAATTTTGACCCGGTCAGCACAAACTGTCAGAAAGGTTAACGATGAAAATTATTACCGACTCAAAGAGATCTTTTTTGAGAACTTAAGTCAGATCCAGCCGATCGAACGTAACGACTTATTCATTTACCTTACAAATTATGCCTCTCACAGAATCCACCAAGGGGCGGGCATTGAGTTTTTACGCGAAGTATTTGAACTTTATAAACTGGGGTTGCAAGAAAGATTGGTTATCCCCAATAATCGTATTGATGAATCAATTTTCTTAAACATTATTGATCTTTCTTGTCGTTTGGATGAATACGATTGGGCAAGAAATTTTATTGAAGATTTCAAACAATATCTAAATCCTAATTCGCGAGAGTCTACTAGAAAACTTGGGTTAGCCAAGATTTATTTCAGCGAAGACAACTATGAATCAACACTGGAACTCTTAATAAAAGTGGAATTCAAAAATGTCTATTACAGCTTGGTCGCAAAGGGATTGATGCTACGAAGCTATTATGAACTTTCTGGATACGATGTTTTGTTTTTCGACTTTTGTGAAGCCTTCAGCAAATTTTTACATCGAAACAAAATAATTAGTGAAGACTACAAAAAAGCCTATCTAAATCTGATCCGATTTTCAAAATTGCTTTACAAAGCAAAGACAACCCAAAAACTCACAAAGCCACAGCTCCTTGAGGAATATAAGAATATTCAAAATATGGCCAGCAGGAAGTGGATTTCTCAAAAATTGGATAGCATAAAATAAACCCCGAAAAGAATGCTGGACACTTTTCGGGGTTCATATTTATCTTACGTTTCCAATCTCCATGGCTATATATATCATGACTTATTTACCTGATATAATGATTGGCTCTGTAATTACCTGCTGATCACTTATTATTGATAAAATATAAAGACCAACAGGATAAGCATCAAGATCAAGTCTGATTTTACCATTCATCTCAACAGCGGGCCAAGTGTAAATAACCTGACCGTTAGTCGTCATCAACATCAAATCAGCATCTCCTTCCAAATTAGTTTCAACCAACACAAAATTGCTTGCTGGATTGGGAGAAATACTTATTTCCTGAAATGGAAGGTTCATTTTCTCATTCTTATCAGATAATAAAACAGCACCAGGAAGCTCATTTTGTGGCTTGTAAACTAATTCCGAGCCATCGCCACCATCACCATCGCCGCAATAATATTCTTCCTCATAACAAAGCTGGTTTGAATCAATGCTATATGCGGAAAAGGCGAGACCACCAGCTAAGGCTGTAATCTGGTCAAATGTCACTCCCACGCAATCCCCAGAAATACTAAAACCTGGAGGAAGGTGACTATCGACTAATGCAACTGTAGTTCCGCCAAGAGTTCCAGGATACTGAGCCCTTATTAATTCAACTTCAATTTGTGGCGTCCCTCCGCCAGAAGAATTTATATTATATACATAATCCCCAATTTGAATCTCTTTTGGTAAATAGAGGTCTGTTACAGGATCTGTATGGTGAGAAAGGTGAAGAGTTAAATTAACAATGTCAGGATGTGTGTTTCCAACAATAAAACCGGAAAGTCCTACTGAAACTTTGTCATTTTGAAAAATGCATCTTTCAAGGTCATTAACAGAAGCTTCGATAACAATCCATTCTTCAAGTAGGGTATCTCCATGCTCTATTTCTTCTTGTGCCTGTACATTGAAAACAATCAACACAAAAAACAACAGAGTGAAGACATTAAGAATCGTCGTATTATATTTTCTCATTTTAAATTGGTTTTACTTGTGACTTAAATGTTACTGTGATCAATTGAATTACCGGTTTATCCAATATGGTATGATTCTATCAAAATCTTACTTCAAAATTAATAACTCTATCAAGGCAGGTTAAAGGACATATTTTACAATTTACCTTTACTTTTTCCATCAAAAATAAACACCAATTAGAACTCAAAAAACTGAATATCAATTGTTTAAACAGATAAATCTATATCCAGATTACCACATCACTGATTCCAATCCAAGTCAATAAACCACATAGTTTTGTCGCGTGACCAATATATAAGGTTTTGTCCATAATGTCTATTTACACCTTTAGTAATGATCCATTAATCTTTAACATTAAAGCTAGGGATCTTATTCTATCTAATTCACCACCATTCCTTGACCCAAACATCGGCTTGATGACTTCTATTACAAACCAGTTCGATACAAATTTCATCTGGTTAAGAGTAGAGGAGTACAGTTCTTCAGGGGTACCTCTTGAATCTTCAATGAGAAATGCGACTTTTATTCCGATGGTAATAAATTGAGTCAATCGGAAAATCATTCCAAATACGGTTACTGCATTACATCGGCTGATCTCAACACTTCCCATTCCAAAACCTGTCTTTCCAAAATTTTCGATTGGTTTAAAAGCGATTTCAATAAAGAGGCTGATCTTAAATTCTACATGCAGAGGTCTCGTCCAGATCTTAGTCTGCAAAACAAGATCACATTTATGGAATACACCTGGCGACTCAATAATTAACCTCTTCCGTTAAGGTCAATATCACCCCTAGGGGTGATTTCTCGCAGCCAAAGCTCATCTACCTTTGCTACTGTTCAAAGGAAAAAGTTTAATTAATCTGTAATCCCTATTAACACGATGAAAACGCTACCAATTACAATCTTCCTATGCTTAACTAATTTAATGGTATTCGGACAATCAATAGCCATCAACGGAGATGGCTCAGTAGCTCATACCAGTGCTGTATTAGATATTAAAAGTACAGACAAGGGCATGCTGGTCCCGCGGATGAATTCTGCTCAACGAAATATGATCTCCAATCCTGCCCCCGGACTTCTGTTATTTGACCTGAACACTGAAAGCTTTTGGTTTTTTGGAAATGACGGATGGACAGAACTCATCAGCAGAAACCTCCCAATGGGTGAATTGTATGATCAGGACACTGATACGGGTATCATGGTCGAAAAAAATACTGATGAAGACATCATTCGATTTGAAGTCAATAATGAAGAACAATGGCTGATGTTAGGCGCAAGACTTGAACCCGAGAACTCAGGAAATAGTGTCTTTATTGGAAAACGCGCAGGAGAGGCCGACGATCTTTCTGGTAATCAAAATGTTTTTGTTGGTCACCAGTCAGGTATGTCAAACATAGATGGAATCTCCAATACAGCTATAGGCTCAAATGCTTTTTCAACCAGTGAATCTGGCCTCTACAATACCGCAGTTGGTTCAGGGTCCATGTTTTCGAATACTACAGGGTCATACAATACTGCTCTTGGCAATGAATCAATGGAACTGAATACATCAGGAGAAGAAAACACTGCTTCAGGGCACAGGTCTTTATTCTTGAATACTACAGGGTCCAGAAATATCGCGATTGGGAGTAACACCCTAAACAAGAATACAACAGGAAATGAAAATACAGCAGTAGGCCAAAAAGCCATGTTTCTGAATGATGAAGGAGAATTTAATACTGCACTTGGATTTGAAGCATTACACTCCAACGAGGATGCTGACTATAACACCAGTATCGGATACCAGGCATTACAACAAAACACATCCGGATCCCAAAATACTGCAATAGGTGCCAAAGCCCTGTATTCAAACACCACACTTTCACTAAGTACAGCAATTGGTTATGAAGCGCTTTTTTCGAATTTAAATGGTTCCTCAAACACTGCAGTAGGCCATTCTTCACTGAGAACTAATGTTGGAGGAGGATTTAATACAGCAGTTGGTCGTAGTTCATTACGTGATAACAATAATGGCAATCGTAACACTGGCGTTGGTTATTCGGCTTTACGCGATAACATCTCCGGGAGTTGGAATACCGCTATTGGTGAAAGCTCATTAGAAAATAATGAAGATGGTGCAAATAACACTGCAATCGGTTCAGAAACCCTAAGAAATAACCTGTCTGGAAATTATAACACTGCAACAGGTGTGAATGCTTTAGAATATAATGATTCGGGAAGCTTTAACACAGCAAACGGTTATCAGGCATTAAATGACAATGAAACCGGAGAGTACAACGTAGCAGTTGGGGTCTATGCCCTTGATGGCAGTGATGCTGGTCACAGAAACACCGCAGTTGGCAGTTACGCATTAAGTGCTAATCAAAACTCCGGCAACAGGAATACAGCTATTGGCAATGAGACTCTAAACTCCAATTCATCAGGCAATCAGAATACGGCTATTGGCAATCTCTCCTTGGCAGCCAGTACCTCGGGAGACTTTAATGTAGGAGTCGGAAGCGAGGCTGTTGATAATCTATATACAGGGACTGGAAATACAGGCCTGGGCTACAAAGCTTTAGACGCACTATATAGTGGCGATAATAATACTGCTTTAGGTCGGGGGGCAAACAATATCGAAGGATACATCGATAATTCAACAGGCATAGGCTTCAATGCAGATTGTACAGCAGATAATCAGGTAAGGATAGGTAATATAAGTGTCACCAGCATCGGCGGCTATGCCAACTGGACCAACGTTAGTGACAAGCGTTTTAAAATTAACGTCTCCGAAAATGTCAGTGGTCTTGATTTCATAAATTCCTTACGACCAGTAACTTACAACCTGGACATTGATGCTGTTGATAACCATTTTGAAAACCACTACAACCATAAGGAAACTGCCACTTGGGACAGCCAATACGATAAAGAAACTATCCGACACACCGGTTTCATCGCACAGGAAGTTGAAGCTGCAGCTCAAAAACTTGGGTACGATTTCAGTGGTGTAGATGCACCAAAAAATGACAAAGACTTTTACGGCCTTCGTTATGCAGAATTCGTAGTGCCATTGACAAAAGCCGTTCAGGAACTCAACCAAAAGCTCCATATAAAGAATCAAGAGTTGGAAGCTAAAGTCCAGCAACAGGAAGCATTGCTTTCCAGCTTGCAAAACAGACTAGAACTTCTCGAATTGGAAGTAACAAGCGATACCAACAACAACTAATTAATTTATCAAATCTGTAACCTCAAAATAAAATGAAAACTATAAAATTTATTGTTCTCCTCTGCTTTTCAAGTGTAATCATCTATGGTCAAGGAGTGGCTATTAATGAAGACGGCGCAGTACCAAATCCAAGTGCAGCTCTGGATGTAAAAAGTACAGAAAAAGGTATGCTTGTTCCAAGAATGACTTCTGCCCAAAGGAACATGATCGCAAGTCCTGCCCCAAGTCTTTTGGTTTTTGATCTGGACACAGAAAGTTTTTGGTTTTTCGGCACAAGCGGCTGGACGGAATTAATCAGCAGAAACACAGCCATGGGAGAATTATTGGATGGAGATGCAGACACAGGCATCCAGGTAGAGAAAAACCCTGATGAAGATCTCATCAGATTTGAAGTAGATGGCACCGAACATTGGCAAATGATCGGGTCAAGACTTGAAAATCAAAACTCTGGAGAAAGTGTATTCATTGGCCTCGAGGCAGGAAAAAACGATAATCTTTCCTTTAACCGGAATGTATTCATTGGTCACGAATCAGGCGTAGAAAACATTGATGGAAATAGTAATGTCGCAATCGGCAATCAGTCTCACTACGCAGGGACTGACACATACGGGAATGTGGCTATTGGCACACAATCAATGTTTAACATCACCGTGGGAGGCTATAATACCATGGTCGGCACAAAGACTGGATATAGTAATACTATTGGTTGGGGTAACACTGGTTTAGGATTTACAGCTCTATACTTAAACACTTACGGAAATGAAAATACCGCAGTGGGTGTAGACGCTTTGTATTCAAATGTAAGTGGAGATAAGAATACCGCAATAGGAAACAGGTCTTTATTGTGGAATCAGTCAGGTGACTATAATACTGCAGTTGGCTATTCAGCACTGGAATACAATTTTCAGACCTCTTACAATACAGCGATCGGTTATCAGGCAATGTACGATAATGGAGATGGAGAATACAATACCGCTGTCGGATCGAAATCACTGGCATCTAACAATGATGGCAATTCCAATGTAGCCATTGGCCATCTGGCTTTAAATTCAAACACAGATGGTTCAGGAAACATTGCTATTGGAAGAGATGCATTACATGACAATGTTGGAGGAAGTTATAATCTGGCAATAGGTGCTTATTCTTTAGATGCCAATACCGAAGGAAATACAAATATCGCTATTGGTTATTATTCCATGAGGAAGAATACGACCGGGATACGAAATATTGCAATTGGCCGGTCTGCTATAACAGAAAATATTGATGGCAATGAAAATGTTGGCCTGGGGTATTACGCATTGTACCATAACATCTCCGGTAATTTTAATGTGGCATCAGGAAGCAGTACGCTGTACTTTAACACGACAGGCAGTTATAATACAGCGGCAGGATATTATGCCCTTAGACGGAATGATACAGGAGAATATAATACAGGTTTTGGTAGTCATGCGTTGGAAGGTAATCAAACTGGTATTCGCAATACAGCAGTTGGCAGTTACGCGTTGGCTTCAACCACAAATACAGGAAACAGGAATACCGCTATTGGTAACCAGGCGCTGGAAAGCAACACTAGTGGTAATCAAAATATTGCTATTGGCAACCTCGCTTTAGAGTCTAACGGTCCAGGTGATTTTAATGTCGGCATTGGAAGTGAAGCTTTGACAGAAAGCTACGCAAATTCGGGAAACACTGCTGTTGGATACAAAGCATTAGATATACTTGATGGTGGTGACCAAAACACCGCACTTGGCCGTGGGGCAAATAATGCTGACGCTTATATAAATAACTCTACAGGTCTTGGATTCAATGCCGATTGCACAGTCGACAACCAGGTCAGAATTGGTAATCCATCAGTTACCGACATAGGGGGTTATGCAAATTGGAGTAATGTTAGTGACAACCGTTTTAAGATCAATATTTCAGAAGATGTTAGTGGCCTTGAATTCATAAAAGCACTGCGACCAGTTACTTATAACATCGACATAGATGCCATCGACAACCATTTTGAAAAACACTTCAATCACAAAGAGACAGCGACATGGGATTCCAAATACGACAAAGAAGCCATCAGGCAAACAGGCTTCATTGCCCAGGAAGTTGAAGCAGTTGCTCGCAAATTGGGCTACGATTTTAGCGGGGTCAAATCGCCTAAAAACGACAAAGATTTTTACGGCCTCCGTTACGCCGAATTTGTGGTGCCTTTAACCAAAGCCGTCCAAGAACTCAGCGAAGAGAATGACATCTTGAAAAACACTGTCACCGAGCAGCAGGCTCTGCTTTCCGCAATGCTAAGCAGGCTGGAAGCCCTGGAGATGAACGCCCAGAAAAATGATAGCCAATAGGCAATATCACCCCTAGGGGTGATTCCTGCCAGTCGTTTCAGTAATACCTTTGATTTATAATTTACCTCAATAATTCAAGCATCATGAAAGCTATTGCATTCAATGCCCATATTTGCTATTTCCATTCTGCTATGTTAAACAAAATTTTTCAAGCCATATTTTCTGACAAAGTCCTTTGCATACTAATTGCAGGCCTTTTTGCTACATCAATTATGTGTGCTCAGGGCAATTTCCAGATCAATGCAGGAACTCATCTCGTTGCAGACGATGGTATGATCGTAATTGACAATAGTCATGTCACTATTCAGGGTAACCTAAATGCCGGGAATTCAACAATCAAGCTGACAGGTGATAACGACATCCAGCTTTCATCAAATGGTTCAACGATCAACGACCTGACTATTGACAAGACCTCCGGCACCAAATTACTCCTTGTCGATGAGACTGTTATCAATGGGTTTCTCGATTTCGATGGCGATAATAATCTAATCGACCTTAACGGAAACGATCTGGTAATGGGAATTCAGGGACTAATTCTAGATTTTGACAATAACGATTTTATAATCACAGGTGATGCTGGCAAAGTCATCAAACGCAATATGACCAACTTTACCTTTCCCGTTGGTTATAATGAAAACACCTATAACCCGATCGCCCTTACTGAAACCGGCACCATTGATACCATCGGAGTGCGTTGTCTCGAAAACACACTGGCAGACGGGACAACCGGTTCAATTGTTTCAGATGCTGTGATGGCTAGCTGGTTATTAACAGAAGATGTACCAGGCGGCTCAAGTATTAATCTGACCGCACAATGGGAATTAACAGACGAACCCCCAGGTTTTGATCGCTCTGATTGTGGGTTTATGACCTATCGCAATGGCAACTGGGATCTACCTGTAACCAATATGTCAGCATCAAATGGTAACTCTCCATACTCACTAACAGAACCAATTGATAGTCTGGGCATTATTGCCATCGGCGGAGAAGCTATGATCAACAGGATTCAACTAGCATGCAGAACATTCTTACAGGGTCCATATTCATTTGGAACAATGACTGATCAACTGCGCCTGAAAAGCCTGGTCCCATTGACTGAACCTTATTCCGCTTTGGGGTACACCCAACAAGGAAGAGGAGGAGGAGAGACTATTAATCCTTCAGTGCTATCCGTGACGGGAGATGATGCCATTACCGACTGGATATTTCTCGAATTAAGGGACAAAAACAATCCAGCTGCTGTTTTGGAAACAAGATCGGCGTTGATCCAGAAAGACGGCGACATCGTCGATATTGACGGCACCTCAGAAGTTGGTTTCCCGGTACTGGATGACGATTACTTTATTGCGATCAGGCATCGTAATCATCTCGGTATCAGAACAGCCACTGCTCAGAATCTTTCAGAAGAATTCCTGACATTTTACGATTTCACCCTAGGCCCTGCCCAGGCAAACGGAACCAACCCTATGGCTGACCTGGGTAGTGGCGTATGGGGCATGTATGGTGGTAATACAACTGGCGACACTTTTGTCAGAGCCACAGGACCGCCAACCATTAACGACTATTCAAATTTGCTGAATTACCTGGGCGGGCCAACTGGAATTTTCCTTGACGTGTATACTTCGCAGGACATCAACATGGATGGAAATGTAAGAGCGACAGGGCCGCCAACCATTAATGATTATTCCCGCTTGCTCAACATTCTTGGGCTGCCGACCAATATCATTTTCGGTCAATTATAACTAATAAAAAACAGCTGATCGGCTCAAGCTAATTCTTAAGTCCAAGACAAATTCAACCGTTAGGGAACCCTGTTCCCCTGGCATTTCAATACCTCAAAAAATCAGTTAACAATGAAAAGAAACGAGTTTATAAAATCAACAGCATTAGGCATTAGCGCCTTGTCGCTTACCTCACTTATCACAGCATGTAAAGCAGAGGCAAAAGACGCACCATCAAAAGAAAATCATGAGATGAGCCTGCAAGAATTGCAAGACCCTAAGATTGTGAAAAGCGAGGAAGGTACAATCTTACAAGTCATGGGAGATAACCAAACGGTAAAAATTTCTGGTAAAGACACCAATGGAAAGTTTACCCTGATCGAACAAAACAATAGTCCTGGCATGGGCATTCCTCCACATATTCATTACGATGAAGATGAAATTTTCCATGTCTTGGAAGGGCAGATGGCCATGACTATTGGAGATAAGTCAACCATACTGGGCCCAGGAGATCTCATCTTTTGCCCAAGAGGTATTCCACATTCATTTAAAGCAATTGGCGATGAAAAAGCACGGGTCCTGCTGAGTATTTTTCCTTCAGGCTTGGAAGATATGTTTGAAGAGCTATCTCAACTACCTGCCGGACCTCCTGACATGGAAAAAATAGTGCAGATTTCCGCAAAGTACAATATCAAGTTCGTCTGATAAAACAGGATTGGCCTGCCTGGTAATTTATGGCAAATGCAGATTGCCGGGTTGGTTTATCCTGATTTTTTACACCAAATTTTTAACACAACAATCATGAAACACATAATTACACTCATCTTCTTCCTGGTGGCGGCAAACTTCTGCCATGCGCAATATTTCCAGGCTACTATTTCAAAAGAAGGTACTGATCTTGTTTTTAAGATCCGTCCTAACCCAACTGGTGGCGATGTCGCTGCTCGATGGTCAGATATAGAATTTTTTGTCCGTTGGCCGAATGGGTCTCCTGCTTTTAACTTTGGAGCAATCACTGTCAATACCACAGATTTCCCGGGCATTAGCATCCCAAATAATGGATCAAATGTGCAAGGAGCGGAAAACGGATTTACAAACAACTGGTTTGGAACGTCATTTTCGGTAACAAATGAAATGGTCTATACCGCAGGCGTAGAATATGAAGTATTCAGAGTCGCACTGGATGTACCAGCTTCCGCAATAAATTTTGAATTAATCCACAATACATTTTTCTCGCCTACGTACCTCGCGTTGATTGGCGGCTCGGGCAATGACCTTACCAACCCTGTCGGGAATGTGTTTTATGGAACGACTGCCATGACTTGCACTAATTGCCCTTCCACAACATTCGGTGTCAACCATGTAGATTCGGGAGGAAGCCCTGTTCTACCCATTGAACTGTCAAGGTTTGAAGCCTATAAATACAATGAACAAGATGCCCGCCTTGACTGGACGACCTTATCAGAAATTAATTCAAGCCATTTTGACATTGAAAGGAGTCTGGATGCACAAAACTGGGAGACTATTGCCCATGTTGTCGCTGCTGGTTTCGAAAATGAAGATACCTATTACAGTTTCCTGGATGAAGCCGTCTTCAATCCCTCAACTGGACCCGATTTATTCTACTATCGCTTAAAAATGGTTGATCTGGATGCATCTTTTGAGTATTCAGAAATCCGTGCCGTTCGTTTCGAAAGCCTCGCACCTACTGCTACAGTTTACCCAAATCCGACTACTGATGGCGTCTACCTTGATTTTAGGAATAAAAACCAAACTGCAAAAGTCCAACTTTATCTGTTTGATGTGGCGGGTCGGTTGATGATAGAGAAAGAATTGAATCACGCTGATCTTGAAAACACGTATTACCTTGATCTCAATCAAAAAAACCTTAGTCCTGGCACTTATATGTTACGGTTGATTGAAGGCGACAGAAATATTTTGGTAAAGAAGCTCATTGTTCAAAGGCTGTAAACCTTGTTCTCTTTCACTCAGCATTATCTATATTTTACTATTTTGTAGCTGTAGCTCTTTGGTGTTTACTTTAAAGTTCAAATCCTGACAAACACCGAAGGATAAATCTTTACCATCAACATTTGACAGAGCATGTTTCTACGAGTCATTTTATGTTTTTGCTTCCTGATTGGCTGCCTGAATGGGTTACTTTCCCAAAGTAAAAAGGATAGCCTATTATCAGAATTGGCAACAGCAAAAAATGATACTTCCAAGGTTTGGTTATTACACGATGTTGCGGTTCAATACCACAGGATTAGTATCGATAGTATGATCTATTATTATGAACAAGCACTTGAACTTGCAAGGGAACTGGACTTTCTTGAAGGAGAGCTTTCTGCTTGTTTTAGGTTATGCCGACGATATCAGTACAAAGGGGAAAAGGAAAAAGAACGCATACTATTAAATTATGCCCTCCAATTAGCAAAACGTGTAAATTCTGATGTATGGCTTTCGCAATTCCAGTTACAATTAGGAAAGCTCCATTTCAGAGAAGTGAAATATGATTCTGCCTATTTGGCCTATGCTGAAGCTGAAAGATTAAATATTGAAACTGACCGTGCAGGGCATAATTGGGTAGTCAATTATAATTTACACGAACTGTTTGAGGCTCAATCAGATGAAGAAAAGGCAATCAGTTATTTAGACAAAGCCTACGAAATATCAAAGGCAAGAGGCATCCGCAAGGACTTTGGATGGATTTTATTTAAAAGGACGTCCTATTACTATCATAAAAAAGACTACGATAGATTTTCTGCTGCCCAGGAAGAATATCTCCAGTTTTTAATGGAACGAAGTACATCGCTTGATTCTCCCCATAAATTTCTATTCGCTTTTGCTGATCAGGACATCAGCCAAACCATTGCAGATGTTGAAGCTATGATTCCCTACCACAAAAGAAGGAATCAGGATCTCAGTCTCGCTGAAACCTATCATTACCTTGGCGGATTAAAAAAACAGTCTGGTGACCTGGAAGGTGCGATCATTGCTTACAATAATGCAATTCCTGTAGCCCAGGGATTGGCTTACAAAACACTTGAAAGCAGTTGCTACAAATCAATTTATGAAATTTATGAGTCGAAAAATGATTTCGTTACCGCTTATCCTTTCATGAAAAAGCATCACACGGTCATCGACAGCCTTAATTCAGCTGAAGTCAGGAAAAATCTGAGTGCTCTGGAAGTTAAATATGAAGCAGCAAAAAAAGATAAAGAACTAGCGAATAATGAATTAACACTCCAAAAATCCGCACAAGCAAAATCTACATTTATCCTCATTGCAATTACCGGAGGCTTACTTGCTTTTGTTGCTTATTGGTTAATATTTTTCAAAAATAAAACCAACAATCGGCTCTCATCACAAAAAGAGGTTATTGAAAAGGCTTTAGGAGAAAAAGAGATATTACTGAAAGAGATTCACCACAGGGTAAAAAACAACCTTCAGGTTATTTCTAGTCTGCTGAATTGGCAGTCCAAGTTTATTGAAGACAACAAAGCCTTAAAAAGTATGCAGGAAGGTCGCAACAGGGTTCAATCCATGGCCTTGATTCATCAGAACCTATATCAGACTGAAAACCTTACAGGGGTTGAAGTCTCAGACTATATCGAAAAACTAGGAGCCAGTCTTTTCAATTCTTATAATATCAAAAAAGAGAAGGTTACATTTTCAAGCAATGTAGAACCTCTTAACTTAGATGTAGACACCCTGATCCCTTTAGGCCTGATTCTGAATGAGTTAATTAGTAACGCCTTAAAACATGCCTTCCCAGAAGATAGAGAAGGAGAGATTCAAGTGAGTCTCCAAAAACAGGAAGAAAGCCTTTTACTCGAAGTGAAAGATGATGGAATAGGCATGGAGAGTTATGATAACAAAGGTCTCAAAGACTCTTTTGGACACAAGCTAATCGAAGCATTTGCGGAAAAATTGAAAGCTAAACTACTAGTTGATAGCAGTTACGGTACGACAGTAAAAATTTTGATACAAAACTTTAAAATTGTTTGATCTATATTATCCATGAGTATCATATCAAAACCAATAGCTATGTCAGAAATTCGGGTTCTGATTGTGGAAGACGAAGTCCCCATCGCCAATGATATTGCAAGTATTCTTGAAGGGATCGACTATCAGGTCTCCGGGATCGCTTATAACTCTGAAAAGGCTTTATACGAGCTGAAATATAATTGTCCTGACGTTGTGTTGCTGGACATCAACCTCGATGATGAAAAAGATGGCATTGACATCGCCCATATCATTAAGTCGAAATATGAAATCCCATTTATTTACCTGACTTCATATGGTGATAAAAATACGATCAACCGCGCCAAGGTAACACGTCCAATGGGTTATATCATGAAACCTTTTGATGAAACTGACCTTTTTTCAACACTTGAAATTGCGTTATTCAATTTTTCGCAAATGCATTATCCGCATAATTTCGACATGGAAAAACTGAACAGCAAACTCTTGTCAAAATTGACCCAAAAAGAATTTGAGATCCTTTGCGACATCTATGATGGAAACACCAACAGGCAAATTGCGGAAAAGCATTTTATCAGTCCGAATACCGTAAAAACACATATTAAGCATTTATACGACAAACTGGATGTCGAGACCAGGGTTGAGGCCATCACCTGGCTCAGAAATACGATGAGTTAATCGTTTAGAGATCCCTTCAGATATAAATACCCCTGTCAATGAAACGATTTTTTATATTCAGCTTTCTAATCCTTTTTTGTGGCGGCAGCCTGGTTTACGGGCAGTCTAACCTCGACAGCCTGAAGCAGGTAATCATGAGTGCTGATGATGACACCTCCAAGGTATGGAAGATGCATGACCTGGCGCGTAAGTATATGATGGTCAGTACCGATAGTATGATGGTTGCTCTCGAGGAGGCCCTGGAACTTTCCAGGAAACTGAAATTTGTAAAAGGTGAAATTGCATCACTTCATCGACTCAGTCAGCGTTACCAATATAAAGGCAACCAGGAAAAACAAAAGCAACTTAACATTGAGGCACTCCAATTAGCCAAGGAACATGATGTAAAATCATGGTTGGGTCAGGTCTATAATGGCCTTGGGAATATTTACTATTATGAGCTAAAATACGACTCTGCTTTCCTGGCCTACACGGAAGCAGAAAGGGCTTTCAAAGCAATCGGGAAAAACTATATGACATGGGAAACCAATTTATTCATGTACAGGTTATTTTCCGCACAAAATGATAATTCCAAAGCAGAAGGACACATCCAGATAGCTTATGAACTGACTAAGGAAAGAGGCAACCGGATGGATTATGGCTGGGTACTGGCAGAACGACTGAAATTTTATCTCTCCAATGATATGCTGGAAAAATACTCAGGAGCCAGTGAGGAATATCTTCAATTTATACAAGGGAGAAAGGGCGCGTTGCAATCCAATAGATTTCATAGTTCACTTTTTCAATTCGGGAACATGGACCCTGATGAGATCATTAGACAAGTGGAAGATATCATTCCTTTTCACAAAAATGCCAATAACAATTTTAGCCTGATCGAAACCTATGCATATCTTGGAGACACCAAGCGTAAAAATGGGGATTATCCCGGAGCTATTGAAGCCTATCAAAATGCGTTAACTTATACTTTGGCAACCGAAAGTAATGCGGGCCCTGAAGCCAAACTTTACAAGCTCATTCAGGATACTCATGAAGAAAACAATAACATTGCAGAGGCTTTTCCCTACCTAAAGAAATACCACCAAACCATGGACAGTCTAAATTCTGTCGAAGTACAAAAAAACATGGATGAACTGGAGGTGAAGTTTGAAACGGCCAAAAAAGATGAAGAATTGGCGCAAAGTGAATTGGCTTTGGCAAAATCCGCTCAGGCAAGGGTACTATTTTCTGTTTTGGCAGTTGCAGGTATAATACTGGCTTTGGTGGCCTTCTGGTTTCTTTATTTTAAATCAAGAACCAATCGCACACTCGCTGCACAAAAAACAGTAATCGAAAAAGCCCTTTCCGAAAAAGAGATTCTACTGAAGGAAATCCACCACCGGGTAAAAAACAATTTACAGGTAATTTCCAGCCTGCTTAACTGGCAGTCTAAATACATTGAAGACAACAAAGCTCTCGAAAGCATGCAGGAGGGCCGAAATCGAGTCCAATCAATGGCGCTCATCCATCAAAACCTTTATCAATCAGAGAACCTGACCGGGATAGCCGTTTCAGACTACATCGACAAATTGGGCACCAGTTTATTCAATTCCTATAATATCAAGCAAGACCAGGTCAAGTTTAAAAGCGAGGTCGAACCTATGACGTTGGATGTAGATACGTTGATACCGCTTGGCTTGATCCTCAATGAGCTGTTAAGCAATTCCCTAAAACATGCCTTTCCGGAAAACCGCGAAGGCCAAATCAATGTCAGTCTCCAGAAACAAGAAGAAAACCTTCTTCTGGAAGTCAAAGACGACGGTGTCGGTATGGCAGAACATACCACTGAAAAACTAAAAGGGTCATTCGGGCATAAACTGATTGAGGCTTTCGCCCAAAAACTCAAAGCCCAATTACAGATCGACTCCAGTCATGGGACGACTGTTCGATTATTGATTCAGGATTTTAAGGCGATTTGAACGAAAATGATTAAGGTTACATTCAGTTAAGACCATTATATATTCCCTTTAAAACACTGAGTTTACTGTAAGGCTACTAGTTTATTCACAGGACAATCATTCAATTTTTCCAGACGATTTTCTAACATTTTTGTTCGAAACATTATTTGCTGTTATTACTTGATTAAGCTTATTATTAGAAACAATTGTAGAAGATTATTCCAGTCTTTAAAATTTCCCTAAAATGAGCAAACTTCCTGTAATTTTTATCCCTGGAATACAAGGGACAACATTATCAAATACGAATGAAAAGGATTTTAAAACAGTTTTCTCTGGGTTTAAAAAATACTTTAAACGAATTAGAGATATTGGGCTTAAAAGAGATGGGTTTTCCGATCAAAAATTAGACTTTTTAATTAACCCTTCAGATGTTGAGGACCTGGCATATTCAGAAATCATTGACATGCTACGCGGGAATGGTTTCAAAGTTTTCATTTTTGGTTACGATTGGAGGTTGTCTAATCAAACAAATGCACATAAACTATTGGCATTTGTGAAGCGATTGGGGAAAAAATTTGGCAACACCAAAAAATTCTATTTCCTCACACATAGTATGGGCGGATTAGTACTGTCCAGTTTTATCAAAATGCTCCATCAAAACAATGAAGTTGAAACCTATATTGACAAAACCATCTTTTGTAATCCTCCATTTTTAGGATCTCTTGAGGCAGCGTATAACCTGGTGGTTGGCCGTTCATTTTTTTTCAATTCGAGTGATGATTTTAGAAAGGTTGCAAGAACTTTTCCCTCCATTTATGAATTATCAGGAGTGTATAAGAACTCTTTTAAATTTAAGGACCAATCGCTCGTCAATGATTTTTTCAACTTCAAATCATATTGGCAGCATGAATTATCTCCTTCTACTACAAGAGCAAAAGCTAAGAATAGCTTAATGGAATTTCGATTTAAAGAGCTTAAGAAAATTCGAAATGACAAACACAATAGTATTTTTGATTTTGGGAAAATGGATAAACGTATCCTGAAAAAATTAATCGTTTTAGTAGGTTCGAACGAAAAAACTCTGGAAACCCTACCTATAAAGGATACCTGTTCTAACGGGAGAATCAAGAACTATTTCAATTTTGATGAAGCCCATTACTCACAAGAAGGAGACGGTACGGTTCACCATAATAGCTCTACAGTTTTTAAAGATTCGATTGTCACCATCGACATAGCCAGTAAACCCATTGAAACAAGATGGAATTCCCATCTAATCATGAATGACTGGCATGCCTTCTTTTTGAATAATGGAAGAGTTCAAAATATCATTAAGAGATTTTTTGAATGTGATGAAGCTACATTACAAAAAGTTAATGGAACATCCGATTGGTTTCAATCGCTTGGTGGTTCAATAAAACAAATATAAAATTCTTCAGTTTGAAGATGTATAAGCAAAACTCAACTGTAGCTCATTAAATCCAAAGTAGTCTTTGATTTTTAATAATAATTGCAAAATTAACTATCTAAGTTATGCCCAGAAATACAAAAGAAAATTACCCTATCACACCTAAAATATGGGAACTGATTCGTAAAGTTGAGGATGAAAAAAGTACAGATTCCCCATTAAATGCTGCTGGCTTAGTGCCCCCCCCTGCTGACATAGAAGAAGGTCAAATGTCAGATGCCCAAAAAGCCCTTTGGGAGATATTTATGGATGATTCCCATAGCGATGCATTCGAACAGGTAGGACAAGAGTATTTAGAAGAAAAATATGAGGAACTTGCATTTTCTGAAGAAGAAAAGGAGGCAGAAGAACAGATTGAATTTGAAAACATTATGGCTAGCCTTTCAGGAAGTAGCCAATTTGTAACCGGAAAAAAATGGGTCAACCACATAAAAAACCAGGAAATTACAGCTAGTCGGATCTACAAGGCCTCCACACTTATTATGCTCAAAAATGCAGTGAAGGATGCAATTGCAGCTGGTACTTCAATAAGAATGGTTGGTTCAGGACATTCTTTTTCAAATATTTTAAAATTGAGCCAAACAGGTTACTTAGTCCTTCCAACAAAGTTGAATAACGTATTAAGCCCAGGTCAACCTTTTGTTTTACTCAAAAAAAATAACAATTCGTATCCACTATTGCGTTATCCAAACGCCACAAATCTTGTTGAGGTCCAATCAGGCATTAGCCTCTCCAGGCTAAACCGAAAATTAAATAGGAAAGGACTTGCATTAAAAACAATGGGGGCCTACGACGCTCAGACTATAATTGGTGCAATTTCAACTTCCACCCATGGATCTCGTCATGATATGGGCCCAATCCCTGATATGGTAAGATCTTTATTAATTGTTACAGGAGACGGTCAGATAATGAGAATTGAGCCCGCTGTTTTAAATTCTAGATCGGAAAATTTAAACGGTATTACTAATAAAGCTGCTTTTGACGCTGAATATGGGCAAGGACGGCACCCCATTATTCTAAAACAGGATGATGACCTATTCCGTTCAGTTTTAGTGAGCATGGGATCAATGGGTTTAATCTACTCCCTGGTGCTTGAAGTAGATCAGGCCAATAAGTTGGAAGAAAGCAGAAAGGAATCTTGGCTTAATACCGAACTTGATGAACTTGAAGCCAATCTATCTCAATACCTATCCAAAGACAGGACGATAGATTATAACTTACTGGTGAATCCTTACGCTCAAAACAATCGACATTATTGTATTGTGACCCGCCGTATGCGGACAAACAAGACCACGATCCGAACCAAGAGTGAAGGTAAACGCAATTGGAAGCTGCTTATTGGAACTGGTAGTTTAATGTTAGGTATGATTGCTAAAGGATGTTTAGTCAAGGCTAATAAATGGCAAAGAATTAGAAAATTACTAAACAAAGCGCTTCGAGCGATGAGAGATAAAAATAATTACCTCAACCGTAGTTATAGGGTATTTCTCACCCCTCGTCCAAAAAACATTAAAGGGCTTGCTTTAGAAGTGACGCTTCCTGTGCGCGAGTTACGTCCGGCTGCTGAATACTTATTCAGTATCATTAAAGATTTGAGGTCATCCTCCAATAAAATGTACATCACAGCGCCTATCAGCATCCGATTTGTTGGTGAATCTACTGCCTTTTTGTCCCAGTTTGGTCCATACCCAACAGGCCATCCTGACGCGGGGACTAATCTGTTTGTTTGCTTTGAGATTCCTTTTTTACTAAAAACTAATAAATGGGAACAAACAGTAATTGAAATTCGTGAAAAGATGCAGGCAAAATTCCCAAAGAATCTTAGAATCCACTGGGGTCTGAATTTCGGTAATTTGAAAAAGAACAATTACGATATTCAATCCCTTTTTCAAGGAGCGGATGCCTGGTTGAACAGCTATCGGCAGCTCAATCCGAATAAAACATTTTCAAATCAATTTACTCAGGAAATGGGTTTTGACGACCCGGTCCCACCTCGTGGACCAAACCCTTGATTCTCTAATTTGAGCTTCTCCATAGTTTAATGCTGGTAATGTCTCAGAATGAATATTTTGCTTTGCTAAATGCAGTGCACTGCAAGTTAAAAGGTAATTTTTCTGCTAGCTAAATAAGTTGAGCTGTAATTTCAATTAGCCGTTCTTCTTATTCCAACCGCCAATAACAATACGAGCAATAAACAAATCAGAAAATATTGGCTCCGTGTAAAGAAGTTATTGTAAACCGGCCTGCTGTCTCCCATGTGAATGAATGCCGACCAATAACGGGGTATAGGGTTTGAGGTTTCATTCAAATAATCCAATTTAGCCTGTCTTAATGCCTCGTCTTTACTTTTTCCCTTTTTTAATCGTTTTATGTATTCAATGACAATCCTTGAAGCCGCTTCGTCATTTTGTTCCCAAAGCGTCATCGTTGTACTGGGAATACCACCAAGGCGGAATCCCCGGGCTATGGAATTGACGCCTTCCCCTGCTGTAAGTCTACCGCTACCACTTTGACAAGCGCTTAATATGATATAGTCTGCATTAAATTGTACAAATTGTATTTCGGCAAGCGTAATAGAATCACCATTGGAAAAAAACACCCTGCTACCGAATTCTTGTTGGTCATCTGCAATAGCATGCGTTGCAAGCAAAATTCCCCTTGCAATAATACCTAATTCTAAAAAAACGGATTTAGTAACATTTAGACCAGTCATCGATTTGCCTTTTCGGAATAATCCTGCTGTTTGGTCAGCTTCATCGATCGAATATGGCAATGGATCTTTAGATAAGGGATTACCAGAATTATTTCCAAAATCAGGAGCGAAGCTTATAAAAGGGATCAATCTTTTTTCCTTATTAGAAAGTTGGCGGCTGCTAACAAGCACATTGGCTGAATAACCATAAGTGACAGCATGGTCTTTAATCAGATAATCGAGATTGTGAACGCTATAGTCTCCATATCCCTCAATCTTCGGTGGAGACTTGAGCAAGGTTTCAAAGGGTAAAGCATATAAGAATGAATCAGGGATAATAATCAGATTCTCATATCGTTTAGAATCCTTCAATACCGAATCCAATAGTATATCGTATAAAGACGCAGCCGATTTGACAAAATCAGAATGTTCGTCTTTCATTATAGAAGAATTTAATCGGGAAACAATACCATACAGATTTAGGTTTTCTTTTGGTATCTGGAATAGATCAATTGACCTGGAACTGACTTTAAAAATGAATAAATTTCTTGCCCCAACAAAATATTCAATTAACAAGGTATTCCTGTCCAAAAGCTGCTGTTGAATAATTTCGAGCGATGCCTGTGCTTTTTCACTTTCCAGCCTTGATATAGCATAGGATTCTTTCTCGAGCTTAGCTCTCATTTTGTCCATTTCTTCCGATAATTCGACTTTTTGATAAATTAAATTGTCAAAAAGGGAAGGATCGTCCTCCCTTTGCATCTTGGAAAGAATCTGCTCGATATCAAAGTTCTCCTTCTCCATTTTAATTAGCTCTTCAAATAGTAGTTTATTGCTCTCATTGTTTCTAATTTTTGATATCTCCTGGGTTTTGGAAAGCAGGACAAGTGATTTGTTTTTCTCGGCAAATTCAAATGCTAATTCAAAATCATTATTATGATATGCCGCTTCTATGGTGCTTTCCACCAAAGGACGAAATTTATTAACCAGGAATAATTTGGATTCCCTGTCATTAAGACCATCTTTCATATCACCTGCTATCCTATTACAAAATTCGAACAACTTAGTCGCAGCTTGCAGGTCAGACTTGTTTCTATCTTCCGAATAGATTTGGAACAACGTATTGGCTTCTCCTCCCAGAAAGATCAGTAAGTCCATTTTAGATTCGTCCTTTACCTGAATTCCACTAAAATCATAGTCTGGTTGATAACGGTTAAAGAGGTCTGGTTCAAAAAATTGTACTGACTTTTGATAATTCCTTAAAGCTAATCGCCACTCTTTTTTATCAAAATGAACATCGCCCAAGTTGTGGAATAAATCTGCTCTCCGCTTATTTATGTCCGCTCCAATTAAGGTATCACAAGTTTCCAGGCCTTGATTTAAATACCGAATAGCATTGTCAAATGCTTTAACTTTTCTGTAGGTGACTCCTATGTTATTTAGTACACCTATAGCTTCATTCATCTCTTCTGCTTCGATGTAATATTGTAAAGCAGTTTTATAGGCTTTAATCGCATTTTCGTATTCACCCAGGTCGTCATAAGCATTACCAGAATTGTGGTATATTTTCGCTTTGTTTGAAATCGTTCTGTCAGGAATATTAAGCGATTTATTTAAAGCAATAAGTGCATTTTCAGGTTGTAGGATATCATTATATATGGTTCCTATATTATTGAGTGCTTTTGCTACATTATCTTCCACTTTTGAGGGGTCCGCACCATATTTTAAGGCTTCTTCAAAACAAGATATTGCATTGTAATAATAATCGATGGCATTAAAATAATCAGCATGATCATTGGCCAGAATCTCGGCGAGATTAAAATAACTCGTCCCTAAATAATAATATTTGGGGGAAGCAAGATTCTTCCTTATTACCCTCGCGCTATCCAGGAATTTAAAAGCAAGTTCATAACTTTGTTGTTCTTTAAAGAGGTAGCCGATATTATGAATGCATTTTGAATATTCAAGGTTTTCTTCGCCCAGGCATTTCCAGATTTTTCCGCCCTGGTCCCAATGATCGATTGCTGATGCATAGTCTTTTTCCAACCAGGCATTTCTTCCGTAATTGTAATGAGCATGTGCCGAGTCCGGATGAATACTGGAAGGGGGTAAGTCAAAACAGTTTCGGCATATAGCCTCTTCTGAAATCCATAGTATTGCAAAAAGTAAAACGACGCGAATTACATACATAGTCTTCAATGTTTAAGGTTAGAAAAGAAGGATTTTATGAATTGATTTATGTCGCTCCGATTCAAGTAACATCAAATACATTCCGGGGGCCTGGTTTTCCAAATTCAATTGAAAAGTATTGCCCCCTGCACCAAGGAACTGTTCATATAACTGTACTGGCATTCCAAGGGAATTGAAAACTCTAATCGAGTAAAGGCCTCCGTAATCCGAATCCAATTCCAGATAGAACATTCCATTCCCGGGATTGGGATAGATCTTCACATCCACGACAGGGACAATTACATTCTCGACATTCGTAATCGTGTCTACAAGGATATATTCGATATTTGGCAGTTTCCCTGAAGTAGTGGTCTTTCCCGCCAACTCAGGAATAATGGTCAAAGAAGCAAATAGGGAATCGATGATATCCAAATGACTAGCATTCGGATATTTCGCCCTCAGGAATGACACCTCTCTACTTGTTAAGGCTGCCGCTTGCGAAGTCCCACTCATGGTTACTTCCTCAATTGGATGAATTCCTAAACCCTTAATATCAAGACCGGGTGCTCCCAGGTCAACATCAACACTTCCCACATTGGAAAATTCGGTCACTTCGTCATTGGGATCTATTGCAAGGGCTACTACAATATTGGGTAAATCAAACCTTGCCGGCCAGTACTTTACAGTATCACCCTGGATATCAAAGTCAAATCTTTCATTGCCAGCAGAGCAAACTACTACGATACCACTATCTAAGACTTCCTCCATAACCTCCTTAAAAATGAGGTTTTCATTACCGTAGTAGCCCAAACTCAGGTTTATCACATCAGCCTTATTGTTCACGGCATAATGAATGCCGCACATGGCATGGAATAGGGTCCCGATCCCATTATCATTAACAACTTTGATTGGCATGACTTCAATCACCTGATTGGTGTTGAGGGCGGCAAGCCCTGTTACATGAGTTCCATGGCCATTTGAATCCCAGGGCTCAGCCATAGGATCAATTGGATTGTAGCCATATGGCGTGCCTTCATCACAATTTACATCAAGATCTTGAAGGGAATTTAGGGAATCCAACCTGGCAGAGTCGATTCCTGTGTCTAAAATGGCAAGGGTTGAGATACCGGTAATTTGATTATTATTGGCTTGATAGTCAAGACTGGTAATAAAAATCGGTGAAGTATTGAAAACCTCATCCAGATAATTAAAGTCAACTCTCGATGTGTCGATCCCTGTAGTTTCAACGGCTTTGGTTTTTTTAGTGTCGATGTCAATGGTTTCGACATCTGAAAAGTCCCATAATTCCAAAAAACTGCAATTGCAATCTTCAAGTGGAGAACCGCCGATACTCATTAATGTTGTCCTGACCTCATCGATGGAATCCTGTGGAAGCCCCTCCCAATTGAAGATCAGTTCATCCGGGATCAATGTAACATACAAAGTAATCGGTTGAGTAATTAATGTGAGGCCTTCTACATTACTGTTCACCATTCTGCAATAATATTTTCCTTCGTCCCTTACATCGAGATCATATAGGGTCAGCGTTGAATCATGGAGGGTAGCCGACCCAAGGGATACTCCTTCTTTAAACCATTCATAAGTGGTGGCCTCACCTCCAACATGTCTCGGTAAGTGGAGGGTCACGCTGTCGCGGTTAACCGCCAAAATATTTTGGTGTGGGCCTACTGAATCTTGGGGTGCATAAATAAACGATTCTCCAATGGGGTCATTATAAGCTTCAACAAACTGCTCTAAATCCGAATAAACCAATTGATTTTCATAAATCAATATCTCAAACAATGTGCTGCTCTTTGGAGGAAGTGAGGGAAGTACAAGAAGGTTATTGCTTTGTAAAGGAATACTTTCTAAAAGTACAGAAGCATCTAAATCAGAAAAGGAATCAATATTGTTGTGGGAAAAACTAAAATTTTCCAAGCTATCCATTGGAGAAAAGATAACATCTCCCGAAATTTTATTATTCGATGCTAATAATGTTTTCAGATTAGGGGCTTCCAGTTGGGGGAATGATTCAATTTCATTGTTAAATAAACTGAGATAAGTTAATAATGGAACGTTCCAGGTTCCACCAATTGAAATGGTAGATACATTATTGTTGGACATGTCAACATATTGAAGATCACTAAGACCATCCAGGTTTACTGCGCCAGAAATATTATTAAACCGTATCTGAAGATGCTTCAAGGACGATAAATCAGATATATCAGGCAAGGCATCCAAGTCGTTAAATTCAAGATTCAGTTCTTCAAGACTTGAAAGTCCCGATAAATTATCTATACTCGTTAATGAGCAATGAGAAGCTTTACACACTCTTAAATTTGGGAATAAGTTTAGTTGGGGCAGAGAAGAAATATTGCTATTATTGCTTACATCAAGGTATTCTAAGAGAACCGAAGACGTCAAATCCGGAAACGAAATTATCTGATTATCATTGAGCCACAATTCTTCTAAAGCAAGAAGCCCAGAAACAAACCCTGCTGATTGAATCTGGCAACTGGAGGCTTTAAAGATTCTCAAATTAGAAAGTGCAGCAAGGGAAGGAATATTCATTAATCCTCCATTATGGCTTACATCCAAAAATTCAAGTCCTGGGGTATTATCTATAAAATTTTGGTTAACCTGTAAAAGATTATTCCCGGCAATATTTAAAAATTTTAAGGATGGCGATCCATTCATTCCAATATTTTGAATATCATTATAACCCAAATCCAAGTATTCCACATTTATAGGCAAATTATTTAGAATTACATTTCCATTCTGAGGTAAATTATTATTGCTCAAATCAATGGTATGTAAACTGATGAGGTTATTAAGATTGTCAACTGCATTAATATGGTTCAGACCATTATTTGACAACCCGAGATAGGTAAGGGAATCCAATCCATCAAAGTCAACGACGGTTGCTGCATTTACGCCAATACTATCTAATTCCAAATACTTTAATCCTAATGGTAAAGCATTGTTTTGGAAATCTTGAATTTGTGGGTTTTTGCTTAAATCCAATGTGTCCAATTCACTCAATCCCCCTAATTCATCGACCACAATTCCTGATAGACCTTTATTGGATAATTTAATTGAAACGACTCTGTTTCCTTCAACGGTTATTCCTTCCCAACTACTTACAGGGGATGTAGTTAACCAATTGTTTAGGACTGTATTCGTCGAATTATAAAAGTCAACAAGCGCAAGCGAATCAGAAACCGAAACCTGACCAAAGGCACTTGATACAAAAAGTAACAAAGCAATGACCCAGGTGCTTTTTGAGTAGTTTAAGATATACATAGAACGTTGTTTTTAAGATTTTCCAAAATCAATTTCAAGGAGAGCCGAATATCGATCAAACAGGACATAAGCCCGCTGGCAGATAACCACACAAACTTCAAAGCAATTAAGCTCAGGGTATTGGCAAACCCTTAATTATTACGTAAGTAGATTCGTTCTTTGTCAGTGTATTTATGCTTTACTTCTGGCCTTGCACTAAGCCTGACGCCAGGAGTGTACGCAATGATCTGTAAAGTGTAAACGATAAAGCACTAAACCCGGGTTTTATTATGAACTAATATTCCAATATAGTATAAGAACAAGAAAAAAGCTGGCGGATTTAGTAGCTGGTAGGATATTTGAGCAATTGGTAAAGTATTTAAGTCCTTAGTAAACTGGAATACCAATTCAACCACTATTACCCAACTTTTTAAGAAATCCCTTTTTCCTGTTTCGTGCTACAGGTACATGATGATCATCAGCCATAACGACTTCTCCGCCATCTCCTCTCAAATACATTTTCATATGATCTAAATTTACCAGGTAAGAACTATGCACCCGATAAAAGTTGTGACCTTTTAGCATTGCCTCTACATGCTTGAGGGTTTTTGTCACTTTCGTACTTTTTTTATCTGTCCTTTGAATGTAAGTGTAGTTGCTCTCAGCCTGACACCAAAGGATCTCTTTGATGAAAATAAATTCTGTTCCTCCGTAAATTGGAAACCTGATAATCTGGTTTTCGTTGGTCTCTTTTAAGTTATGAAGCAGGATATCTTCCGCTCTTTTTCCTAATTCATCAACTTTCAGGTCCTTATTATTTTCAGTATATCCTGTTCTTTCTTTGTAGAAATTAATGGCTTCTTCAAGATCGTCCAAACCAAAGGGTTTTTCCAGGTAATGGATGGCAGCATATCTGAATGCCTTGGTTGCATATTTATTGAAATGCGTAGTAAATATGGTATGATATTTCATCCCTCGCGTCATTTCAAGTAATTCGAAACCATAATTGGGTAGTAACTCGATATCCAGAAAGATCAGATCCGGATTTTGTTGCCTTACTTCCACTATTGCCTCAGGAATATTGTTGATGATGCTTACGATCTCAATTTCAGTAAAATGCTTGTTTAGCATAAGTTGGAGGTACTCGTAATTAGGCTTCTCATCCTCAACAATAATTGTTCTTATTTTTTTCATCATGCAGCGGTTGAAATGATTAATTCGACCCTAGTACCGCAGGGGGCTCCATCTTTCGAAATCAAATCTTCAATTTTCATATTACTCTTAGCGTTTGTCCTCTGGTCTCTTAAATTCAATCTTTCTCGCGTTATTTTTAATCCGAAGGATTTCTTTTTACCGAGATTGAATTGTTCTGTAGATTTGATTTGATTTCGTCCGGCTCCGTTATCCTCAATTATACAAATCAGATCATCTTCAATCCTCTTAATTGACAACTCTATATGGCCAGGGGACTTCTTATGCTTGAGGCCATGCCAGATTGCGTTTTCAATGATAGGTTGAAGAATTAATGGAGGAATGCTGACCTCGATCTGATCTATTTCTTCGTCAATATTTATGGTGTAGCTAAAAGGATGATCAAGTCGTAAACTCTCTAATTCCATATAAAGTTTCAGAGCCTCTAATTCTTCCATTATTGGTACCTCCTCAAGCTCTGAGTTCTCCAAGACCGCCCGCATAAGTTTCTGGAATTTTAACAAAAAGGAATTGGCATCCTCAAGCTTATTCTTAAGCATAAAATTCTGAATTGACTGTAAAGAACGGAAAATGAAATGTGGGTTCATTTGAGAACGCAAAGCCTTCATTTCACTTTTGGCAATTTGAAATTCCATGACCGCCCGCTCAGTTTCTTTTCGCAATTCTTTCCTTCTTTGATTCAATCTGCTAATTATCCCTCCAAGTATCAGGCTGAATATAACAAGACCTCCGATAAAGAAAATTAAGTTCTGTTTTTTCTCATATTCATACTTCTGCCTGGTGAGTGCAATCTGGTGCGCTGCCGCTAACTCAAGACTGTCGCTAAGGGCCTTTTTCTCGTATTTATATTTAAATTCCCGATCAGTTAAAATGTTTTTCGTCTCCTGTGACTCCAAACTATCCCGTAATAGAATAAAATTTTCGTACATCTCAAGAGCAATAGCATTTTGCCCTTTCTTCTTATAAGCTTCGTATAGAGTGGCATAAGCGCTTTTTGCTTCTACAATGGATGGTGAATCTTTATTAAGTTCAATTGCCTTATTGCATACTTCTATTGCTTTTTCAAGGTTCCCCATCTCTAAGTAGGCGGCGCCCTGGTTTATTAGGGTTATTTGCAAATTTTGCATCAATCCTATTTCTTCCGAAATTCGAATTGCCTCTTCAAAGTCTGAAACAGCTTTGTTGAATTCATCCATTCGAGTATAAACCAAACCTCGGTTGACTAAGGAAGATACCACCCGGTCAGGAAACTTCAATTCTCTGCTTTCTTTTAGGTTTTCAGTGAAAGCAATTTTGGCCTTTTCTAAATTTCCCTTATCACTTTCAATAACAGCGAGGGCTTCGAGTAACTTTAATTTATGAGAAGGGCGAAATTCACTACTATTTTCGTAGTAATTGTAGCATTCCAATAAGTATTCTGAGGCCTTGTCCAGATCACCAATCTTATGGTATAGCATCCCGATATTTCCTTTAGATGTGGCTACTCTTGCATAATTCTCGAATTTTTCATCCATTTGCATGGATATCAGATAATTGTCAATAGCATTTCGGATATCTCCGAGGTATTGGTATGCTATTCCTTTATTATTGTAGACAGAGGGCATTTTCTTTTCCTCGTTCAGCCTTTTATAGATCTCCAAAGCTTGATCATAGTAACTCAAGGCCGATTCATAATCACCTTTTGTAATCATTAAGCCCGCAAAACCACTATACCCCAAAGCGATACTTGATTCATCCCCGGTTTTTTGCCGAAGATCCATACTTTTTTCAAAATAGGTTAACGCAGAATCCAATTCTCCCTTTACCTCGTAGGCCATCCCGAGGCGTCTGTAAGCCCTAATCTGATGTTTAATATCATTTTGACGGGTACTTAGGAGGAGCAATTGATTGCTCAGCAGGATAGCTGTATCAGGGGATTTATAGATATAGTCGAAAGCCAGGACCTTCAACCTTTTTATCTTGATCGTATCGTGAATGGAAGTGTCAGTCAGGAAAATTTCCAGGGTGTCACCATTTTGAGCAATACCCTGTAGAACAGAAAGAAAAAACAATGCTGTAAGAAAATTTTTTACAGGTTTCATATGGGGTCATATTTAAATATAAACTTAATTTTGAAATTCATAAGATCAGTTCCAATCCAGATATTTTTCCAACTTCTTTGCAGCTTTTTTGAGCTCTACCCTGGAGGGAGAATCAACATTTGTCCTGGGATCTTTTAAAAAATCATCAATGGCAACCTTTGCGGCCTCGTATTCTTGTTTGTTCAGCAGAACCCCTATCTTCCACCATAAGGCAATATGGCTGTTTGAAGATTGTATGTCTTCAGCTAATTCATTGAAAACTGAAATTGCCGTATCAAATTCCTGAGTATTTAAATAACAAATACCAAGTATTAATTTGTCTTCATGAGTCAAGCTTTCAAGTTCCAAATAGGCATTGATCGCTTCCTTATACTTCCGGTTTGTAAATCTGTTCTGGGCAGTTTTTAAATTTTCGCCAGACCTTACTGTCGGATCGGGGTTATTGTCTTCCCCCCAATATTCAACAAGAGCATCATCTAAATTATTTATGCCCTTGGGAAGAATAAACTGGAAGGTAACCAACACTAAAATCACAGCTGCAGCACTTAACAAAGTAGCCAGCATTATCCTGCGTCTTCCAGTTTGGTGTTTTTGATTAGAATCACCAATAATATTGGGCTGATCAGTTATTTCAGGGGATTGGATTTTGTTCTGAATACTTTGATTCAAGCCAGTTTTGGCATATTGTTCCTGCTTTTCACGCAATTTCATTTTTTCCCTGAATAAAAGAAACTCCACTTCCTCCAGATTATAATATTCCTCTGCAAATTCCGGATCACTTTTTAGTCTTTCATTAAACAACTCCAATTCTTTTCCAGTTAGCTTCCCAGCCAATTTCTTTTCGATCATCTCGTTCCACTTTTCTATATTCATTGCTAAATAGTTTAAATTGATTTAATTATTGACGATTGAAAATTATACTTACACAGGCTTGAAACCTTTTTCGCGTTCTGGAAAATCGCTTTCTGAGGTTTACAATCGATATGGTCAAATTTTGGAGAGCGTATCTTAGGTCTTGTGCATATTTCACCATTCTATCCGGAGAAAAAGGTTGGTCCATATTATTCTCATAGTAATTGATCCAGTAGTAGTACAATTCAACGAGCATCTCATCGGAGTCGCCATCGGGTAAATTCATCTTTTGAGGAATTGATTTAAAGGCTTCCTCAAACAGCCCATTGGAAAAGTTTTTCGCTTCAAAAGCAGTAAAAAAAGCCTTAATCTCATCATAAGAATAAGCCAATCCAAAATTGCTTTTCTTCAGGATGTAAATAGATCTGTCAGGCTCATTGAGCTCCTCGAGGCATGAAATAACCAACTTCATCCTTTCCTTTAAGGATAAGATGTCATAAGGTGTCTCATTAGCAACAATTTGTGCCCCTGCAGGAAAGGAATCTTCATCAATCGAACTTACGGCTTGAGCCTTCTTCTTGTTTTTGATCCACTCGCGTACTTTGTTTTCCAACGCTCCGATAATATAGGATTCAAGAATCTCGATTTGCCCGCCTTTTCTAATTTTTTTGCGTGCAGTCAACAGTATTGTTGGCAGCCATTCGGAGACTAAGCCCAATGGGATGTCATCAGCTTTGTTCTTTACGATTTTTTTACAAAATGAAAGAAAGGTTGATTCGAGTTCATTAAAAGCTCTTAACTGATCCTTCATATTATCTGAAGAAAAGAGCTTGAGTTTTTCATTATTTTCCCGGTTTTTCGTAATCTGATCTTTACATAATTCCACGGACAAAACCTTGATAGCATTATTGCTTTCCGTCATATCACCAGAAGTCATTGGGATTTCGTCAATGATTTTAGTCTCAATCCCAGAACGATACTCTACAATCAATCGATCAATGTAATAGGTTACAATCTTTTTCACAACCCCTTTTTCATCCAAAGCGAAATACTTTTCCTTCGTGAGGATGCCAAGTACATGGTTACTCAATACTTTGTAAATCTCATTATCCCTCGGATTTCTGATCTTATCGATAAAATTATCGTTAATGTTAAGAGCCATTTTCTATAAGATTTTGTATTTGTTCATCATATCTTAAGAACGATTTGGGTTCAAATCGAATGAAACAATTATTAAAAGATTAATTTCTATCAGGTTTCATTTGCTGGAGATTTTTAAAAATTAAAAACAATCATTTTCTAACCCTTAAGTAGCAGCCTTTAAGTAAGTGTGACAAAATTTTCGTTTTTTTTCAAAAAAAAATTTTAACCCCTGTTTTCTTATGAAGTTTTTTTTGGAAAAATTTATCCAAAAAAACTACCAAATCGTTTTGTGATTTGGCACCCACTAGCCTTAAATCTATTTAACGGCAGCCACACACGCCATCGAGACTTGTTGAATATAGCAAATTTATTTGAGCCCAAATCCTGATTTAACGCTCCGGAACGACTTGATTTAATCAAGTTTTCCGGAAGGTGATAAAGATCTGCTGATCAGTCTTTTGACTTTCTTTCATAAAAGTAAAGAGGCTGCCTGAAATCGGGCAGCCTCTTGCAGACACTTCTTCTTTTCACCCTTAGAGGTCTTCCTTTACGCTAAGAGTAACCGGATTAAAACAAATCTTCATCCAACTTCTCCCTTCTCCGAAATCTATGCCTGGCAAATCTACTCCTCCGGTGTCTCCATTAATTTCAAATGTTTTTACGGGTTCCGAATCACTCAGCACAAACATTTCCGCAGAATGATCCTGATCGTAATACTCAACTTCTGAAGATTTGTCGGAAACGATGCCTTCAATTACCAATCCTTCGGGAATAGTAAACAACTTAACATTCTCGAGAATCCGACCAGTGGTCCAATCGTGCCGCTGTTCCTCAAAGATCGCGTCAACTTTCGCCCACAGCTCCCGCTGGCCTACTACAAACAGTTCGACCTTCGCATTGACCCAGGGAAATCCGTTTCCACCATATTCGCCATCTCCCCGAACCAATGATGGGAGGAATCCGAAAACCGAAGTTCCATCTGGGCTAACCGGTACAACCTCGTATTCGTAAGGATCATTTCGGATAATTTGACAATCCTGAACGGTGTATTCTGTGGCGAGGACCACTTTATAGATCGAATTATCTTTCAGAAACCTCAACGTGTAGGAGAGTGGGGATCCTGGAGAATCTGAAGAATAATTTCCTCCTTCGGTAATGTAGCTCATCAATCCGTTCACACCGCTAACTGCCTGAACAGCTGATTCTCCACTTCCTCCTATAATGAGGGCTTTGATACTCGATTCTTCCAGGGTTTGGTCATACTCCGTATTGATATCCACACCTCCTGAAGCAATAAAAGCATTGAAACTGGCATTAAGTGCAATTTCTGTTTCGCTTGCACTTTTGGAAGATTCAACCATAAACATAGCCATTCTGCCATACTTTACGGATGAGACGTATACTGGGCTATAATCCCCAATTTGCTCACTGGTCGGGTAGTCAACACAACAATCGCTTGGTGAAGCAAAAGCCTCGTTGTCGACATCAATCGTATAATAGATCTGGAGAAATTTCACAAGGAAATAGGCTTTACTGTGACTGTTGCTAAAATTATAAGAAGCACGGACTTTTGCAAATAGCCCACCAACATTTGCCCCTACCGCCAGTCGCAGGTGGTTCTCATCATGTATTTGCTCAATAGAAAAAATAATTTGAGCAGGAGTAGCACCTGTAATTTCCTGGGCGAGGAGTTCATTGATGGCTTCCCTAACAGAACTCAATTTTGGTTCCTCAACGACAGACGAAACTGACCCTGACACCCCTGATAAAGAAGTAGAAAGCGTCACAGGAAGTCTTTGAACTAAAAATGGCGTGTAACTTCCATCTACGATACTCTCCCCGTATAACATGCCTCCAGGGTAAATAACATCGGATGATGGGTTGTAGAGCAAAAATTCATCATATCCCGGAGCTGCTGTGTAGGTCCGCTGTTGACAATAAATAGTGTCCTGGATCTGTACAGTTTCTTCGTCAATGAGTTCTGGAACCTCCAATTCCATCTCTTGGTCGGGAGTCTCAGTTCCATAAATGTATTCGTTAAAAGCGTCTTGATCAATGAGTTCAACTCCCTGTTCAACAAGTGGTTCCACTGTTTCAGGAAAGTCCTGGCATCCGAGCCAAAGCTGAATTGTGCTGAAAACAACAAGCACATAGATTGATTTTTTCATGATATTGAATTTATGGTTAACAATAAAGATTCAAGTGAGGAACAGACTACTGCCAATCTGTCCGGGTGGTTAAAAGTTAAAACCGGCAGTAATTCTTAACCCTCGATTCCCGGTAAGCACGCCCAGGGCAGCGTCGGGAAAGACATATTCACTGGAAATACCCGGTCCATCAATTACAGGGCGATCAAATGACCAGCCATAGCTGAATCCAAGTGATAGGTTTTCGAACCGGATTAAGTAGCCAATATCCACGACTAAACCCTGCTGCTCGATTTGATACAACAAGCTTTCATTATTGAAGTCTGAAGTGACCTTGATGCTATGATCAGCATAAGTATACCCAGCTGAAACATACACTCCCTTGAAAAAGGCAAGCGGGTTGCTGGACCGATGACAGGGATTTTTACGCCTAGAATTAAAACCTGATTGCTTAGGGTAATAGCGCCTGGGGGACCGTATCCTGTTCCCTTTGAAAACGTGAAGTTCATGAGGTCCTCCAAAAGGGAATAACCGCATACTGGCATTGAATGATTTACCTTTGTATTCAGAGCCTTCTACTTGAAAAGGATCTGAAAGTGGCTGATATCCTGCATAAATTGCCAGAAAGTTTAAAGGAATAAATTGTAGCCCTACCTCAGGAACACTTTTCCATTCACCTACCGTCTGAGTGGCAGTAACATCAAATATGCTGTATTTCAAAAAATCATCAAATGAAAATTGAGCATTCAGTGTAACACTGAAACAGACCATAATGCTCAAAATGAAGGCCACGCTATTGGCCTTGGTTTTTACTTGTAAAAAATTCATTATTCTATGTTTTAAGTTTGACAATAAGGAGCTACCCGTGTCCGATGCACGGTGCTGCTCAATTTGGTTGAAAGATCAAATGAATTGATTGGTCGGCGCCCAATGCTCACCAATTTGAAGGATGAACTTGAGCACCAAATAACTTCGAAGTCGACAATAGAGTATTAGAGCGTAACAGGTTGTGACAAGGACATCAAACTTTTTTTAAAAAAATTCTCAAACTTCAACAAGATTTATTTATGAAAAAATCACGATTCACAGAACATCAGATTATTCAGATCCTCAAAGAACATGAAGCCGGAGTTAAGGTTACCGAGCTTTGCCGGAAGCATAAGATGAGCCAGGCCACCTTCTGAGTAAATATGGTGGTATGTATGCCTCCTCCCTGCGCCGGATGAAGGAACTGGAAACTGAGAACCAGAAGCTCAAACAAATGTTTGCTGATCTCAGCCTGGAGAACCATGCCCTTAAAGACCTGATTCAAAAAAAGTTGTAAGGCCTGCTGAAAAACGAGAGGCTGTCAGGTTTTTGGTGAAGGAACATGATTTGAGTTTAAGGCAGGCCCGCAGGGTGGTGAAGTTCAACCGTACCAGTTGGTATTATCAGCCATAGCCTGATAAAGACGATGAGGTTATCCAGGTATTGAACCAGTTGGCAGATCAGCATCCGGGCTATGGATTTTGGAAGTTGTACCGGGTTATCCGCCGTCAGGGTTATGTGTGGAATCACAAACGGGTGTACCGGATCTATACCATGCTAAAGATGAATATGCGTCGTCGAACTCGTAAACGGTTACCAAAGCGGGACCGGCAACCATTGACCCTGCCTTCGGCGATCAACCGGGTTTGGAGCATGGATTTTATGCATGACAGCCTTTACGACGGAACCCGTTTTCGAATATTTAATGTTTTTGACGATTACAACAGGGAAGCATTGGCTATGATAGCTGATACACCCATTTTCGCCAAACGAGTGGTCAGGGAGCTTTCCAAGATAGTAGCTGAAAAAGGAAAACCAGCCAGGATTCGTGTCGACAACGGTCCGGAGTTTTTAGCAAAGCATTTTGTGTTATGGTGCCAGGAAGTAGGGATACAAATTCGGTACATCCAACCTGGCAAACCCGTACAAAATGCATTTATTGAACGGTTCAATCGAACCTATCGTAATGAACTGTTGGACATGTATGTATTCAGGAATATGGACCAAGTTCGGGAAATGACCTGGGACTGGCAGATGAATTACAATTTTTCAAGGCCTCATGAGGCCTTGAAAAATCTAACTCCTGTAGAATTTGCAGATACAGGATAAATAACAAAATATTCTACTTCCTAGTGTCAACTAATGGGGAAGCTTACACCCCCACTGGAATTTATCTTTTCTGTATTCTTGTTTGCTGTTCTATGAATCCACATTTTCGATAATGTATACGATATATAAGCAGCATATTGCTATTTATAATTTAAGGGTGTTTTCTCTATATTGAGTTGAGAACTTTCATCTTCACCCAGCCCAATTCTCCCGATCCAAACTCCGAAACTGAATAGCCTCCGCCAACTGCTCAATCCCAATCTGAGATTTCCCCTCCAGATCAGCAATAGTCCGCGCCACCTTCAGTATACGATCATAGGCCCGTGCCGAAAGCTGTAACTTCTTCATCGCCGTTTTCAGTAAAGTCGAGCCGGCCTTGTCGATGCGGCAGACTTCGCGGACAAGGCGGCTCGGCATTTGGGCATTGCTGTAAATGCCGTTTAAAGTCTTGAATCGATCGATCTGTACCTGCCGCGCTTTTACGACACGGGCAGCGATATCGATACTTTTTTCGGAGGGTCGCATTTCGGAAAGGGCATCAAAAGAAATAGGGGTGACTTCCACATGCAGATCTATGCGGTCTAAAAGCGGGCCCGATATTTTGTTGAGGTAACGTTTCACCATGCCTGGCGGACAAAGACAATCCTTTTCAGGGTGGTTGTAGAAGCCGCAGGGACAGGGATTCATACTCGCCACCAAAACAAATGAGGCTGGATAGTCAACAGAAATGCGTGCGCGGGAGATCGTCACTTTTCGTTCTTCCATGGGTTGCCGAAGCACCTCGAGCACAGATCTTTTGAATTCGGGTAACTCATCGAGAAACAAAACGCCATTATGAGCCAATGATATCTCACCCGGTGCCGGATTAGACCCGCCACCCACCAGCGCTACATCGCTAATCGTATGGTGTGGCGAACGAAATGGCCTGATCGCCAGTAGAGAAGTATTGGATGGTAGGTTGCCGGCAACCGAATGGATCTTTGTTGTTTCCAGGGCTTCGTGTAATGATAATGGAGGCAAGATGGTCGGAAACCTTCGCGCCAACATCGTTTTACCAGCACCCGGCGGTCCAATTAAAATGACATTATGTCCACCTGCAGCTGAGATTTCCAAGGCACGTTTAATATTTTCCTGACCTTTCACATCTGAAAAATCAACTTCATAAGCCTGACGATTATCGAAAAACTCCTCCCTGGTGCCTACCTGAAGCGGTTTCAAGTCAAGGTCTCCATTAAAAAAATCGATGACCTCCCTGATATTTTCTACCCCATAAACATCAAGGTCACTAACTATCGCCGCTTCTCTCGCATTTTGTGCAGGCACAATCAAACCCTTGAAATTCTCTTTTCTAGCTAAAATGGCAATTGGTAAAGCCCCCTTTATTGGCCGAACTCCACCATCAAGCGATAATTCCCCCATAATCACAAACTCCTTTACATGCTGGCTTTCGACCTGACCACTGGCAGCTAACATGCCTATCGCAATCGGCAAGTCATAATACGAACCTTCTTTCCTGATATCCGCAGGTGCGAGATTGATCACGATCTTGATCCTCGGTAATCGAAGCCCCTGGTTTCTAACGGCCGCCTCAATCCTCTGATATCCTTCCTTCACAGCATTATCCGGTAAACCAACTAAAGAATACCCGGGTTTTCCCTGTAAAATGGGCCCTCCTGTATTTACTTCAATTGTAATTAAGCGGGCATCAATGCCAAACACGGCACTCCCATAAGTTTTGATCAACATGGCTTCTTGGTTTATTTGTCAAAAGAGACAGTTTGAGCCCCTTTCTGAAAGGTTGACGGCAAAACCCAAAAATTCCACGGTTGACTAGATTTTTTTTTAGAAAATTTTCAGATGTAGTTGGTAATCTCATGAAAGTAGACCAGCCAACGGATGATCTGTTATATCTAATCACCCAATATCGGATTGCCAACTGCCAACTGTTAATTTCCACAACACAAGTTAAATCAAGGTTAATCAACCATGTATTGATCTAAAGTCCACGATTCATGCCTATATTCACATGACGCTATGCTAAACACAATTCTCTCTATCCGAATAAAGCAGTTTCTGCGCATGCTTAATGAGGTGGGCTTTTTCCTGGTCCTTCTGTTAGGTATTGTTATGACGCCGATGATAGCAGGAGCGCTTCACCATCTGACCAATCAGCCTGCATATTTGACATCAACGCTAGTCATCTTGTTGATCTTTATCATTCAGGTAAACCGAAAAGACAAGGCATTTTTACAAAAACTGACCAACAAGGCTTTCTGGATTCTTTTTTCGGAATACTTTCTTTTAAGCCTGCCATTTTTAGCTTACCTGGTTTCAAGGTCGGCATGGATGCCAATATTGACGATTGTCCCCGCTTTGTTTATTGCTCCACTGCTGAATGTGACGATTAGTATTAGAGGAATTCGTGAACGGCCATTATTTACGTTACCGAAATGGTTCAACAGTTCATTCGAATGGATGAGTGGCTTAAGAAAAAACTGGATTTATCTGGTCCCCGTTTATCTTTTGGGAATTGGGCTAAGTCATTTTATGCTGGCCATTCTTTTGGCATTGTTCTTCCTTAGTATTACAACTTGTGCTTTTTACCAGGAAGGGGAACCAAGAGTTTTCCTGGAGTTGAATCGCCGACCCCCACGTGCTTTTCTCAATTTCAAGGTAATTTGGCATTTAAAGACTTTTTGGCTGTTATGCTTACCTTTTGTGGCCTTATTTTTCATCTTTCATGGCAGCTATTGGTACATCTTCCTGGTTGTTGCAGTCATCGTTTCCTTATTCCCGGTTATTGCTATTACCCTGAAGTATTCAAGCTATCAACCTGACACCGATTTACAACAAAACAATATCATACTTGCGGTAATGATCGCTTTTCTGAGCTTTCCATTCACTCAACCAGTGCCACTCATCATGGCCATTGTCTACTACAGAAAAGCCATCAATAATCTAAAAACCTATCTTCAATAAACAACCCGGAATAAATAACTCTGAATTATCAACCCGAAATACAAAAATGCTAAATATCCAAAATCTACAAGTCTCCTACAAAACCAACCAGGTACTTAAAGGGTTGTCAGCAAATTGGTCGCCTAATCGCATCCACGGAATAGTAGGCCTTAATGGATCAGGAAAAACGACCTTACTGAACACCATTTTCGGAACAGTAAAAGCACAACAGGGAACCATCAGTTTCAATGGTCAGCCAATAAAAAAATCGGACATTGCCTTTCTCGAAACGCGCAACTATTTTTATTCCCGGATAACGGGTAAAGAATATCTTGGCTTGTTTAAGGCCAATAACCCCAATTTTAATTTCCATGAATGGAATGACGTCTTTGGCCTACCCTTGAGCAACCTCATTGACACCTATTCTACCGGGATGAAGAAAAAACTGGCATTCCTTGGTATCCTGAGCCTGAACCGCCCAGTCCTGATTCTCGATGAACCTTTTAATGGCGTAGATCTGGAATCGAACGAAAATCTAAAGTCCATCCTCCGGCTAATGGTCAAAAAACAAAAAACCATCCTTATAACTTCTCACATAATTGATACCCTGACTACACTTTGCGATGACATCCATTACCTAAAAAATGGCATCATCGAATCCAGTTTCAAACAAAAGGATTTCCAAACACTAACCGAAGAATTGTCAAAATTCGGCAGTGATGATGTAGAAAGTCTGGTGGATAGTTTGTAGCCACCTCCCCTAACCCCTCCTCCAGGAGGGGGACGTAAAGCAGTACTCTTCTCCCGAGGGAGAATAGTCGGGAATGCGAGTCGTAAAAGCCCGAAGCAAGAAGTCAAGTCCGTTTCTCCCGAAGGAGAAAAGCCAGCAAAAAGGTATCGTAAAAACCAATGTCGAACAATCAGTCCCCTTCTCCTGGAGGAGAAGGGCAAGGGATGAGGTGCCATAATAACCAATATCAAGCAACCAATTCCCTTCTCCTCCAGGAGGGGGACGTAAAGCAGTACTCTTCTCCCGAAGGAGAATAGTCGGGAATGTGAGTCGTAAAAGCCCGAAGCAAGAAGTCAAGTCCGTTTCTCCCGAAGGAGAAAAGCCAGCAAAAAGGTATCGTAAAAACCAATGTCGAACAGTCAGCCCCCTTCTCCTGGAGGAGAAGGGCAAGGGATGAGGTGCCATAATAACCAATATCAAGCAACCAATTCCCTTCTCCTCCAGGAGGGGGACGTAAAGCAGTACTCTTCTCCCGAGGGAGAATAGTC
>JBCCHF010000013.1:0-130903 GCA_039028895.1 Bacteroidota bacterium | reverse complement strand
TGCCGCGCTATCGGACATCATCGGGCTGATGGTCCGCGAACGCATGACCGGCGAGAAACCGCCGCCGTCGGCCGCCAAGGCGGTCGACATGGCGCGCAAGTGGAAAAAATCAATAAAAAATCATCATTAATTACTGATAATCAATTATATATATTTTCTATTTTGTAAACTCCAACACTAGTTTTCCATCTACATTTATCCTTCAATTTTTTGTTTTTTTCGAAAAAATTGATGGTTTACCATGTATTGTTTTGTCAATAAATCATCACTTTCTTCAATTTGAGTAACAAATACTGGCATATCCCTAATTTTTAATGTAATTTGAGCAACTGATAAAAACCAGATTTTCTTTCTGAACCCCATTACATGAAATCATCTTTCCTCCCTGCTTTTGGATTAGCAGCTTTACTGTACTTTTGGGCTTTTGCCTTGCCAGGTGAAACCTTTGATAATTTTGATTCATCAAAGGAAGCTTTCCACTCTACTGTTGCCGATCATTCCTCTGAAGTAGAATTCGGTCTGGAGCTTAGCAACTCAACAATGATGAGTTTGAGTGCAACAGCTTCTGTGGTTAGCGATGTTTCATGTAACGGAGGAAGTGACGGAAGTGCTCTTGCCGAGCCAACCGATGGTTTCTTGCCATACACCTTTTTGTGGGATAATGGCGAAACTACCGCACTGGCAACTGGACTTGATGTGGGTTTACATTTCGGTACTGTTACCGATGTCACTATGGCTACGGCTACCTTTGGGGTTGTTATTTCACAACCAACGCCTATAGTTGTTTCTGCGATCAATCTGTTCCCTTCTAATTGTAATGAGAGCAATGGTGTTGCCCAGGTTTCAGTAAATGGAGGTACACCAGGATACTCGTTTGCATGGAGTAATGGTCAAACTTCTAATCCAGCATTTGACTTCCCTCCGGGCATGCATGATCTTACGGTAACCGATGCCAACAATTGTGATTTAGTATGGGATTTTACAATAGGCGAGAATAACTCACTTCAAATAAGCAGCACACTTGTCTTGGTTGAACCTGATTGTAACACCAATAATGGAAGTGCTTCGGTTGTGGTTGTTAATGGTTCTCCGCCTTATCAATACCTATGGGATTCGGGAGCAACAACCAGCACCGCAACTAATCTCGGAGAAGGACTTCGTATCGGCACAATTACCGACGCAAGTACATGCCAGATTACTTTTGATGTATTTCTATCAAATAACAGTACACTTCAAATTAGTACAACCAATATCCTAGTCGAACCTTCATGCAATGCCAATAACGGGGTAGCTTCAGTAACCTGGCTGGGAGGAACACCACCTTTCTCTTTCCTTTGGGATACCGGTGAAACTACCAATCCTGCATTTTTGCTAGGTGATGGCTTGCATACAGGTACCATCACCGATGCCAATACTTGTGAAGTCGAATTCGGAGTCACACTTACTGAAGTAAATACACTACAGATCAGTACAACCAATATTTTGGTTGAACCTACATGTAATTCAAATAATGGAGTTGCATCAATCACATGGCTAGGTGGAACGGCACCCTTCACATTCCTTTGGGATACGGGCGAAACTACCAATCCTGCATTTTTGTTAGGTGATGGCTTACACACAGGTACCATTACCGATGCCAATACTTGTACGGCCACCTTTGATGTTACCTTAACTGAAAATAACACCCTGGCAATAAGCACTACCAACGTACTGGCTCACCCAACCTGTAATTCTGATAATGGAGTTGCTTCTGTAACGTGGTTAGGTGGAACGCCGCCATTCTCTTTCCTTTGGGATACTGGTGAAACGACTAATCCGGCGTTTACACTGGGCGATGGCTTACACACAGGCACCATCACCGATGCCAATACTTGTGAAATCACTTTTGATGTTACATTAACAGAAACCAACACGCTGGCAATAAGCTCTACTAACGTGCTGGCTCCACCTTCATGTAACTCGAATAATGGGGTTGCCTCTGTAGCCTGGCTGGGAGGAACACCACCTTTCTCTTTCCTTTGGGATACCGGTGAAACGACTAACCCGGCTTTCACGCTGGATGACGGATTCCATACTGGTACTATTACAGATGCCAATACCTGCGAAATCGTTTTTGGAGTCGTCATAACAGAAGATAATACGCTTTCAGTAAGTACTACTACCGTGCTCATGCCAGCCGAATGCTTAGGGGCAAATGGATCAGCTTCAGTTACGATTATTGGTGGCACCCCTGCATATACCTACTTGTGGGATAACGGTGAAACAACTAATCCAGCTACTCAACTTACTGCTGGATTTCACGATGCAACAGTCACTGATTCGGAAAGCTGTGAAATTCTATTCAGTGTTTTCATTACTGAAAATAACACCTTCTCTGCTAGTGCTACTTTCAACTCAAATACGATATGCTCTGACTCAAGTGATGGATCAGCCACGGCTACCGCCAATAATGGAACTGGCCCTTTCACCTACGAATGGGACAACGGTGAAACAACTCAAACAGCAGTAGGTCTGGCTCAGGGTCTGCATGTTGTCACGATCACTGATGCTAATATGTGTACTGATACTGATGACGTTTTCATCAGTGCGCCACCATTTCTTAATGTAACAGCGTTCCCTGACGGGGAAATCCTTTGTGATGACCTGCCGAATAAGGAGGCTTCCGCTTTTGTATTTGGAGGCGTTCCGCCCTACTCCTATCTTTGGGATAATGGACAAACCACCGCTTCTGCTAGCGGGCTTTCTAATGGTATTCATTTTGTATCCGTAACCGACCTCGAAGGTTGTGAAAAAATAGCCTCCGTTGACATTGGATCTGGTTGTCCTCCGGTTCATCGTACTACTACAGACGATTGTATTCCTGCCAACTCAATTCTTTCCTTTGGAACTGGTACCTGGCAGAATATATTCTTCAACAATGAATTAATTGCTTCCATCAACGATAATTTTAATTTCCTCGGCCAAGTTCAGGTTGAGTTTTTCATCAACACTGGTCCAATAAGAGTTGATGATAATCCATTCATCCCTATGGAGTATATGGATCGCAATTTCAATATTACAACTGAAGCTCCGCCAAATACTCCTGTCACAGTCAGGCTATACTACACAGCTGAGGAGCTCACAAAATATTTCCTTGCGAATGATGGAGATAATAATGACATTTCAGCAATCAATGCGCATACCGAAATTACCTTTACCAAATATAGTGGGTCAAACGAAGACTGTATGCTGGAAGGTAATGACGGCGTAGCTTCTGGTGGTATTCATGAGCTTTTCCCTATTTCGAATATTACTCATGGTACTTTCTCAGGTGATTATTACCTGGAATTCGACATCAATTCTTTCTCTGAATTTTATCTCCATGGTAATAGTCCTAAACCGCTCCCGATCGAATTAATTTCCTTTACAGGGAATGCCGAAAGAACTGGTAACTTATTAGAATGGTCAACTGCCGTCGAGATTAATACCGGTAATTATGAGATTCAAAGATCCGAGGATGGTATTAACTTTGAAACTATAGGTACATTACCTGCTGCTGGCAATTCGGAAACTACTCTGAACTATGAATTTGTAGACTTGAATCCTTTAGAAAGATCATATTACCGTTTGGCGGTTGTTGATATTTCTGGAGAAATCAATTATACCAATATTATTGTCATTGATAGATCTCCACGTGATAGCGGTATGTCGATTGTTCCAAACCCAAGTACCGGGCAGATCACCATTGATCTTATTTCTGATATTGAGACTACTCAAACTTTCAAAATCTATACTGCTACCGGTAAACAGGTTTTTGAAAAGTCGGTGGAAGCTGTTCCAGGTCTTAACCAATATGAGTTTGATCTGAACAATCTTTCTTCAGGCATGTATATCATTGAACGGTCTGATGCCAATACCAAATCGTCGGAAAAACTGATCCTGATAGACTAATTGTAGTAAGCTTTCTTCATTTCAGGAAAGCACTCTTCCCATAATTGTATCAACTAAAACAATTATTGCGGCAACATATTTGCTCCTTGAGGTTTATATTTATATCATAAATCAAAAACCGAAAGATATGAGGAGCAATGCGATAATGTTTTATACGGTGGTGGCCATGATTCTTCTATCGTGTAACCAACCACTTGATCAATCTAACAGCGAAACAGCTTCAATTGGCACCGAAGTGTCAGCAGTAGCCGAAAAACTAGATGGCCTGGATCCATATTGGACGCAAGGCAAAGCCGAGATTAACCGATATGCGCTCACGCAAAACAGGTATAATGACCTACACCCTGGCGAAGTGGTATTAATTTTTGTTTCTGAACATTTTCATGCAGATAAACAGGTGAAATCGAATGACGGCACTGGAAGGAATGTAACCCAGATACTCAAAACCAATATGACCCGGCGTTTTACAACCGGTCTGTATGATTATCACATCATGACCTCGGTTTTTAGTTCGGAAAATCAACGTAGGTATCCGCATGCTCTCAAAGTCAATATGTCAACCCAGGATTGGTGTGGTCATAGTTTCATGCAAATCAATAACAGGAAACGTAAATATGAGGTGCAGTTAAACTCATATTTTGAAAGTGAAGCTGACAAAAAGTTCTCTACAAGTGTTGAATTGATGGAAGACGAATTGTTCAATATGATCCGATTAAATCCCGACAAATTACCTACTGGCAATTTAGATATCTTTCCTTCAACGACCTATCTCAGGTTAATGCATGTTCCTTTCGAAGCTGTACGCGCTACAGCAGAAAAAGGAAAGTACACAGGACGTGAATTCAGAGGAAAAAAACTTGATGCCTATAAAGTTAAATTTCATGGCCTTCAAAGAGAGTTAGAAATCGTTTATGAAAGAAAGCATCCGCATAAGATTATCGGATGGACAGACACCTACCCTTCCGCTTTCGACAAAGTGCCCAGGGCAACCATTGCCAAATTAGACGAAAGTATCCTCGATCCGTATTGGATTCGCAACAATCTAGACGATAAGAATTTAAGACGGAAACTTGACGTAAAAGGCTTCGACCGATAGGTCCTGTTCATACTATTACAAATAGTGAATTACCCATGGATTTGCATTTTAGATAGAATTGATTTATATTTGTCGTTGTAAACAACAATTGTTATAAACATAATTGAAAAGAGATAAGATCATAGCTACACGGCCTAACGAACATTCAAGGGCTTATTTCAAATTGCTTGAAACGGCAAACTGGATTGAGATGAAGGTAAAAGAGGTTCTGAATAACTACCAGTTAACACATGCTCAATTTAATATCCTGATGATCCTGAGGGAAAATCATCCTGAACCAGTTTCAGCCGGAGATTTGAAGGAGAAATTGATTTTTAAAAACTCAGACGTCACAAGACTCCTCGACAGGATGGTAAAAAAGGGCATGGTTGAAAGGTATATCTGTCCTTCAAACCGAAGAAAGCTGGACATCACCATTTCCGGCAAAGCAATGGAAATGCTGGAGCTTGTTGTTCCTGAGATCACAGTGGCTGTTGAACATTTTTATCGAAATAAAATCACAGCAGAAGAGGCGATTGCACTCACAGCAACCTTGAACAAAATCAGAAACTAAAAATTTTACTCTAACATTTGTTGTAAACAAATTTTGTCTTAAACATAAATTAAAAATCATGAAAAAACGAAGTATAAGCAGAATCGTAACAAGTCCGGAAGTAATGATGGGACCAATTAAGCTCAAGCAGCCATTACCTGTTGCAGGTCTTAACCAGATCGATCCATTCTTGCTTTTACACCATACTGGTAAAAAACATCAGCCAGCTGGCGGCAAGAACATCATGGATGTAGGCGCACACCCTCACCGCGGATTCGAGCCGGTAAGTTTCATTTTTGAAGGAGAGATCCACCATAAAGATTCCAGGGGAAATGACAGTGTTATCGGAGCAGGTGGCGTACAATGGATGACAGCGGGTCAGGGTATTATTCATAGTGAATCAGCTCCGAAAAGCTTTATCGAGCGAGGCGGGAATTTTGAAATGATACAGCTTTGGGTTAACCTGCCTAGTCACCTGAAGATGGTCCAGCCAAAGTACCAGGGCTTTCAGCGTGATGAAATTCCTGCATTTATAGACCAAAATGAAAAAGCAAGAGTGAATGTCATTTCTGGTAAATACAAAGGTTTAACAGGCCCAATTGACTCTCTGACAAATATTTCAGCGTTTACGATTGAACTTAAAGCTGGTGGAGAGGTTGATTTTGATATTCCGGCAACGGAAAATATTTTGCTTTACCAACTTAGGGGCTCTGGTCTTGTCAATGATGAAAGCATCAATGACACCCAGATGGTTACTTTTTTCGGAGATGGTCAACTCGTCCGGCTCGAAGCCATAAAAGATAGTTTGCTATTAATGGTTACAGGCGAGCCTTATGGCGAAAAAGTCGTTTCGTGGGGGCCATATGTCATGAACTCACAAACTGAAATACTTGAAGCCATGCGCGATTTCCAAATGGGGAAAATGGGCGTTTTGGTTTAACCAATCAATAGCAATAAATTTTTGTAATCGAGATGATTTAAACTATTTTTCCCGGTAGTTTAAATCATCTCATCAACTAAAACCAATGTATAAAATTGTAATTGTTTCAGGCTCTGCCCGCCTTGGTCGCCAAACGCCAAAAGCTGTAGATTATCTTAATAAAGTTTTGTCAGCCGATAGCAGGGTTAGTGCCGTGACTGTACTCGATGTAAAGGAATACAATTTCCCAATAATGGAAGAAAGAAGAGGGCGCAACCCAAATCCTCCTGAGCGTTTAGATGAGTTTGGAGACATCGTCGAAACCGCTGATGCACTGGTATTTGCTTCCCCGGAATATAATGGCAGTTTCTCAGGAGCACTAAAAAATACCCTCGATTATTTTTACCAGGAATATGCGAAAAAGCCCATTGGTGTATGTATGGCAGCTGCTGGGGCTTTTTCAGGAGTCAATGCGTCACATGACCTTCAGAAGTATATTCTGACGCTTGGTGGCTTTCCGATGCCAAGGAAACTACTGGTCGGAAAAATCCATGCTGCTTTTGACGAAAACGGGAATCCGGTTGAAGAACGCCTTCAAAAATCTTTTTCAGCATTTGCTGAAGACCTGCTTTGGCTAACCGAGGCAATTGACAACCAGAAAAAAAGGAATTGACCAACGGCCAATTCCTTTTAATACTATCCTATTGAAGAATGAATTCACTCAGAACCATTCTTCAATAGGCTTTTTTTTATCAATTATCCGCACTTCAATTTGTGCTCCATCTGGTATTTTGCCCCTTCAGCATATTTGCCGGTAGCTTTCTTGTAGGCACTGCAAGCATCTGAATTACGGCCCATACCCTGGTAAGCTTTCCCAAGCTCATAGTAATATCTTGCCTGATCGCGATCTGCGTCATAAGAAATGGCCTTTTCAAGGTAAGTGATGGCGGTGCTGAATTTGCTCTTTTCATTGCTGCTCTTCGCTTTCTTGTACAAATAACCGCTTATTGATTTTACAATATTAGCCTTTGTTTTCTCACCTGCCAACTCAAGTGCTTTATCAGTCAATTCATAAACCTTTTCGAGATCACCTTTTGAACGTAACGCCCTTGATTTTCCAAAATATGCATTAGCATAATTAGGATTTAATTCAATGGCCGTGTCAAATGAGGCAATTGCATCGTCAGTAGCCTTGTTTTTAAGATGACTCATGCCAACTGCATAATGGGCCTTGGGTAATACTTTCGCAACTGATGCGGCAACGTCTGCATCACCATACGAATCGGCTGCAGCTTCTGCTTCTTCAAATACAGATAGTGCTTCACTGTATTTCTTTTCTTTGAAAAGGGCATTTCCAGCCTTGTAATGAAGTGTAGGCAATTTGCTTTCTGCCAGAGCTTTAATCTCTGCACCATCTTCTCCAAGCGTTTCACAATCAGCGATAATGGCTTTTAGTGCTGCGATAGTGCCTGCAGGATCTTCATTGGCGCTGCCTATTGCGTCGTTAAATGCAGAAGTAACGGATTCTTTGGTTGCTTGCGCGAATGAGGAAGTCGTCTGTCCAAAAATAAATAATGCGGTTAGCAGCATGATTGCTAACCAAGTGTTTTGTCCTTTCATGTTAAACCTTTTAAAAACTCTTAAATTCAGAAATAAGGCACCAAAAATAGGGATTGCATTTAAAATCACGAAAATTGATTTGCATTTTAACCTAAATAACACAATTTGTGACCAAAATAAAAGGTGCCAGATCGTTAACTGTTTTATCTAAAAGCATGCCATTTCCAATTGTCTGATCAAAGCATTTTTACCTAATAATTCCAATAATTACTCAATCCTTTGATTTTAAACATTTTCCTGGAACAAGATGCTGCTTCGGTGGCTTACATTTCTTCAAACCGTCCATTTCTTGACATCTATGTGAGAAAAAATCGTTTCTATGTTTACCTTTTATTCCAAAACTTCACCTTAAATTGTAATAACTCCTGACAACCAACAGGAGGATAACCTTTTTCTTTCCACTACCTAAACCAAAAAGACTATGAAACGGGCCCTAAATCTTGCTTTACTTTTCTTTTCTTTAACCATCTTATTAACCAGTTGTGCTGACCAGGGCGGCGAATTTGTTATTACTTATAATGACCAGAAATCCGTCAAAGAAACCATGGAAGAACTCCGTGGAGAAGGCTTTAAACTGGTCAAAAAATGCATGTGCGGCAACAAGCTAAAAATGCATTTGTGGCAGTCCCCTCCCGGTCTGGGTATTGATGAAACTGTACAAAAGGCTAAAGACAAGGTAGGTGTTGATGGTGTTGAAATGAATTTTGCACTTGACATTAACCTCCCACAACCTCTTCCGGTTTTTGAAGTACAGGATGCTCCAAAAGACGATAATGAAAATAACAATCCACCCACCCAGCAAAGAAGGATAAAGGTTGCGATAATCGATACTGGCTTGGAAACCTATCATAATGACCTGGTTCCTTATCAGTGGTTTAATCAAAATGAAGTCACCAACAATAGTGACGATGACAATAATTGCCTTATCGATGACAGAATTGGCTACGATTTCCTCAATGACAGATCATGGCCGATGGATGATTTTGGACATGGTACACATATCGCGGGAATTGTTGCGAAAGATTTTCCAAAGGAAATTGATTTGCGAATCATAGATCTAAAGATGCACGATGGAAAAGAAGGCGACCTGTTTGGAGCGGTCTGCGCCATGTATTATGGCATTACCAAAAAAGCAAGGGTCATGAATCTTAGCTGGGGCTATTTTGGAGATAAATCTGAAATCCTGGAAAAAGCAGTCAGTGTAGCAGAAAAAGAAGACATCCTGCTTGTTGCTTCAGCTGGAAATGACACTATCGACATTGACAATAATTTGTATTGGCCGGCATGTTTCGGCTATAACAATCTCATTACTGTAGCCGCGTGGGATGACGCTAATAATAAGCTGGCTGAATTTTCCAACTTCGGCTTTAAGCATGTTGATTTGGCTGCATCAGGCGTCGACATCAACAGTACATTCCCCAATGATACACATATAATGATCTCCGGATCTTCAATGTCGGCGGGTTACGTAACTCAGGCAGCAGCTATCATAAGGGCTATTGACCCCAGTCTTTCTGCGGCAACGACCAGGGATGCCATCATGAAACATGTCAAAAAGGTATCCAGCCTGAATGGGGTTGTTAACGCTGAGGGAATTCTCGACCTTAATGAGGTGATTATTGCAGTAGGCGGCCCAATCTAGAGTATCGGCGTTCATCAAAAGATTGTATTTTTAGGAGATAATCCTAAACCGACAATCCTTTATGCCCTTCTTCAAAGTAGTAAGCCTATTAGTTGGCGTCATTCTGTGTGGTTGCCTTAACGGCAATGCCCAGGATAGCGAAATGCCTGATTGCACCAACCGTGTACAAAACGCTATTGACAAAGCTGCTGAAATAGCTGGACAAGGCAAATATGCAGAGGCAAAGCAAATCCTTGTTAATACCTTAAACCAATATGGTGGGAAAGCAAATGCAGAAACAGCTGCATTAGGCTGGCATAAAGCAGGCGTTTATGATTATATCATTGACGATTATCGTGGTTCTGTCAGCAGTTATAAAAATGCAATTTCCTTACGGGAAAAAGTCCTTCCTGAAAATCATCCGGACTTAATAAAAAGCTATTTTAATACCGGGTCGAGTTATTATATGATGGGCAATTCATCACAGGCCAAAAACTTTCTTGAAGGCTCATTAAAGCGACAGTCAGACCCTCCAACTCCACTCGTCCATAATACCCGGTTGCTGTTAGGACGTGTTTATGACAGTACTGGTGACATCCAGGAAGCTGAAGAATATCTCACGGCTCATATCCTGAATGCAGAAACCAGGTACAAAGATGATCCGGTAAGTCTTGCAGCTGCCTATGCCAACCTCGCAGCTTTTTACTCTGATAAAAAAGAGTTGGCCATTAAAACCCTGAATTACACCGACAAAGTACTCAACCTGACCAATGATTTGAAAGAAAAAGATGCATACACCTGGAGTCTGGTCGCAAACGCATATGACTATATGGCCCTGGCTCATAAAACCATGGGTGATCTGGCAAAGGCACAAGAACACTATTCAAAATCACTCCTGCTTAATGAAAAACACCAGGGACCGCAATCAGGTGCAACTGCTTTTAGTCTTAACAACCTTGCCGTTTTGGCGTTAAAAGACGGTAGGCTCTCCCAAGCCAGAGAGTATATCACTAAAGCCATTGCAATTAACCAGGAACGCAATGACAACCTGGCACTTGCCGGGAATTATGATAATCTTGGTGACATTCTCGCCAGACAAAATGATTGGCAGGCTGCCCTTCGGGCTTACCATCTTGGCACATCTGCCTTAACCGGAACCATCGCCCCGGAAAACCTGTATGAGCATCCCGACCTTTCAGAAATACATATTCCAAATAAGCCGCTATTATTAAGGCTGCTGAGCTCTAAAGCCCTTTGTCACTTCAACGTATTTCAAGCAGAGTATGATCAGCAAGCACTGGACGCTTCAAGGGTTATCTATTCCGACCTCACTTCGTGGATCTCTGAACTCAGGAACGAACATATTTCTCAGGAATCAAAGATATTCCTCGCTGATAAGACCAAATCTATATTTGAAAATGCATTAAATGTGGCTTTGGCATATTATGATGTCACAAAAGATAAAGCCTACCTGGAGGAAGCATTTCACCTGGCAGAAAAATCTAAAGCCACCATCTTACTGGAAGCCTGGAAAGCTTCCGAGATGATTAATGAAAACGGATTGCCATCTGACCTTTTTGACAAACAGCAAGATCTTAAATTTGACATCACCTGGTACAAGCAGGAAAAGTATAAGTATGAGCAATCAGAAAACCCGGACCCTGCGACTCTGCAAAGTCTTGCTGACTCCATCCAAGTTTTAAAACTGCGTTATTCAGGATTGATGGATCGCATTTCAGTTGAACACCCAAAGTATTTCGACCTGATTAATGGTAGCCAGTCTATGGATGTTACAGATATTCGAAAAAACCTGCTTCGTACTGGTGAAACACTCATAGAGTACGTGTTTGGGGAAGATCGGATCACCATTTTTGTGCTTTCCAAAGAAGAATTACATATTGAGCAAATCGCACTACATGACAATCTTGTAGATATGATCGATTCCTTGAGGGTAGGCCTTTTCGCATGCCGGATGCCGGATGCAGAAATCAGTTGTAGTCAGGGTGATCTCATGTATCTTGATTTAGGGCACCGATTATACAGACTTTTGATCAAGCCAATAGCTGATCGCTTGTCAGAACAACTCATTATCATTCCTGACGAAGCCATTGGCTATGTGCCTTTTGAAGCCTTATTATCTGAAAAGGCTAATTCTGATAAAGTCAATTTCCGCATGCTACCTTATATGATGCGTGAGTTTCAAATCAGCTATAGTTATTCTTCTGCCCTGCTTGCCGCTGCCAGGTCTATGGATAGCAACAAAAAAGGAAAAGGAATTTTGGCATTTGCCCCAGCATTTTCGAGGGTTTCTTTTGGACAGAATGATCTTCAAAAAACAGAGGGCGGTGAGGGAGCCAGGGCCACTCTATCTCCCCTGAATTTTAATGAAGAAGAAGTCGCCAATATTATGGCACTTGCTAAAGGGGCTGCTTTTACTGGAGAAACAGCAAAAAGAAACAATTTTTTTGCGGAAGCTTCTGCTTATAATCTCATTCATTTGTCCTCACATGGCTATGTCAATGATGAAGATCCGAGGTATTCTTTCATCGCTTTTTCCCAAACCGACAATACGCTGAATTTTGATGAATTATTATTCGTAAGTGACCTCTATAATTTAAAGTTGAATGCAGATATGGTAGTCTTGTCGGCTTGTAACACTGGATTCGGCAAATTGAATAAAGGAGAAGGCATTATGAGTCTTGCCAGGGCTTTCACCTATGCTGGAGCAAAAAGCATCGTTACTTCTCTCTGGAGTGTAAATGATCGAAATACGGCCAAGCTAATGTCTCATTTCTACCAAAACCTGAAAGCGGGGTACCCAAAGGACCGGGCATTACAACAAGCTAAACTATCGATGGCAGATGCACCCGGCAGTGGGCATCCATTCTACTGGGCAGGTTTTATCTCGATTGGAAATATGGAACCTGTGGATTTAAGACAAGGCTTTAATTGGCTATTAATGATACCCGTAAGCTTGGCGTTCGCTTTAATTTGGCTTTTCCTGATAAGGAGAACGCGGACCTAACGCCAAATACTTGTAAGACTTTTTTCCAATTCTTTTGCTTTCTGAAAATAGGCTCCTTCCGGATTTTTGAGGATCTGGTCAATTGTATTCTCAGCTTCTTCTGTTGCTCCTGCGCCTAATTTTGCCAGCATCCAGTTCCAATTTACTTCTTCGCGGTTGATAAATTGTGGCAGATCCATCGTAACGTAGACCATTCCGAAAGCATTTGCTGCCTCGCTGTATGAATTTTGCTGGAGCAAACAATGGCCGAGGTAATATTTTGCCGTCAGGTAATTAGGATCTGTTTCCGGAATATTTGAGAAGATTGAAATCGCTTTTTCCAAATCTTTTTCTTTGAACATGGCCGTTTGTCCATCTTCAATCGTGACATCCGATGAACCTGCCCCCAATAATGTCCCTGTGGAGGCTTCCTGGTAGAACTTTGCGGTAAGCGCATTATCCGAATGACCGGAAAACTGAGAAAATACCCAAACAGCTGTGATGAGTAAAACAATACCTGCTGCAATTCGCATTGGTGTAAACAGCTTTCTGACAACAGGCTTTTTGTCTTTTGTTATGGTTTGTCCTGCCTTGTCCTTGGCAATAACTTTTTCGAGATTGGCTCTAATCTTATCTTCTATCAAAATCCCAACGGCTTCATTGGCGAGGATATGTTTCATCACCTCTGCCTTTAAGTCAGGATTATGCGCCATTTCTTTTTCAAAAAGGGTTCTTTCATCAGGTGGCAAACTGTTTTCCAGATAGCCTTCAATGGTTTCCTGGTATTGTTCTAGATCCATCGGTATTCTCTTAATATGTTTAACAAATTCGGGTTTTCCTGAAGTTTATTTTTTAGCTGTTGTTTGCACCGAGAATTGTAAGTAATCGCCACTCGTTCTCCACTGAGTTCAAGTTCTTCTGCAATCTCTTTCATGCTGTAAGACATGGCTTTTAACTGAAGAATCTCCTGACACCGCTTGCTCATCATCTTTACCGCAGCTCTTAGCATATCTTTTAGTTCTTCGCCAAGCATGATCTCCAAAGGGCTTTTTACCTGGTCTGGATCTTCTGGTGGTAAATCTAGTGTGGGTGGCGTTTTTTTATCTTTTCTCACCATTTCACGGCATTTGTTACGGCAAATACCCAGAAAATAGTTCTTCAAAGAAGTTTCCTGCCTGAATTTTTCCATTACCAGGCATTTTGTAAGATGTACAATGCCTTCATGGAAAATACCTTCCCAGTCTTCCGACCTGAGCTGCCTGAAATTATTTACAACATATCGGACACCCTTCCGGTAATCTTCATTGTGGTAAATATAGGACAGGGCCTTTTCCTGTTCCCTCCCGCCAGCCTTCATAGCTGCGATAATGGTGTCATCTTTCATGAATAACAGACTCTCTTTTAGGTGAATAAATCAGGAATATGGTAAACATTTCCCAGGCAATTTCTTTATTCAAAGGCAAAATGCCCAAAAAAAGTTAAAGAATTAATATCCTCACGGTACAAAAGTGAACAAAATAATTGTAACTGTATTGTATTCAGGGTTTATAGGCAAAAGTCTTGCTCCTCAAGCCCACTTGATGGGTGATTATTTTATTCGTAAATTGAATACATGAAGCTGTTTGTAAAAAATATGGTTTGCAATCGTTGCATTAAAGTGGTTGAAGATGAACTGGTTAAACTGGGCATTCAACCTCAGAATGTGACCTTGGGAGAAGTAGAGCTATCAGAAAAACCAACTACTTCTGTAATGGACGCTATCAAGGAAGTACTAGAAGCAAATGGATTTGAAATGATCAGCAACAAGCAAACCCAGCTGGTTGAAAAAATAAAAACTCTGGTCATCTCAGAAGTCCACCACAAAAAAGAAAAGGAAGAATCAGAGAATTTTTCAAACTTCATCTCCAGGAAAACCGGGGTTAGCTATTCTTCTTTAAGTAAACTATTTTCTTCCATAGAAGGAATGACCCTTGAGCAGTATATTATTCATCAAAAAATAGAAAAGGCCAAGGAATTACTCGTTTACGGGGAACTAACCCTTAGCCAGATCGCCTGGGAACTGGACTATAGCAGTGTACAACATTTGTCAAGTCAATTTAAAAAAGTGACCGGCCTCACCCCTTCTCATTTCAAAAAGATTGGTATCTCCAAAAGGAAGCCACTAGATAAAGTCTGAAAAGGAAGCTCCTACAGTATTTTCAATTCAAAATCAGCCCATTGCCAGGCCTTTTCAAACCGTTCCAGATAATCTGCTGCTGCTTTATCTTTTCCCTGATTCTTCAGGCTGTGGTACATGCCAAGAAGGGCATATCCATTTTCCGGAAGGTAAAAAAGATCTTTTGCATATACCGCCTCAGCTTCTTCGGGCTTATTGGCTTTTAACAGCACTGGTCCCAGATAATGTCTGACTGAGAAAAACCAGTCCGGGGGCTCATTATAATTCAGGTTATCTTCAATGACTATGGCTTCTTTCAATAAGGTTGCTGCTTTATCATAATTGCCTCCTTGCTCCTCAATTCTTGCTTCAAGCACCAACTTGGCAATTTTGATCAAAACATCCACTGAATTGATATCCCAAATTGTAATTTCCTCGAGTCCGGATTTTTCAGCTATCGCTTTTATAGCCTGAAGCTCTCTGCCTGCACTTTCCTGATCATCATTAGCATTAAAAGCCATGCCCCGCATGTAATGCCACATTGCCTTAGGATAATCCAGACCATTTTCTGGTGCTTCGACCTCCAAAATCTCATCCCACTTTTCGAATTTTGGTAACACGTAATACGGGATCGAGAAGTAATGCTGTAAGGTGCCCCAACCAGGTTCTTTCATTAATTTCTTATCGGAATGTTCGGCCACTTCGTAAGCAGCTTTAATCGCTTTCTCACTGGCGCCTTCCAAAGCTGCTGTAGCGGCAAGGAAGTGATAATTATGCGGGTAATAGGCCAATGGATAAGCTCCTGCTGCGTGGCAGGCTGAGACATATTTTCGGTCAACTTCAACAGCCAGCTCGTTTGACAAAGTGCCTTCGTGATAACGGCCGGTCCTAATGTAAATATGAGAAGGCATATGCACGAGGTGCCCTGATCCGGGGACCAGGGTCATCAGGGTATCCGCGCTTTGCATCGCTTTTTCCGGCTCTGTTGAGGCTTCAACAGCATGCACATAAAAATGATGTGCGCCTGGATGCCCGGGAGAGCGATCCAGCACTCTTGTGAGCGTCTCAACAATCTGCGGTGTCCATGGTTGCGCTAAACCATCTTTGGTCCAAAGATCCCATGGATGAAGATTCATAATGGACTCGGCATACATGGTCAAAATATCATCATCGTCCGGATATTTTGCGGCCAGGTCTTTCATGGCATTGGCATAAGCCTGATCGTAAGGTGTTCTGTCGTCAACCTCTTCAACCGGATAACGCGTTTTCATAGCTGCGATGAGTGCTTTTTCTTTTTCAGAATATTTACCTCGTAGTCCCCAGGCATTTTCGATTGCATTTACTGCATCTTCCCTGACGGATGGATCCATACCTGCATTATAATTTGGTCCGAGTACATAGGCCAGACCCCAGTAGCACATCCCGCAATCAGGATCAATTCGAGATGCTTCAACAAATGACCTGGCAGCCTCGGCATGGTTGAAGCCATACGCTAATATCAGGCCCTGGTTAAAATAGCGCTGTGCTTCTTCAGAGTTGGTTGTAATCTCATAGCTGAACATACCAAGCCCATCGAAAAGCGGTGCCTTCTTTTCGCTTTTATAGTCAAGATCGCTGTACTCAGGGCCACAGATCGGTACTTGAGGTAATTCTGATTCTAGTTCTGGAGCAGACTTTGGCTGGCAGGAAAACAATATGACTAGACATAGGGATGGGAGGAAAAGCAATTGCTTCATTGGATTGGCTTTTAAGGGGTTAACGCTTTAAAGTTAAGTAAATACGACAGTTTCTCATAGTTTCGGAAAGTCTCAGATTAATGCGCAAATCAAATTCTAGGTCAATTGATACGGATTCTAGATCAACACGCCCAGTTACTCGAACCACCAATGAATCCTACTCCATAGCCCATAGTTTTGGTAATGAAATAACGCGGGAAATGATTTTTCTGGGAAGCTGAACACGACCCGCCCGGATCCGGAGCTCAAAGGAGTTCCGGACGCCGGATTAACCAAAAGGCTTCCGGAAACCAATTGTCTAACAACTAAACATCTTAATAATGAAAACTCGAATCATCAATTTCCTGATCGCGCTTTGTTTATTGAGTTCTTATAAGACCATCGCACAAAAATATGATTGCGGTTCAACAGGCGCCAATCCATATACTGTTATTGCAAAATCGGGACTCAGCATGCGTGTCAGCCCTGACCTGTACGCAGAAAAAGTGCAAGCAGTACCTTTCGGAAAAGAAGTCATGGTATGTGATTTTTATTGGGAAACAGGGCTTGACTCCGAAATAGAAGGGGTGCCGGGAAAGTGGGTAAAAGCTTTTTACAAAGGTAAATCAGGTTACATGTTTAACGGATTCTTGAAAAAGGAAGCAACCGTTCAGTTTATTTTCTCCGAATGGGGACCTGAAGATTACCACGCTTATGCAGGGAATAACTGGACAGCTATTTATCCAACAGCTACAAATGAATTACATCAGAATTTTGAAGCCGTTTCTTGTGCAGCTACATCAGATACCCTTTTGACCCCGGATGGAGATGACCTTCCGGTTTCTTACCCGCAGTATGACGAATCGGCTTTGTTTCTGGTGGCTGGGATAGAAAATGTCAATGCAGATAACCTGGTCGGTCAAGCCTTTAGTTCAAAGTTTGTGATGCCAGGCGAGCAAATAGAATATTTTGCAAATGGAGCAGCTAACCTGCTTTACGCGAAAGGCAACCTGATTGCCAATAAAGACAGAAACACCCTTAAAGCATTTACCGGAATTCGAAACTACGAGCTTCGCATAAAGGTAAAGAAGGATGGTAAGGTAGCGGACAGGGTGATTTTTGAATCAAGCATGGTTGATCTGAATGAACATATCACCCCTCACGGGGGAATGGACCTTCGCTGGATGGGCGACCTCGACAGTGATGGTCAAGCGGATCTTATCCTTCAGGTACAAGACGATATGTGTTCTGAATACATGTTATTTCTATCATCAAAAGCAGAACCTGGTTACTTATTGAAACAGGTTTCAAGATACATGGTTTGTGACGGTTGTTAATTTGGGTTAAACCGACGCCGCCCCTTAGGAGTTGGGGCGGCGTCACTCCCAACCCTCTCTCACAAAATTTTTTAAAATCCTTTTAAATAAAAAAATCATGAAAGCCATAATCATAAGCATATTAGCAATCCTACTTATCAATCCATTTGTAAATGCCTGCGGAGGTGGAGCCGTTGTTTATCACGCCAAGTTTCACATGGAAGATGGTACCTGCCATACCGGCTTTTTTGAAGTGATGGGTTACGAAAGCTATAGTTACCTGGGCGAAGACAACGCCAATGAATTTTGTACCAACGAAGGCATCCTGCAAATCGTCGAAGATCAGGTCAATCAGAGAGCAGACTGGGTTTCCAACCTTGATGCACCAGGCACTTTTACCCTTTTCAGAAAAATTTATTACAAAACCGTACAGAGTGAAGCGTTTCCGGTCGATGGTATGACACTGGCTATTGTAACCCCGGACGATAAAGTATCGATCAGACTGGAAGATATCGCAGCAACAGAATTCTTAGGAGCAGAACCATCAAGAAGAGACTTTTATACCGGTGGTTTTCTGACTGGACCCAAAGAGCTTATTGAATTGCTTGATGAATTCCCGTTGGTTAGCCAGCTGTACATAGATGCTGAAGAAACCATTGGTGTCAGCTACCTCATGCTAAATTTCAACGACTGGATAAATCAGGATGAAATGGAGAGATTAAAAGGACTGAAAGTCAACAAGCTTGGGTTTCCAGACCTGTACAGCGACGATTACATTTATATGGATGAGTTGGATACTCCCCATTATGATTTTGACAAACAAAAAGCCGCATATCGCCACTACGATGAGCAGGTTCAGGATATCAAAAACTGGTTTTACGACTGGAATATAGTCTTAGTTGAAGTGTGGGAAGGATGTTAGAAGTTATTGATTATTATTTATTCTGAGTTCCGGGTTGTCATCAAGTTAACTCGGAACCCGCAATAAACAACCCAGAATTGCTAAAGCGCATTCAGCATCCTGATTACTTCTGGTTTCTTTCGGGTAGAGACTGGGATTTTTGAACCATCATTCATAACGATATACCCACCATCGACCTTCACAAATTCTCTGATGTGGAGGGTGTTTACCAGGTGGGACTGATGTACCCGAATGAACTGGTGATCTGCCAATAACTTATCAAATTCTTTAAGTGTGCGGGTCACCAGTAATTTTTTCTGAGTGGTAAAAAAAAACTCGGTGTAACTGCCTGTAGACTCGCAACGAAGGATATCGGATATCTGAACGACATGGATTTTATCAAGCGTATGCAGGGCCAATCTTTTGGGGTTAACCTGTTCTTTTACGGTATCGAGCAGAATATCAAAGCTTTCTTGTTGTACCTGTGGCTTTTCTTCAATTTTGGCAACAGCCTCCTGTAATTCTTGCGGGTCAATAGGTTTGAGCAGATAATCTACGGCTGAATAACGAAATGCCTTTATCGCCCAGGCATCAGATGCTGTCGTGAATATTAACTTAAAATTGATCTCAGGTAATATTTCGAGCAGATCAAAACCGGTTCCATCCTCCATTTGGATATCGAGAAATACAAGATCCGGCTTAAGTTGCTTGATGGCTTTTGCACCACTAACCACACCTTCAGCTTCTCCGACTAATTTAACCTGCGGACAATTGTCTTCCACATCGGCGCGCAATAATTGTCGCGCTTCCTGCATATCATCGATAATAATGGCGGTAATCATTAGCTACTAGAATATCAATTTTGATTTTTGGGAAAATACAACGTTAATTTCTTATTTCCACACCTTTGCAAATATGATTTGGCATGTGCCAGAATAGTTTATTTATTTTAACTATCTTGATTAGCTCAAAACCAAATTTTAAGCGTCTGCACCCCAATGACATCTGTCAATTCCATATCCCATAGGAGTGAGGAGATTCAGGATCTCATTATGAGCGATATGGTTAAAGACGCTACCAAAAGACTACTCGACTTTGTTCGCGATTTTGCGCAAGCGAAAACCTATCTGCAACAAGCCATCGTTATTTGCTCTATTCACACCCGCCTTGAAAAACAAGTGAATGCCGGTATGCTTGAATTCGATGAAGCAGAAGGACAACGAAACAAACTACTTTTCCAGATTCTTGGTTTATTGGATGATATTCAAATGGAATACGCAACAAAATTAGCGGCCTGACCTATGGAGAATGTCGAACATAGCGCCAAGCAACTAGTTGCCGATCTAAAAGGACAGGCTCAGGTTGACAACTTCAACCAGGTTGTCCAGTTTGCCAAAAACTTTGCGATAACCAATGCCCTCAAACATAAGGCGTTAGTACTCAATTTAAATTTCAAAAAGGCACCATCTGAAGAAAAACGGTCTGCCTTGCTTGCTCAAGCATTCGAATTGATTGCCGAGATCGAAAAAGACCATAATGACAATGCCGATTCGGCATTGGCACATAGACAAAAACGTGCACAGGAAGCACTTGCTGCTCATATCCAACAAGTGAAAATACCTGATGAAATTGTCTTTTCAACTTCAGGATTAACCAAGACCTACAAGAACAGCAACTTTACATTAGGGCCGATAGACATTAATCTCAGACTGGGTCAGATCACAGGCGTTGTTGGTGAAAACGGCAATGGTAAAACGACACTGTTCAGGCTTATTATTGGAGAACTTGGTAATGATGAAGGCAGTATTGATTTTCCAAATTTTGATGTCATGAACAATGGGAAGATCAATTGGCCAAAAGCGATGAAGCACATCGCTTACGTACCGCAGGAATTGCCTAAATGGTACGGTTCCCTTGAGGACAATCTCAAGTTTTCAGCCGCCATGCATGGCATAAAAGGGAAAGATAACCAGGAGGAAGTTGACTATATCGTAACCAGGCTTGGCCTTGAAGAACATATTAATAAATCATGGTCACAACTTTCTGGAGGATTCAAGGCGAGATTTTCATTGGCGAAAGCTTTGGTTTGGAAACCGAGATTGCTTGTCATCGATGAACCATTAGCCAATCTTGATTTCAAAGCTCAACAAGTGGTCTTAAAAGACCTGCGTAATCTCGCTAATAGTTTACGTTTTCCGATGTCGATCATCATCAGTTCTCAACACTTGCACGAGGTGGAAGCAGTTTCTGATGACATCCTTTTCCTCAACAAAGGTGAGGTCACCTATTACGGAAAGACCAAAGACCTGGGAGAAGCCAGACAACAAAATACATTTGAGCTCGACTGTGCCATTGATGCTAAATCTTTGAAGGACAAACTTTCAAATCTTCAGATTCTTGACATCCATCATAATGGCGTCTCTTATGTCATTACCACTCCGTTGGATGTAGACTACAAAACAGTTTTGAAAGCCTTGATGGACCAAGGCATCGACTTCGATTATTTCCGCAATATCAGTCAATCTGTCAAACGCCTGTTTGATAAAAAATAAAGGCCATGAAGGGGAATAGACGATGGACTACCTCACTGGTTCCTGGCTTCTGGAGAAAGTTTAGCCATTGGCTGATCTCCAATTTCCCTTTGTTTTGGAGAAGCAGAATACACCTTATTTTTCTGTTTCTGGTTGTAGCAGGCACTTATGTTTATTTTTCTTTGACACCTCAACTTTGGCTAACTGAAATCAACTCCTACTGGGGAATAGAAAAACTGAATGATGCAACTGGTATTATCCTGACATACAGCCTGGTCATCCTGATCGTTTGGCTGATTCATTTATTCCGATCCCCTCTTACCCGGCCTTCAGCAAGGACGATATTCATTGCAGGGTGCCTCAATGGCATAGTGATCTTTATGATTTACCTCTTCACTTTGACGCCGATCTTTCCGATGGTCAATAAAAGTACGGAGGCATATTTAGGAGATCCAGATATCTTGTTTAATATCTACGACTTCCATGAGTCAAGTAATTTTTTTGATACCCTCTCCTTCAGGGAAGTTTATGAGCAGGAGTCAGTTTGGCAAATTATTGAAAAGGATATGAAGGCATTGGGCTATGTAAACATCTATGAATCAGAATTTGAAATACCCCTTCGCCAAAATCCTGACACTATCCTAAACGCCAATTTTAATCTGCAATACAAAAAGCTATTCAGGGAACATCTTACAACGTATGATGCCGTTCTTGGATTTACCAAAGGCCGTGGTTTATATTTTGACACTTTCATTCGATCATTACCGTCGTTTGCATTGCTCACATTTTTTATTGGGATTTTGATCTCTTTTCTATTGGCGACATGGTCTGTAAGGAACAGGCTTCTAAAACCATCAATCTCAAACCTGGGCGATGCGGAACCCTGGATATGGCGCCCCAGGTATATTTTAGATGCAGACAGGCGCCTGCTCAACAACGATCCAATCGCGTGGTCTACGAAATATCATCTGTTTTTATTTGACTTTGTTTTTTACATTTTAATCCTTGCTATTGGCATCACAGCCCTGGTAACAAATATTACAGGTACGTGGTTTGATTTTACCTGGTGGTTGGAGATTGATGGTAACTTTGTCTTTGTAATCGTTCCCTTAGTTTTTATTCTTTTGTGGGGGTTTCACCAGGTACGGGGAGGAGTGATCAGCCGAAATATCAGCGACCAATTGAGCATCTATTTATACTCCACAATTGTCATTGCTCTTCCATTATTTATTTTCGCCTTTTTCGGAATACTAATAGAGCCATATGATGATGTTGGGAAAGTGTTGTTTGATATCGGAACCCTGGGAATTGCTCTTTTGGCGATTATCTTGTTTTTAAAACATTTAACTTTCCGTGAGATTCTGTTTTTCCCTGCTCTTGCAATAACGCTTTTAGGCGGTATATCGACCTTGTTTTCATATGCAAATGATGCTGAACTTTTTGGTGATGCTTATATTACAGACATCATTCCTTTTTCAGTCTTATGGATTTTGGCATTAATTGCCAGCTTTATCAAAATCATCCCGGATAAATACAACAAATATATATATGGGTTCATGATGATTGCACTGCCCATTATGTTGCTTTCGTTTATTGACACTGTTTCAGAATATCCTTCTGCAATAGTGATGGGCTTAATTATTCTTGGGAGTTGGATAGTATTATGGGGGGTGCATTATTTAACAATTAAAAGGATCACATCCAGCCAATTGACCTGAACTTAAATTCCAGACAAATTGAATATTCTTTCCAAAATAGGATCCATCTTATTCCCGGGGCCTTTGAAAAAAACGAACCACTGGTTACTGGAAAACCACCCGATAATCTGGAGGAGCAGGATATTATTGACCGTTTGGTTTTCGATGATTATATTCAATCTTTTACTTTGGTTTCTTGGTCCGCGGATCATTGATATCCAATTAACCAATGTGCCGACCGCGGCAAATCTAAGCCTATATGTCTGGGTGCTTAGAGGTTTCTTTTTCTTAGTTTTCGCTTTCCTGGTTTACATTTTCTTGCATCTTCCTGTTTATCCTAATTCCTTGCGCAACTTATTACTGGCAGGCGTATTTTCTGGATTAACGCTATGTATTTTTGTTGCCAGTTCCACTGTATTCACTTACCCGCTTATCACGAAAATTGCATCAGTTGAAAGTGACGAGTCCTTTCAAAAAGCATATGACTTCATTGCTGAACACGATTTTATGAGTTTTGAATTTATGGATACAAAATTTAGTAAACTTTCAGATTCAACTAAAATCAAGATAGCAGATGCTGCGAAGCGATATGGTCATGGATTCATTGAATATGAAACCAACCCTTCGGAAAAAATTATTTCGATAGGCTGGGGAGACGATGGAAGGCAAGCTTTTGTTGCCCACTTCTTTAGCATTTGGGACGCAAAAGATTATGAAAGAGGGAAAGGCAGATATTATACCAATTATGTAATTGGTCTGGTTATCACTTTATTGTTATGTTTCCTGGCAGGCCTTGCTCTCCCTTTTGGAATAAACAAGGTGCGATACAAAGAGCAATCAAAATTTTGGAAGATTGCCCTGAGTCGATTTACTCTTATAAAGCCAAAGTTTTGGCGGCCTGCATTTTTAAATAGACTTAACCATTACCTCTCAGGTAATCATCCAGTAATCTGGAATTCGAAAATTATTTATTATCTCTTTGACACCTTATTCTACTTTTCGCTTATTCCACTATTAATTGTTGTGTTGATTACGAAGGGGAATAAAGAGCAGTTTTTTCGCTTCTTCAACATGTATGATATGGAAGCCCTATTGGTTTTTATTCCGTGGATCATATTGCTTCCGGTGCCATGGGTAATCAGGCAAATACGAAAGGGGTTCAGAAATCACACTTTTAAAGAACATGTCAAACACCTGTTTTTGTCCTTTTTGGTTCTTTCACTGGGCTATTTACCTTTTATCATCCTCACCTTTTTTTCATTTGCTGATTCAACACCTGCGTCAGAACGTGCACAAGTTTTTGGTTCTTTTTCATTGATTACTGCATTGTTTGGGTATTCAATAATCACAACAAACAAGCTTTTAAATTTCAAACAGTTTATTCTACATTTAGGAATAGCAATATCTCTGCTTATTGTCATTTTTCGGGTTATTTCTTCCCAAGATCCATTGGGTTATATCTCACTTAATAGTTTTGGCATTGTATTGCTTTTGTACCTTATACTTGTGATCACTGATTTTAAAATCATCCCTGGGTTGAGTAAAAAGGGGAAATTCAACATTTATAGCATTTTGCTATTATTATTACCTTTTGCAATGTTTTTACCTATACCTGTTTTCTTTTCCCATAGCAGGTTGATGACTACCACATATTTTTCATGGTTAACCACTTATTCTGAGAGTTTTATCGTCTTGCTATGGTTTGCTTTTTCAGTTTTAGTTTATGTAGGGATATCTCATTCGGTAATTCAGAGAATGGTGGATCACAAACGGTATTTGGAATAATCTAAATTCAATTTGTCTAAGCTACAGGCATTCTCAAAATCACGCGAGTACCTTCAATAATGCCATCATCTGACTTTATTTCCTCAATCACAAGACTTTCATCTGATGACTGGTTTTCGTTCATGTAGGCTAATCTTTCGCGGGTTACTTCGAGTGCAGCGGATTTGTGTTTTCTTGTTCTGTTTTTGTTAATCTCATTTGAACGGGTGAGCCCTACCCCATTGTCTTGAATGGTGCATTCGAGCATACCATCGTTTTGATTGAAGGTGACTTGGATTGTCCCTTTTTTACCTTTTTCAAGATGGCCTACACCGTGAATAATGGCGTTTTCCACGAAAGGCTGGATCATCATTGGTGGGATTTCCAGTTCATCCGGATCGGCTTCAAGACTTGTTTTAATTTCATAATCAAATGAATGTCCACGACTGAATTGTTCAAGGCTGAGATAGTTTTCCAAAACATTAATTTCCTTATCCAGAGAGATAGTATTGGTGCGGGAGTTTTCGAGAATAGCACGCATAAGTTTTGCAAAACTGGTCAGGTTCGAACGGGCTTTTTTATGATCGTTCTGAATGATGAGACTTTGGATGGAATTCAGGGCATTGAAGATGAAATGCGGATTCATCTGCAACTGCAATGCTTTTTGCTCCAGTTGCAGCATGGTATTCTCCATTTCGAGTTTTTCCTGCGCTTCCCTGGCTTTTCTTTTAACCTTGTTGATCCTGGCCATGAAAAACCAAATGGTAAAAAGTATAATTGTGGAAATAGCACAAATTCTAAACCACCAGGTTGCCCAGAAAGGAGGCAGTACAGTGAACGAAGAGGTTTCGATCTCTGACATCACCATATCTTCATTGAAGGCCCTTAACCTGAATCTATAAGTTCCAGCCCGCAAATTCGCATACATCACATCAGTTCTTGATGAGCGTGGCGACCATGAATCTTCAGCTCCTTCTAGTCGCCATTGGTATAACACTTTTTCCGGATTGGAATGATTGATACCTAAAAATTCGAATCCAATATGGTTGTCTTTGTATGGTAATTCCAACCCGGCTTCAAGATTACCCCAGCTTTCGCGAAAGCTGCTATAAGCGGTTTGGGTCAACGATTTATAAAACAAGTGAACGTCTGTAATCTGCAATGCCGGTGCAATCGGATTTCTCAATGTATAGCCCGGATTAAACCTTGTCAAACCGTTTATTGTGCCAAACCAAAGATTGCCATCTCCATCTTTTATTGCTGCATTCTGACAAGTTTCAATGCCTACAAACCCTTCAGATTTGCCATAATGCCTGACCTTTTTGACATTTCGTTCTTCATTAAGAAAAATCTGATCGACCCCAATTTCGCTACCAGCCCAGAGGTTTTGTTCATCGTCGATCAGCAGCAGGTAAATATTTTCAGAAGCAAGATCAACATTCAATCCCGATGTTTCGAAAATGATACTATCACCGTAAATCTGGGCTTTTGCCAAACCAGCATCAGCAGTTCCAAACCACAAATAACCGACTGCATCTTCTACAATGGATCTTACAGCATTAGATGGTAATCCATCACTTAGGCTAAACTGTGCAATTTCATCCTTGTCGATATACCCGATACCATTTCGTCTTGTGGCAAACCACAAACGACCTTGCCGATCGAAATGGAGATCATTGACATATCCACCAGGCATCCCCTCCCTCAAACCGTACCTTCTGACTTTAAAATTCCAGTGCCCAAGTGTATCCTGTGTAGTAGAAACCGCGCTTATGCCACCACCTGCATCCGCAATCCAGACCTGCCCAAACCTGTCTTGTTTAATGTCTCTTACCCAATTACCAGCTAAACCGCCCTGGACATTCAGGAAATAAAAGGTGTCACGGTCAAACAAGGCTATACCTGCCCCATCACTTCCTACCCATATCCTGCCTTGCCGATCTTCGAAAATAGCTTTGGACTTGATGTCTAAAAAGCTGGAATCTTTGCCGTAATGAGTAAAATCTGACCCGTCATAAACCGAAACCCCTTTAGCGGAAGCCGATAACCAAATCCTATCTGAGGAATCTTGGCAAATGGCATAAACATAATCGCCATTGAGCCCAGATTCTGTATCAAAATGGATAAATTGTTGTCCGGAATATTTGCTAACTCCTCCTCCTGATGTACCAATCCAGGTATTTCCCCATACATCTTCAAGGATAGACCTGACGTGGTTATTGCACAAGCCATCGCGCTCTCGAAGGTATCGGAAAGTTGTATCCGCAGGGCTATAGATCGTTACGCCTGCATTTTGGGTACCAACCCAAATATGACCAGTTGAATCCGGATGAATAGTCAGTACAAGGTCTCCCCCTAATCCATCACTTTGTCGTACTGATTCAAATCTGCTGCCATCCCAATAGTTGAGCCCCCCTCCATAAGTTCCAAACCATATGATACCGTCGGCTGTTTCGGCTATTGACTGTACTTCTCTACTCGAAAGACCATCCTTTGTCGAGAAAATTTGAACATGGTCATTATCAACTTTCACTATCCCCCTGTCTCCTCCAAACCAAATTGAGCCTTTGCTGTCAATAAAGACATCATGATATCGCGTCAGTGGTACTTTTTCTTCTGCTCCGAAAAGGGTAAACCGATTTCCGTCAAAACGGTAAATCCCCCTTTGTGTACCCAACCAAAATTCACCAGTTTTATCCTGGACAATCGCTCTTACTTGGTTCGCTTCTTTATGCGGATTTTCAAAATTGGCGAATCGCATGCCATCGAAACGGCTCAGTCCATCCTGGGTGCCAACCCAAATATGCCCCTCTTGGTCTTCATACAAAGCCTCAATGTAATTATTACTTAGACTGTCTCTCGTAGAGTAATTGCGAAAAGATTTTCCGTCAAAACGACTTAATCCTCCACCCTGGGTGCCCATCCAAAGGTATCCTCTGCTATCAGTGAGCATCGCGTACACCTGCGATTGTGCAAGGCCTTCTCCGACAGATAAGTTTTGAAAATTAAATTGCTGCCCGATAAGAGACATCGGGAGACAAAGGATGGAAATGATAAAAAGGCCTAACCGCATATTTTGTTAAGCTATACCCTCTTCCGTTTTAAAGAGGTCTTGAATTAACTGCTGGGTGTTCCCATTACAGATCAGGATTATATAATCACCAAGATTTAAGGTAAGGGAATCCTCGGGTACTTTAATGAGTTGTCTTTTGTTACCGTCTACCTTTACCATGCCAATAGCAATAACGTTAAACCTGGATTTTAAGTCAAGAAATACTTCTCCGTAGGTTTTATTCAGATAAGGATTAGTCGCTGTTATCTGGTATTGTTGGATATCGTAATCATCTTGATTTTCAGCAGCCCCCATCAAGTCGTTGGCCATGTCAGCGACATCCGGTTCGAAGATGTAACTGGCAATCAGTTTGGCAGCGATTTCGTTTTTCGAAATCACATAAGAAACACCAGCATTGGAAAAGGTATCCTTAAGATCTGGCTTATTGAGAATTACAAGGAATTTGGCATCCGGATTTTTATCTCTAATATTAAGGATAGAAATTAACTTGTCTGTGTCACTGTCGAGATTCACGAAGATCATGGATGATTCTTTAACGTTCATTTTCTCCAGGCTATTCACATTTTGCAGATCAGAGAACATCACAAACACACTCTTTTTGCCCAAGTCTTCATAAATGAGTTCAATATCATCTTTGTTATTGGTCATAATAGCAACCTTCCGATTGGCTGGCAATAGCTGTTTGACAACTGAACGGCCAAAATTATTCCATCCGATGATGATCACGTGATGTGTGAAATCTGTACCTGTATAACCCATTTTCCTATTTTCATTTAACTCGGTGAACCGTTCGGTTATTGCCCCTACCAATACACCAAAAATACTCAAGCTACCTAACAGGAAAAATAAGCCGACCACTTTCCCCAAACCAGATTGAGGATATTTATCACCATATCCAACAGTGGTCATTGTTACTAGTGAGTACCAAAATGCATCACCAATTGTATTGATATTTGACCCCTCTGCATTTCGCTCCACCAGGAACATAGAAATGACCAGTGTCAAATATATCAAAGCAACAATGATGATGAACCAATATGCTTTTCCTATTTTCATGTAGCTATATTAAAGTCAGTTAAATATAGAAGTTATTTAAACTTTCACTGGCAACTTGAAGTAAAAACTGCCTTTTCCAAATCTTATTACTATGAAATATTTGCTTATCCCGACCTTGGTTATAACAATTCTTCTGTTTGCCGATTGTGGTCCTGAATTAATTGTAGAAGGGCCTTGTTTTGGCATTGAAGCCGCAGTCGCGGTCAACCAGATCCAAGTAATCGGAAGCCATAATAGTTACAGGAAACGTACTTATGAACCTTTGTTCATCTGGGTGCAAGGATTGTCCAATTTTCTACCCCCAGAGTACAATCCGGATGGTTGGGATTATGATCATGTTCCGCTTGTCGAACAGCTAAACCTATATGGTCTCAGAAGCTTTGAACTCGATATCTTTTATGATCCGGATGGCGGCCAATTTTATGAGCGTAAAGGCCTTAACTTCATTGATGAACCTATTGAATCGGGAATCCCCGAATTATTAGAACCAGGTTTCAAGATTATCCATATTCCTGACTTTGATTACGAGACACATCATATCACCTTCAAAGAGGCATTGATTGAATTGAGAGACTGGTCAAACTCGAATACTGACCACTTGCCGCTGTTTATTTTGGTTGAGCCAAAAGAGCAAACTGTGGAATCGATACTTCCAGCACTTGATTTGACCCCTTCCATCCCCTATACACCAGAGGCCATGGATGATCTGGATGCTGAAATCAAAGATATTTTTGGGGAAAACCTTGATCAGGTAATCACGCCCGATAAACTTAAGGGCAGTTTTGCCTCTGTTAATGAAGCTGCACTAAACGGAGGTTGGCCATCTTTGGCGGAAGCCAGAGGCAAGTTCTTTTTTATCCTTGACGGAAAAAGAGACGTTTACCTTGATGGCCATCCCGGCCTGGACGGCAGGGTAATGTTCGTCTACTCCGATCCGGGGAACCCTGAAACGGCCTTTATTATCCAAAACGGTCCCGTTGGTAATGAGGCGAATATCAGGAATCTGGTAACCCAAGGCTATATGGTTCGTACCCGTTCGGATGCTGATACCCAGGAAGCCAGAACAGGTAACACAGAACGCCTTGAAGCTGCTTTTGAAAGTGGTGCTCAGATCATATCAACAGATTATTACAGAGCAGATCCAAGAGCAGATACCAGCTCGGTATGGACAGATTACCAGGTCAGTTTTCCGGAAGGACGATCTGCAAGGTTTAATCTTGTAAACACTACATCAGTTGAACAGAATTGTGGGCCACTGGAATAATTTACCATTAAGCTTTTTGCTTTCCAACAAACAATCTCACTGGAAATAACACAATTGCGAATAAGACAAGTACCAGCCCTTCACACACCAGGATATACCATGGCCATGGTCCAAGGTAGTCTAATGCTGAACCAGTCGGCGGTTTTTCCATGATGTAAAAGTAGTTGGACTCCAGCAAGGAGTTAATGCCATAAAGAATGATCGCATACACCTGTAGAGCAACAAAGGCTTTTATCAAACTTTTCCAATCGGGATAAAATTTAAATGCCACTGTAATATAGACCACATAGACGATCAAACCGGCATGAATAACCCAGTATTTAATGAAAGTGAAATTGGGCCAGCCATTATATAAATGCGGTGTTAAAACTGCCTGTAATGTACCCGCTAAAACCAGAAAATAGAGCACTCCGTGATACTTTTTCTTCGGTGTCCACATAATTATGGGCATTAGAAATGCTGAAATATTACAAAGGTCAAGAGGAAGGTCCGTTGTTTTATCAAAATCCCCGAGAAGAGCCCTGATTACAGGATAGGCAATTGCAGAAACAGCTAAAGAAACAGCAATTATGCGACTAACGGTCAATTTTCGGGAATATCCCCAAGACCTGGCAGCGAGAGGAAGAATTATACACAAAACAACCATTAATCCCATCACCAATATGTGCTGATTGCCGAATAGAACGAAGTCCTGGTTGTATGCAAAAAAAGGATAATCAAACATATGGGGGCATTTGGGGTATCTGAGTGGTAAACTTAGCTCTTCTTCAATGTAATTCAAACTATTGTAAATTAATCAATTATAAACAATCAGAATTAAACATTCAATTAATTGATTTCCTTCTTGTTTGGATTGGGTCTAAACATTTACTTATTTTGCGCAGGCCAAAATTGCCAACCCCATTTCTACATTTTAATTTACGGCTACCGGAAAGATAAAATGGACAAAACAAAATCAGCTATCGATCTGGCTATTAATGAAATAGCCCAAATTGCCAGCTTTTCCAATGAGCAGTTAGCAGGGAAATTTATGGCTATGGGCGTATTGCCGGGAAGTAAAGTTTGTATGGTCAGGAAAGCTCCGTTTGGTGGTGCCTATTATTTAAAAGTTGACAGGCATTCGATCGCTGTCAGAAAGGAAGAAGCAGAATGCATCATTCTGAAATAGCAGAAAACACTTCAGTCAAAAAGTCGGTGTACACCGTTGCACTTATTGGTAATCCGAATTGTGGGAAGTCTACTGTATTCAACCAATTAACAGGCCTCAGACAGAAAACAGGCAATTTCCCCGGTGTTACTGTAGATAAAAAATTAGGGAAAGTAAAACTTGACAATGGCCAAAAAGTCAATTTCATCGATTTCCCCGGAGCCTATAGTCTGTATCCTAATTCGCAGGATGAACGTATCGTATTAAACATTCTTGCTGATCCGTCAAATGAAAATTACCCGGATCTTGTGTTGTACATCGCAGATGTCAATAATCTTGAGAAGCATTTGCTTTTGTTTACACAAGTCAAGGATCTGGGACTCCCGGTTATCCTCGCCCTGAACATGACTGATGTGGCGGAAGATCAGGGTATCAGCTTTGATACTGAAAATCTCTCGAAAAAACTTGAGGTCAAGGTAATTCCGGTCAGTGGCCGCACTGGTGCTGATATCCCACTGTTAAAAAGCGAAGTAAGTAATTTTATTTCATCCCATAAGGAAAAAAAGCGGGTCAAGCCTTTCTATGTGCTCCCTGGGCAAGAAAGCAAAATAGCAGCTGAGATCGCTGTTGAGGTTAGCAGTGGAAGTCCATATCACGCCTTACTTCTGGCACATCATTTTGAGCAACTGCCTTTCCTTTCGGAAAATGTAAAGCAGAAAATAGAGACTATTTGTAAAAAAGAAAGCTTTGAGTCGCTGAAAAGCCAGGTCAATGAGACCATGAAGCGATATGATATCTTTTCGCCTGTTGTTGCCTCAGCAGTTAGTATACCAGAAACTACTGCTACAAGCCTCACCGATAAAATAGACAGGATAATTACCCACCGGGTTCTAGGACCACTAATTTTTATTGCCCTGATGGCTCTTGTATTTCAGGCCATATTTGCGTGGTCTGGCTATCCGATGGATTTGATCGACATGGGTTTTGGATGGCTAGATGAAGTGGTGGCATCAACAGTACCTGATGGCTGGGTTTCTAGTTTACTGCGAGATGGTATTCTGGCCGGATTAGGCGGTGTACTCATCTTTATTCCTCAGATAGCCATTCTTTTCTTTCTGATTGCTTTACTGGAAGAAGTTGGCTATATGTCCCGCGTTGTTTTTATGTTTGACAAGGTCATGCAAAAGTTTGGGCTCAATGGGCGGAGTATCGTTGCCCTGGTTTCAGGAGGTGCCTGTGCCATTCCAGCAGTCATGTCTACCAGAACCATCGGCAACTGGAAAGAACGCCTAATCACTATCCTTGTAACTCCTTTGATCAGTTGTTCGGCCCGAATACCTGTTTATACGGTATTGATCGGCCTGGTTATTCCTGCGATATTGGTTATGGGTGTGTTCAACCTTCAGGGATTGGTTTTCCTTGGTTTATATATGCTGGGGATCATTTTTGCTTTACTCTCGGCTTGGGTTTTCAAAAAGATTTTGAAATCTAATGAAAGTAGTTATCTGATGATCGAGATGCCACCTTATCGGCAACCTTCTCTCTTCAATGTTGGCCTCACAGTTTATGAAAAGGTGAAGACATTCGTGGTAGAAGCTGGTAAGATCATTTTTCTTATTTCAATCGTATTGTGGGTACTGGCAAGTTATGGGCCTGGAAATAAAATGTCAATTGCTGAAACAGAGGCTATCTCCACAGCAACCGAAATGCAACTTGACGAACAAGCTACTGCCGATCTTATTGCCTCAAAACAGATCGAAGCCTCCTATGCCGGACACCTGGGAAAATTTATTGAACCTGTAATCCGACCACTTGGCTTCGATTGGAAGATAGGGATAGCATTGATCACTTCATTTGCCGCTCGCGAAGTATTCGTAGGTACAATGGCAACCATCTATAGTATTGGAAGTGTAGAAGAAGAAGGCACAATCAGGGATAAAATGGCCAGAGAGTTGAAACCAGATGGCACCCCTGTGTATAGCCTAGCAACTGCAATGTCGCTTCTGATTTTTTATGTCTTTGCTATGCAATGCATGAGTACGGTAGCCGTAGTAAGGCGTGAAACCAAAACCTGGAAATGGCCGATAATCCAGTTCTTATTCATGACTATTCTAGCCTACCTGGGTAGTCTGATTGTTTATCAATTGTTAAGTTGACACCAAATCATCCCAAATAAAAGCTGCTCATTTCAATTTTTATTAAGGATTATCAAGTTGACAATCTCAAGCTGGAACAACACAACAAATTTCTGGCATTCAAGCATTTATGTTACCAAACTAAATAATTGTTCATTTTGAATTCTTCGGAAAAATGAAGGTTCCAAAAACAACTTTCAATATTTATTGAACATTCTGAATGTATGATTGTATGTATAAATAGTTATTTAGGAAGCTATGAACCTTTAGTATCAATCATCATAATTCGTAGCTATCAAAACCGAAATCAGCTTCCGGAAAAACTACCTGGAATCATTGACCAGGGTAATCACTACTTCGGCCATTTTTGCGGGATTATTTATTCCTTCAGAATGGATGAATCTTGGTCTGCCAATTTTTGCAATGACGCTAATCATTGCTGGCATTCCACACGGAGCGGGAGATCATTTAATTTTCAAAAAGTTTATTTCGAGTAAATACAAACGCCAGGGTAGTTACTTTTTCGGATTTTACTTAATTGTTCTTCTACTTTATGGATTCACCTGGTGGGCTTCGCCTGAACTGGCTTTTTCAATTTTTATCCTGGTTTCAATTTATCACTTTGGTCAATCACATTGGAACCACATCAGTTTCAACACCTCCTTTTTCAGGATAGTAACATATTTCTTTTGGGGCAGTCTGGTTACAATTACCCCTGTCCTGCTCTATTCCACTGATTCACAATCAATCATACAGTCCATTACTGGAAATACATTCAATTCAGTTTTCAGTTACAAATGGCAAATCATCTTCATATTGTTCTTTACGAACATGCTAATTCTTGTCTGGCTTTTGGAAAAACGCCTTGTTTCTACTCAAAAATTCCATGGAGAGATATTCAATCTTTTGTTACTGGAATTCTTGTTTTTTTCCACTCCCCTTCTGTTGGGGTTTGCGATCTATTTTGTGTTTTGGCATTCGACGAAGGCAACTGTGGATCAATTCGAAATGCTAAAATCCACAGATCACAACTATCAGTTCAGGGATTACATATTCGCATTGACTCCACTAACAATCATGGCTTTCATTGGGCTCATAGGTATGTACCTAATTTGGCCTGCTTCCATCACAAGTTCAGCCAATTGGGGAGTTCTATTTCTCTTCATCTCATTGATCACGCTTCCACATGCTTTCTTGGTAGATCGGTTCTTACACAGGAATGCTCAACCTGTTAAAAAATTTTCTTTTAATCCAAATAAATAAATCATTATGGAATTACTATCAAATTTTCAGACATTATTACTGGCCAACCTGGCGCCTGGTGATTATGTCGGGTTCACCTTCTTCATTGGTTCAATGGCCATGGCAGCTGCCACTCTTTTTTTCTTTTTTGAAATGAGAAACGTAGATGGTAAATGGAGAACATCTCTTCTTGTCTCAGGATTAATCACTTTTATTGCTGCTGTCCATTACTATTACATGAGAGATTTTTGGGCTGAAAACCAAACCTCACCGACCGAATTCAGATACATTGACTGGATTCTCACCGTACCGCTTATGTGTGTTGAATTTTATTTGATTCTCAAAGCTTTTGGGGCTAAAATAGGCCTGCTTTGGAAAATGATCTTCTATTCGCTATGGATGCTGGTAGCAGGTTATTTAGGAGAAACTGTATTCAGAGATAGTTCTCCATTATGGGGATTCATCTCAACCATCGGATATTTAGGAATTTTGTATGAAGTGTGGTTTGGTTCAGCAAAAAAACTAGCGACCAATTCTAATGATCCTACATTACAAAAAGCATTTAAAGCATTGGCATGGTTCGTTTTCGTGGGATGGGCGATTTATCCGGTTGGCTATATGACAATAGAAGGATCAGGCTGGCTAAGTGGTGTATTGGCAGCTTCCTCAATGGATATCATTTACAATATTGGTGATGCCATTAACAAAATCGGTTTTGGGTTAGTGATTTATGCTCTGGCAGTTTCCAAGTCAGGTAAGAAAGCAAATCCTACCCAAAATGATACAATTACAGCTAAAGCTATTGCCTAAAAGGCTTTTTAATTTGAGTTTTGTTTTTTGGTTAGCGACGACTGTACCCTGTGTACAGTCGTTTTTTGTTAAGGATTGACTTTTTATTTCAAAAAAGATATGCGAAAAAAGAAAACAACGGTATTTATTATTGGGGAATGATACTTAACCTTAAACTACATCCTCAAATCTTTCAAATACCCTTCGTAACTTTGCATTCATGACTTCAGTAAAAACAAAGCGAAAAAAAGCGCTCAAGATATATACGGCCAATGAGGAAATTGCCCATAGCATTACTCATGGTTTTGGTATTATTTTAAGTATCGTCGCTCTTGTCTTTCTCCTGGTTTGTGCAGCTAAGAAAGGAACCGCCTGGCATATTGTCAGCTTTAGCATTTATGGAGTCTCTATGATTCTGATGTATACCATGTCAACCTTGTATCATAGTTTCAGTGAACCAGGTTTGAAAAGAAAGCTTAAGATTGCGGATCATGCTGCCATCTATTTGCTGATCGCTGGTTCTTATACCCCTTTTCTTTTGGTAAACATGAGGGGCCCATGGGGTTGGAGTTTGTTTGGTGTTATCTGGAGTCTTGCCCTGGCAGGCATCATCTATAAGCTTTTCTTTACTGGAAGGTTTCCTCGATTTTCTTTATTCGTTTACCTGCTAATGGGTTGGTTATGTGTTATCGCCCTTCCGGAAATGATAGCCACAATCCCGTTCCGAGGACTCATGTGGATGGTCGCAGGTGGCTTATTTTATACTTTTGGTGTGATCTTTTATGTCTGGCACCGCCTACCCTATCATCATGCTATTTGGCACCTTTTTGTGCTTGCAGGAAGTATTGCCCACTTTTTTGCAGTGCTTTTCTACGTTTTACCTGCTTGATGGTTGGTAGTTGGCAGTTGCTTGTTATTGGTTGTTGGGTTTATCTTAGTCCTTTTGATTTGTTGACATAATTGATAAATCCTTGAACTAACTCTTTGCAGCTGTTCACCTCTATTGTAATAGATTCTAATTCATCTTTATTTATGCACTTTCTCAGTGAAGCGATATGAATTTGAGTTTCTAGTTCAAATAGAGAACCTCTTGAGATATAGAGAAATTGTTTGGTTTCGTTTTTATATTGTCTTCCTATGCCTTCTGCAAAATTTGATGGTACCGAAATGGCAGCTCTACACATTTGATCAATCAACCTGAATTTCTCTTTTTCAGGAAAAGATTCTGTCAAATCATAAATCTTATCTACCAACATCACTGATTTTTTCCAAATCTCTAAATTCTTGTAGTCCATTATTAATTCACTTATTTATTAAAAAATATCTTTACATAAGCATAGACGAGGAAACCCAAAAATTCCACACTTTCACCAACAACCATCAACCACACAACCATGAAAACCTTACTAACACTTTCAATCCTGATCTTCGCACTAACTGCCTGTAATCAACCTCAATCAGAAACCAGGGTAAACGAAATACTCTGGGACAATTGGGGCGTACCCCACATTTATGCAGGGGACGATGAAAGCCTTTACTATGGATTCGGAAGGGCTCAAATGGAGAGTCACGGTGACCTTCTTGTAAAGTTATATTCGGAAGCCAGGGGCAAAGCATCGGAATATTGGGGCGAAGACTTCCTTGAAATTGACAAACTGGGCACGACGCTTGGTATTTTTAAAAAAGCGCAAACCTACTATTCTTCCATCCCGGCAAATGAAAAATTAGTTGTTGATGCTTTTACCAATGGTTTGAATGCTTTCGCAAAAGACAATCCAGAACATATCTCTGAAAAATTCAGAGTAGCACTTCCTATCCAACCAGTTGATATTATTGCCCACACTTTCAGAGTATTTTACATCGAATTCATGGCCAATCGTGAATTAGGCAAAGTACCTGGATGGATGGCAGGATCAAATACCTGGGCGGTTGCTCCAAAACGTTCAGCATCTGGAAATGCGCTCCTGCTTGCAAATCCACATCTTCCATGGTTTGATTTTTGGTTATTCTATGAAGCGCACCTGATAAGTGGTGATAAAGATATTTACGGAGCCACATTAATCGGTTTACCAAATATTGGAATAGGATTTAACAAAAACCTGGGCTGGTCGCACACAGTTAACACCATCGATCATGTCGATTTGTTTGAAGTAGAAATAGAAGGTGGACATTATTCTGTTGGCGATGTATCACATAAGCTAGTTACTAACGAGGTTATCCTCAAAGTAAAGCAGGAAGACGGTAGTTTCCGGGAAGAAAATATTACCGTGAGCAGTACTGTTCATGGTCCTGTAATTGGCCAAAAAGATGGAAAGCACCTGGCAATTGGTATTGCACATTACGAAGCACCGTCAAATATGTTAACTCAGTGGAAAGCTATGGGCGAAGCGACCAACCTCGAAGAGTTCCAGGCCGCCTTAAAGCTCAACCAATTACCAATGTTCAATGTCATGTACGCTGATAAAGCAGGTAATATCTTCTATCACTTCGGAGGGCACGTACCTAAAAGACAACATGGTGATTGGGACTATTGGAGCGGCATAGTTTCAGGAAATGACCAAAAAAACAACTGGGAAGGCTACCATGCTTATGAAGATATGCCCCAATTGCTCAATCCTGAAAACGGGTGGATGCAAAACGCAAATGATCCTCCTTATACCAATACTGTCCCGACAGCATTAAATCCGGACGACTATCCGGCCTATATGGCCCCCAATCGCATGTCATTCCGACCACAACGATCTGCGAACCTCATGGTTGCCGACGAATCCATTAGTTTTGACGAATTCGTCGAGTATAAGCATTCTACAGTTATGGAATTGGCAGAAAGACTGGTGGATGATCTTTTGGCCCTTACAGATAAAGCCGATTCCCCTGTGGTAAAGGAAGCACTTGAGGTGTTTGCCCAATGGGACAAAAAAGCAGAAACCGATAGCAAAGGAGCCGTCTTGTTCGCCAATTGGTACCTCAAAGCCAGTGGTGGCAATCCATTCGGACAGTCTGTCTTCGCAGAGAAATGGCAGTTTGAAAATCCTAATCAAACCCCAGATGGCATTAAAGATTCTGCAAAAGCGTTAAAAGTTCTTGAAGTAGCAGCCGAAGAGGTAAAAAGTAAATACGGCCGTCTCGACATTCCTTGGGGAGACGTTTATCGTGTAAAAGGAGGCAATTTTGACCATCCTGCTAATGGTGGTATGGGTTGGCTAGGAGAGTTTCGTACTGTCTGGTTTCAACCTGATGGCGACAAGTTTACGGCTTTCCATGGCGACACCTATGTTGCAGCCATTGAATTCGGAGAAACCCCAAGAGCCAAAGTCCTTTTGAGCTATGGCAATGCCACTCAACCCGGTAATAAACATATCGGGGATCAATTGGAAATGTTTAGTAAAAAACAAATGAGAGATGCTTTCCTTGACCGGGAAACCATCGAGTCCAATCTTGAGAAAAAGGAGGTTTACGAAATAGGCACTACGCAGGAGGATTAACACTCTCAGAAACAACTATTAATACACCTTTCTTGTTTCTATCTTGTTTTCAGAAAGTAAATTTACACTATCTTAACATTGTAGTAACATTCAGGATATGTACAGAAACTTTTCCCTACTCATCATCGTGTCTTTATTTTGGGGCTGCGGAGCAGTTAAAACCCCTTATATATCACCAGAATATAGCAAATGGGAGCAAACCAGATTGCCCGACGAAGGACTCAAAGAGACGATCTTTCTGCTAGGAGATACCGGCGAACCGGACCTTGAAAACGGAGAACCTGTTCTTGAGCTTCTGGGAAGACAACTCAAGGCTGCCGGGAAACAAAGTACCGTAATATTCCTGGGAGACAATCTCTATCCTGATGGGCTTCCTAAGAAAAAAGACCCAACCAGGGCACTTGCGGAGCGTAAACTTGGCGCCTCACTGGATGCTGTAATCGGCCATGAAGGCAATGTCTATTTCATCCCAGGTAACCACGACTGGAATGGCGAAAAACCTGGTGGACGAAAAGCTGTCAAACGCTTCGAAGACTTCATTCAGGATACACTGAAAATCGGTAATGAGTGGCGCCCTAATAACGCTTGTGCAGACCCCGAAATCAAAAAGATCGATAAAGATTTTGTAGTTGTTTTCATTGATTCCCAATGGTGGCTGCACGACTGGGATGGAGAAAAGAAAATGAACAAAGGTTGTGAAGCAAAAAGCAAGACTGAATTCCTTGTTCTACTTGAGGAAAAACTCCAGAAATACAAGAAAGATCAGATTCTTATTGTTCTCCACCACCCCTTCTTTTCGAATGGTAACCACGGCAGTCACTTTTCTGCAAAACGTCATCTTTTCCCATTTACAGGATTAGGGGAAAATTTATGGATCCCTCTCCCCATTCTCGGATCAGCAGAGCCTGTTTACCGTAAAATTACTGGCACTAAGCAGGATATTACACACGCCAATTACCAGGAATTAAAAAACTCTATCCTCGGATTGCTGGATGAAAGCTTCAAAAACGTCATCTTCGCTGCTGGCCATGACCACAACCTCCAGTATTTCCGCGTAGACGGTCACCATCATATTGTCAGTGGTGCTGGAAGTAAACATTCATATGTCAGGAAAGGGCTTGATGCTGGATTCGCCTATGGTGGCTCGGAAGGATTCGTCAAATTGTATTACTACAAAACGCGGGAAGTTTGGATGGAGTTTGTCATTCCTGATCCGGCAAGTGGCAATGGTAAGGTTGTCTTTAGAAAACAGATTGTCGAATCGGTACCGGAAAAAACTGTTGTCGAAACCGATGAGGTGTATGATGAGCCTCCGGCAAGGATCACCATGTTTGCCACCAAAGCATTCAAAGTGGGCAAATTCAGTGAACTTTGGATGGGTAAAAATTATAGAAAGGTTTGGGAAACTCCAGTAACTGCTCCTTCTTTCAAGTTGGCTGATTACGGTCTGAGTCCTATAAAGAAAGGTGGAGGAAACGGAACCACTAGTCTACGCCTTGAAGATAAAGATGGCAAACACTTCGTTTTGCGTTCTGTAAATAAAAATGTGTTAGGTAGTATTCCTGAAGAGTTCAGAGATCTCAAAGTCATCAGGTTTTATACTAACTTTAATGCTTCTAATCATCCATATGCCGCCTTGCCTATTCCGACTATGGCAGAAGCTGCTGGCATTTATTACGCCAACCCGAAACTTGTCTACCTACCCCACCAAAAAGAACTTGGCATTTATAACCAGATCATTGACGAAGGGCTTTACTTCTTTGAAGAGCGCCCGGCTGGTGACCGGAGCGAGCTCGACAACTTTGGCAACAGCGAAGAGATAATCGGCTATATCGATCTTTTGCGGAAGCTGAGAAATGGCCCTAAACACCGCATCGACCAAAGCTGGGTCCTCAAATCGAGATTGTTCGATATTTTCATTCACGACTGGGATCGGCACGACGACCAATGGCGTTGGGCAGTTTTCAAGCAGGATGGCTATAAACTGTATCGACCTATTCCACGAGATCGCGATGCTTCGTTTTATAAATTTAATGGTCCAATTCCAAAACTGATCTCTGCGCTATTTATGCGGAAACTCAAGTCTATGAAAGGTGACTTGAAAGATGCACCAGGACAAAGCACCAACGCCGCCTTTTTTGACAGGCATTTCCTTAACGAGATGGATCGATCAGAGTGGGATAGCCTGGCGCGTGAATTACAGGTCAATATGACTGATGAGGTAATTGAAAAAGCTTTTGAAGCCTGGCAGGACACCCTCTTTCAGCAGCATGGAGAAGAAATAATTGGTTTCCTGAAATCACGCCGTGATAAATTCCCTGAAATTGCCGTGCGTCAATACAAGTTTCTTGCAAAACGGGTTGATGTCATAGGCACCGATGAAGAAGAGTATTACGAAATCGAAAGACTGGAAGACGGTTTCACACGCGTCAGAATGTATGAATCCAATAAAGATGGCGACAAAAAAGACCTCCTCTATGATCGCCTTTTCGACCCATCTGAAACCCAGGAAATAAGACTACAGGGATTAGGAGGTCAGGATGAGTTCCACCTCTCTGGTGATGCTGATAAAGGTATTCTCATCAGGATAATTGGTGGATTTGGCAAAGACAGGGTATATGATAATTCTTCCGTTTCCGGAATGCGAAAGTTGACCAGGGTTTACGATGAATCGGATGGGATAAAATTAGAAGAAGAAGGAACTGAAACTAAAGCCAAATTAAACGACGATCTGGAAACCAATGAATGGAATCGGGAATATTTCCGCTATAACACTCACTTCCCTTTGATCACATTCGGGTTCACCGAAGATGATGGGTTTTCCTTTGGTGCAGGCATCATTTCAACATTGCATGGTTTCAGAAAAGATCCACATAGTGCAAAACATAGTTTTTCATTTTCATTAGCCCCCCAAACAGGAGCCTTCAATGTCAGCTATGGTGGTGAGTTTATTCATTTCTTAGGAAAATCCGATTTCTTGCTTGATGTACAATTGAGTAATCCTGAAAACTTTTTCTTTTATGGCCTGTCGAATATGCCAGACTTTGAGATGAACGAGGATAGATTTTACCAAGTGAGGTCACAACATTACCAACTGAATCCAAAACTGAGACGCCTTTTCGTTAACGGTAGACATAAGTTATCTATTGGGCCATCATACGCCGCACAAAAAATCGTAGACAGAGCTGATAATATCACCCGAGATCCTGCTTTCGGTTTTACAGATAATGATTTCGAATTCAGACACTACCTTGGAGCTGGTTTCGGCTACAGCCTGGATGCCACAGACGGTAAAACACATACACGGTCAGGGATCAGGTTTAATTCAATGGCTGACTACCGCAACGAATTGGGTATTAGTGATGATGGCTTTTTCACGCTTTCAGGAGATTTTACCTTTTATTTCACCCTTAATATCAGCTCTGTAGAATTTACAGTCGCAACAAGAGTCGGTACCGCCTACCTTGGAGGTGACTATCAAAATTACCAGACCATCTCTATTGGAGGCAATAACTTTATAAGAGGTTTGAGAAATGACCGGTTCAGGGGAGATTTCCTATATTACCACAACACAGATCTTCGAATATCCTTGTTTGAATGGGATAACAGGTTGTTGCCATTTGAGTTTGGGTTACTTGGTGGTATTGATTATGGTCGCATCAGGCAACTTAATGACCAATACACTGACCTTCAAAAAAGTTATACGGTGGGCATTTGGTTCAATCCTCTTGAATTCCTTGTGATTACCCCGTTTATGTCGTTTTCAGATGAAGACAGGTTGTTTAGCTTGCAAATGGGCTTTTCGTTTTAATGGATTTCCAAAATAACCTTTGAGGGTTAAATGAAAGTAGCCAGGCATGACGTTATGAATAAATACCCTGACATCGTAAGGTCAAAATAATATGAACCTAGAAGAAATACGCGATTATTGTCTTACATTCAAAGGCGTTGGCGAAAGCATCAAGTGGGATAATCATTTGTGCTTTGAAGTTGGTGAAAAAATGTTCACCATCCTCAACCTTGATGGTGTGCCTAGTATTTCACTAAAAGTAACGCCTGAAGAATATGAAGAATTGCTCGGTTCCGAGCAATTCATTTCTGCACCATATCTAGGCAGGTACAAATGGGTTTATATGGCCGATTATAACACGATTAGTAAAACAGATCTTTTCAAATACATCCGCCAATCTTATGAGTTGATCAGGATGAAACTACCCAAAAAGGTCCGTGACCAACTGCAGGATTAATTATTTCAACTTTAACTCCCCAAATGAAAAAGAACAGAATTACCTTCCTACTTGTTATTATTAGCTGCTTGTTTGTTTTTTACGCATGCCAGGCTCCAACTAATACCAACGACGACAATCCTCCGAATGTAGAAAACACAACAAATCCACCTGAACCTATCGAAAAAGAAGAACTACCTGCAGAAGTATCCAGGGCAATTGGTATTGACATCTCACATAATAACGGCCAAATTGAATGGGATAAACTAAAATCTGCAGGTATTGACTTTGTATTTATTAAAGCTACTCAAGGGGAAACTTTTGTCGATCCGATGTTCTCTCAAAACGGTGCTCAAGCCACTAATGCAGGCTTACCCTGGGGTGCTTACCATTTCTATCAGGCGAATGATGATCCTATAACTCAGGCTAATTTTTTTCTCTCGACCTTGGTTGATGCAGAGGGTGCAAGTTTACCCGTGGTTTTGGATATTGAGCAAGCGAGTGTTACTGGTAATTTTGCTGTAGATCAATTAAGTGCAGATCTCCTTAGCTTTCTTAAAACTGTAGAAAGTGGAATCGGCTTAAAACCAATAATCTATACTGACGTTAACTTTGGCAATGAATACCTGACTAATCCAGAATTTGCCGATTATCCCTTATGGATTGCAGATTACGCAGCCGACTCTGACAATCCGAGCCTACCAGAAACCTGGAAAGATAAAGGCTGGCTTTTCTGGCAAAACGCTTCAGACCATCAGGTTCCTGGCGTTCAGGGAAATTCTGATCACAATTTTTTCAACGGAGATATTGAAGCTCTAATGGCATTGATCCAGGCTAATTAAGATGTGGATAACCGACATACAAGAAATAACCCCAGGAAGGACGTTTCGCTACATTATTTCGGAAGATGAGAGAATATTGGCTTATTCGGAGGTAGTAACGCTCTGGCAAACACATCTGCCGTTCAGGAGGTATTTTGTTAATATTCTAAAGGAAAATCCTTTCCCCGCTTACTTCTGGGAAACCCCACCTGTAACGGAAGCGAGCTGGAATCAACCATTCGAGTTTGTTCTCGTAAACAGTCCCGGGCTTGCGAGAGCAGAACCAGAATCCAGGGCATTCAGCAGCTATTTCAGCAATGATATTGATAGAAATGGAGTAGTTTCGTTTCCTAACCTGGGAGGAGATGCTGTGCTAGTTGTTCCTTGTCCACATACTGAAGAAGAAACTTACACACACCTGGCCAATTTCATCAGAAAAGCTCCCGAAATTCAGATTGATGCTTTTTGGGAGAAAGTCGGAGATGCGGTTTCTGACATGGTCAGTGATCGTCCCAGGTGGTTAAGTACAGCAGGGTTTGGTGTTTTTTGGTTGCATGTCAGGCTCGATACGCGTCCAAAGTATTACAAACATCATCCATACAAGACTCCTCCTGGCTAGTCTTTCAGGAGATATCGCATAATTCACAGTCAATTAGCGCCATCAGGTCACTTGTCTTTAGCCTTAAGCCACTTCCTGGTTCCCCTGTGCTAATGGTAAGATATTCGTGCTCGGTAAATTTCCGATCAAACCAAAATCGACCGTTACCAATCATAAGTAATGGAGAGATAGCACCTATGATCAATCCATATTCTTGTTCGAGGAATTGGCGATCTACAAAACGCATTTTATTGGATGAAATCACCTGGCGCGCTTTCTTTTGATCAAGACTTGTACTTCCCGGGATCATAAAAACATGAATATTTTTCTTTTTATCGAAACAGATCAGTGTCTTTACTACCTGGTCAAGAGAGACCTTGCGCTCAAGTGCAGTTTCAGAACAGGTATAGACTTTCTTTGAATGTTCCAAAATCTCAAATTGCATGCCTTTAAGCTCCAGATAAGTGATGCTTTTCTCCCTGTTGTTCATTCTTCCTCAAAACTTTGGATTTTGTCAATAGTAGACTGGATTTCTCCTAGCTTGGCCATTAGTTTTTTCCGACCAATAGTCAGATGGTATAAATTGAATAGTATCAACGGCATTAATGGAATCAGGGTCCACTTTACCCACCACCATTTATTCCATAGCCAAACATAAAGTATGACGGTTAGAATCCACCTCACAATAGAAATCCTTATTTTATTTTTGTACCACTGATTTGTGACTTCGGAAGTTCCTTGAACGGTGTCCTCAAAACTATCCAATTCGTGTTGCTCCATAATTAAAAATTTACCAAAAGTTAGCTTTTATTATTTAAATTAACACGTTTATCAAGTTGATTTGGCAGGTGTAAAAGAAAACGAGTAAATTCTTGCGGGGGGAAGGGGATTTTATCCCCGAGCACTTTTTAACATACCAATATTGTGACACACATTTAACACTATTCGATAATATTTCGATTGGTAGTATCGTTGTATACTGGTATTTTTATCAATTTAATTATCCATACCCATATCTATTAACTTTTCTAGCATGAAACGCCTAATCCAACTTATCCCAATCCTGTTTCTGCTCTTTTCTTACACTGTTTCCGCTCAAAGTGGTGGTATTGATTTCTTTAAAGGCACCATGGAAGAAGCCATGACCAAAGCTAAAGAAGAAAACAAAATTCTCTTCGTTGATGCTTACACAGTTTGGTGCGGCCCCTGTAAATGGATGTCACGTAACGTCTTTAATCACCCTCGGGTTGGTTATTTGTACAACAAGCATTTCGTAAATGTAAAACTCGACATGGAAACCCCTGAAGGGTCTACCTTTGCAATTATCCACCAGGTTAATGCTTACCCGACCCTGGTTTTTATTGACGGAGATGGCAAAGAATATCATCGAGTGCTCGGTGCACAGCCAGTTGATCGGTTTCTTGCTGCAGGGCGACAAGTCATTACTGAAGCTAAAGTAAAGGCGAGGATGTACATGCCATCAAGGGACCGCTCAGAGTAAGTCTTAATTTAGGCTTTTCGAAAACTCCCGTTTCCATTTCAAGTCAAGTTTTATTTCAACTATATTCCAAACCATTAAGATAATTCCTCTTCATGGTGTTGGCATTGGCATGCTCTATTTATGAATAGCATTAGGGTCCTTTATCAATACGAAAAATAAAAAAGGGTGTGAAGATCTTTTCAGACCATTCACACCCTAAAGATTGTTGTAGCCCCTTGAAAGGCTAATTTATCTTTCTAGACCTAAATTATTGCTTTACAACTTTGGCCTCTTTTCTTTCGATTCCATTATCAATGCGGATGAAGTACATGCCCGCAGTATAATGCTCAAGATTCAATTCTTGTTGGAAGAACCCTGAATAATCAGGATAAACATCTGTTGATAATACACGGCCAATAGCATCTACAACCTCAACAACTACATCTGCTTTTGAAGTAAAGGAAGTCTCTACAATTACAGTGGCAGTAGTTGGATTCGGGTAAACCGTAAAGGTACCATCATCAAACGCTTCTCTTCTTAGTACTACAATATCTGAATACTCATATTGACCATCAAAATCAACTGACTTGAGACGGTAATAAGTTAATTCGAATGGATCGTTGTCGCGAAGGCTGTAATTAACTGGCTCAAAAGATTCACCAGCTGCCTGTACACGGCCCACCTCAGCCCAATCGTGGTTTTCAGGATTGGCTGATCTTTGGATAATATGCCACTCAGAGTTAATTTCAGTTGCAGTTTCCCAGTATAGTTCATTATAACCGGAGAAAGCTTCTCCTGTAAATTCGGTCAATTCGATTGGGAATGGAGCGCTTTCGGTGCGGAAACAGTTCACCAACATTGGAGTACCTGCATTATCAAATCCCCACTGGTTATTGATATTTGGACAAGCTTCGTTACACTCACCAGGAACTAGAGCAATATTAGCTTTCGCTAATAAGTAGTTAGGATCTGCTGAATTCATGGAGAAAGTCTGTGAACCATCAAAGGTCATGGTAATAGTCATGATTTCAATTCTGTTACCAGAAACAATCGTTTGTGGAGGGTGAGGTGTACCGCTACCAGTGTGATTGTACTCATATAATCTGTCATAAGTAACACCATCAAGAACTTTTACAGGAGATAATGCTGAAGTAGTGAAGTTATCAACTACAAATACTGCAGGAGGGAAAAATTGGGTGTTCTGTATCCATGTGCCTATAAAAGCATCAGATGTCATACCAGTAAGAGAAGCAAGGTTAGTTCCCTCCCATACCATTGAAAAACTGATTGTTGTCAAATCAAGGTCCAAGCTACTCTGATTCTCAAAAAACACCTTAAGCTCTGCAGAGGTCGTCATACCACCTGTGTTGGTGAGATTGGACATCTCAGTTTGGAGCAAGAAATTAGGACTGTTTGGCAATCCACATTCGGCACAGTCGATTAACTGCGCTGATGCTTGAAATGAAAGCCCAAAAGCAGCGATTATGGAGGCAAAGAAATATGTAAAAAATTTCCGTCTCATAGGATTGGTTTTAAAGTTTTAAATGCTATTTAAGTTATTATTTAGTTCTAAGGGGAACAAGATATCAAAAAATATCCTAAACAGAAGAATTTCGAATCCCTTAAGGTAGACGAAATAAATCACCCATCAGTTGTATTTTTGTAAAAAAAACAACCACGAATTTTTCTGTTACTAATTTCACCCTGGTTACACCGAGCCGGGTTTCTTCCACGCTTATCGCAGAACCCACTGAAAAACAGCGATAAATGACTCAGAAAAAAGCTTAGAAAGCTCTAATATTTGTTGAGTATATGGATTTACTCAACTGGTCACAAATTAAGAATTTCAATCTTCAACACAAATTATTAAGGATATCAATTGATATAAAAGATGAAGAATTTACTTTAGAGGAAGGAAAAAAAAGTGAGCCTGAGACTTATTTCATAACAAATCTCCGCTGTTACAACCAGTGCATGGAGAAAAAAAACCAGGCCTATCGCCTGATCAAATCACCTATTTTTCGTGCTCGGTCATTATCTATTTCATTCGCCCAATAACCATCTTTTTTATACCACGAACCGATAATTATGCCATCTGCAAGATCAAGATAAGTGGAAAGGTTATTAATATTTACTCCTGATCCAATAATGATTGGTAGTTGACTATTTTCCCTGGTGTTTTTTATATCATTTATTTCCGCTGGTTCTCCCGTATGGCTTCCAGTCACGATAACGCCATCTGCCCGAAAAAATTCAGCTGCTTTGGCCCAATCTCCAATCGGAACATCTTGCGTAATGGCATGTGCAGAATGTTTTTTCTTGATATCGGTAAATATGGCAATGCTTTCTGCATCAATCATTTTTCGGTAACGTAATAATTCACCCGCATCAGATTCAAAAAGACCTTCATCCGCCAAATGCCCGTATACAAACCCTTCACCTCTAATAAAATCCAGTCCGGCCGCTTTGGCGCAAGCCAGAGCTGCTTTGTTAGCACCTGCCAAAACCTGTACGCCAACAGGAATTGAAACAACGCGTTTTACCGCATCTCCAAGAATCGTCATAGAAGCTGTGATCTCAGGCCCTACTTCTCGCTTGAGATATGGCGTATCATGCATATTTTCAATGATCAGTCCGTGAAAACCGACACTAGCCAGAAGTTCAGCCTCCCTGGCTGCTTTGTCTATAACTTCATTCCAGTTGTTTCTATAACCCGGTGTACCTGGTAATGCTCCCACATGGATACACGCAATTACAACATTGGAATGGCCAAATATATCCTGAAATTTAGTGGACTCCATGATCATGAAAATTAAAAGTTACTTGACAATTGATTTTATGCAAATTAAGGTTTTCACATTGAAAACTCGGGGTAAGCTTTAATTTTGCATGCATTCCATAACTACAAAACATCTCTCAAAGACATAATGCCTGACCACTACCTTTCAATCAATCCTGAAGTTGAAGCCGCCATTCAAGATGATCAACCTGTTGTAGCACTTGAATCAACGATAATTGCCCACGGCATGCCCTTCCCCAAAAATGCTGAAACCGCTTTGACTGTAGAACAGGAAATCAGGAAAGCAGGTGCTATTCCTGCTACTATTGGCGTTATCAATGGAAAAATGACAATAGGAATGTCGACAGATCAAATTTCAGATATGGGGAAATCTGGTCAGGCCGTCCAGAAAGTAAGCAGACGCGATCTCCCTTACATCATAGCCACCAAACTTACCGGGGCAACTACAGTGGCCTCTACGATGATAGGCGCAAGTTGGGCAGGCATCAAGATATTTGCTACTGGTGGAATAGGCGGCGTGCATCGGGGCGCAGAAACGACAATGGACATATCTGCCGATCTTGAAGAATTAGCCAAAACCAATGTGGCCGTCGTTTGTGCAGGCGCAAAATCTGTACTCGACATCGGTCTTACACTCGAATACCTCGAAACTAAAGGTGTTCCAGTTGTTGGTTATCAAACCAAAGGATTCCCGGCGTTCTACTTAAGAGAGAGTGGCTTTGAGGCTGATTTTTCGATCCAAACGCCAGGAGAGATTGCTAATCTGCTGGATATAAAGTGGACCATAGGCCTTAATGGTGGCGTCGTCATTGGTAACCCGATACCTAGGCCATTTGAAATGGATAAAGTGACCATAGATTCAGCTATCGAATTGGCCCTCACAGAATGCTCACAAAAGGAAATAACCGGAAAAGCCGTTACCCCCTACCTTTTGGAAAGGATTGAGCAAATCACAGGTGGTGTAAGTCTCGAATCCAATATTCAACTGGTATTAAATAATGCAAGACTTGCTGCAGCAATTTCAGTAGCTTTTTTCCAATAAAACTCAGTTCAAACTAAAATGGCCATTCATCCAAAACTAATTTATAGAGGAGATTTCAACATCCGTACTGGAGATATCGACAGTAGAAAACGCGCCACTTTACCAGCGTTTATTGACCATATGCAGGAAGCGGCCATGCAGAATGTTATTGAACTTGGCCTTTCGGTTTGGGATCTTGAAAAAATCGGCATCTCCTGGGTATTGATGAGAATGCACCTTTATATTAACCGACTACCCATGCTAGGTGAAAAAATTACAGTAACCACCAATGGTGCAGGATTTGAAAAGTTTTTCACTTATCGAGATTACAGGGTACACGATGAAAAGGGAGATCTCATCGCCTATGCCCCTTCCACATGGCTGCTTATGGATACCGAATCAAGAAGAATGACCCGCATCCCTCAATTCATATTGGATCATGAAACACCAGCAAAAGAGGATTGCCTTGAACGTATCAGTCATAAACTCCCGAAATTTACTGAAACCCATGCTCAAAGAAACTTCCAAGTAGAGTGGCATATGCTTGACTTCAATGAACATCTCAACAATGTGGCTTACATTCAATGGATGCTGGAGACTCTACAGGATGATATCTTGCAAAATGGCACTTTAAAATCCCTGGATATTCAGTATAGGGTTGAAGGCAACTGGAAAGACCAGATCATCTCGGAGATTCAGGAAATTGAGGATCGTCAATATCTCCATCGATTGGTTAGAAAATCAGACAATAAAGAGTTGGCAATCGCCTTGACGGAATGGGCATAGGGCTATTCCGATTCCCGAAATTTCTTCCACCGCCTTTCTTCCCGCTCCATTTGCAACTGAAATTTATTGGGTTCGTCAACTTTGCAGTTAATGGGTTCTCCAGTCACCGGATGGGTAAATTTTAATTCAACTGCACAAAGAAACAAGCCCTTCCCTTTTAGTACCTCGCCTTCCCTTCCGTATTGAAGGTCGCCCAAAATTGGAAATCCTGCCTTTGAAAGGTGAATCCTGAGTTGATGGGTACGCCCCGTTTCCGGGAAAAGGTCCAATAAGCAAAGTACCTCACTTTTAAGGGAAGGCACACTATGGATAAGTTCGAATCTTGTTGTTGCAGGTTTGTTATCGATAGGATCATCAAAAACACCTCTTTCTGGAGCTTGCCCCATCACAATCGCGCGATAGCGTTTATCAATTTGCTTTTCTTCAAACTGTTTACCTAAACTGATTCTTGCGGATCGGGTTTTGGCAACAACGACTAATCCGCAAGTTGGGCGATCCAGTCGATGCACACATCTCGGAGTAAGCATTTTATCCTTTTGCGTGCTTGCTTTTAGATTATTGGGTAAGGCATTTTCCAGGGTTCTGAACTGAGTGCCGCTAATCAGCAATCCTCCTGGCTTGAAAATCACCGCGAGATAATCATCTTCATAGACGACATCTACTCTTAAGGGGAAGGGGGTTCTGGATTTCGAATCACTTTCAAGTAGTTCAATTTTATTACCTGATCTTACCCAGTATCCTGTATGCGCCTTCCTTCCATCAACTAGTATCAAGCCGTTTTTGATGGCGTTTTTTATTCCCTTACGGGAAAAAATGGCTTCAAACTTGCCCACTGCGTAGTCGCTAAGTCTGGCTCTGTGAATTCCTTCAGGAACAATATGTCGTTCTATTACAAACAATTGTAGGGTTTTTTGTAAATTTAAATATCAATCCGAATTCCTCCCGCATAACAAAAGAGGTCCTTCTTTTTTGTGGTATTTTCTAATAATTTCTCAAATTTCAAAAAACTATGAAAATTTTAAAACTCTTGCTAATCCTTATTGGATTACTCGTTGGTATAGGCTTAATCGCTGGTTTAGTCCTGCCCAAAGAAGTAAATGTAGAACGCTCTATTGAGATCGATGCCCCAAAGGACATCATTTTTGAGCACATTGGCAAACTTGAAAACCATCTCGCATGGTCTCCATGGAAAGAACTTGACCCTAACGCAAAATATACTTATGAAGGAGAATCCGGTGCCGTAGGTTCTAAAGCCAAATGGGAAGGCAATAAAAATGTTGGAAGAGGAGAGCAGGAAATCACCGCCATTAAAGTAAACGAGCGGATGGAGACAAAGCTAACCTTTTTCGAGCCACAACAAGGTTCGTCAGATGTATTATATGCCTTGTCTGACGTCGAAAACGGCAGCAAAGTTAGCTGGTCTATGAATTTCAAAACACCAATGCCCTCTAATGTTATGGTTGCGTTGATGGGGATGAAAAACCAAATAGGTAGTGATTATGACAAAGGTCTTGCAAGTCTGAAAGCCCTCTGTGAAGAAGCCGCCAAGAATGCTTCCGCATCACCCAAATTTGATATTCAGCAAATAGATTTGCCCGCTAAAACCTATATGACTCATCGGGCAACCGTCAGCATGGCTGATGTTGCCAAATTCTATGCTACCCATTTTGGTGCTATGGCCGCAGCCCTGGGTGACGATCACCATAGTAAAATGACAGGCATGCCAAGCGGTTTGTTTTATAGCTGGGATATGGAAAACCAGGTTTCTGACATGGCTGCAGGAATGCCAGTAGCCGAGGCCATTAAAATGAACGGCGATTACAAAGCAGTAGAAATTCCTGGTGGAAAAGCATTGGTTGTTGATCATTATGGGCCTTATGAAGCTACACCCAATGCACATAATGCTATTGACGAATACCTGAAAGCTAACAGCCTGACCATGAAATATCCGGTTATTGAAGAATACGTGACCGACCCGGGAGCAGAGCCAGATCAGGCTAAATGGCTGACCAAAATCACCTATTACCTTGAGTAATAACTTTCATCAGTTGATTGTCACTTGGTGCATAAGCATCAATTGGCAATCAACAATTATTTTCGCTCTTCTAAAAAACGTCTTACATCCTCTGCCGACTGTTCCGGGATTTCTTCCATCGGGATATGCCCTACTCCTTCATACATAATCAGTTTTGCCCCTTCAATATCGCGTTCAAACAACGGCGCATGACTGGTCGGCGTCCAGATATCCTGATCTCCCCATAAAATCAATGTTGGTTGTGCGATGGACTTTATTGCAGGATTATTATCCACATAATCAGTATTTACTCTTCCGACAAAAGCAGCCCTGTTTCCTTGTCTGAGCAACATATCATAATATCGATCAATAACATCATCAGTGACCTTTGAGTCATCTCCATAAACCTCATAGACTGACTTTTTGACTAAAGACCGTGTAGTCGTCCATCTTACTAATCGACTTAAAATGGGGTGTTTGGCCAATTTAAAACCAAGGGAAGGTGCCCCCTCTCCTTCAAGTTTATACCATGAAGCATCAACAAGGATCAATTTTTTCACCTTATCGGAATGCCGAAGAGTATAGTCAATTGCAATCCGACCGCCGAATGAGTTACCGGCAATAGTCAATGAATCAAGTCGTAGTTGATCAAAAAAAGTATTCAAAACAGCAATATAATTATCTATTGAATAATCATGATCAGGATCGGGTCCGGTTAACCCGAATGCTGGTAAGTCTAACCGAATAACACGGAAACTGTCTTTTAACGCTTCTGTCCACCCATCCCAGGTATGTAACGAAGCAGCGGTTCCGTGCAAAAGCACCAACGGTTCTCCATTACCTTCGTCCCGGAAATGTACTTCCATTCCATTAATAGTCATGAACTGGGACTGCTCATTGGCATATTCAGCTTTGAGAGTTTCAACTGGAACGTCAAATTTGACCTGACTACCAATCAGAATGCCTAAAATCATAATGATTACGATAAGCGTCCAGGCTATTTTTTTTAAAATTTTCATAGTCGTTTTTTGATGTTTTCCAATGCAAACAGCCACTGTTAATTATTAACGTCTGGGGCGGTTTGTAAATTATGGATTTCTGCGTTAATTTCGCATCTTTGCCCCGCTGAAACCACCTCTGAACCAGGGATTTTTTGCAATAAGGCACTGTAGATTCATTTAGGCTAACACCAGAGCAATTGACTGTAATTTCTTACCAGGAAAAGTACTTACCAACTATCGAGGTTATTGCAAATGCTTTCGAGATTCCAGAACTTGAAAGGACCCGGCGTATTTCTGCCCTCCTACCCCATGATTATGGAAAAACCGACAAGCATTACCCTGTCCTCTACCTTCAGGATGGCCAAAACCTTGCTGATGAACATGCGCCTTTTGGCAATTGGGCCGTAGATAAACGTTTAGCTATCCTTACAGCCCTGGGTAAAGGAGACATTATTGTCATCGCAATTGATCATGGTGAAAAAGACAGGATTTCTGAATATCAACCCTACAAGGTAAAGAAGTGGGGCGATAGTGAAGGCAAAAAATATGCCTCCTGGTTGGTAGAAAAACTGAAACCCTATGTCGACAAAAACTTCCGAACCCTTCCCGGAAGGGAAAATAATGGGATTGGTGGCAGCTCAATGGGCGGGTTAATCAGTATTTACGCGGGACTCATGTACCCTGATATATTCAGTAAACTAATGATCTTTTCGCCTTCGTTCTGGACCACTTCCAAAATATTCAGTGATGCCTTAAATTTTAATCACCCTGAAGGCACACATATCTATTTATATGGAGGAGGCAAGGAAAGCAAAGACATGGTGCCCGACATTATGCAAATTGTTGATTCATTGGAGTCAGAAGAAAATCCTGCAATAAATACAGAAATCCAGGTCAGTATTGACCCTGAAGGTATCCATAATGAAGCAGCATGGGGCAAAGAATTTCCACGTGCATTGGATTGGCTCTATTTTTACACAAAAGGAAATCATGAAAATTAAAGTAACCCATACTTTCAAATCATTCCCTTCAACTATTATTATTCCGATAAGGTCAGGGAAAGGAATCAATAAATCGTTCAATCTCCTTACTGAATTATTTGGTGTTCATAAGTCTTATTTGAAACATAATTTCAAGGCCCTATTTGGACAGTCTTTGTCTTTTTCGTTTTCAAAAAAAACTTCTGTTATCCTGCTTGGTTTGGGCAACGATTTGAGTTATAACAATGTTAGACGGGCATTCAGGCTTTTGTCGCATAATCAAAAAAACATTTTATCTGCTGATATCGCAATCGACCAGTTAACTGGAAATCTCCCATTAGGGTCTAGTAGCCAGGCTAACATTGCCGAGGCTAGCGTTGCTGGCCTAAGACTGGGGGTCTATTCAATTGGTCATTACAAAACCGGAAAAACCCAAAGGCATCCGCTTTCATCTGAAAAAGCCCAAATCCAAATAATTACAGCACAATCAGCAGCAAAGCTTTGTCGAGAGGCCGCCATAAAAGGCAGTCATTACGGTGGTGCTATGCCAGGTATATACCAACTTGTGAATGGACCGGGCAATAAATCTACCCCAGCAGCCTTGGCTGAACATGCCAGGGCATCTGGCAAAAAGCATGGTTTCAGTGTCAAGGTTTTTGACAAAGCAAAGATTGAAAAGGAGGAGCTAGGGGCTTTAATAGCAGTAAATAAGGGCAGTGAATTACCTCCAGTGTTTATCATAATGGAATACAAGCCTCAAAACGTTGGTGGCAATGATCTCAAAACAGTGGGTCTTGTGGGGAAAGGAGTCACCTTTGATACAGGCGGGCTATCAATCAAAGGCTCCAACAATATGCACTATATGAAAAGTGACATGGGTGGTGCTGCCGCCGTCCTTGGAGCAATGGAAATGACGGCAAGACTACAGTTACCTGTCCATTTGATCGGTATCATTCCGGCAACGGATAATTGTGTCGATGCCAAATCAGTGAGACCGGGCGATGTTATCAACTCATATTCCGGGAAGACCATAGAGATTATTGACACAGATGCTGAAGGTCGTTTGATACTTGCCGACGGATTAGCCTATATGATAAAAAACTACAATCCGGAAATCATAATTGATCTGGCCACCTTAACTGGGAGTTGCGTACAAACACTCGGCTATGAAATGGGTGGTCTGTTTACCAATAACCAAAAATTGGCAAACAGGCTAAAAACAGCCGGGGAAAAAGTTGGAGAACAAGTTTGGCAACTACCTTTGAGCGATAGCTTTGCAAACGATATCGTTTCAGATGTGGCAGATGTAAAAAACTTCAGTGGCCGACCAATTGGCGGGGCCATAGTAGCGGCAAAATTCCTGGAGTTTTTCACTGAAAATCACAAGGCATGGGCACATCTTGACATTGCCGGAGTTGCTTTTGGTGACAACCCGTTTTCAAAGTATAAGTCTGCAACAGGGTATGGAGTAAATTTGATCGTTGAGTTTTTGAGGAAGTGTTGACCCCTCCTATCTCCCATAATCCATCCAATTGGAGGGGCACATCAGTTCCCTTCTCCTGGAGTGTCAAATCCCAACCTGAGCGTCGGGGGAGAAGGGTTAGGGTTGAGGTGGACACACAATCACTCCTTCACAATCTTCCGTACATAGTCAACCTCTCCTTGTATCACTACTACATAAACCCCTCTTGGTAATTCTCCAACTTCAATTTGCTGGCCTGAAAACCCGACATAACTTTTGGCTAGTTGCCCAAGCAAGGTAAACACCTTAATATCAACTAATTCCAGGTGTTTTGAAAAAAACAATGCACTTGAAACAGGATTTGGATAAATATAAAATTCTTCAAATTGGATATCCTCATTCGAAACTGTGATATCTAGACAGTCACCACCATTGTTTATCCAATTATTGCTGTAAAGCAGTTCATCTTCAGAAGCCACACAATGAAGTGAATTAATGTGATCTAGCGTACTTCCACCCTCAGGATATAAAAGACCACCACGACCGTTGCCGATACCTTCGATAATAAAATTGTAATTCGTGCTATAATTGATTAAATACTTTCTCCTGAATTCTCCATTTTCAAGCTGAATAATATCAACTCCTGTTATTAATACAGGCGATATGGTCCACGGAAGGATATTAACATCCAAAAACAAAGAATCACCTACTCCAAGGTTAAAGTCGTAAACCAGGCCTTGTACCTCAAGATCACCATCCGGTGCATAAAAAACTCTTTTATCGACTTCATAAATGTATCCCTCAAAACTACCGGCCAAAGCTTCACCTTGAACCGCGAAAGGATAATCTCCCCGAAATAATAATGAATAAGATTGATCATTTATCACCGTATCGCCAGCCAGGTAATAATAGTGATGGGAATAATAGACTGTTTGTCCCATATCTCCATGTACTTCAGTTTCTCTCCAGGCAATGTTTTGTCCTGTAAGCGGGGCATAAGCCAACTCTTGTGGCAATGGCGGTGGCATGTAGAGACACCCCCCAAAATCATAATAGTCTTCACCATTCAAATGAACGCATTGCAAATCCTCTCCGGCTTCGAAAAACGGACCAAAAGGGAATAAAGGATTTTCCATACCACCTACCCCCTCGATATATTCCAGTTCGGTAATGGTAAATGGCCAGCCTGAAAACTTGAAAAGCCGAGAGTTGTCTCCATTCAGAGTGGTTATTTCCAAAATGGTATCTAGGTAAACGTAAGTATCCTGTACGTAATCAACCAGCAAACTATCTCCTATTTCAAGGCTGAAATCGTAGGTGAGGTATTCTTGTCCGCCTGACTCTATTCGTCTTGAGAACACTTGTTTAGTCATCGTATCTTCTCTCATGAATCCGGCCAGGAAAATATTGCCTGAAAAGTCATATGGCGGTTGAAAAACGGGAAGCTGAGTAGAAACAATTTCAGCGGCCCACATCTTCTTGTAAAAGATACCTTCAATCAAAGTATCCCCATCGGCCCAGTATCGTTTGCCATCACAATAAGGGGTAATAATACATTCATTATTATCCCATCGAAAAGCGTCCCAAGATTTTCCTTCGGTGAGGAGCGGAAGGTAATTGGCCACGGCAACATTTTGAATGAAGCCTGACAATATCAGTCCGGTAAAAACACATAGAAAAAGGCGTCTCATACTTATTTAGACACTATTCCTATAACCTGCCCTGATTACCTCCTTGATCATTGCTAAAAGTTCGGTTTATTTTAACCAAAATTTATCACTAGAATGTACGGTATTAGCCAATTTGACCGTACCTTTGCACAATATTTTATCCTATGAATGTATTACATATTTCAGTAGAGTGTTATCCAGCAGCCAAAGTGGGCGGATTAGCAGATGTCGTTGGTGCTTTGCCCAAATATCTGACTAAGGCTGGAATGGAAACGGGAGTCATCATTCCGCGTTACAGTTTGCCCTGGATCAATCAGCGCAAATTCACAACTGTTCATCACGGAGAGGTTAGGTTACATCATGATAATATTCCCTTTGCTATCCAGCAGTTGGATTCGAATGAACTGGGATTTCCATTGTTTGTAGTAGCCATTCCCGGGAAGTTTGATCGGCCGGGTGTTTATGCTGATCCTAGTGGCAACTATTACCAGGATGAAGCCGAACGGTACTTGTGTTTCCAGATGGCTGTCCTCAAATGGGTCGCTAGCTTTGCCAAAAAACCTGATGTATTGCACTGCCATGATCATCATACAGGACTGACGCCTTTCATGGTCAAGCATAGTTTTGAGTTTGAGAGTTTACAGAACATCCCCACTGTATTCACTATTCACAATGGGGAATACCATGGTGCTTTTAGTTGGAATGGCAAACACCTTCTACCCTACTTTAAAGTAGAAGATATTGGATTACTGGATTGGAATCACACTATCAATCCACTTGCCACCGGAATAAAAACCTGTTGGCATCTCACTACTGTATCTCCAAGTTACCTGGAAGAACTGAACCAGAAATCTAATGGTCTGGAAAATCTGTTCAGACAGGAAAACCCAAAATCCACTGGTATCATTAATGGTATCGATTCAGAGGTATGGGATCCAAAAACTGACCCTTACCTGGTACAGCAGCTCAAAAAATCTGTTCCCAACTTTAAAAAGAAAAACAAAAAAGCGCTTACTGACCATTTCGGCCTTAATCCGGATTTACCCTTGATCACCTTTATCGGAAGGCTGGTAAGAGAAAAAGGCGCTGACCTGATCCCTGATCTGATAAGCCAGTTTCTTTATTCCGGACAACAAGCTTCTTTTATTGTATTAGGCACCGGAGACCCCTACTTAATGGATGTACTCGGACGTATGGGAGAGCATTTCAAGGGATTTTTCCATGCCCAATTGGAGTATAATGAAGGATTGGCGCATCAACTATATGCAGGCTCTGACTTCTTGCTCATGCCCTCAAGGGTTGAGCCTTGTGGCCTGAACCAGATGTATGCCATGAGATATGGTACAGTGCCTATTGTGCGATCAGTGGGCGGACTTCGTGATACGGTGAGTGATGTTGGAGAAGAGGACGGTCGTGGTATCCGATTCGATCACTTCACCCTTGATGATGCTGGGCTCGCCTTATACCGGGCAACAGAAGTATACAAGTCAAAGAAATACTTTAGCGAACTTCAAAAGCGCATTATGAGCCTAGATTTTTCCTGGGAAAGATCAGCGGAATCGTATATCAATATTTACAATTCACTTACTAAAAAATAAACACCTCGTGCCAAAAAATCAAAAGAAAAAGATGGTCTCCCTCATCCTGGGAGGCGGAGCAGGTACAAGACTATACCCATTAACCCAACTCCGGTCAAAACCAGCGGTTCCTATTGGAGGAAAATATCGCTTGATTGATATTCCAATTTCAAACTGCCTTAATTCAGGGGTAAAGCGCATGTTTGTCTTGACCCAGTTCAACTCTGCATCACTCAACAGGCATATCAAAAATACGTTCCACTTTGATAGTTTTGGTTATGGCTTTGTTGACATTCTTGCTGCGGAGCAAACCCGTTCGTCACTAGAATGGTATCAAGGGACCGCTGACGCCGTGAGACAATCAGTGCCACACCTAAAAAACCACGACTTTGACTATATTCTCGTCTTGTCTGGTGATCAACTATATCAGATGGATTTCGAGAAACTGCTTGATTATCATATTGAGCAAGCTGCTGATCTCACGCTTGCAACCATCCCTGTCAATGCGCATGATGCAACTGGTTTTGGCATTATGAAAGTGAATAAGGATGGTATGATTGACAGCTTTGTTGAAAAACCATCACTTGATGAACTTGACAAATGGGAGTCTCCAGTAGCTCCGGAACATTCTAAAGCTGGTAAAAAATACCTGGCTTCAATGGGGATCTACATCTTTAGCAGGACTGCACTGGGCAATCTGTTTGAGCAAAATGAAAAAGCGATGGATTTTGGCAAAGAGATTATTCCATCCGCTATCAATGGAGACTACACGGTTGCCAGCTACGCCTACCAGGGTTACTGGACAGATATCGGAACTATCAGATCCTTTTTTGAAGCCAACCTGGCATTTACAGATAATGTACCGGAGTTTAATTTCTTCGATGGCGATAATACGGTTTATACCCGTGCAAGGATGCTCCCGCCATCAAAAGTTTTTGGTACTAAATTCAATAAATCTGTTTTGGCTGAGGGATGCATTGTGCACGCCAAGAAAGTCGAAAGAACAATAGTCGGTATTCGATCAAGAATAGGTAAAAAGTCAGAACTAAAAAATGTGATTATGTTTGGTGCCGATTTTTACCAAACTATTGAAGAAATGGAAGATTCTGCTCCTGTACCACCTATTGGTGTCGGCAAAAACTGCTACATCGAAGACGCCATTCTTGATAAAAATTGTAAGATCGGCGATAATGTCACAATCAGGGGATCAGTGTCATTACCAGATTCAGAAGAAGAGGCTTATTGCATTGTAAATGGTATTGTAGTCGTCAAAAAGCATGGCGTAATACCTGATGGAACAGTCATCGGATTGCCAAAAGAAAAAAAGAAAAAATAAGTGCATTGAGTAAAAGCAAAAAATACGAATGGTTGTTATTTGATGCAGATAACACACTTTTTGACTTCGACGGTTCGGCAGAATTAGCATTCTGGGCTACCCTCGAGGAAATGGGTATGCAGCGACAAGCCGATTACTTTCAAACTTATTTGAAGATCAATAAAAAAGTATGGAAAGAGCTTGAAGAGCAAAAGATCACCCAGGATGAGTTACGCTCAAAACGCTTTGACCTGTTTTTGCAAGCGACCAATCACCGTGGCGACCCAATTCATATGAATCATAAGTACCTGATGAATCTTGTGGATCACACCAAAATGTTGCCTGGAGCTGTCGACCTGCTCAAAAACCTGGAAAGCAAATTCAAATTAGCCATTATCACGAATGGACTCAAAGAGGTCCAACGCCCTAGGATCAACAGGGCAGACATCGGGAATTTTTTTCACACCATAGTCGTCTCAGACGAAATCGGTTATTCAAAACCACATAAAGGATTTTTTGATTATACCTTCAATCAGATTGGACATCCTGCCAAAGACCAGGTACTTGTTATTGGCGACAGTCTGAGTTCAGACATTACTGGCGGTAATAATTATGGGGTAGACACCTGCTGGTATAATCCAACACATAAGGCTAGCCCACCTGAGAGCAAGCCTACTTTTGAAGTTAGTGGATTTCTCGAATTGGAGACTTTAGTTACTAATCCGCCGGGGCGCTAGCGTGAAAATCATTGAACACTTTATGGGCGTAATCGTCGAGTATGCCAAGTATCCTTTGCCGATCATTTGATTTGAGGATCATCCCTATGTGGTATTCTTTATTGAGGCGCCAGCAGATTTCAGGTGCGGTAAAGGATGATGAATCAGGGTGAGCATAACGGCTTAATGATACTAAAATACCGGCGTAATCGTTTCTGACTTTTGGTAATTTGTATTTAATTCCTTTTGCTTCTGCGGTTTCAAGTCGTGCCCATTCTCCCCAAAGGTTGATGCCTGATGAAGCCTCTACCATTTCAGCGAGATGAGCCCCACCTACCCTGGAAGAAGTTTCCAGGAAGTAAAATTCTCCGGTCTCGGCTGATCTGATAAACTCTGTGTGGGAAGCACTGAATTGCATTCCAAAAGCCTTCATTACCTCAGCAGTTAACTTTTGAAGTTTTTTATCAAGGTCTGAGCCGAATTCAACGGTACATGATCTGAAGACACCACCACCGTGAGCGACTTCCAAAGGCGTATTCAAGTATTGTGAAACGCGGCAAAAAACTGGTTTACCATCAACACAGATGGCATCTGTATGGAAGACATCACCAGGGGCAAATTGCTCTACAAGGAAAAGGTGGCGCTCTTCACCCAGGCTATGAATGACTTGCCAAAGCTCTTCTCCTGAATGTACTTTTTTGATACCTGAAGCAGATGCTTTACCCCTTGGCTTAACGACCCAGGGTGCAGGTACTGTACGGATAAACTCGTTGACTGCTTCATCGTTGAACAAGCCTGAAAAGCCAGGAACATTTATCCCTTCTTCGGCAGCCTTTACCCGCATAGCCAGTTTGTCTCTGAAATAACGATGAGTTGTTTCCCCCATTCCTGGAATGCGGAATACTTCACGTAAGTGAGCTGCTTTTTCAACATCGAAATCATCAAGTGCAACGATGCGATCAATTTTCTTGCTTCTCATCAAATAAGCTGTTCCCAGTACAAGATCTTCAAGACTCCAATTGTCTTTATCATCTTTTTCCATGAAAAACATTTCATCAATAGCCTCTCTTGGCCATGCGTCATTTTCATGTTCTTTTGATGTCACAAGGAAAACGTTGTTGCCTTCTTTCTTGCAAAAGGTCAGGAAATCTTGTCCTTTGAATTCGTTGGATATACAGAGGAAGTTCATTTTTTAATTGGTTTTTCCCGGAAGGGACAAGTTTTTGTTAGCTTTCAAACAAGGCGACACTAGCGCCTACCCATTCTTTATTCTTATTGTATCTAACACCGATCATTTCCCCTTTACTCAATCTCGCCAAGTTATTCACAATTCTTGGTCTTGCTTCACCTTTTTCCCACAACATCAACATCCTGATCTCGCATTTAGCAGGTTGGTCATGTGTTTCCACCACAGGAGCATAAGCTACTTTTCTTTGCAGAATGTAGTTCTCTTTATTCTTAATGCCCGTCAGGTCGTGTTCATTAATATTGATCAACACCCCTGAGCCTGCGAAAGAATAAAGCGGTTTCAATACGTAGTTCTGAAGGTCTTTTGGAATTTCATCCACATCACTTAACAATCGGCTATCAGGTACATACTGGCTTTTCAGCAATGGCAGGGTATGTTTACTAATTCGGAAAAACCAGTTTGGATGACCAATCCAATCCACATTTGGACCTTTTGTGAAAAGGAAATCACGTTTCAGGTCACTACGGTTGATCAGTTCATCAAAAATTACCCGGTTAAGGATTTTCTCAACCTGGATCATTTGACCATTGGCATTCCTGTAAAAGACATCATTACCACTCATTTGGAGATCCGAAACACAAAGCGTTGGAATACCAAGGTGATGGGTTGCACCCAGAAAGTCAATCCTTGTTACTTGTTTCTCTGGCTCGATTTCAAGAAGGATAACATTCTCGGCTTTTGAAGTCCCGACAATATTTTTCCGTAGCAGCTCCATATATTCCTCAGAAGTTAAACCGCCGAAGAGATGGGTAAAATTCTCAGGATATTCAAAATGTTTGCGGTAAGCATTAGCAAGCAAATCCTGGAAGAAATATAAAGAGGGAAAACCCTGCACTTCTATTAATTGAGGAGATAATTCACCATTTTCTTCTCGGCAAACTCCAAAATCCATTTGAAGGAATAAGGTGTGGTCATCTTCGCCCGGCACTTCCTGCCCTGCCAGAATAGCCCCTTGCGACAAGTCTTTAAAATCAGGCTGGCAAATAACATCAGTAATCTCCTCACAAGCCTGGAATAACTTCTTTTTGAAATCTGCAGGCACAAAAACAGGGGTTTCTCCAATTCTGAATGGCGGCCTGTGTTTGTAGGTGGTGTTAATGGTGTTGAGAAAAGCCTCGTATCTTTCCTGTGTGAAAGCGGCGTTATAAGCTTTCCGGACTTCCGAGATCATTGGATTGGGGATTATGAGATAGTTTGAAGACTTAATTCATGAATGGCATCCTGTAAAAAGGCTGGTATTAGCGTATTATGCGTCAATTCAATCATATCAGGATCGTTTAGGTCCTTGATCATCTGGTAAAACTTAGCCATTCCGTGGTTTTTGGCGACCAGTTCTTTCATCTCCTGTTTTTCAAAATGGAGGATCATACCTTCCGGATCTGCTTCAGGGTGAAATTGAGTGCCAAAAAATTCCCGTGAAAACCGGACGGCCATCATGGCACGTTCTAAAGGAACATGTGGTCTGATCTTTTCTAATGCAAGGACTTTTGCTCCTAAAGAGGCTAACACTTCTTGCTTAGGCTGAACCACCTGGTAATTGCGAAAATCAGCCACACAGAAAGGATTCGGCAGGTTTTCAAAATAGGGGTCTGACAAACCTTCTTCAGTCTTATGAACCGGGAAGGTGCCGAAGGAACGCGATTTTCTCGGCTTAATTTCCGCTAACCCAAAATGATGGCAGGCCATCTGGAAGGAATGACAGATGAAGAATACAAATTTCTTAGGACCTTCCCCTGATCTGTTAATTGCCCATAATCGATCAAGGAGGTTAAAAAACTTTGTATCCCAAACGCCATCGCCTTCCAGCGGATCTCCCGGTCCGCCACTACTGATGTATATATCGAACCCTGTGTCAGGGACTTCGGCTTTTCCTCTAACGTCAAATGTTTGCCATTCCAACTGATCGGAGAACCGCTCAACAAGTTCATGTATTGCCCGCATACCCTGGTTTGGTGTACCATCGTACATATCCAGTATTGCAAGGCGAATTCGACGTTCTTCCATCTTTACAATTGTTCTTACTTAACCGCAGCGGTTTTACGCTTCCTGCCGTTACTTTTCGCTTTTGACTTTGTAGTTGTTTTCTTGGCAGTTGCCTTTACATTCAGCTTGCTACCTACAGATTCTTTTATGAAGTCGCCCCATGTGAGATTGTCTTCTCCCTCTTTGTGAGTAAGTGCTTTTTCGATAGCGAAATTAGCAGCTTCCTCAACCACCCAGTCAAAATTCTCTTGTCCTACAGAATTGATATCTGCATCCGGTGCAGGGTTACAGAAATCAATGGCATAAGGAATACCATCGCGAATCGCAAATTCTACTGTATTGAAGTCATAGCCCAATGCCTGGCATAGGCGGATAACATATGACTCAATCGTTTTCAACATTTCATCAGATACATCATGGTGTGCATCATAGCGTAAGTGGTGTGGGTTACGTGGCTCGTAATGCATGATCTTCACCCTGTCACCACCAATACAGTAGCAGCGGAAGTAAGCATCAAACTTGATCTCCTCCTGCAACATCATAACCAACTGGCCTGTTTCGTTGTACCTGGCAAAGAATTCATTCATATTGTCCAGGCGGTAAACATTCTTCCAACCACCTCCTGCAAACGGCTTCATATATGCCGGGAAACCTCCAAGGTATTCGAAAATACCCTCCCAATCCAATGGGAAAGCAAGGTTGGTGAATGAATCGCCATTAGTATCATCAGGATGCTGGTTTGAAGGCAGTAAAACTGTCTTAGGAACTGGCACACCAACTTTAACTGCAAGTGCGTTGTTGAAAAATTTCTCATCAGCACTCCACCAGAACGGGTTGTTGATAACTGCCGTTCCGCAAATTGCTGCATTCTTAAGAAAAGCCCTGTAAAAAGGGACATCTTGTGAAATACGATCAATGATAACTGCATACTCAGAAGGTTCTGCCTGCATTACTTTATCGATAGTTACAGCTTCTGCCATAACACCATCAATATTCTTTTCATTGACACGCTGGATAAAAGCCTCAGGGAAGCTCCTTTCCTTTCCGAATAAAATACCGATCTTTTTCATGTTGTATTTTTTTGTGGTTCGTTGTCAGCTACCAGAATTACTCTATAAAGAACACTGAATAACTAACCCAGAATACTATTTAATCAAAGACAAATAATGTGGAAACATTTCACGCCATAATGGCCAATCGTGTTGCTTCCATCCACGCTTATCCAACCAATGGTTGATATTTTTCTGGTTTAACAGATGAGACATATGCAGATTTGCATCAAGGCAAATATCCCAGTCTGATGTTCCCAAGACAATATTCATATTCCATAACTCAGGGTGATTCAAACCTGTAAGGTAGTCGTTAGGATTATTAAAATATACGTTGTCATCATAGTATCCATCCATGAATGATTTGACATCAAATGCCCCACTCATACAAAACAGATGACTTACAACTTCAGGATGACGGAAAGCAAAATTTGCAGCATGAAAACCGCCGAAACTGGCACCTGCAACAGCTATTTTTCCTGCTCCAGTATTCCAACGGATATTATTAACAACTTCATTATAGATCATCTGATCGTAAACGATGTGATTCTTCACCCTGTCAGCAGGATGGATATCTTTATTGTACCAACTATGTTTGTCAATGCTGTCAGGACAAAAGATTTGCACCAGGCCATTATCTAAAAACCATTTTGCAGAATCAATTAACTTAAAATCCTTCGACTCAAAATAACGTCCCATTGTAGTTGGGAAAACAACTACAGGGTAACCAGCGTGACCAAACGTAAGCATCTCGAAATCCATGCTCAATGTTGGTGAATACCATTTGTGATGTGTCTCTTTCACGGTTATTTTTTTAGGTAATTGTAATATTTACACTATGCTCATTGCTTTGAGACCGCAAAGGTACGACTTAATAAGTTCAAGCGCAAATAAAATTTTGTACAAATGTCAATTATTTTTCGATTCGAAATTTTATTTTTAAAAATCAATTAATTTCGAAAATAAAATCTGGTTATTCAGGTTTACCAAGTCAAAAATATGAGTGGGAATTTCATGCCCTTGTTTAAGGCAAAAGGTAATTACTTATCACTCCGGCAAAAATCAGGCAACTTTCGATTTTTGAATGGAAGAAAAAAATATGTTGTACATTCAGGATGAACTCAAATTATATTTATTTAAAATGTCTTTTTTATCGTCTAAATCAATCTTATACAGTTTGCTCTTTGTTTTGTTTATCTGGCTAATTCCACAGATTTCAGCAGCCCAGAAAGAGCAATCTCCATATCGTTTAAGTTACCAGGCTGACATCCCGATTGTCTTTACAAGCCTTGCTTTCGAATTAGGGGGGATTAGTCTCACCCAAAAGATAATGCCACTGACAGAGATGGATATTGCCGACCTCGACCCTATGGATATCAATCCTTTTGATCGGGGTGTAACTGGTTTTTTCAATGAAAGCATTGCTGATGTCAGCGATTGGTTTTTGAATACTGCACCACTTTACCCTGTCATATTTGTTTTGGCTGACAATAAAATGAGAAAGGATTTTCTGGTTCTTGGTGCATTGACTGCGGAAACTCTATTTATGACAGAAGCCCTGGTCAGGTTCTCAAAAGGCGCTTTCAAACGAACCCGACCCCTGGTTTATAATCCTGATGTACCGTATAGTCCTTTCAAAGATGGTAAAGGCGCAAAAGTATCCTTCTTTTCAGGGCATACGGCCATGGTGTCGTCCATGTCGTTTTTTTCGGCCAGACTTTTTGCCGATTATCACCCAGACTCCAAATGGCGTTATGTAGTTTGGGGACTCGCTGCTGCAGTACCTGCCACTGTTGCCGGAATGCGCGTTGCTGCCGGAAAACACTTCTACACTGATGTCATTGCAGGTTACCTTATTGGCGGAGCAGTTGGATATTTCATTCCTACCATTCACAAAAAAGTAGCCCAGAAACATCGCAAAAAAGCAAATGTTAAACTTGATACTGGACTAGGCCTGACCAGGTTAAGCTGGGAATTTTAAATTTCAAAAACAAATGTTCCAGCATGCTGTTTATTGTTTAAAATCTAATAACTATTTCGGCCATTTTGAAACTGGGATTTACCCTTATTCCTCTAAAGTTCGTACCTTTCATCTTTAAGCGCCTTCCATGACGAAAAAGAAAGTAGTCCTCTATAATCCAGTTTCGGTATTTTATGATATGCCGTTGGCTTTACTGGCAATTGGGTCTTGCCTTGACCCAAAACGGTATGAAGTCATAATAGTAGACGGCCGCGTCGACAAATCACCGTTGAAAAAAGTGCTGGAAGCCTGTGATGATGCTATTTGTTTCGGTGTAACAGCACTTACAGGTGCTCCTTTAAAAGATGCTGTAAAAGTTACCCGGGCAGTAAAAGCCAAATTCCCAAGTTTAACAATCGTATGGGGCGGATGGCATCCATCCCTTTTCCCGACAGAAACACTAAGGGATGAACCCGCTATCGACATTAGCGTGCAAGCCCAGGGAGAAGAGACTTTTGTTGAAATCGTAAATCGAGTCGCTGAAGGTGGTGAATTTGATGATGTAAAAGGTATTACTTATCGCAATGCAGATGGTGGGATCGTTAAAAACCTGGGAAGACCCCTACAAGATGTTAACTTTTTCCCTACGGTAAATTATGACCTGATAAAAGTTGAGAATTATTTCAAATTCAAGAAAAACCGGCAATTCGATTATATCTCATCTGCCGGTTGCCGATTCAGATGTACATTTTGTGCTGACCCTTTTGTGTATAAAAGAGGCTGGACGGCTCTCCAACCGGAAAGGATGGGTGAAGAACTTGAGTTCTGGAAGAAAAAATTCAACTTCACAGATATCAATTTTCAGGATGAGACTTTCTTTACCAAAAGAAAACGTGTAGTCGCCATTTCCGAAGAATTCATTAATCGAAACCTCCAAACTACCTGGGCAGGGACCATGCGTGCCGACCAGGGGTTCCGCCTCAAGGAGGAAGAATTTGACTTATGTAAAAAGTCAGGACTACGCAGAGTGTTGGTAGGCGTGGAGTCTGGCTCACAGGAGATGATGGACTGGCTCATGAAAGATATCAAGATTGAACAGGTCTACGATACGGCACGACGGTGTGCTGAAAGAGATATTGCCGTTATTTTCCCTTTTATTGTTGGATTTCCTGGTGAATCGGAAGATAGTGTCCGGTCGACCTTAAAAACTGCGCTGGAGCTTAACTCCATGCATCCGCTCTTTACTACACCTATTTTCTACTTTAAGCCTTATCCCGGCTCAAAGATCACTCAGGATGTTGTCGCTAAAGGTTATCAACTACCACAAACGCTTAGTGAATGGTCCGATTTCGATTACATCGGGTCCTCTGGTCCGTGGGTCAGTAAAGCCAAGTTTGAGTTGATTGAGCGCTTCAAGTTTTACAACAAGGTAGCAGGCAGAAGACAGAATATTCTAACCAAGCCATTACAAGCCATAGCACAACTGAGATGCAAGATGAATTTCTTTGCTATGCCGATTGAAAAACTGGTTTACGAAAAACTGGTGCCTCAACAGAAGCTCAGCTGAAAAACATAATTCATTTCCCATCGCCTGGATTGGCGATGTACCTCCTTGAATTCGAATTTATTGTCCTTAGCGATATGAAGAATTTTTTCAATATCACAATCTTCTGACAAGATCATGTACACCTCTGAATCTTCTTTTATATAAGCAGGCATTTGAAGGAAGAGGGCGTGGAAATATTCGAAATCTACCCCACAATAAAAAGCACGCTCCTTATAACTGGTTGGTGTTTTGGGGTAGTATGGTGGATTGATCAGGATGTAATCAAATATTTGAACAGGAATGTCCGCAAACAAGTCGGATTCAAGAGCCGCTATGTTCAAACCATTCTGGATACTACTGTGGATTAATCCGTTAATGGCGATCGGATTAATGTCGGTTGCCGTAACTTCAGCGCCTCGTTTGGAGGCATATAATGACAATAGCCCACTGCCACAGCCCAGTTCAAGTAACTTCGCACCATGAAGCTCGAGCTTATCAAGGAAATTGGCAAAGATCTTCGTACTTAAAAATACTCCCGGATGGAACACCGTCGGCGGAACGGTTACCCGCAATCCTTTGAATTTGTAGGTGCGTTCTTTCTGACTATAGCCTTGATACCATTTTTCGAGGATGGGGAAAACAATTCTTTTTAGCCTGTTTCGCCAGGTAGTCCTTGTTTTGCTACTCAGCATAGAAGCCTTCGATTTCGGGTTGACGATACTTTAACCAGTATTTTTGAAGTGCTTTGAGTTCGTAAGGGTATTTGAAGATATTATTCCGGTAACGGAAACCAGACAAGGTCTTCATGACTTTCTTTTGGAAACCGCTTAATTTAAAATCGGATGCCGTTGGGTAAAATGCATTGAGAACGGTCTCAAAATCTTTGATCTTATCTACCATTTCCGGGGTAAGCCATGGTGTTAATGGATTTTTTCGTAGGTCGAAATTTGCCCATGCCGGTTCAAGCCAGTCTTCAAGTTTGACTGGAAAACTGAAACCTGCTTCTGTTATCCTTTTGTAAAGCTCGGAACCCTCTGTAGGTACCGGACTGTAAACGTAAATGATAATTTCCGTATTTGGATTGATTGCCTTGATCTGTTTAATAAAATTGATATCGGCATCGATCTGGGCCATTACTTTTTCTGGAGTTTTGGCTGGCATTCCCAGTACAAAGGAGTATTCAGGAACGATATCAAACTTTTTCAGCCTTGCGGCAAATGCTTTGATCTGGGCGGCAGTCTGTTTTCCGCCTTTGTCCATTTGCTTTAATATCTCGTCGTTACCGCTTTCCGCTCCAAAAAAGATCATTCGACATCCTGCTTTTCGCATGAGTTCAAGTGACTCATCACTGTATCTGTCGATCGTATCTATTCTGCCCTCTCCCCACCATTGCATATTATCATTCATGATCAGTCTGGAGAATTCTGCTACCCGTTTTTCGGAAACGAAAAAATTATTGTCATGAAACTCAATAGCATTGGCACCATACTTTTCGCGCAGCATTGAGATATCAGCGTAGATATTCTGAGCTGATTTGCCGCGCCAGCGTGCTTCGTAAATCGGTACTACAGCACAAAATGAGCACTTGAACGGACAACCAATGCTGGAATGATAAGAAATGGTTTTTGAGCCCATAAACGTCTTCCCCAGGTAATCCTTGATTGGGTAGAATTGCTCAAGGTAAGTGTAGGGCAATCTTGGTAAAGCATCCTGGTCAAGCAATGCGTTTTTATTAGTTTTGACGATAGCACCTTCCGCGGTCTTATAAATCAGATTGGAGATAAACTCATAAGGTTTATTGTCATTTATGGCATCCAGCAATTCAGGGAATGCCTTGTCGCCAGGGCCATTAACTACAAAATCAACAAACCCTGAGTTAAGCACAACCTTATGTTGATTGGCAGCAAAATAACCACCCCAGATATTGAACACACCTGGGTATTGCTCTCTTACCTTTTTTGCGTATGGAATAGCTTGCGACAATTGAGGCCCAGGCATTACTGTGGTTCCGAAAACCTTATATTCTCCAGTATCAAGATAACTTTTAATCTTCACCCAGGGATCTTCTTCACGGTTACCGTCTACGAAAACATAATCATATTTATCATGAATAGACGCTCCAACCTGTAGAATACTGTTCGGTATCCGGTGCTTGGCGTACGCAGACCTGGGGTTGAAGAGAATGACTTTCATAAAATGAGGCACCGGATTAATGGCCCGGCTATGTTTCATTACATTATACGGTAAAGATCGACATAGGTTTTTACCGTTGATTCCTGATCGAATAAAATTACGGAAGATTGGTTAGTTTTTCCCAAAATTTTCTTGACTCCTGCTTCTAATTCTTCCAAGTTGTCACCAATTGTCCATTGGTCCATTTTACGGGCAATGCCAATTTCTCGAGAGACAATATGCATTCCAGAGGCCAACGCTTCCAAAAAAACCATTCCAAATGACTCATATTGAGACGGATGCAACAAGCAACGACTTTTTGCCATTAACCGAAAAACCATTTCCCTGGAAACCAAGCCGTGAAATTTCAGGCAATCTGCAAGTCCAAGATCATTAGCCATTTTTTCCAATTCTTTTTTTTCCACCCCATCACCAACCAAAGCACATTTGAGATCTGGCTTTTCTTTTTTCATGTTTGCCACAATCCGAATAAAAGTCTTAAAGTCTTTAAGCGCTATCAACGAACCAACCCCTAAAATGTCTATTTCACGTTCAGCATTCCCCAAAAGGGGTAAGTTTTCCCGGTCTATTCCCCATGGGATGATATGGTCAGGTTTTCTTTTTTTTCTTTTCTCGAATAATGCAAACTGGTATGGCGAGATGGCCGCAATTTTTAATTTTTCAAGATGTATCCAGGGCTCGTAAACATTTCCTTTTAGCCCTTCCTGCCCCATTAGGGTGACCAAATGGGGTTTTGAAAATCGGTGATGGAGTTTTTGACCCAGCCACGCACATTCCGACAGCCAGAATGAATGGATTTGATCAATTGGATGTTCCTTGTTTATAGCCTTTGCGATGTCTATCACTTTTTTCCAGATCGGCAATCGAAGGACAAGTGGTCGATTACTTGCCCCGCATGCATGCACGGGGATATCATTCCACAAATACCGTTTTTTTTCAAATGGATAGTGTAAAGAAATGATAGTCAGCCGCACCCCAGAACAATCACGCAAACCAATAGCCAAAGATTGAAGTGGCGGTATACATCTTGTATCTGATTCATCAACCGGGAAACCTGGCGTCAGCCAAAGGATATGTCTTTCATCCTGTTTTTTCATCAACCGATTAGGGTAATTCCTTAATTTCAGGCATGCAAAATCAGGATTTTCCGGCATCATTTTTAAAAAAAGGCGCTAAAAAGCTTTTTCGGGTAATACTTTACTTCGGTTTTTTGTGTGTTACCGTCCTCCTTTTGCTGGAAGCTTGTTACCGACTTTACATTTTCGATTTTTATGGTGGTAATTTTAAAGGGTTGAACCCAAATGAACTAACCTATTCGAAAGATTCAGATCCAAAAGTGCTGGCCTTGGGTGATTCGTTTACAGCCGATCCGCTTGGGTATGTGGGCCACCTGCGTGACAGTTTGTTAAACACCCGGGTTTTTAATGCTGCTGTGCCTGGAACAACGATTAAGCAATCGGGTTTAATGGCCAGAAAAAGGTTCCGAAAGGTAGATCCTGGAGTTGTTATCTACCAGGTTTACGTAGGCAACGACTTGTTTGAATATAAACACAGGACAAAAGGCAGCTCAATTTCTACTATTCGAAAAGTATACTGGTGGCTGAGCGATCGACTCTGGGTCATCGGATATATCAACGCCAAGATGCCAGCCATCAGACAAACTGTAGCAAATACTTCTCCTGTCGAATTTGATCCAAAAACATTAGCTGATTATGACCCTGCAACTTATTCAAGACGCGTGAAGTTACAGTTTCAGACTGAACCCCGATTAATCAGTAATTCTGTATTTCTGTCCGGAAAGAGAGAAAAGGATTTTGAAGCTTACGCTAAAAAAGTAAAAGACCTGACAGATAAAGTAGACACAGGGAAGAACATTCTGATAGTTGTCATTCCGCATTGTGCGCAAGTTAGTGCACAGTACCAATCAAATATGGAGAAGATCGGGGCAAAATTTGAAGAACAACTAAATCACCAGCAAATCATTTATCCTTTTCTGGAAAGGCTCTCAGCAAAACTTGAAAGACCAGGGTTGAGTATGATCAATACACTTCCTGTACTCCAAAAAGCAGAAAGAATCTCACCGGTCTTTTATGGAAATGACCCTCACCTAAATTCTTTTGGCCAGACAATCATAGGCAATGAGGTTATCGATCGGCTTCGTGAATTAGGGTATAACTGAAATAGGAAAACAATGCCCCGTAAAGCGAAAAAACTGCGTTTATCTCCTCCATTTCCTGGTCCTTGATCTTTTCAATTTTTCCAATATTTAAATCCGTAACTGGTATCTTTTGCTTGTCCTTGTTGTGGCCTTTAAATTTTTTATGAACACTTATCGCCGATAATTCTGGCAGGAAACCGAGTAGGTTCTCTTTAATAGAATCAGGGTGGGCGACCAGATCTTCATACCTGATCAGTAAGGTTTCTGACAATTGTTCAAGATTCATTTTTTGATACGTCAGAAAACGAACGACAATACCTGCCGATTCGCCAGCGGATAATTTGTTCTTACGCATCAGCGACTCGCATAATACGTAAGGATTACGAGTCAACACAATAAAAACAGAAGGATCAAAATGATGTTGAATAGCTTTCGCGCGAAATGTATTAGGTGGACTTTTATCAAGCAATAGCAATTTGCTGTGTTCCCAATAGGGCATCCAGGCAGCTTTTATGGCTTCCCAGGGGTATGGATATTCTGGCTCCCACCTTTTCGTATATTCAATTAATCGGCGAACTTCGGGAAGACTCTGTCCTTCTCTTGTTCCAAAGACATTGTTGGGACTGACAACAGGAGAAGTGCAGATGATTTCGTGTAAAAGGGTTGATCCGCTATACGGTGGGCATAAAATGAATAAAAATTTGGATAATTTGGGAGGCGAAAAGCGGTTTTTCACCGTTCGATACCATTTAAACAAACGACATTTTGCATCATACCAGCCAACCTTGACAGAAAAAAGATCCATTTTTCAAATTAGATGAAACCACACCCTCATATCTGCTTTATTGTACATGAGTACCTGGAAGAAATAAGCGATCCTGATAATTTGCTCAATGCTTTGTATAGCTTAACAGATTGGGCTGAAGCACTAGTGCAACAAGGATGTAAAATAAGTGCTATCCTCCGGTTTACCAAAGCAGCGAGGGTCAACAGAAATGGGGTGGATTATTACTTTTATGCCGATGAATTTGGTCCGGCATTAAAATTCTGGCAGATTCCCAGGCAACTCCATAAACAAGTTGCCGGACTGCAACCTGACATTATCCATTGTCATAATTTCAATAAGGTATTACAACATCGTCATCTGTTTAGCCTTACCAAAGTTCCAGTTGTTATTCAAAATCATGCTGAAACGCCGAAATACTCAGTCAGGAATTATATCCAAAAACGTGTATTTCGCAATGTGGCTTTGGCATTTTTTTCTGCAGAAGGTCAGGAAAAAGTGTGGCTTCACAAGGGAATATTTAAGCCTGATCAAGTCCGATTTGTGATGGAAGCATCTGTGAAGTTTAAAAGAACCGACCGAGATATTGCCAGGCAAGAATCAGGAATGAATGGCCAACCTGTTTGTCTTTGGGTCGGTAATCTCAATGCTAATAAAGACCCACTAACTATTCTGGAAGGCTTTAATCGTGTTTTACCAGACTACCCTGGAGCCAAGCTTTACATGATCTACAAATTCGATAATATGATCAATGAAGTCGAAACCTATCTCGGCAATAATCCTGAAATTGTAAAATCTGTATTTCTACTTGGTCCGAAAAAACGAAATGACTTACCCGAATATTATAATAGTGCTGATTACTTTTTACTCGGTAGTCACAAAGAAGGTTCGGGTTATGCTGTCCTTGAGGCTTTAGCCTGTGGGTGCATTCCGGTGATCACTAAAATTCCTTCGTTTATCAAGATGACTGGAGACGGAACAGTTGGCAAACTATGGCCTCCAGGAGATGTCGATGCTTTTGAAATTGCATTAAGAACAACTTTAAATCAAGATCAGAAACAGGCTTCGGAAAGCTGTTTAAACTTTTTCAAAAAGCATTTGAGCTACGAGGTTATTGCAAAACAAATGGTCGAATACTATAGGTCTCTGTTATAAAAAACATGAAGCATCTATTGATCCGACTGAAGATGATTTTCGATCAGCTTACCTACAGCCTCCGCTGCCACCCTGTGTCCTTCTTCAGTCCAATGTCCATCAAAATCCCAAAACAATTGACTGCCTGGGTTGTCTTCTTTATACTTATCAAATCTGTGATACAGGTTGAGAAAAGAGGTGTTTGCATTAGCACAAAAGTGGCTGATCCATTGAGGGAGACCTGTGTTGTGTGGAAGTTCCTTTTTTAGCCCATAAGCCAACCTTCCACTCACTCCCTCGTCAGGAAACATCCAGGGTGAAGCAATTAAGACGATTGAAAATTCGATATTTTTAGCCTTCAGGAATTCATTGGTTCTTCTTAGTATATTCTCTGTAGTAGCTGCTCTTTTTCTCATTTTTTTATCCCAAATGGCGGTATCACGGCAACTTGCAATTAAGTCCCATCCTACTGAAAGCATGGGATCGTTACCGAAATCAGCTTCGGTATAAAGTCCTTCAAATTCTTCTGCAGGTAATTGTAATAACTTATCCACCTTCGATGAAGGGAACATAATGTCATACTTCAATTTTCGCAACTTCAGATTGAGCATTTTAGGAAGAGGCCGTTGTTTCATTTTAATAGTAAAAAGGTGGATAGGATCTCGTCTTGTTTCATTTTTTACCAGGTCAAAATCAAATCCAGCTGGCAGACCCAAATCATTAAATTTTGTGTAAGGCATATATCCTGAATCCCCGACTTTGTCTCCAGAATAAAGATCATTAGCGAAAAGAAAAAACACAACATGGTCAGGATCAAACGCTATCCCCTTACGTAACAACCAATTCAACTCTAAAAGCGGTGACCAACTTGCAAAGCCATGCTGAAATACCTCAATGGAGTCAGGAAGTAAGTCATTCAGTCTATTTCCTATACTAGCCTCAAAAGGCACCTGAAGTGCCTGAATGAAGGAGTCTCCTATCAACAAAACCCGATTTCTTGAAGAATCTTTGATTGGAATTTCCGGACCACGAATACCCTGTTTGTTGATATTGGAAAAAATCTCGCCTCCACCATCTTTTTTAGGAAGTTTTAACTTAAATGTACATTCAGGGTTATAGTTCTTAAAGTAAATTGGATCGTGCCAATTGTAGGGATAATGACCCGTTATGGGTTTGATGCCTGGTTTCTCTTTATCATGGATCATTGAAATGCCGATATCAACGAGAATGGTAATGACCAGCAGAGAAAATAAAGTCAGGCAACTATTGACCAGCCAACTAATTTTACTGCTCATCCCCAATAACAACAAAATCAAGACCTGGAGGCAAATAAATATGGAAAAAGGGTTCAGATGAAATTGATCAATGACACCATCACCATCCCCCATTATGATATCTACCAAATAGATACTTATACAGCCAAAAATTAAGAGCATTTCTCCCCATAATATCAGTCTTCTAAATTTCTGCCGTTTATGCATGCTTAAGGCTGGTTATTTTGTGTAAACAAAAATATGACCCGTCATGTAGGCCTTTCCTGGTTCAAACAGGCTGTTCTGGAAGTCCATAATTTCTTGTTCTACTTTTCTATGTTTTGCTGATATTTTACCATTGATTTTTCCGAAAAGGGTAAAAAGTCTTGATCGCTTTTCAACCCAGCTTGTCTTCTTGTTCCAAGCTTTGGGTACAACAGGTTCAGTAATCAGTTGTTTAAAGCCTTTGCTTTCAATTGTACTTGCCCATGAATTGGCGTCTTCTAGTTCTTCGTTAGATTGAATAATTCCATATTTCCTGAAGCAGGCATCGTTGATTCTTGAAATTTCCGCAGATGATATCTCTGGAAGCCAAATGGTTTCGTTAAGTCCAAAATGGCCTCCAGGCTTAAGTAGCCTGAAAATTTCAGTCAGGATAGCATCAATCTTTTCAAGAGAAAGTATCGCCAAGACAGATTCGATATAAATGATATCAAAGGAGTCATGCTCAAAAGGATAAGGCGGAACACCTTTAACCTTTAGGTGAGTTGGACTTAAACCACTCCAGCGAAACCGTTTTTTAGCTTTTTGGAGCATTAATTCTGAAGCCTCAATGCCACAGACTTCCAAATCCGGGAATCGCCCTTTTAGGCGTACCAGACTAGCCCCGGTTCCAAATCCAATTTCAAGAACATTTTGATGATCATGAATAGGAAGGTATGAGAATAACTGTTCGGTTCCAGCCATACCGGCACCATGCAAAAATTCTGCGTTGATAGAGGCATAATGACTGAGTACCGTATTTTCCATATTTTACCTTTCGTTTGTGCTTACAAGTTTAATGAAAAGAATAATAAAACAATTAACGTCATTCCTTGATTCGAGGTATCCTAGACCATTTAACAGGCTAAGGATGTTTTTAAGGCCTCCTGCATTTCCTTCCGTTCATCATGCAATAAACATTTTTTCCAGGCATCATGAAAATGTGTACTTTCTAATGATAGGCGCCCACGAAGGACAGACCTCAGACCCTTTGTTTTATTACATTTTCAATCAAGGCTGGAAGGGCATAATGGTAGAACCGCAGCCCGATCTTTTCAAAAAACTAATAAGAAAATTCAAGGGAGTTAGTGGTCTCGAATTTGAAAATGTAGCTATTTCAAAAACAGACGGTAAACAAAAATTTCACATACTTACCGGCCCTCCAGAACAAACGCCGGAATGGGTGAATCAACTTGCCAGCCTTAACCCTTCAATTCCTGCTGCACTATTGGATGACCACCCTCACTTAAGGCTGGAATCATACGAAGTAGCGTGCAAAACCATAAAAAGTTTGATGGCCCCCTATAAAAATGAAGACTTCAACCTCCTGATCATTGACGCTGAAGGATATGACGGTATCATTTTGAAAAGCATTGAATTTGAAACATTCCAACCATCATTAATTGTTTTTGAACATTGTCATTTGGCTTCAACTGAACTGAGTGATGTTTCAGCTCATCTGGAAAAAAACAACTACACACTTTACCCGATGAGGTTTAACACAATAGCCTTCAGAGATCCGGTGGTTTTTAAATCTTATCTTTGACCCTCCATGGCTCAGCAAGCTTCCATCCCGCCAATTATCCGCCTACTCAGGCCGGAACAATGGATCAAAAACCTGTTGATCTTTATGCCGGCATTCTTTGCCCAGGTGATAACTGACCAGTCTCTTGTCCTTATTTTATTAGCTGGATTCTTCGCTTTTTGCCTAGTGGCCAGTAGCATCTATATTTTTAATGACTACTATGACATTGAGGCTGATCGACTACATCCAAAAAAGAAATTGAGGCCATTAGCTGCCGGACTGGTTACTTCCAAGGAGGCTATTTTCGCAGGAATGGTGTGCCTTGTCATTGCGCTTGTTTTGATGATCTCTATTGGAATAACGACATTCAGCATATTGCTTGGCAGTTATCTTGTTCTGACTATTTCTTACACCCTGTTTTTGAAAAAAATTGCGTTTGTGGACCTTTTCGTCTTAGCGATGGGTTTCCTGTTAAGGATCTTCGCTGGTGGTGAGTTAGCGGATGTTCCGATTTCGGAATGGCTTGTCATCATGACATTCCTCGGCGCGATGATGATCGGACTAGGCAAGCGGCGCGATGAATTTATCCTTTCTGAAAAAACCACTACTGATATTCGTCCAGCGCTTAATGGCTATAATCTTCAATTCATCGATATTGCAATTGTCTTTGTGTCAGCTGTGACTACTGTGGCTTATCTCATGTATACTTTATCACCGGAAGTTACCGATCGTATTGGCAACAACTATGTCTACTTCACTAGTTTCTTTGTCATCTTCGGAATGCTGAAATACCTCCAATTAACCTTTGTTCATGGCGAAAGTGGACAACCTACTCGCCTATTTTTACAAAATCCGGTTTTGCGATTTATCCTGCTCCTTTGGATCATCACCTTTGCACTTTTATTGTATGTCTTTTAATGCATTCTGAAAAGAAACATATCGCCAATTGGGGCAATTATCCCAAAATGGAGTCCAACCTATATTACCCTGGACATCTTAATGAACTACAAACCTGGTTAAACCAGAAAGGAAATTTGATCGCCCGCGGCAATGGTAGGTGTTATGGCGATGCAGCTTTAGCTCACAATACGGTTAGCACGCTAAGTCTGAACCAGATTCTGGATTTTGATATAGAAAACGGCATCATTACCTGCCAGGCAGGAGTTTTATTAGCTGACATTTTACAACTGGTAGTTCCAAAAGGATTTTTTCTAAGTGTGTCTCCTGGCACCAAGTTCATTACAGTTGGGGGAGCCATTGCTGCAGACATTCATGGGAAGAACCATCACAAGGAAGGCAGTTTTTCCGATTTCCTCGAAAGCTTCCGGTTAATCCAGGCAGACGAGAAAGTAGTGGAATGCAGCAAAGTTAAAAACCCGGCTTTATTTTGGGCCACTTGTGGTGGAATGGGATTGACCGGCATCATCATAACGGCTACGTTCAGGCTACGAAAGGTTCAAACAGCCTTTATCAAGCAAACCAGTTATAAAACAAAAACGCTATCTGAAACACTGGAAAAAATCGATAATGCTGTTGATGACACCTATTCGGTGGCATGGATAGACTGCATGGCCAAAGGCGAAAAACTGGGCCGCGGCTTATTACTCAATGGCGAACATGCATCTGTAGAGGAACTCCCAGAGCAGTATACCGCTTCTCCCCTTTTGTTTCGAAAAAAAAAGGCCATTTCTGTTCCTTTTTTCCTTCCTGGAATGCTTTTAAACTCATTTAGCATTAAGACTTTTAACTTTCTTTATTATCAACGACAACGGGCAGATATCCAGCAATCCTTTGTGCATTATGAACCATATTTTTATCCACTGGACAGTCTATTACACTGGAATAGGATCTATGGGAAGAAGGGTTTTACTCAATATCAATGCGTGTTACCACAATCAGAAGGAAAAAAAGGCATCAGTGAACTACTTTCAAAAATCAGGGATTCTGGTTTCGGATCTTTCCTGACTGTTTTGAAACTCATGGGCCCCGGCCACAACCAAAGTCCGCTCGCTTTTCCGATGCAAGGATACACATTGGCACTTGACTTCAAGATCACAAAAGGACTTTTTGCGATGTTAGATGCACTCGACAGGATAGTGCTTGAGTATGGCGGACGGCTTTACCTCGCCAAAGATGCGCGCATGGCCTCAACCGTTTTCAAACAGACGTATACACAAAGCAGTAGCTTCAGAAACAGGTTTATGACGAAAGAGAATAAGCTTTATTCTGCTTTGGCACAACGTTTGGAGTTATAATGTCCTTAAATTACTGATAACTTTGGTGTTAGCCCTTATTCAAATTTGTAAAACCTATAACCAACTAACCATGAACTATGTAATCAACGGACTTCGTTCAGTCTTATCCATTTTGTTTACCGTTTGCTTTTTGAATCTTACTTTAATATCCTCAACTCATGCGCAGGGTATGCTTGATTATACTGGGGTATGGTGGCCTGTCAACAAAGATGCTTTGGTTCCAGAACTGGTCATAAAGCAAGTGGATGCTGACTTGCTCATGGTTTATTTTTTTAGGCAATGCGAATCAGAAGCTTCCGGCAAATGCTTTTGGGGAGAATCTAAAGGAGTACCTCACTCGATCCAAAATCCACAGGCTGATCCGGTACAAAATACGGATGAAGTAACCGGCGTCTTTTCAAACTACCCTGAAAAAGTTTCGTTTACCATATCAATGCCTGGCAAAGGGATATTACGACTTGACATGACGTCCAAATCCAAATCAGGAGTGGACAGAAAGATCTATAGTTTTAGCAAAAAGCCAACTAAGCCTTCTGTCGAAAAAATAGAAAAACCCAAGGATAAGGTAATCAGTAATAATAACCTGGCTATCGAAAAAGCCAAGGTTAATCCTAACCTAAAACTTCAGTCTAAGGTAGAAATGAATGCACCAAACCACCTTACCAAAGGCGCGATCACCGGAAGAGCCAAAGGCCTGACTCAGCATTGTACCAAATATGCGGTTATCATTTTAAAAGAAGGAGAACGAAAAAGCCAGTTCCTCGACCCTGCCCCTGAATCTTGTGCCTACACCTTGAACAACCTCGAACCCGGGAAATACCTCGTCAGTGTTTTAATTAATTACCCACACAAGGATAATTACCAAATCCTTCCAGGTCAGATTGACAACGTGGTTCATGTAAAAGCAGGACAAACTACGAAATTCGATTTCACTATCAAACACAAGGAACAACCGATCAACAATCAGGTCTCAGGAACCCTTTCAAATACCCGGAGCTGTACAATTTATCAGGTGAGTTTCTATAACCCCAATACAGGTATTTCAAAATCAGCACGCTTTGATGCTAATTGTGGTTATGTCGTAAAAAACCTACCTCCAGGAACTTACAGGGTAATCCTCGATTTTGCAGGCAAAGCAGATGGTGTTGTTAATGCCGATCCTTATCCTCAGACGATCACCGTTGGCAAGGAAGATCGTAAAGTGATTCATTTTAAGCTTCGTTGACGGTACCTCGTCTAACATCAGATATTTAATATCTTTAATTTGAAATCGTCAATTTTCAATTTCATCCTGATACGATAGGGTCCAAATAAAGACTTTCAGATATGTGTTGTTCAGTTTCGTTGAATTAATCAAATTCAATCGCCGAGTAAATTTCCCAATTGCCCCGTCCGGTGGACCAGGACCGACAAAAACAAAATGTGTAGCCCCTTCATTTTCTGTCAATAAGTTTATGGCTTCTGCATTCCAGTTTCGAAGTGGTACTGACCAACCATTTCTTCTGGCTCGGTAAAGGATTTGCGGATTACGCACATCAAAATCATTATAGGTGATTACTGGTAACGCTGATGTTGGGGTTGTCCCTTCTATGATCTCCCCTATTTCTTGAAGCACCCTTTGATCTTCGGTTTTATAATAGCGCAGTTCTGCATTAGTGATATTGCCAAGTATTACGATGCCTAATCCCCCGAAAAAAGCAAAACGACTTATGTTCATTCTGACTACCATTGCATTTCCCGAAAGGGAGAAAATGCCTATTGTAATCAGGGTAGAAGCAATTGGTAAAAATGGGATTTGGTAATAATCATGAACCAGATTGAGGTTAAAAAAGGTACATAAGTAGACCAACAACCCGAGCATCCATGCGAGTAGAAAAGGGTACTGTTTCAGCCACCACATCTGGAAAAACCCAATAATGACAAACAAGACCCCAGCATGACCAACGACATCAAATGCCAGCCGTTCACCCAGTCTTAGCCAATTCCATAAAGAAAGTCGTTGTTCGAGAGTGCCGAAAAACCAGAACGTATTCTCATCAAATTTGCGGTAAGCTTCAAGGTAATGCCAGTCAGGTGCCAAGCTGTTTACCCCGGTAGCATAACTACGCCAAAGCACAAATAGAATGATCGGCAACATTAAAAGAAAAGTCCACTTCAAACTTTTAACAAACTGTTTTTCCTGTATTGCCATCATCAAAAGGGGCAAGGCGAGAAAAAAGGCATAAGGTGCTTTTACTAAAAATGCTAGAGTAGTAAACAGACCCCCTGCTATCCAATGCTTGGCCTCCTGATTTTTTACGGCTTTCATCCAATGAAAAAACATTCCATGCGCCATAAAAACAGCAAAGAAGTCGATATGGATCGCTCTGGAATAAAACATGGACAATGGTAGGGAAAGGTAAATCAAAGTAGCGACCCTGGCCCTGGTTTTACCGAAAAGTTCTAGTATAATTAGAAAAAAATAATAGGCTGCTCCGCAAAAGCACAGCAGGAAAAACATCCGGGCGACCCAATGATGTTCTCCAAAAACGTGGTAGAAAACAGCTACCATAGCTTCCGGTAACGGGAACTCAAGGATTACGGTCTTATGAGCCCCCATCCAGCATACAGCAGGCTCAAAGATATCGATGCCATTTTTAAAAAAATCGAAAATATAGTTTGCCGTATCACATTGCCTCCAGGCGTGGGGATTATCAATCAATTCGCCAAAATGTAAGAACCTGACACCCAAAATCATTACAACCAATGTGATGAACACCCTATTCGGCAGTGTGAAGTCTAATTTTCCTTTGAGATCCTGATCCATGGAAACGGGGTGTCTTTTTTCCCAAATCTATCCAAAAATTTCTTGAATCCAGTGGATGGTTGGTACAGATAGAAAGGATCAAACTGGCTAATTTCTTCCAAACTATGATGAAAATAGCTGGTACTCATAGTCTCAAAACCCATGGTTTTGTAATAGGAAAAAGAACGTGCCTTTGCAGCGGGGATATCAACAGACTTATAAAATGGCGAATCGATAATATGAATCTCCCCTCCTTTGTTGAGCAGGTTTAACAACCTTTTGAGGAGTCTGGTAAGATTTGAGAAATATTGAACTGAAGCATTCAGAAAAATGCGATCAAACTTTAGGTTATCAAAGTCCAAAACAGCGATATCTCCGTAGGCAAAACGGCATTTCTCAGTGGTGAAGATCCTGGCAGCCTGTTTCAATTCAATCATATTGATATCCAGGCCCAATACTTCCAAATGGCCTAATGCAGCTAGTCGGTGGGTAAACCAGCCATTACCGCACCCCAGGTCTAGAATCCGTAGTTGGCTTTTGGGATCATCCATCAGATAATTGATGACACGCTCGAATGAACGATTTCTGATTTGCCATTCGTCAAAATGAGGATTAGACCTATCCACTCGGGGTAATTGACTGACTTGCTCGTCAGACAGGACGCGTTGCTCTTTTTTGCGAATAGCAATGTAGCTGTCTTCGAAACTGTTGTCAGGTTTTGAAAGGCAATAGACACCGCCATTTCCAGGAAATTTCTCAAGAAAAGCCTTCATAATCTATCCTTTGCCAAATTGTCGATGAAAGATCATACCTGCCCTGGCCAGGGAACTTTTGGCAAGCATTTTCAATGCATGGGGAGTCAATTGTCTGCCATTCAACTTCTGTTTATTGTAGTTTACCGAATTGACCACCCACCGTACCGCGTAATCATAATACTTTCTTGGATAAGTCCGCTTAAAGTCGATCTGGCGATCAGTGCTGGTTTGCCAATCCAGGTTATTAAGGCGCTGGGCTTCAATTTCCTCGTAAAGACCTGTTCCTTTAATCGGGTAAGCCACTGTTATTGTGAACAGATCGGGATTGGATATTTTTAGGTGATTGACCGTTTCATAAATATCCGTTTCGGTTTCCCCGGGATAGCCTAACATGATGAACGTACCGGCTTCAAGTCCTTGTTGCCTGGCTTCGATTATCATATTGCGGACATGGTTAACATCTACCCGCCTGTCCATGGCATCTATGATTTTTTGTGAGCCACTTTCAGCACCAATCCAGACCCGAAAACAGCCACTTGCTTTCAATACGCTGATGACTTCTGGGTCAAGGCGATCTGCGCGGGTTATACATTCAAAAGGAATATTGATATTGGCTTTTTCCAAGGCATCTCTGAAAGTTTTCAGCCATTTATGACTGACCGTAAATACATCATCCACAAACCAAAGGCTATCAGGGTTATAGTTTTCCTTCAGGTATTTCATTTCAGAGACGACCACTTCAGGGGAACGACGTCTGTAACTCTGTCCATAAACAGCAGTACTACACCATCTGCAGGTATACGGACATCCTCTTTGGGTGCTGATTGAAACAGTACTCTTACCGTGATGTGTTTTCCAGACTTCCAGGTATTTGTTAAGGTCAATCTTCTTCCTGTTAGGGATAGGCAGACCGTCTACCGGGCGGATGCGTTTCCTGGCTTCCGTTTTTACAACATCACCTCCTTCATCGAAGAATGCCACCCCGGGAATGTGGAATAACGCTGACCGCACCCCATTTTTGACAGAGTTTACAATCTCGAGCATGGTCTGTTCACCCTCTCCAAAAACGATGACATTCGCTCCTGAACCCAGGTAATTTTCGATATTATAAGTAACGTCAGGTCCACCTATGACAATAAAGGTTTCGTTCAAATCAGGTTCGGCCCTGATGTATTTGACCAATTCGATGACATTGACTTTGGTCATCAGATTGGTATAGATGGCGAGGATTCCGGGTTTATTTTTGACAAGAAATGCCTTATGCGCTTTTTTATTGGAAAATGTAGTGTCGTACACTTCATTATCAACGCCATGCTTTTCCAGCCACGCTGACAGGTAAAGAATACCCAAAGGCGGGTAAGGGCGCATGATCTCCTGCTCCTTCGGATCTTCCTCAATATAATAACCATGTGTAAACAACACCTCCATCAGATCGCTTCAAGGTGAATTAAGTAATGGTCCGACCATTTGGCCAGGTAAGATTTGTTGTGGAACCTATTTTCACATTTTGTCAACCAATTCATCAACCATTTCCTTTTTGAAAAAATGCTATCCATGTAGGAAGGCGGTAAAGCAATGCCTACAGGTTTAATAACTTTTGTCTTGAATTGGTTTGAAAAAAGGTTTGAATATTCTTGCGGATCATAATACCATGTAAGGATCTTTTTGTCTCCAACATTTGCTTCAACCGGTCCTCCATTCTTCCTTCGAAATGCTTCTTTTGGGTTGCCTTTTAACAAAAAATAGAGGCTTTCCCACCAACACTTACGCCCCATCAAAACTATGATGAGACTGCCGCCAGGCTTAAGCATTTTTCGTAATGCCATAGATAGCATAGCCATACTATTCGAATCAATGCAATTCAAGCCTCCAAAATTAGAGAATATGAGATTGAATGGGCCCTTGTCATTCAAAGTATGAATCTCGGAAAACCCACAAACACTGGTATCAATATATTTTTCAAACCCTAAGCGGTCCACTCTTATATCTGTCAAATTGACCATTTCCTTTGAAACATCAGTTGCGAGAACCGTATGCCCTCTTGCCGCTATCCAGCAGGCATCTATACCCGTACCGCAATTTAGCTCCAGCACTTTTTGGCCGGGAATGTCAACAAAATACTCTGCCAGGTAGGCATGAACAAGTGCTCGCTGTCGTTTTCCCGTTATAGTATCGGAAAATGACTGGTCGTAATCTTTGGCAATATGGTCAAAAGCAGCTTTGATAATCAGGAAACACTTTGCTTTTCGAGAAGTCTGAGTTTGTAATTGTCGATGGCAGCTGCCGGGATATAATATACTGTAGCCAACGCTGACCTGAGTTTAGATCGGTTAACTGCCGTAGGGTTCATTAAAATGCCTTTCAAATTTGCGAATCCCTGGTGTTTTCTGAATGTTTTATGGACAAACCGATGGAGACGTCGATAGAAATCAGGGCTGAAGGTGCCTTTATACATCATCGCCAGATCATCTGAGTGCGACCAGTTTTGCTTGTCATCCAATTGGGCCTTCACCATTTCGAAAAATTTGGTGCCGGGCAAGGGGTAAGAAACAGATATCCCGATATCATCAGGCATGCAGTCGAGCACCATCTGTATAGTACTGGAAATATCTTCTCTTGTTTCACCGAGATAGCCAAACTGAAGGAAAAATCCTACCTCGACACCTTTGCGCTTCAGTAATTCTGTCGCTTCATAAATCTGTTCGATCTTGGTGCCTTTGTCCATGGCATCGAGGATTTTCTGCGATCCTGATTCGGCACCTACCCACACGGTTTTCAAACCCGATTGAGCAAGTGCTGCGATCGTATCTTCCTGAAGCAGCAAATCTACCCTGGACTGAATCTTATAGCTAAACTGCAGATTTTTGGCCTTTACAATATCTCTGAACGATTGCACCCATCCGGGTTTTAAACCGAATATATCATCACTAAACCAAAAATGGCGGGCACCAAATTTTGACACCAGCATTTCGATTTCGTTAGCTACCCTTTCCGGTGAACGGGAATTATATCGATTGCCATAAATGGGTTTTGCACACCAATTACACTTAAAGGGGCACCCCCTGGTTGTCGCAATATTTAAAGAAAAATATCCATTTCCTTCCATCCAGACCTTGCGATACATATCGATATCTACCAGATCCCATGCTGGGTCAGGCAAGCTGTCGAGATTGCGAATAACGGGCCTTCTCGGATTTTTAACGAATGTTTCGGAATGGTAACAAATACCCAGAATAGAACTCATATCCTGCTGGCCGGACTCAATGGCTGTGACCAGTTCACTGAGCGTTTCTTCTCCTTCTCCTAAAAGAATAAAATCAGCCCCTTTTTCAAGATAAAAATCAGGGTGATCTGTCGAATCAGAGCTCGAGACAATTACCTTACAAGCGTTTTCTTTACCAAATTTGATCAACTCAAAAGCAGCTTCCCGCATATTGGTCAGGCACATCTTAGTCAGGTAGTTAAACCCGTCATCATAGATTACCAGATAGTCGGGTTGCTCACTTTTCAGAATGGGCTTTATCTCAACAGGAGAAACCACAAGGTTAGTGTCAAAAAGTGCTACATGGTGACCCTCCTCCCGCATTTTTGCGGCAGCATAGAGTGTACCATATGGCGGATATGGCTGTTTCATAGCCCATTGCTTCTCGTCAAATCGATAAAAATATGAGTGGGTAAAAAGAATATTTGCCATTGAACAGGGAACCTTTATTGCAAAGATAAGCGGTTAGCTTCTCATTGGCATCTTTTTTAGAATGGATGCTTCAAATTGAACCTGGTTATTAGCCATTGCCTCAAGCACTCTGGCTTGAAATGCGTTAGGATGATGTTTTGAAACATATGTTCTTGATTTCATCGCTACTTCAAATTCCTCCTTATCCATATGACCAAACTTTTTATTCCAGTGTTTCAGAGTCATCTTTAGAAATGAGCGATCAAGCCAGTCGCCAAAGCGGGTTGACAGCATTTTTTCTATAATCAGTTTGGGCAGCGAAGCTTTAAGTGGTGTAGTATTACTAGTATCCCTTACGGGGAAATTTGGGTAAATACCCCTGATCCATTGATTTGCTTTCAAAAATTCCAAATACAATGGCTTGTTGACTACTGGAAGTAACGTAACGATCTCTGAGGCTGTGAACCTGTTCTTTTCTTCTATTTCCAGGTGATCAACATCCACAAAATAGTTCACGCAGAAGTACTTATGTGAATTTAGCAGGAATATTTTTTTGAATAATACGAGCAGGGTGCGCGCGATCCAGAGTCTTCTCTTTTCGGTAACGATAAAAAAATCAACGTCACCATCCTCTGTCATCCAATGTTTTGACAGCGAACCGGATATCATTACAGCCCGCACAAAGGGGAAGTACCCAATCAGGCGGCCCATGCGATATGCTTTTTCAATATACTGATCTGCCATTCGATTCTTGATTTTTCGCTCTTCAGCCCACTCAGGTTTTGGTCTGGTCATGAGAAAACCACCATTTTCATAAATAATGGATTCATTGATCAATTCATCAATTTCTGCATTGACCTGATCCTGATTAGTGTTAATTTGATTAACCGTACGAAAAACTTCTTCACGGCTCATTGGATATGAAAACACCTCGAAATAAAGCATCACCTCTATGATGCCCCTTTTCAATTCATTGAAATAAAGGTGATTAAGAAAATTTTTCATACTACTCAGAAAATACTGAACCTAATTTTGAAGGGGGGAAAAGCGTAATTTTTCGAATCGAATTGTTAAAGTATTAAAAAAAACAGGCAATAACAAGATTTTCATAACTAACAGCTATGAATGATTAAAGCTGACAATTCTAATATGATAATTACCCGTTTAAACATAAAAATCATTTATTTTAGTGCAACGCAATGTCTACTTTTACCCTCTTATCAAATATAGTAGCCAAGAAAGGAGGTAACCCAAAATATTCCAAACTATTTAAAACGTTTACACTTTGAAACCAAGAATTTTACTCCTCGCAGCAGTAATTCTGCTGATTCCTTTTCTGGGAATTTCCCAAATTATCTCAAATGTTTCTCCTGATAATGGTCAACAGGGTGCATCAAACATGGTCATCAATATTACCGGGGTTGGCACCAATTTTATTCCCGGGACAACAGTATGCGCTGAGATTTCGGGTGGTTTTACCAGTTTGACTATTAGTGGTACAGCATCGTCTGCAACAGAATTTTCAGGTTTACTGACTATCCCGCCATTTTCTCTTCCAGGATCGTATGATGTAATTGTTTATGAAGGCCCTGGATGCTCTGGAACCTCGTGGAGTTGTGTAGGGTGTTTCTCCATTTGCGCACCTTTCAACATTTTTGGAAATCCTACGGATGCTTCATGTTACCAATGTACTGACGGTGGTGTTACTCTCGGTGTTTTTGGTGGCGCTTTCCCATATACATTTGATTGGAGCAACGGCTCTACAGATCAAAATCTGACCGGTGTAGGTGCAGGAAACTACGCTGTAACCATTGCAGATGCCAATGGTTGTGAAGCTGTCAGAGATTATACGATTAACGAACCGGAAGCTATTTCCGTCACCCCGATAAATGGTGACCCAGGCAGTACGGTTGGATTAGCTGCTACAGCAGATATCCCGTTGTTTAATCCAGGTATGACCGATTGTGTCCAGCTTTCCAATGGCACTGATACCTATTCATTTACCGGAACAGCCAGTTCAGCCATTGATTTTAACGCTGACCTTGATATCCCGATGGGTGCAACCCCAGGTGCTTATGATGTCAGTATTTTCTCTGGACCAGGATGTTCTGGTGAGGAATGGTCTTGCGTTGATTGTTTTGTTATCTGCGATCCAATGACCTTAAGTGGGGTAGTTACAGATGCAAGTTGTGCTGTTTGTGCAGATGGTTCCATAGATTTGACCGTTAGCGGAGGGCTACCTCCATTCACCTACAACTGGAGTAATGGGGCAATGTTACAAGACCCTAACGGATTGGAGTCTGGCTCTTATAGTGTGACAGTTACCGATGCAGGTGAGTGTACCGCTACGGCTTCATTCATGATAACTGAACCAGACCCGATTTCTATCAATCCGGATAACGGAGACCCCGGAACAACCATAAATCTTATTCTCACTGGAGTTGGAACCACTTTTGATCCAGTCTCAACAACTTGTCTGGAATTAACCAATGGCACTGATACTTATTCAATAACCGGTAGTGCAGATAATGCCATCTTGTTCACTGCGGATTTTAATTTACCATTGGGCGCAACCCCAGGATCATACGATGCCACGATTTACGAGTCTGGTTGTATGGGTACAAATTGGGCGTGTACAGATTGTTTTACTGTAAACGATATTCTGAATTGTGGGGCTACCATTTATGACAATGGCGGTCAATTTGGCGACTATCTTGACAACACCAATGATACCTGGACCATTTGTCCACAGAATGTTGGAGAGATCGTATCCGTATTATTCACTTCTTTTGACATCGAGAATGACGGAGACAACTGTCTTGACGAATTAACGATTTGGGACGGTGATAATACCGGAGCCCCTGTTATCTCATCTCCGAATGGCACAACAGACGGTTGGTGCTGGGACCAGGATGATGCATCTATGAACGGTTCAGGTAATCTGGAAGGGGTAAGTATTACATCATCCGATCCTTCCGGCTGTCTGACTTTCAACTTTAGCTCTGATGGCGCTGGCACAAGAGGTGGTTGGGCATTTGTTGTCCAATGCAACCAGGATATCGTTTTTAATCCTTCTTCCGGTACACGTGGTTCGAATGTTATGGTAGAAATTACCGGATTCGGCACTAACTTCAACCCCGGTTTCACGACTTGTGCAGAGATTACTATGGGTGGAGAAACTTATCAAATGACAGGTGCGGCGAGTAGTGCAACTTCATTTACAGCTACACTTAATATCCCACTTGGTGCTTCACAAGGCCTGTATAATGCCACTATTTATGAAGGTCCGGGCTGTACGGATGGTACCTTCCAGATGGCTGCATGGAACTGTGTTAACTGTTTCCAGGTACTTCCTCCGTTACTCTCGGTCGAATGGCTGAGTTTCAAGGCTGTTCCACGAGCAACTGACATCCAGTTGCTTTGGTCGACTGCCACTGAAGTCGACAGCGACTATTTTGGAGTGGAAAGAAGCCAGGATGGTCATAGCTGGGAAGAGATAGGCCGGGTTTCCGCTGCCGGAAACACCACATCAATTTCTGAGTACCACCTGACTGACGAAGAGCCATTAAAGCAAAACAACTACTACCGCATTAGGCAAGTCGACATTGATGGCGATTTTTCTTACAGTGAAGTAGAAGTGGTTAAATTTGGCCAAGAAGCTTCTGTGATTGAGATTTATCCGAATCCGGTTAGGCAAGGGGCATCTCTTGTTATCTCAAGTCTATGGAGTGAGGATATCAAAATCAAGTTGACCGACATAAGTGGTAAAACCTTGCAAACCTGGGAGCAATCCGTAACCATTGGTACACAGGTTTTTGATCTTGATATTCACGGATGGCCAAATGGCGTCTACTTCATTTCGATTGAAGGAGAACAAAACTGGCAACCTTTGAGATTTACCAAAATCAGATAAACAACGGTCCTTTTCAACCAACATCGTCCTTTACTTTCATGTCACAAAAAGCTGATTTCTTGAGGAACAGTTGTATGGTGTAAGGTATATCTTAACTAATAATTCGGAGGCCCTGGAAAATATTCCCCACCAGGTAATATTAAAATTCACTCTTTAAAAGGCAACGTAACGGATGTCTCCATTGACCCTTAATTGATAAATGGTGATTTCCGCGGGCAGGATTTGGCGCAGGAATAGTATGTTTTTCGTTGCCAATACCTGAATTGAACATATTTGTTAACCCTAGCTTTTAAAAACCCAGGCTTTGAGACATCTTTACCTAATCTTATCTATATTACTGACCTGCTGCCTTACTAGCCAGATCCAGGGACAATCGATTTCTGTTGCCCCTCAATATTTGGATGCTGGAGTAGTCAACAACCTGATAACTATCACGGGCACTGGAACAACATTTATCCCCGGTACTACAGCTTGTGTGGAGATCAGTAATAATTTCGCTGTATTCACCGTAACTGGTTCTGCCACAAGTAGTACTGAGTATAACGGATTTGTTACAATTCCAATTTTTGCATCTACCGGCCCGTATGACCTGACCATTTACCAGGGGCCTGGTTGTAGTGGTCCTTCATGGAGTTGCGAGGATTGTGTTTCCATTTGTGCGCCTAAAAATATCCTGGGTGCCCCGGTTCCCGCTACTTGTTTTGGCTGTACCGATGGTGCTGTAAATCTCAATGTATTCGGCGGAACACCACCGTATAATTTCAATTGGAGCAATGGAGCAAACACCCAATCTTTAGCCAATATAGGCGCAGGTCAATATGATGTGACCATTACTGATGCAGCTGGTTGTCCGTCATTTGAAAGTTATACCGTTACTCAACCAGAACCGCTTACCGTTTTACCAACTCATGGCAATCAGGGGTCGACAGTTGGCATGGTTCTTTTTGGTGCTCAAACAAACTTCATTCCCGGTGTTACAACTTGTGTAGAAGTAACTAATGGTAATCAAACTTATAGTTTTTCAGGAGAATCATTTGATAACACCAATTTTTCAGGTGATTGGCCCATACCTCCGAATGCTCCCCCAGGACAATATGACGTATCACTTTACCAAGGGCCCGGTTGTAGTGGAGATGCTTGGGGTTGCACTAATTGTTTTACCATATGTATTCCAATGAATGTCAATGGAATAGTATCTGATGCCACCTGCACTGGATGCCCTAATGGTTCAATAGATTTAACAGTGACTGGCGGTACGCCACCTTACGATTTTGCATGGAGCAACGGTTCAAGTTTTGAAGATCCTACAGTTCTGATAGTCGGTTCATATTCTGTCACAGTTACTGACCTTGCAGGATGCACTGAAATTGCATCTTTTTCTGTGGATGAGCCGGACCCGATTTCAATTACACCAGAAAATGCCAATCCAGGCACAACAGCGAACTTTGCTATTATTGGAGCGGGGACCGACTTTGTTCCGGGAATGACAACCTGTGTAGAATTTAATCTGGGTAACGAGGTTTATCAGATAACAGGATCAGCTTCAAGCAATTTTGTTTTCAACGGTAGTTTTGTTATCCCGTTTGATGCGACTCCCGGCGACTATGATGTAACCATCTATCGAGGATTTAATTGCGAAGGGACTGCATGGACCTGTAACGATTGTTTTACGGTCCTCAATCCTTTCATCTGTGGTGGAAACTATTATGATATCGGAGGCCCGCTTGGAGACTATCCTAATTCAACCAATTTAACACAAACTATATGTCCTGATGTTCCTGGAAACGTTGTTACTATTACATTCAATACATTTAGTATGGAAAACAACGGCACCAACTGTTACGATCAGTTATTGGTCTATGATGGGCCAGATGAATTCTCGCCGGTGATCCCTTCACCAGGAGGAGCTACAGTCGGCTGGTGCTGGGACAGAGATGATCCTATCCCAAATGGATCTGGAGATCTCCAGGGCATGCAGATTTCAGCAAAAGATATAAGCGGATGTTTGACATTTGCGTTTTATGCTGATGGTGCCAATACGCGCGAAGGCTGGAATGCATCTATTGAGTGTAGTCCAAGGCTGGAGGTTATGCAACCAACAGCTGACCCTGGCACAACAGTAACTTCGACCATTAACGGTGTTGGAACAACTTTCACCCCAGGAATCACCACTTGTGCAGAATTCTCCAAAGATGGTTTTGTTTTCACCGCATTCGGTGATGCTGCTGACGAGACGAATTTTGACTTCTCTCTTGACCTCCCTATAAATGCGCCTTCAGGCCTCTATGATGTGACTGTTTTTGCAGGCCCCGGTTGTGGACCTGGCTTTCAAAGCAATTCATGGACCTGCACCGATTGTTTCCAGGTTTTGGGAACCAATTTCCCTGTAGAGTTTATTTACTTCCAGGCTGAAGCCAAAAAGACGGAAGTGCTGGTTACCTGGGCTACCGCAACAGAAATTAATTCCAGCCATTACGAAGTGCAAAAAAGTAAGAACGGGATTGATTGGGATTTATTGGAAATCGTATATGCCGCTGGCAACTCAACTGATGTGATCTACTACAGCGCCACTGATCGTTCGCCATTTTCAGGCACCAGTTACTACAGGCTAAAACAAGTAGATCTTGATGACACTTACACCTACAGCCCTGTTGAAGCTGTTAAAATCGAAGTACATGAAGGATTGGTTGAAGTTCATCCTAATCCTGCCAATCACGATGCTTCAGTAATGATCGTAAGTGATGGGATAGAACATGCTACTATCGTAATTACTTCTCTTACCGGAAAGATAATGGATGAAATCGTGGTTGAGTTACAACCAGGTGTTAATAGTATTGACCTCGATATCAAAGAATGGATGAATGGTATGTACTTTATCGAAATAAAAGGATTTCAAACCTGGAATTCCGCCAGGTTAATTAAAATATAAAAAGATTTTACGGGTGCGAAGCAGCCGGATCCCGCCGGCCCAAACTATGACCATTTCTGTTTTTGGTCTTCGATCATGTTACAATCGAATTGAAAGGGTAAACTGTAAAATGCACAGTTTACCCTTTCTTTTTTGATCGATAAACATTAAATTGGACAAAATCATATCTGGATTTTTTGACTCCTTAACTTCTTATAAGACCCTAATAATGGCAAAAAAGGCCACTGGATTCGTAGTATTTATTCTATTTTTCAGCTCAATATTTTTTTGGCCCTCTTTAATGGATAAATACCTGGTATCCAGATATTTGCTGCAGTCATTGATTTTATTGGTTGGTGGGTATTTTTTTTACGAACAATTTAGCAAGCAAAAGTCGGCCAGCCTGAATCTAATTGATGTTGCTTTCCTGGTTTATTACCTTATTCATCTCATTTCAATTACATGGGCCTATGATCTTGGTGAGGCAGTCTTTACGACGCAAAAAATCCTAATTGGCTTCTGTATTTATTATTTCATGAGGCTATTAATGGAAAAGTCCAAGCTTCCCATTCTTGAAAGAATAGTGCAATCCTCTTTTGGGCTTACGGCCGTATTGTTATTGTACGTTCCGTTTGAAATGTTATCACTTACTGAGAGTGAAAGCTTTTCAAATCAGGCACTCTATAATGTAAGTGGCTTTATGGGTAACAAAAGTTTACTTTCAGAATTTCTGTTTTTATTATTGCCATTTAATCTGATCGGTTTTATTAAGGCCAAACAGAAGATGTGGTATACCCTTTTGTTGTTCGCACAAGTCCTCCTAATTCTATTTTTACAAGTACGTGTTGTCTACCTCGTATTTTTGCTTTGCGGAACACTTTATATTTTTTGGCTCGCTACTGACCTTCCAAAATTCAGAAAGATTTTCCTGACAAGGTTGTTACCAATAGGTGCAGGAGCTACTTTGCTCTTATTTGCGATTATCCGCTTCAGTGGGGCATTCCCTGATCTTGGGAAGCGGCTCAATATTACCACCTGGCTAGAATCGGGAACAGCGGCAGAACGTCTTTTCATTTGGCATAAAACCACTTCTCTTATCGCAGAAAATTGGTTATTCGGGTTGGGCAGTGGAAGTTGGAAGATCTATTTCCCGAGTAATAGCATTCAAGGAGGCTGGCGATTTGAAACTCTTGATACTTTTGCTACAAGAGTTCATAACGATTACCTTGAGGTTTTCGCCGAAACAGGCTTTTTCGGAATCCTTTCCTTTTTGGCCATCTTTGGTTTTGCATTTTATGCAGGCATCAAAACCCTCAGAACCAAATCATTCAAACAGAAAGAATTTTTGGTACTCACACTGATCGGATTATTTGGGTTTTCAATTATCTCATTTATTGACTTTCCTAAAGAACGCCTGGAGCATCAAGCTGTGTTCGCCATTTTACTGGCGCTCACTGCGCATTGGGGAAAAGATTATCTAAAGATTGGAAAACCAAAGTTACCAGGTAACTGGTTCCCTTGGTTTTTTGGGAGTTTAATGTTCCTTTTAGCCACAAATCTTCACTCCGGAGCCATGCGCTTTATTGGAGAGGTACATGTGAGGAAAGCATTGACGGCAAAAGTCAATCAAAACTGGCCCCTAGCGATTGCCGAAGCTCAAAAGTCCTTTTCGAAGCTCTACACAATGGATCCTACTACCGTACCAGTCCCCTGGATTGAAGGCATCGGCTATTTTAATCAAAATGATATTTCCAATGCCTTCACCTGTTTTGAAAAAGCGCTTAAAGTCAATCCATATAATTATCATGTGCTCAACAATTATGGGACAACACTTGCAAAAATGGAGCGATACCAGCAAGCCATCCCTTATTTTGAAGAAGCCTTAAGGATTAACCCTTCCTTTGATGACTGTAAGTTTAATCTTGCTTTTTCCCTTTACCAGTTAAAGGATTATGAGAACGCTCTTCGCTGGACCAGCAAAACAGCCCAATCTGAAAAAAGAGACCTTTTCATCAACACTATTAACCAGGCCATTAATGGGCAGTAGGTTTTTCTCCTCTGTTAAAGACATCAATTGCTACCAAACAGGCCATTGCGGGATAAACCAGGGCAGCCATTTTTTCTTGTTCCCAAAATGCATTTAATAGCCCGTGAAAGAAGAAAGTGGTTAACCCCAATAATACCCCCAAACCAATCAGTCTTAGCGGTTCTTTATGATTACCAAATGTAACTTTGATACCTGTACTTATCGTAATACATACCAAAAGCAAGAAAATAATAAACCCTGGTAAGCCGGCTTCCGCCAAATAGGTGAGGTATTCTGAATGTGCATTACCCCTGTCACCTGCAAATGTGCTGATGTATGTCAGCCTTTCATACGTTTGGTAATTTCCATATTCAAATTGATAAGTTCCGGGTCCGAATCCTGTTATTGGACGGTCCTTAAACATATCAATTGCACAAACCCATCTATTTATTCTTTCCAGGTTCGAGGCATCAGTTTGGAGGTTAGTCATTGACTGAAAGTGCTGTTTGATACTACCTCTGTTACTTACAGCCTCACCTTGAAAGATGACCCCTGGCAAGAAATAAACTGCTGAAATAGCTAAAACCAAAGTAACAGCCATTAAGATGAGTAGTCCACGCATTCTTAACCCGAGTTTTAAAAGGATAAAAAAACCTGCGACAACTACCAGACTCAAAAGTGACGCCCGGGAAAAGGAATAAAACGTTGCCCCTGCAAATAAAAGCATACCCCCTCCGGCCAATAGCCGATTGATCTTATTCAACCCGAATTTCCGGTAACGGAAAAACAGAATTACGAGAATTGGCAAAATAAAGGCAAGACACGCCCCATAAATAGTATGATCAACATAAAAAGGTTGAGGAATATTAAATGCAACCTTGTGTGTGAAGTCATAGCTCGCATGCTTATTCAGGGTTAATAAAATAACAGGCACCAGACCGATGCCATAAAAAATGAGTGGATAAGCCAGTTTATTGCGGAAGCGAAACCAATGTATAATGAAAAAATAAAAGAACAACACAAAAGCTGTTTTAAGCAAAATACGTTTAAAGGAAACCTCCGGTATCGCACTGAATATCGTCGCAATGTACAACCAAAGAAGATCTGTCAAAATCAAAATCGTTAGTGGGTGCAACAGCACATTTACGTCTATAACAGGCCATTTCTTCAAATACAAAAGGAAGAAAAGTCCTGCCATCACAACTACGATCAATTCAGCAGGAAAGCCCACCTGAATTCCCCAACCGATGTTTACACCCATCGACAAAGGAACCAGGAAGAAACAGAGTATAATCAGCAATTCCTTATTGAACAACAAAAGGTAAATTGTAGCTCCTATTGCTGGAAGACCAAACAAAAAAGGAATAGCCCATTTTGATTCGGAGAATAATAAGCATCCACCAATTATCATGAAACACAATAGCAAAATATATTGCCACATCACCACAGGCATCCGCTCTGCCGTTTTCATGCCTGCGCTTTTTGAGTCCTGAAAATCTGAAACCGATCGTCAAAAGCAATAATGATAATGGCAAAAAACAAGGCTGCCAGTCCACCTGCAAATGCATTTCTCCACAAGTAATCGTAAGACTTATCGTAGGCAGGTTTCGCTGAGCTTAGCACATAAGTTTTTGGCAAAGGCCTTTGGAAATTTGTTTGGGCTGAGTCTACCCTACCCTTCCATTTGGAAAGCGTCGCTTTTTCCAGAAAATACTGGTTGGCAAGTCGCTCCAGTTGTGGACTGTTAATATAGCCTGACTCACCGACCAAAACTAAGGATGAATCAGTAGTGAACACCTGGTTGAACAGAATTTCATCGGCTCCAGAAGGTGGTTTGAGGAGATAAATACTATCAAGGACTTTTTTTGTAAGAGCCTCCTGTGCTGTGTAAATCAACTCTAATGATTTTAACTCCGCCTCCATATTATCCCGAAAAATTGTATCTCTGACTTCATCACTTAACGAGATCATGGAATTAACTACCCCTGCCGCAAGTTCAGGGTCTTTCATTGTTGCCGTTATGATGATGGCCCTATTGACAGAGCGGGAATAGGTGATATCCTTCCGGAAGGATTGATGTAATTGGTGGGGCCAGCCAGCAATGGTAGTATCCAAGGCATAATAGGCAATTAAATCATGCTTTTGGAAAATGGCTTCCCTGAGTCGATCCGAATCGAAAATCTCGAGCAGATGCCGGGCATCAAGTTCGGTACCGAATTGCGGTTTTTTCAACAGTTCATCCCACCGTTCCACATTGCCGGGGTACAAGGTTCCAGAGGCTTTATACTTTACAGGAATAGCCAGGCTGGCCAAAAGTGCTATGACAAAACCCAATACTCCAGAAATTAAAATAAACTTTCGCCTATTGTTAATTAACTGCAAAAATTTGGCCGCATCTACCATGTCATTCTCGAAAATCGTCATGTAATCTACTACTGAATAAAAGCTTAATTATTCCTAAATTAGGATTTATTAGAGTTCCTCCCATGAAGAAGTGGAAATATTTTCTAACCGCGATTCTGCTCACTACGGTAATCACTTTTGTCTGTTGCTTTCAGGAAACAAAAGTGGAACAGTTGCGCATGGAAATCCCGGAAGCATCTTTCATGCTATTACAGGCTTATCGTCTCATGGCATTGGAAAAAGGGATTATTACGGATGAGGAAAAACAATATGTCGATGCGACCATACATTATCGCAATAAGGCGATTCCAGTTGACATCAGGTTAAAAGGTGATTGGCTTGACCATCTTGAAAAAAAGAAATGGTCATTCAGGGTCAAGGTAAAAAAAGGAAATGCCATTTCAGGCTTACGCACTTTTTCCCTCCAAAGTCCCCAGCGAAGACACTATCTGGATGAATGGTTTATCCATAAATGGATGCGCCGGGAAAACGTGCCATCGTTAAGGTATTTTTTTAGAAACCTCAAAGTCAATGGCGAATCCTGGGGACTATATGCCATTGAAGAACACTTCGACAAACAGTTGCCAGAGTCAATGAACCGTCGAGAAGCACCTATAGTAAAATTCGAAGAAGATTCATTTTGGGAGATCCAACTAAGGCGGCCAAAAAAGTCAGAATTCCCCCATCCTGTTTTACCTGAGTTTGAAGCAGCCGACATCAGGCCATTTAAAAAGGACAGAACGTGGAACAATCCTAATCTGCGAAATCAATTCATCGCTGCGCAAACTTTGATGGATCATTTTCGCTATGCCTCTGCTCCGGCCAGTGAAATCGTCGATATAGATGTCACCGCCCGCTTTTTTGCGATTATGGATGTCTGCCAAACCTATCATGCTATTCGCTGGCATAATGTCAGGTTCTATTTCAACCCCTTTACCGGCCTTCTTGAGCCTATTGCGTTTGACAACTTCACCGAAAACAAAAACTTTTATTGGGTAAAAAAACATCACCTGGGAGACAACCGAAAAGACGAAATTTATCCGTTTAGAGATCAGGTCGCCATCTTCCACCTATTCAAAGACCAGACTTTCAAGGATTTGTATTTCAGTTATCTCGAAAAATATAGTTCTGAAGTATACATACGTACAATGCTCTCAGATTTTCAACAGGAAATGTTATTCTTGTCAAATTTAATTGATGGTGAATTTCACGCTTACCAATTTGATGGAAATAGCCTTTTCGAAAGGGCCAAATCCATCAATAATGAAATTAAAAACCGCTTGACCACTGAATTCGAATATGCTATTTTGCCAGTCGAAGATCCATATTTTGGTAACCCAAAGAAAACACTTTATAAAACAATGGCACTTAGAGCTAATACTGCTGTTGTTAACGATACGGGCAGGGTGGTCACCTTAAGAAATTACCATGGCACTCCAATAGAAGTATTGGGAAGTGCTCCTTCGAAAGAATTGTCCTTCCGGGAATTATCTCCCCCGGTAAAACTTAATGTATATGACAGGAGATTTGATCCTCCAAGCACTAAAGTTTCAATTCCTGCTGACCACAGATACTTACAATACAAAGCCGTTTCAGATAATGAGATTTTTATTAAGAAAATATCGAGATGGCCTGCCCCTAATCGAAACCGGGCTCCGGAAACTACCGTCTCTGAAGATCGAAATCTGTTTAGCATAGACAAGGATACCTGGACTATAAAAACCGGAGTTCATACCTTAACTACTCCCATTATTATTCCGCAAGGGAAAATGGTAATCGTAGAGGCAGGAGCAAGCATGGACTTCATCAAATCAAGTTATTTAATTTCTTACGCTCCAATGAATGTCAAAGGTGAAGTCGAAAACAAGGTTATTTTTACCTCCAGCGATGGGACCGGCAGGGGAATCCACATCATTAATGCTCCAGAGAGGACCAAAATCTCCAATGCTATTTTTTCAGGATTCACGACACTTGAAGGGCCTAAACGATTTATGACTGGTAGTGTAACAATTTACCAATCACAAGCAGAACTCATAGATTGTGAGTTTACAAACATCAATGCTGAAGATGCTTTGAATGTGTTTGGAGCTAACTGGTTTAATCTTGATGGTCTCAGGTTTTCCAATACTTCCGGTGATGCTGTGGACATTGATTTCGGGATTGGTACGATAAGTAATATTAGTCTTGAAAACATAGGCAATGACGGGATCGATGTCTCTTCAGGCCATATTAAGATTGTCGGTGCTGAAGGCCGAAAAATAACAGACAAAGCCATTACCATTGGTGAAGGAGGGATTGTGGATTTGGAGCAACTCACATTCACAGAACAAAGCACTGGCATTGCCGTAAAAGATGGTTCATCCGTAAAAGGAAATACCATAAAACTTACCAACGGAGATTTCGGTTTGGCAGCGTATTTTAAAAAAGCAGAATACGATGAAACGCCTATTTCCTTTGAAATAGATGATATTTTAATTGAAAATACAAAGCAACATCACCTCGTTGATTCATCCATAACCATCAAGGTCAATCAAGAAACTATTAAAGGTTCAAAAAAGCATGATATTGATGGCCTTTTTTACCCAAATCCAATTCAAAATGCATCAAATTAAATTCATCTTTACGTTAAGCGCTTTACTAGCGATGTTTTTATTTTTCTCTTGTAATAATGTGGAGAATACAACACAATCAAGTGACCCCAACCCTCCTGCCAATGGCTTTGACCTCGAAGGTTCAGACACTAAAGCAATTGAGATTGCAGACGAAGTAATGCTAGCAATGGGAGGCCGAACCAATTGGGACCAAACCCGAATCATCAAATGGAATTTCTTTGGAAGCAGATTGTTGGTATGGGATAAGTGGTCAGGAGATGTGAGAATAGAAGATCCTAAAGAAAATTCAACGACCCTGGTCAATATCAAAAATAAAAAGGGCCAGGTCAAGGTTGGAGACGTCATTCATGAATCTATAGATTCAATTGCCAAATACATTGAAGCTGGTCGTACCAAGTGGATCAATGACTCCTATTGGCTGTTTATGCCATTTAAATTAAAAGATTCAGGGGTAACCCTGAAATACATTGGCATTGATACCACTGAGGCCGGTAAAGCCGCCGACCTCCTTCAACTCACATTTAACAACGTCGGTATTTCACCAGAGCATAAATACTATGTGTATGTGGATACTGAAACCCGCCTCGTAAGCGAATGGGCTTTTTTCAATAAAGCCGAAGCAGAAAAACCAATTTTCAAAACACCATGGAACAACTATACGCAACACGGTCACATTTTGCTTTCAGACGAGAGAGGTAAGGGACGACTATTATCTGACATCCAGGTTTTCGATGAATTGCCCGAAGCAGTATTTCGGTCACTAGACCCTGTAGATTGGAGTACGGTTAAGTAGTTGAATTGAAAGAAAAATAGTTTCGAACAATAAAACAATGCCGAAGGAAGCAAAACAAGTAAGGCGAATCCAACAACAATGCCACTGAAAGGAGCAAAATTAAAACCGCATAGCACCTTCAATAGTATGAACCGTCACCAATTCCGACTTCCCTTTCAACTCGAAAGTGCCGATCTTCCTGGATACAAAACTATGAGGTGGTAATCTTAATGAATTCAGCAATTTGTCTGAAACCAACAGGTTTACGCCGAATTCTGTGCACTTTGTTCTGATGCGGGCTGTGGTGTTTAGTACATCACCGGTAAAAACCAGGTCTTTTTTGATGATCCCTACTTCACCAGTTGTAACATCTCCGTAATGCAGACCTGCTTTGAATTCAGGGACCAGCCCAAACTGCTTGGTGTATTTACCTGCTTTCGAAGCCAGAGCTTCCAGAATTCCGAAATAACAATTGATACAATTGGCATTGCGCAAACCGTTTTTCCTGGTCCAGGAAATAACGACTTCATCGCCTACATATTGATAGATCTCTCCGGCATGTGAGAGAATGGCGTCGGTAATATCAGCGAAAACCGAGTTGAGAAGGGTGTAATATTTAATATGTCCAATTTCTTCTGCAATCGTTGTCGAATGGTTCATGTCAAGAAACATAAAAATTCTTTCTTCTTCGCGAGGATGATGATAGCGGCCGAGCAGGAATTTCATGAAAATGCCCGGTCCGTATTTATCATTGATATTAAGAGCCAGCAATGTACCATTCAAAACAATAAACCAAAGGATAACCGTCCTGACGAAAATCAGGTTGAACATCCGCTCTTTTGTTGCCGAAAGCACTTCTGGGTGAAACGGATTTAGGCCAAGCCTGTAAGACTGAAAAAGATCATTGGTAATGAAGCTGAATAAAAAGATCAGCAGGCAGATCACGGCACTATTCAATAATAAATACCAACCATAAGACCTGTCTCTGAAAGCATCTCGCACGTAAAAAACAAGAATATAACCAGCTGCGAAACCACCAATAAAACCAGAAACAGAATTAACGACCAGGTTGGGAATAAATCGATAGAGCTCGGTAGGAGAAATAAAGATATTATCGGTGAGCAGAAAGTGAATAAACAAGGCGTCAAGTGTCCCTACTAGTGTCCACGCCAGAGCGATCCAGAACACCTGGTTCATTTTATATCGGGTCTTGTCTGACGAAAAAATGCTCATAAATTCCTCCTGAGGGTGAAGATAGGAAAAAGAACCAAATTAACATTTCTTAATACCTGCTTCATACACAATTGACAATTGGCGATTTATGACAAAAAAGCTAAACCATAATTAAACATCGCTTAACGATGACTTTAGATGCAGCCTATAAATTTGCAACCAAGGATCAGAAGTAAAAAATGAGTAAAAGAAAAATCGATGTCGCTGTGATTTCTGATGTCCACTTGGGCACTTTCGGATGCCGTGCAAGCGAATTGAGAAGATATCTCAAAAGTATCGATCCTGAAATACTGATTCTCAATGGCGATATCATCGACGGATGGTATTTCAGCAAACGTTACTTTCCAAAAGCTCACATGGAAGTTGTTCAACTCATCGTTAAAATGGCAGCCAAAGGTAAACAAGTATACTACTTGACAGGCAATCATGATGACGTATTAAGACGATTTTCCCCTTTTGCTTTGGGCAATTTTATATTGGAAGATAAACTATTGCTGGACCTTGACGGAAAAAAGATGTGGATCTTCCATGGTGACATTTTTGATGTCTCTATTACCACATCTAAATGGTTAGCTAAACTGGGTGGCAAAGGTTATAATTTACTGATCTTCCTGAACAGCCTGATCAATTTCTTGCCCAGGCTATTCAATCGGCCCCGGATGTCCTTTTCGAAAAAAATAAAAGACAGTGTAAAGCGCGCTGTAAAACATATAAATGAATTTGAAGAAGCTGCTTCAAATCTCGCTATCGAAAACGGATATGACTATGTGATATGTGGACATATACATAACGCACAAATGAGGCAGGTTGAAAACAGGAAGGGTTCAGTAACTTATTTGAATTCAGGAGACTGGATTGAAAACATGACTGCCCTTGAATATACAGATGGAAACTGGACAATTTTCAGGTACAATGATAAGGAATTCGACCTTCAAAAAAACCAACCAGTTCTACAACCTGCTCTATCTGCCTCAATCAGCTTTCCTTTTCGGAAGAAGAAGGTTGATCAATAATATTCCGCTTATGCGGAATGGCAGTTATCAGATTCTGGAAGTAGGATGCGGATCTGGGAAAAATATTGGAATGTTGGCCAACGCTTTTCCGAAAGCCATCATTACTGGCCTTGATGCGTCAAGACGAGCACTTGAAAAAGCAAATAAGCGTAACCTATTGGTAGGCAACAGAGTAGACCTCTACCCTGTTCATTACAACCAGGATACAAATCTTGATAATCAGTTCGATCTGATCCTGTTCTCATATTTTCTTTCAGGAATTCAGACGGATTGGAAGTCGATTATTGAAAAAGCAAAAAAAGATCTTAAACCGGGTGGCCTGATAGGCATTATCGATTTTCACTACTCAAATTACGATCAATTCAACACCTTCATGAAGTTGAGGAATGTTGATGTAACCAGGAATATTTTACCCTATGTTTCAAGCAGATTCGATGAAGAATACTGCCGTGTCAAAAGTTCCTGTGTAGGATTTTGGCAATTTTTCATATTCATTGGCTCTACCGTTCCTTCCTTATAGCTTTGTTCTCTACCGTTGGTTCTTTGGTGAATTATGGTTCAAACCCGGTGTCCTCCTTTCTGCACCGGGTTTTTTTTGTCTGATATGAAACCTAAACGTCATAGCTGGACTTCTGCTTTTCAGAATGCCATGCTATCCTGAAAGAGACCTATGTTTAGAAAAAGATCATTTTCTTAATCTACCAGATTGTAACTTTTTTTACAATGCAACCGTTCTACGGTCGAATTGTCAATTAAGTATCAAAAACCTGATCCTTTGACAATAAAATGCCCCGATTTAGCATTATAGACCAACAACATCATAATTCTTCAAATTTCTTCTATGAAAAAGATAATGCCCGTATTAATTCTTATGCTATGTTTTGTAGCGAATTCCGCTTTCGCCAATACTAACGGTACAGCACACACTTCACCTTTCCACACAATACATGTTGCAGGAAACGTCAAAGTCATCCTCGAACAAGGCACTCATGAAGAGGTCGATTTTCTGACTGATATGCATGGTACGAATGTGAAATTTAGAGATGGGATACTCAAGATAAAAAGGCTTAAGTTGACAAAACTTGATGAAACCGTAAAAGTAAGGGTAACTTATAAGACGCTAAGAGCAATAAAAGCAAGCTCTGGCGCTATTCTGCGTTCAGAAAATGTAATCATGGCAGAACATTTTAATATAGATGCTTCAACTGGTGCAGAAATATCCGCACAGGTAAGCCTGACCACGCTTCATACATCCGCTTCTGAAGGTGCTGTAATTAGTCTTTCAGGTCAAACTGACACACAAAATGCACGAGCAGTTACCGGAGGCGAAATTGAAGCTTATGACCTGGAGTGTAACTACACCTACGCACGGGCTGGTACAGGCGGTTCAGTCGAAGTAGTTGCCAACAAACGAATCGAAGCCAAAACTTCACTTGGTGGAGATGTCGACTATAGAGGCAACCCAAGGGAAACCAGCCTCGAACTTGAAGAAGAAGACTATTAATACTTGAATTGTATACAATTCAAATGTCCTATAAGGACCAGAATCAATTATAGTTGATTCCGGTCCTTACTAGTTTTCGGACAGCCTGCCTTCGAAATACAGGCTTTTTCGGCAAAATAGGCCCGGGAATAATGACAACTTTTTTGGGTTTTTCCCGGATCAGATCAATGGTTGGTGTTTTCATGGGGTTACAGGGTTAACTCAGTCAGTTTAGTTAGAGCTGAGTACTTCAACAACCGGTTCAGAATCTGGATTTACCGTCTTCTTTCCGCCACCAAGGAAAGGTATTATTTTCGATACTTTTTTACGGTATTCTACATAAGGTTGTCCCAGTTCCTTGATCAGGTCAGCTTCTTCCCAGTCAATAGCCTTTAGGATGTACAATGTAAATCCAATAGCCAACAAAAGATGGGTAACCGTCATGGTTGGTGTAGACCAAAAAGCGATCATGAATCCCAGGTAAAGCGGATGACGAACATACTTGTAGAAAAATGGCGTCTTAAACGATAAGTGGATATAAGGCTTTTTGTTATAAGCCAACCACACCTGTCTTAGTCCAAATAGATCAAAGTGATTGATCATGAATGTACTGAGTAGAAGAATCGCCCAGCCCAAACCAAATAATGCATATAGGATGGCTTTGAGAACAGGGGCATCAGTGCTCCAGACTACACCGCCTAATGGCTGCCAAAACCACATCAACAAACATAAAGCAGCTGTGGAAAATAAGACATAAGTACTTCTTTCAATTTCCTGTGGAATAATCTTGGTCCATTTTTCCTTGAAAGCCGATCGGGCCATCACACTATGCTGAACAGCAAAAATCAAAACGAGACCGATATTAATCAGCAAAGCAGGTAGTGTACCCATCGTAACCGCACCATCAATTGTATTAGGAACGAAAAAATTGCCTACAAAACCTATTAAGTATATGAATGCAAGATTGAACAAAAGATAAACTACGGCACCATAAATCAAAAAGAGCGTCCGTTTCATAGAAATTGTTTTTTTGGTTAATAATGATGACACAATTTTAGGGGAAATCAACTTGTAAAAACAGGGCATATTATCACAATCACCCTTTCAATGTGCCAATAAGGATTTTGAATGAGTTGACGATAATTTACTGATTTACAGCTACCAGGAATTATTTTTTAATCGCGTACTCAATAAACCACTACTTCCACTCAAGAAACAGCCCATTTCAATCAATTGGGCTAAGAAAGCCATTTAAAAATTGGTATTTTGAAGTGACTAATGAGACGAGGGCTGATAACATCTATATGTACTTTCCTGGCTATAGGCACATTTGCCCAGCTTAGGTTTGACCGTCCCGTGGTATATACTACTGAAGACGGACTGGCCGGAGATCGCGTAACTGTAATTGAAAAAGGCAAACATGGTTTCTTGTGGGTTGGCACCAACGAGGGCCTTAGTCGGTTCGATGGTCAACAGTTCAGAAACTACCAAAGGAATATCGAGGACCCTAATGCCATCTTCAACAATTCTATTACTTGTGTCTTACCAGAAGAGGAGGAGGTTTGGATAGGTCACCACGGCGGTCTATCAAAACTCAATCTTGAAACGGAGAAATTTACCAACTACCAGTTTACCGAACAAGGGAAACTCGACTCCACTTATATGGAACATTCCCAGATCACCCATGCCCTTCTGCGTGATAGTGATGGTACTTTGTGGGTTGGTTCAAGATATTATGGCATTGCTAAATATCTTCCTGAAGAAGATGATTTCAAAGTCTTCCCATATGAAGGTAATGAACCTCTACAGGTCTTCGGAGATGCTACTCGCTCAAAAAACATTTATAATCTGAAAGCAGATATCAATAACGACTCCATCATTTGGGCTGGATGTGGGGCTGGTTTATACAAATTCAACAAATACACCGAAACCCTCAAATGGTTCTATTTTGACCATCCTACTATGCAGGGCAGATCTGCCAGAAATGCTATCCGACATCTCAATGTCCATGACAATGGCTTATTGTATTACGGTACTTGGTCGGCAGGCGTCAATATCTTTGATCCAAAAACCAACACCTTTAGCTCCCTTCCGGTTAAACCGGAAAAATCAAGAGCGCTATTACCAATCGATGCCAATATTGCTGAGGTAAAAAGAAAAAGTAAAGATGAGTTATGGATTAAATGGGGCCACAGGATCATGGTCTACAATGTCAATACCTATGAAGTATACCTTTATGCTACAGGTAGTCTGAAAGAGCCCATAGGCATGCATTGCATAGATGAACAAAACAGGGCCTGGTCCAAATCTAACAAGGGGCTTTATATGTTTGATCCGGTGACTCAACAATTTCCGCATTACACTTTTGAAGAAATGAAAGGTGTCGGAGATTGCTATACGTTTGCTGTCCTCCCATCACCTGACAATAAAACGATTAATCTCATCGCTAGGCATTGTAATGGGTTCTACCAGTTTGACCTTGAAAATCGTACGTTCACAGGTACCAAATTCCCAACTGGATTACTTAATCAACACGGAGACTTTTACATCACCGGACTGGAATATTATTCAGAAAATGAATGGTTGATCCCTTACTACCGTGGAATGATATCTTTCAATCCGAAAACCAGAACATTCAAATCCGCTCCTATTTCTCCAAAGACCAAACGCAATGCTTACGGCAATATTTTCAAGGATTCGAAAGATCACTTTTGGTGGGGAACAGAAGGTGATGGTTTTATCAAATGGAAAGGTAAAAACCATAACCCTGAGATTATCCACCGGGATTTATTTCCTGGAAAGTCAAAACTGCCAACAACAAGAGTCAGCAGTTTTCTTGAAGATAATAAAGGCCATGTTTGGCTAAATCGAAGAAATGGGTTTTCAGTTTACCTTCCGGAAAGGGATACTTTCCTGAACTTCATCAATTCTGAAAACCCGAAAATAGCATTCCCTGTTGTCCAAGATTTTGCAGAAGACCGTGTTGGCAGAATATGGATGACAGGGCATGGCGGCTGGGTCGGATATGCCTATGCTGAAAGACCAGAGGACGGAATCATAGAAAAAATGTACATGTACTCAAAGACAGAAACCGAGTTTACGAGTATGGTTCTGGAATCTGATCCAGACGGAGATATCTGGATATTAGCCTCAAATGAACTGATTAAAATTGAGGCTCAAACATTAAAACAAACCAGGTTTAGCCTGGAATATGGAGCAGAGAATATTGACCTTTTCTCATTAAGTATCCTGCCAACCGGAGAATTGGTTTTAGGTACCAGGTTTGGATTGATGATGGCTCACCCTGATGACCTGGTTCGCAACCAAGAAAAACCTGAACCTTATGTCACGGCTATCGAAATTAATAATCAACCCGTAATTGCTCCAACTGCTATAAAAAATGGTTATACCCTGGACTTAAATCCCCAGGAAAACTTCTTCCTGTTTGGGTTTTCTGCCAAAAGCTTTACCCTTTCTCAATATAATAAGTTCAGATACCGATTAAAGGGGTTCCAGGAAGAATGGAATGATGCCAAAGATCGCCGCTTTGTGAATTATACCAATGTACCATCTGGCGATTATACCTTTCAGCTACAAACCGCCAACAATGAAGGAGTTTGGAATGAATCCCTTTTTGAAGTAAATGTGAATATAAAAACACCTTGGTGGGATACGCTTGCCGCAAAATTAATCGGTTTCTTTTTACTGTCCGGCTTGGTATTTTTCATTTACCGCAGTCGGGTTGAACAGATTAAGAAGCGGGCTAAAATGAAGACTGAATTCGAAAAACAGCTGGCCAGCGTGGAGATGAGTGCACTCAGGGCTCAAATGAATCCGCACTTCCTATTCAATTGCCTCAATTCGATAGAGCGATTTGTCATCAAAAATGAGACTCAGAAAGCCTCAGAATACCTCAATAATTTTGCACGGCTGATCCGATTAATCCTCCAAAATTCGAGATCCAATTATATCGTTTTGAAAGATGAACTTGAAGCACTTGGTCTCTATATGGAAATGGAAGCACTCAGATTTGGGCAAAAATTCGATTATGAAGTGATCATTGATGAGGAGGTTGATGTAGATAGTATTTCTATTCCACCGATGTTATTCCAGCCTTACGTGGAAAACGCCATTTGGCACGGACTAATGGCTAAAAAAGAAAAAGGTAAGGTAGAATTGAAACTGAGTCGGAAAAACGGTATGCTCAATTGCATCATCGATGATAATGGTATCGGCCGTCAAAAAGCACAGGAACTCAAGTCAAAAAACCAGCGTAAAGACAAAAAGTCAATGGGCATGACTATTACAAAAAACAGAATTGCCATGATCAATAAGCTTTACGACACCAATACGTCCATCAAGATTTTTGATAAAAAAGATAAAAAAGGTATTGCCAGTGGCACTCGTGTTGAACTGAACATTCCAATTTAAACTGCAAAAAAACTGTAAAAGCTATCTCTTATGATAAAAGCAGTAATCATCGACGATGAATCGTACAGCATAGAAACGCTTCAATGGAAAATTGAAACTTACTGCCAGGATGTTGAAGTAGTAGCCACCTTCGACGATCCGGTAAAAGGATTGGCATACCTTAAAGACAATCCACCTGAGATCCTTTTTCTAGACATTGAGATGCCAATGCTCAACGGATTTGATATCCTGGAAGGCTTGGGAGCGGCTGATTTCTCAGTTATTTTCACCACAGCCTATGACAATTATGGCATTCAGGCCGTTAAGTTTAGCGCACTGGACTACCTGCTTAAACCCGTACGAAACACAGAATTACAGGAAGCAGTCAATAAGTTTAAACAGAAAAGCAACCATTCCATTTCAAATGAACAGGTTTCAGGATTATTAAATAATGTCCGTGAAGAAAAAGAAAAAGGCGTTCCTGGTAGGATAGCCCTCTCGACAAGAGAAAGCATTGAGTTTGTAGCTCCGGAAGACATTATACTTTGCTCATCAGAAAGCAACTATACCATGGTGTATCTTTCTAATGGGCGCAGAAAACTCATTTCAAGAACGCTAAAGGATTTTGAGGAAATGTTATCGCCCTTCCATTTTTACAGGCCTCATCTTTCTCACCTTGTCAACCTTTCCATGATCCGTGAATTTGTAAGATCTGATGGTGGTTACCTGGTCATGAAAAACCAGATGAAAATCCCAGTTTCAAAAAGTAAAAAGGAACATTTACTGAAGATGCTACAATAAAAAACAGGAGACAGCCCGTCAGCCGTCACCTGTCCTCTCTCACTAAAGTTTCAAGTTTATATATCCTAATTATTCGAATTCTTCGAAAAATTCGTAGGTGTCATTTCAATGCTCCACTCCGAGCCAAGATCCAACTGGTGTTCTGCTATTAGATCCAGATATTTTTCTTTCAGCCTATTGTTAAGTTGTTTGCCATTTACCTTTAGTATATCATTATCAAACTCCAGGAAAACTCGGTCTTTCGAAGAACTGATCAGTTTATCTGAGACCAGTGCATTGAGCATGGTAGACTTAAAGTTGCGCATTTGCGAATGTTCTGCCAGTCTTATTCTTTCCAGCATCAGCTTTCTTTCTTGCTGTACCTGGGCCAGCTCGTGTTTTCTTTGCGCCTGAACGTGTTCCATCTCCAGTTTTCTTTTTTCCTGCATCGCGGCTAATTGTTCTCTATAAGCGGCGCGGGCCTCCTTGTTTTGACGCTCAAATCGTTCGCGTTCTTCGGCCAGTCTAAAGCGATGTTCATCGCTTGATATACGGCGCTGTTCCATAGCTATTTCGTATTCCTTTTCCGCGCGTTCTATTTGTTTTCTGTACCGGGCCTTTTCCTGCTCAAGATTTTTCAGAGACTCCCGGTAGTGCTCTTCCCAAGCATCGGAATGGTCTTCATGGTCACCATGATCTACGTGGTCATGGTGGTGGTCATGGTGATGTTCATGCTCCGATAAATGATGCGGAGTAGGATGTGGAGCGGGTACGGCTCCTTCTTCTGATTCACTTAAGCGTTTGGCCTTTGCCTTCGCTTTGGCTTTTTCGGCCTTCGTTTTGGCTTTTTCTGCTTTGGCCTTTTCTTCTTTGGCGGCTTTTTCGGCTAATTTTGCTTTTTCAAGTTCCTTGGCGGCTGCTTTAGCAGCTTTTTCTGCCATCTTTTTCTCCATGGCCATCTCCTTTTCAACTTGCTTGAGATGTTCTTTTAACTCTTGTTCTGCAGGTGTCGATTCTGTGGCTTCTTCGATGGGCACAATGGTATCGACTACCATCGGTGCAAACATAAACTCAGTACTATTTTCCGTTACCGGAATGGGCAGTTTGCTGTCAGGCCTCAAGGCATCAAAAGCCATAAAGAAGAAACAGGCCGCGAAAAGTAAAATGGGAGCTAATAATTTGCTATTGTTCCATTGGTTGCGATTAACATATCCGTTATCGCCGACGAGCCTTTTTAGCCTCGAAAGCAATTCGTTTTCATTATTGATCAAATACATGGCTAAGGGATTTTGAGATTTGAAAATGTTGATCTTCAGGTAACCCAATGCCTTTGCATATTCGGTGGGCATTCCTGAGATTGACAAAGCGAAATCATCACAAGCATTCTCCCTTTCGATTTCGATTTGCTTATAAAGAAACCAGACTGCAGGATGGAAAAAGAAACCGAGTCTTATCACAGTCTGCATCAGGTTCCACAAATAATCATTCCTGCGAATATGGGCGAGCTCATGCAAAATAACGGCCTCTGCCTGTGCTGGCGACAACATCGTGAAGTACCCCAGCGGCAAAAGAATTATCGGTTTGAAAAAGCCCAGACTAACAGGGTTGTTGACAAAGCGTGAGAACTGGATCACGATGTCTTTCGATATCCCCGCTTGAATCACGAGTTCACGAAATTTGCATTCCCATAAAAATGGAATATTGGTCAGGCCTTTGGTCCTCAATCTGACACTCATTCTGTAACTCACCAAATATTTGAGGCAGAGTAGAGTAAAAGCTGAGATCCAGAGCACACCGGCTATCCAGACATAGCCGCTGACGCCCAATGGCCACCAGAATTTAAAGCCTTCGGATACCGTTCCGGAAAGTTGTACCGGGGCTTCAGTTCCGGCAATGAGCAAAAGCTTACCGCTCCACTCAAGACCATGAGTATTAAAGGATGAAAAGAAATACACAAAAGTTCCAAGCCCTGCAATGCCGCAAGCAAAAAGCGCTACAGACAGCACATTATGCCTGAGATCAGCCCTTCGGCGGTCGACCTGGGTTAAGATCAAACCAGTGACAGCAACAATTAGCGAAACTTGCCACAAACTGTGGATAAGTGTCCAGCCAATGCTTTGGAAAATAACGGATAAGGATTCAGGAATTGTCATTTGTGGAGCGTTTATCGAGTTCGTCCAAATACTTTCTTATCTCTTCAATTTCTTTTTTCGAGGCTTTTCCGCCGCCAAGAGCATGCATAACCATCTTACTAACCGAGTTGCCGAATGCATTTTCAACAAGCCGATCAAAAAGCCTGGTTCTGACTTCCTCTTTTTGGGCTAACGCCGAATAGAGATGCGATTTTCCTTCACCAGGAATACGTTCAACAAGGCCTTTGTCGAACATCCTCTGGATCTGTTTTTGTGTCGTGGTATAACCTACATCTTTGGTTTTACTGATCTGTTCATGCACAAGCTTAATTGTGCATGGCTGATACTCCCAAAGAATTTGCAGAATCTCAAGTTCTGCTTCTGATGGTTGAATTTTATTATTCATTGAAGTTCTTATTCAATTTTCTTTTTCATCAAGGAAAAAAGAATCAAAAAAATGAAGGCTGTTTCCAAATCTTAATGCTTTTAAGGGTTGAAAAAGGCCGAATTTGACTTTAGCCTAAATGGCAGTGGGAGGCCGTCAAAATACTGTTTGAACGGAGTGAGTTTATTTTGACAAGATTTTTTTTGCTTCGTTTTTTTTATCGAATGAAAAAAAATGAAGGCGCCACTGGCAAAACAAACACTTACCCCCTCTTCAATAATATAATTTGAGAATGCTTGTGCAACAAACATAAACGACAATTGTCGTAATAACAAACAATTCTACGACAAATGTCGTTTTTTAACATTTTGATAAGAATTCAAGCTAGGTAATGTACCGTACTGAAATAAATCAGAGATTAAACCAATAAGTCAGTTTCAGAATGACAGCCCGACTTTTCGTTGAAAAGTCAGTAGAGTCATAATCATCCGTGTAAACGAGGAAGAAATCGGAAACTGGAGCAAAACGCCACTGGAATCGTGCATTGACATTGAAATTGTCGTCTTGGCTGTTGTATTGCACGAAAGTGGTAAAAAATATGCTCCTTGTAAACGTGATATCGAGCCTTGGCCCAATCAGAAATAACGAGGTTGTCGCATAAGGATCGGGAAGCGTAATGTAGTTGTAATTATAGTTAATGCGAAGGGTAAAATGAGGTTGGATCCTGAAATTTAGATCACCGCCAAGTCGATAGCGATAGCCACTAAAGTAGGTACCCACTGAAGGTTCTATTCTGAAATTAAATATTTTACGCCTGTCTGAACTGTACCTGGCCCTGAAAGTTATGTTATTATATTCTGAATTAGCCGGTAGTTCTTCTGAGTCCGTCCTGGTTGGGTCAAAGGGCTCGTCAAGAAATACATACTCATGCTGTACAGTTGCCCTTCCTCTTGAACCTTTAAAGAACTCTGCATCCCAAAACAATTCTACCTGGTGATCTGTTCGCCCAAAGCCAGGTTGGAGGATAAGGTCAGCGTCAATGCCAATTCCATGTCGACTGAATAAACCTTTTGCAGGATAAATTCTGTAGGTTACTTCAGGATTAAACCGTAAAAAATCGTGTCTTGGCACAAATCCTACCTCAGCATCATATCCCTCCCCTACCCATTGATGGGTCCAGTCGAAGGTGAACTTGCGAACATTATATCGAAACTTGCCGCCATGCGCCCACTTTTCAGTAAGATCGGAAGTCGTAAATGCCCGATGTAAAAATATTTTCCCCGTAATACGATTATCTGCAGTGGCGTGGTTATAATCGACGCCAATTACCCGGTTATAAGAATCAAAGACATCAGATGAATCGCCATTCTCAAATGCCTGTTTATTCACAAAGATCATCCCGATATTAGAACGGCTAAACAGCTTTCGCTGAATGGCAGCCACAGAGTAGTTAAGCGTTGGTAAAGCTGCCCGGTCATCTGCAGCTGTTTGCATATTCAAGAGACCGATGCGCCAGTTTTCATCCAGTTTTCCGCTAAGACGGGCACCAGCAATGATGGTATTTTGAATGTTCTCCTCAGTGAGGGTGTCTTCCGCAATCCCAATTCTTCGAGAGAAAAACGGGTTGATCCTTCTGGTACCAAAAGCCCCAAACAAATCAGCATTTTCAAGGAAGAATTGCCGTTTTTCCGGAAAAAAGACCTCAAACCTTGAAAGGTTGGTAATTTGCTGATCGACTTCAACTTGTGAAAAGTCGGGATTTACGGTTAAGTCTAGGTTCAATGCAGGCGTGACGGCTATTTTAGCATCTCCGCCAATACCATAATCAAATTCCGCTTCGCTATTTTCAACCTCATAATTTTTAGAATATCCACCACTGACATAGGGAATAAGAGAAATATTAGTCCCGGGTTTTTTAAGCGGTTCTTCCCAAACCATATCACCCATGAAGGCCAAATTGAAAATTACCTGGTTTCTGGGAATTCGCATCCAGGTTGATCTCTCATTTTCAGCCGGGTTAATTCTATAGACATTGAATCGCCATTTAGTGCTTCCCTCCTTATATCTAAGAGTTTTAAATGGGATGGCCATCTCGACGATCCAGTAACCATCATATATCTTGGCTTCTCCGTCCCATTTGTTATCCCAGGACGATGAAAATTGTTCTCTTTCTGAACCGCCACCAGAGATCAGGGCTTCACGTCTTACCCCAAGAGGGTTCATTCCGAACATAAAAGCGTTGGTCCTGTCATTAAAGGTGTCAAAAACCAGGCTGACCCCATCGATGCCTCCACCCCTGAAATCACGTCGAAGAGAAGGGACTACGAATTTGTCGCTTTTAGCATAGCATTTCGCCGAGACATAGAGCATGTTATCATCATAGAGCATTTTAATTTCGGTGTCTTCAACTGCTCTTATGGTATCGACAGGAAAATATTGCCAAAGGTTATTTGCTGGTTGAGCGGTGTCCCAGGCTGGCTCATCAAGGATACCATCAAGGGTAATCTTACCGCTCCCCTTTTTTACAATAAATGATCTTGTGGGTTCATCCTGACCTGAAAGGTCGAGGCAAAACATAGTGAGGAGGATGATTAAAAATGTTCTCAAACGTCTGGTTTAGTTTGACAAATGATTTGATAAAAGTGGGTAAATTCTGTTAAATTGCAAAGTATGGTCCGCAGCTTTTTTACCATTCTTGTCTTTCTGGCAGGTGTTTTTCTACTTGCTGTTGGCGTTATGTGTTTCAATGCTTTCCTTTTTAATAAGAAAACAAAAAAGGAAATCCGCTCCATGAAATCGGAAATACAGTCCCTACCTCAAATGTCTGAGCCAAACAACGATCTACCTGCTCCGGTTAGCCGATATCTCCAATTTTCAGGCGTGTTTGATCAGAAACCCGTACAATATGCTTTTACAAAACGGAAAGGTCGATTCAGGATGAATCCAAGGAAAGCCTGGATGTCATTAAGAGCCAACACTTATCATATAACAAATAAGCCCGGTTTCATTCGCGATGCCACCATGGATGCTGGTTTTGTATCATTTTGCGTAAGAGAAAAATACATGGACGGAAAAGCAAATGTATTAGGAAAACTGTTTGGAGCTTTCACGGTAATGAATGAAAATAACAAAGTGGTGGATCGCTCCTCGTTATTAAGGTATCTTGCAGACCTGCCATGGCTGCCATCAGCTTTTTTATCTCCCAATATCAATTGGGAGCCGATAGACGAAATCGCCTCCAGAGCCACTATTTCGGAAGGAGATCTCTCCGTATCAGCAGTGTTCTTCTTCGAGCCATCAGGTGCAATCAGTCATTTGTACGCCAAAGATCTCTATCGTGACAATACCACTGAGGACTGGAGTGCCGTTTTCAGAAATTATGTAGAAACGGATGGCTATTTAACACCAGCCAATGCTGAATACACGTGGAATTTGGACTCAGGAGATTTCACCTATGAAGAGTTTGAGGTTTTTGGTGTTGAGTTTGAGCAGTAACCTCTGACCGCAAAATGTAAAAGTGGACTCAGAAACCAAAAGTCTGCCTGACTCACTTTTACATTTTGCAGTATTACTTTTTAATTTTTGCAGTTTACGCCTGCTTACATTCCAGCAATCGGATCAGCAACCCCATCAGGATCACCAGCAACATTACCAGACGTATTAACAACGCCACCATTCGCAAGCAAGATTCCTGCTACATGTGGTGTTGCCATGGAGGTCCCACTCATCGTAGTACAACCGCCATCTTTGTCAAGAGACAATATACCTACACCTGGAGCACAAAAATCCACATCACTTCCGAAGTTTGAGAAACCCGCAAAAGATCCTCCTGAATTCATGGCAGAAACGGTATAGATATTTACACCATTTATTCTTGCGGGGACCTGACTATCAGCATTCCTGCCGTTATTGCCAGCAGCGATTGCGACAAACACACCTTTGGCCGCTACTGGCTGAATTGCCCTTGAGTAAACCCTGGTCCTGCGGCGGCGATCTTTTCCGCCAAGGCTTAGATTTACAACGTCCCCTGGGATACTTACGCCACATGCATAATCAATCCCTTTCACAATCCGCGCCATTCGTCCGCGACCATTTTCTTTTAATACTTTGACGGCTACTACCGGGGCTCCAGCAGCCACGCCCATGGTACCAATGGAGTTGTCAATGGCTGCTATGGTGCCTGCAACATGTGTTCCATGTCCGTTTTCATCATTTGGTCCGCGGAAAAAGACATATGACTTGCTATAGTCTGTTCTGACATTCAAATCAGGGTGATCAAGGTCGATTCCGGTATCCAACACAAATGCCCACCAGGGAGATCCGGTCATATCTGTTGATCCAATCTGGCTGACTCCCCAATCTACTGTTTGTGGATCGCCACCGCCTTTTACATGGCTTTTACCTTTTGTTTCTATTACCAAATCTTCAAAATCCGGCTCAACAACATCAACCATTGGTTCAAAGCTCAGCATATTGGCCTGTTCATTAGAAATACCTCCCGCAAAACCGATCATAGAAGCAGCGTAAACGGTGTGGATGGAATCCCACTCAATGCCGATCTGGGTGAGATAAGCTTCAAGTTCTTCCTCAACCTGGATCTGGTAGGATTCGTATTCTTCTTTTTGATCTCCTCTGTTTTCGGGGTTACCATTAAAGGTAAAATGGTAAAACGGGGTCATGAATTCTTCTTTCATGATCACCACATACTGGCCTGCAATACTATCTGTAGGATCCATCTCTACGATTGGTGTTTCCGGAGTTTCGGGTATTTCGATATGCTCACAACCGGTATTGGCAATAGCAAACATCAAAAACATTGAGAGTAATATTAAGTATGAACTCAGGTCTAATGGTCTTAATTCAACTGTTAGGGCTTTCATAATTATTTTTTTAGGTTTTATTAATCGGAGCAAAGTCATTTGCCCCTTCAATTCAACCTTTTATCCCCTTCGTATTCCAATGTATTCCCTGAAGCTGTAGTTTTTTTCTAAATTCGAAGGAATACTTTCAATCCTTGTGGTATAAATGGATAAGAACACAACAGAAAAAGTGCGATTGGAGCAGATCAGAATGGGAGATCAGCGACTGCTTCAACAACTTTACCATGAATACAGGGAAAATTTCCTGGCTTGGGGGGCACAGAAATTCAGTTGTCCCAGGGAAGATGCTGTTGATGTCTATCAGAAAGCCTTTACCATCTTTTATTTTAATATCAAGGAGGGTAAATTAACCGAGCTTACAAGCAGTTTGAAAACCTACTTGTTTTCTATCGGCAGGAATGTTTTCCTGAAGCGGTTCAGGGACAAACATTTGAAAGTAAGTGATCTGGACGACACCGTCATTAAAAGCCAGGTAGACTACTCAATCATGGACTCGTATAATCATCGCGACCAGGCGGACCTTGTCCGACGGTTACTTAATATGATCGGCGAGCCTTGCAGGCAATTGCTGGAATTGCTTTTTATCAAAGCTTACAGTACAGACGCCGTAATGCATACTATGGAACTAAAGAACGAACAAGCAGTTAGAAAGCGTAAATTCCTCTGTTTGAAGAAAATGCGTGACCTGATCGCCAAATCAGATGGTAATTAACTAAAAACCAGGGCTATGGATCAGGAATTACAAAATATAGAGATCATCCAAAGATTCCTCAACGGCGATATGGAAAAAGCTGAGGAACAACAATTCATTGACCAAATGTCAAAGGACGAATCTCTAAAAGCCGAAGTTGAGCATTACCGACAATTAAAGCTTGGTTTTGACACCTTGAATGCTGAAGACTTTCAAACCAATCTCGATAGTTGGGAAAAGGCAATTAGCCAACAAGAAAAAGGTGCTCAATCAGATAACGACAATATCCGTGATATCAACCCGTCGAAATCTCGTCGCGAGCGCGGCATCTTGCCACTAATTGCTATGGCCGCAAGCCTGGTGGTTACTGTTCTTATTTTCTGGTTCCTATTGCGGCCTACTGGTGTCTTGAGCACAGAAGAGATTCTAGCGACTTATACTCCAGAACACAAAATGCCATTGGTCAGGGATGCTTCCGGCACTGAGCATCGATTGAAAGAAGGCATCATCGCCTTTACCGATAAAGCATTTGGAGACGCAGCGGACTACTTCGCTTCAATTCCTGCAGACGATCCACAGTACACCGATGCTCAAATATATCTTGGCTACGCCCAATTCGAAAATGAGAATTACGGAAGTGCAATAAAGGCATTCGAGACAGTCGTCGCGACAAATAGTCCAAGGTTTAAAGAAAAAGCTGATTGGTTTGCTGCATTATGTTACCTGGCCCTCGAAAGAGAAAATGAGTGGCAAGAGCATTTGCAGCGGATCGCTAATGACCAGGGTCATGAATACAACTCCGAAGCCTTGGAAATTCTGGAAAAGAGCAAATAAGAAAAAGCAAGTTAAACTGATTTTGATTTAGGCTTTTTTCTGAAAAAATACCCAATCGCCAAAACCAACAACACCCCTATCCCAAGGTACCAGCCCAGGTTTGTTGCAGGAGACAGGTCGAGCCTAATTGATCCCATATCCCCAATTGCAACTGGCGCTGCCCAAAAGAAGGGGTGAGCATCATAGTCTTTATTCGAAGTAATATACTTACGCTTAGCTTCCGTCAGAGCAATGGACTTTGATTTCCCGGACTTTAGGTATTTATAAAAATTGGCCATCAATTCCGAGGTTTTCGCATCGTCAATTTTCCACAAGGTTGTTACAATCCCTGTTGCACCTGCATATGACATACCCCTGGCCAGGCTAATCAATCCTTCTCCCCTCCTGAATTCACCTATGCCTGTTTCGCATGCGCTCAAAACTACAAGGTCTGCATTCAATGGTAAATTATACAGTTCTTTTACCAGTAACCTGGCGTCCAATGGCTCACTACCTGATTGCGTAAATGCAAGATATGATCGGTCGCCATCTTCAGATAAGGCTTCGGCGTGAGTGGCCAGATGTAGCAGGCGATAATTTCCGGCAAGGTCAACAAAAGCAGACTTGGTAGCCTGATCTCCAAGTCTCATGTCACCATTCCAGATAGTCATTATCTGTTCTACTTCCGACGTATTGCTTTCAAGTGGAGAAAGGTCACTACCACCTTTAAAGATCGGTGCCATCGCTAGGAGGCCAGCACTTTTGCCCTTAACTTTTTTTGACACCATTTCGTCCAATAATGTGGCGGAATAGCAGTAACTGACATTATGCTTATTGATAAAATACGGCATGGAGCTAAAAGAAAGTGCACCTTTCGCAGTTTCGGTTAGTAATGCTTCAAACGGCAGGTAATTCAATACTCCATCTGGGATGATGACCAGATCATTGGGCAAATCAATGCCTTCATCAACAAGTTTTCCAATCAATAATTGATAAAGTTGAGAGGCACGAACCGTATAGAGCTTTGCCAATCTTTCGTATTCAATATCTGTAGGGGTAGCAGAGAGATGGAAGCCTGAAATACCTTCTCTCATGTCTTTTACCATTTTGCCAAGAAAAGGGGGTGTTTCAAGGGTCAAAACTCTGAAAGACTTTGCATTAACATAAAAGACAAACAAGCTGTCTGCCCCTACGAAATATTCGATCAGACCTTGTCCGGACTGTAACAAACCACTCTGTATCTGTGGTACTGAACGGGTTTCAAGATTGTATTTCAGGAGGTGATAGTCTGGGTATTCCTTTTCAATCCGCGCAATGAGCGCTTCGTAAGATTGACGAAGACCGATCAGTTTTTCTGAAATCCTTTTTATGGCTGAAGGGCTGGGGGAGCTAAACGATTTTTCAATTCGCAATTCTTCTTCCTGGAAGGCGATGTCTACCTTAAGTTGTCTTTCCTGTTCTTTTAGCTCTGCGGGGAGGCCGACAAATGATTTGGCTTTTGAGTCGGTAATGGCTTCCAATAGTGCAACCGCCTTACTTTTTTCTGCATACCTGAATGCTGTTTCGAGATAGGCGGGCGAGCGGGTAACCTGGTATTGAGCAATACAAGCTGAAATTGAAGATTCAAACACCGGAAGCATGGTTTCTGTCAACTGGCTTTTTGATACATCAAAACGATAATTCTGTCTTAGTTGGTCAATTACCTTATCTGTTTCTTCAAATACGGTTAATGCCGTTTCAAGTTCATCGACATGTCCTTCGGCAAGGAAAAGTTGGTAATGACATACGGCTTTTGCTGACAAATTGGTCAGCAGGCCTAGTTTGTCTCCTGTCGGAGCGGCATCAGTGTTTTTACTATTCGCCTTATCATTTTCGGTAAGGAGAGCCAGCGCTTTGTCATAAGCCTCAAGTGCATTGGCATAATTGCCTTGTTTGACATTTAGTTCTCCAAGGTTATGGTAATTATCGGCCAGGGCAGCGGAATTATTGTTAGCTTCATTCAATTCGATGGCCTGGCTATAGTGTTCAAGCGCTTTTTTGAACTGGTTATTTTTTCGGTGCACATTCCCCTGGTTATTATGATTAATTGCCACCAGATCACTACCCGAACCAGCGTATTTCAAATAAAGGTCAAGCGATTTTTCATAAGCATTTAAGGCTTCCTGAAAATTTTCCTCAACTTCATAGCCAAGTGCATAATTATGGTAGATATTAGCCAGAGAGCGATAAGCACGATCGGATTTCTCTTCTATTTTATCAAAAAAGTCAATTGCCTTAGCAGACATCTCCAAAGCTTTTGCGCCGTTGTCTTTCCTTGTGTAAAGACTGGCCATATCGTTATAGGTGGAGGCGAGTGACAAATAGTTTTCAGATTCAAGATAAAAGGCGCAAATAGAGTCGTAAAACCCCAAGGCTTTGGCATGTTCACCCATTTTGGAATAAGCCCGGGCTATTTCGCGATAACTCCTAATCAGGCGGCGTTCACTAACTAAGGGATCGCTGTTTTTTGAAATGGCACCTTCGAGGTATTCAACAGCATTGATATAATCGCCTTTATACTGGTAGGCTGCTCCTATGTTATGATAACTTTTGATCAGGTCAACAGGCTGGGTTTCAGGATTGTCTTCTCTAACCTTGAGTGCTTGAGCATAGGCTTCAATTGCCTCATCATAGCGATATAGTCTGTAGAATAAAACCCCGAGATTATGCCAGGCATTGGCAACATCGAGATTTTGGGTTCCTAAAGCGTTTTCAGCTCCTTCAATAGACGAGAGCAGTGCAGTAATGGCTTCTTCATCACGTTGATCGTCGTATAGATCGAATGCCTTGTCAATGGCAGACTGCAAGGAATCAGGCCAACTCTGACCATATAAAATACTCGATAAAATTAGTAGAATGAAAAGGGTTAAAAACCGATTAATCATTCACTAATTTAATCAGAATTCCGCTATGTTGACCTTCTTTCGTTTTTAACAGAAACGGGTAAGCCCCTGATGGTGCGATATTTCCTGACAAGGTTGTCCCATTCCAATCAATTCGCTCAATATTTTCAAGGTTTTGTCTGAAAATTAATTGGCCGAAGGTATCATATATCTCAAATTCTACAGCTCCGGGAATGACATTATCCAATTGGATAGTTACCATATCAGCAAAAGGCTGAGGGAATATCTTCATTTCCCTTTCGGGAATATTTTCGGTGCTGATCACCAGGCAGTCATTAATGGCATTACCATGATTCAATTGTCCACTTGTCAAAATTTTTCCATCAAGGTTAGGAGTAAATTCTGCGGTATTCAAGATACAACTAATGACTTCATAAGCATTTCGGCTCGGGTATAAACCTCTGATTACGGAGGCGGTTCTCGTTACTAATCCTGCTGCCATGGAGGTGCCACTTAAAATCACGAAACCATTGCTTAAATGCGTACTTTCAATCAAGGAGCCAGGCGCACAAATATCGATACTATTTGGACCGAAATTAGAATAAGTGGCCAGATCATTAAGATCAGGATTAAGTGCTCCAACTGTGATCATGTTATTGTTTTCAAAACTGCTTGGCCAGTGGAAATTGATATCCGTATCAACACCAGAATCGTCAATACCATTACCTGCAGAAGCTACTAATACAATATCTGCTGATTCAGCATCTGTAACTGCTGATTCAAGAATATAGGAACGGTCGCCATAATAACCGAAACTGAGATTCATAACATCGGCCTGTTTGTCAATAGCATAACGCATCGCGCAGGCGGCGTCAAAGAGGAATCCGATTTCACCTGTATGTACCTTGAGATTCATAAGCTCCGCGGCTACATTAGCCGGATAATCTCTCAATATCAAACCACTAACATGTGTACCATGCCCGTTAAGGTCTATAGGGTCTGTTCTTTCATTGAAAAAATCGTAGCCCACTTCGTCATCGATATAACAGTTAAGGTCATCATCCGTCATTGCTACCTGTTCATCGTCGTTCGTCCAGATAAAGTCCTTGATATCGATGTTTTCAGGATCAATACCTGTATCAATCACTGCAATTTTGACAGGATTTGCACCTGTCGGTGTATTGGGCGGTGCCCAGGAGGTAACGGGTCCTTCCCCTTCCTGTAGTGGCATGATATTTACCAGGTAGTTGGTGCCTGTACTGTCAACATCTAATTGGTCTTCGGCAGTTTGTCGGCGTTCCTCAACATCAAAAGCCGTACTCGCACCCCACAACTGTAGTCTATCTCCGCACATACAGTCTTTGATCTTGAAGGCACCTTCTGAAATGAGCAAGGTTTCCAACGCAGCAATATTGGCCGGATCAGCGCCATCTTCAAACTGCACCATAAATTGCTGAGGATTAAACTGTCCTCCGTTATTATCCTGAAAAAGGACAACAAGATCGATAAACCCGGTTATCGTAAGGCCCGGAACACTGGGGTGGGTTACCTCAATGGTATAAATTCCATCATCAATTTCGCTTACATTAGACAAGCCATAAAAAGTGCCGGTATGTACATTCGCGCCACCAAAAAACCAGTCATAAACCAAATTGGGATAATTATCAACAAAAATGAAAAGATTGATAAATGATCCAAATGGAATATATATTGTCTGAGGATCGAGGTCGGCCTGCGGCGCGTAACTGTAATCAATAAAGTCACCTACATAAGGTCCAACATCTTCAAAGGTTAATCGGTTATCATTACACCAAAAAAGGTTAAGGTCATCTAACCCACTCAGGTCGGGCAGATCTGTTAACTGGTTTTGGTCACAATAGAAAGTTTCCAATACATTAATCGGAGTTGGCATAGCACCAATACTGGTAAACAAGTTCCGCCCTAGGTCGAGGTATTCCAACCGATCAAGTGAGGTGATATTTGGGAAACTGCCCCCTACTCCATTTGTAAAAATGTCGAACCGCTCCAAGGCGGCCAAACCATTGATATCAGCCGGAATGGTTCCTGTTACATTATTCCCATTCAATTCAATTGCAGACACTCTGAACACGCCGTTCCAGTCCACTACACTTACACCAAACCAGGTACTTACCGGATTGGCCGTTAACCAGTTTAAGTCATTATTCCAGTCACTACCGTTAGTAGAATTGTAAAAATCAACCAGGAATAGTGAGTCAGATGATGCTACCTGGGCATTTGATTGATTTATAGAAAAAGAGACCACCAAGACCAGGGAAAAGATAATTCGAATAGGATTCATATTGATGTAGATTTGAGGATAGACCTGTAAATTACAAATTTGTTGATTTACTTGGTTAATACCCATATTTCGTATATTATTCCCTTAACCGGAAAATATAATTGCGACAGGCATGGCCAAGCTCAAAGATGTAATTACTAATCATATGGCTTCAGGAAGAATTGATGAAGCTCTGACTGCTTTAAGTCAGTATTATTCTTCAAAAGGGGGAGATGAAGAAACTCAGGTCATCATGCTCCAGGGGCAATATGCACAATATAAACGTGATGAAAGATTTGGGATGGGAGCCAAACCTGAAACCCTAAACCGCATACGGTTTGCTATTATTGAAATGTCCAAGGAAATTGAAGATGATGCTCACATCGAAGATTCTGTAAAAACACCTGATAACCCCACCAATAATAATCCCCAACCTCCTGTCAATCAGGGTACCATAAAAATTCTATTTGCAGCAGCAAATCCTGAAAATACCTCCAGAATCAGAATTGGCGAAGAAAGCCGAGAAATTGAAGACGGGATCAAGATGGGCAAACACCGTAATCGGTTTGAGTTTATTCAAAGACACGCTACCAGAACTTCAGACCTTAGGAGAGCATTATTGGACCACGAACCTACAATAGTTCACTTTTCCGGACACGGCCTGAAAGAAGGCATTATCCTTGAATCCAATGAAGGCCATGGTGTTTTTGTCAATCCAGGTGTCTTAAACAGTCTTTTTGAGTTATTCAAAGATTCGGTCAAATGCGTTATTCTCAATTCCTGTTACTCGGAAGTACAGGCGAAGGCCATCGCAGAGCATATCCCATACGTTGTAGGTATGCAAAATGCCATGCCAGACAAAGCTGCTATCGAGTTCTCTGTTGGGTTTTACGATGCGCTGGCAGCTGGCAGAGATTATGAATTTGCATTCCGAATGGGCGTTACGAATATCGAGCTCGCTGGTATTGGTGGCAACCACATTCCTAAGATGATTGGTTTCGATTTTGGTGAAGAAGGATTTACATTTTAATTTAGACCATGTTTATTAATCCGTAAATCTTCTGATTCGATTGCTTTTAATGCAAAAAGCATAAGCTTTATACTGTAAATCCTCTGGAGAAATCTTTATTTTGGCCTTTCAAAATTTCCAGCAAATGAAAGCCAGAGAAGTACTAGGTGTTGATATCGGTGGAACCGGCATGAAAGCCGCCATCATTGACTGTAAAACAGGAGAACTACTATCAGAACGCTTCAGGATAGATACCCCACAACCTGCCACCCCGGCAGCAATGGCTGAAGTCTTCAAAGCCCTGATCGACCACTTTAACTGGAAAGGAAAGATTGGTTGCGGCTTCCCGGCTGTAATTGACAAAGGTATTGCCTTAACCGCTGGCAATATCGACAAATCATGGATTGGGACGAATGCCCAGGAACTCTTCTCAAAAGCTATTAACCAGGATGTTTTGGTTTTGAATGATGCTGACGCTGCCGGAATAGCAGAGATAAAACTGGGTGCCGGAAAAAAAACGAAAGGTGTCGTTCTACTGCTCACTATCGGAACCGGTATCGGATCAGCCCTTTTTCTGGATGGCAAATTAGTGCCTAATACCGAATTTGGGCATACCCATTTTAAAGGTGATGTTGCTGAACGCTATGCCGCTACATCAGCCAAAAAGAGAGAAAATCTAAGTTGGGATGTTTGGGGTAAAAGACTCAATGAATATCTCGCCTATATGGAAAGACTTTTTGTGCTTGACCTCATCATTCTGAGTGGTGGTGTCAGTAAACCTGGTAAGTACGAACAATTTAGTCAATACCTGAAGCCGCGTTCAAAAATGGTTCGAGCGATGTTCTTTAATAATGCAGGCATTATAGGTGCTGCCCTGGCTGCGCGCTAATCCAAATAACATTTTCATTTCTTAAACAACTATTTTCTGAAGTGGTAAGCCAACGATAAGCCGCCATACCAGTTCCTGGGCAATCCCGGGTAAAAATACCTTGGATCGTTGCCACCAAAGCTTCCTGCATTCACCAGTATCATTGAAGCATATTTTTGATCAAAAACGTTGTTGAGCCCAAGATGGACATCAATACCCCATCGATCAAAGACAACGCGATGAAACCCAAGCTTCAGATTGACAATTGAAAAGTCGTCAGAAAAAACAGAATTATCATCCCGCATCGGCATAGCACTCACATAGCGAAAGGCAGCTCTTCCGTAAATTCCAGATTGGGTTTTCACATCAAAGGCCAGGTTAACAACATGCTCAGGAACACCGGTCAATTTGTTATCTGAATAATCATTTTCTTCATTTATAAATTCCGTGAACCGGAAATGGGAATATGCATAATTACCAGACAGCTCAGCAAGCTGGATAAATCCTGAATCGGAACTTTTTAGCTTCAATCTAAGATCAGCTTCTACACCACTATGTGTCGTTTTTCCGGCATTGACACCAATAAAAATATCTGGCCCAACCCGTTGAGACACTAACAGATCTTTAACCAGCATCGAAAACAAGACTACATCAAAATAGAGTGATCGATTTTTAAAGGCATAACCTTTGCTCCCCAGCTCAAAATTCCAGCCTTTTTCTGGTTGAATATCAGGATTAATATTGCCATCGGGAGTGAGTGTTTCCTCAAGAGTTGGCGGCGAGAAACCATGACTGGCAGCGAGGTAAATAGAAAGATTATCAGACAGTTGCTGAGCGATAGCAAGTCTTGGTGAAAGCGTGTTTTCAAAACTATAGTCTCCGGAGAAGTCAATACTATCTGCAAAAAAATGATCGGTTAATTGATAGGATGTTGCATTAAGATTGACCCCTGCTGTAATCCTGGTGGAAGACTTTAATGTTATATTCATTTGTCCGAAGACATTCAGGTATTGACGTTGCTCCTCATTATTACTTAAAATGGCTCCCTGTTCGCCAAGGCCTTCAATATTTCTGTATGTCGACCATTCGTAATTTTCATGGAATAATTCACTGCCTACCGTGAAACTCAAACCTTGTTTTGACTCATAGGGTTTATAGTCAAGGCTTACCCTCGCTCCGGCATTCTGGCTGTTCTCTCTAAGAATATTAAACGGCCGAACCTCATAAGACCGAAATCCTGAAGTGAAAATGGAACCATTAATATTGAGGAGGCTATTGAATCGATGTTCATAAGCTATACCAATATTATTTTTGGTATAATCTTCAAAACCATTGGTCCGTTGCCATGTGAATGCCGCAGCTGTAGGTTCATCGGCAAAAGAAGTACTATCAATCGAACTTGGGATAAAAGCCTTAAGGTCAATATAGTTTGCCAATACTGACACTACGCTATTCGGACCAGGATAAAATTGCGCTGAGAGTCCAAAGGCATTGCGGTTATAATCGTTATTATCTCTGTATCCATCACTTTGCGTGTGATTGAACGTCAATCCAATATTCATGGCATCATTACTATGTGCGAAACGATGTGTATTTCGTAGTAGTTGATATGAGCCAAAACCAATAGCATTCGTGAGGATGGTTCTGTTGTATTTTGACTTGCGTGATTTCAGGATTATTGTTCCTCCCAAACCAGCACCATAAACTGAGGCGGAAGGTCCTCGAATGACCTCTATCCGATCGAGAAGACTTAGGTCGACATCCTCAAGTGCTGTTTCGCCAATGCCATTGGTCAGTGGGATATGGTTAAAGTAAGCCCTGATCTTAGCCGTAGAAAACAGCGATCGTGCTCCAATACCTCTCATCGTTATCCGATTGGTATTGAGGGCTCCACTATGCATATATATACCTGGCAGGCTGTTCAGTATCGGTTCTATTGAAACTTCATTGCCGGTATTGAGATTATCAAGGGTTACGAGGCTTATAGCTCCGGTATGTTTTTGAAGGGCGGCGACCTCGTTATTGGCTTTTACGATTACTTCGCCAAGCTCGCCAGGCAGAGGGGATAATCCAATTTGCAAAAATATATGCTGCTTATCAATGTCAACTTCAACTGATTGGTAGCCTAAGTAAACCACAGCTATCATTTCGGTTGGGGTTGATAATTTAAATTGAAACCTTCCTCTGTCATTAGAGAATGTTGTTGTACTATCTGTTAAGTTGACAATTGTGGCAGCGTCCAGGGGTTCTCCATTTGACACATCAAAAACCCTTCCTTCCACCATTGATTGGGCCAAAGAAAAAATTGATGAAAAAATCAGTAACAAAAAGACAGAGAGACGGAACAATAAGGGTGACATAAACATTGTTTTGTCATTAAAATTTTATAGGACTATGTGCAAACATAAACTTAACTCAAGGGATTTGAAAGAATTCTATTTTAAATCCAAAAATTCACTAACTTGATAAAAAAAACAATTATGGTAACTCCAGAACAGGTGCTCCAGTTCGTAGCACAATTTATCCAGAGTGTTGGTGTCGACCCCACGACATGCTGGAACGAAGAAAAAAAGGCATATTACGTCACAAAAGGTTCCGCAAGGATCGAAGTTTTCATTTCTAACCACCCAATGAAAGATGGCTCCATACGTCACTATCTAAGGATTTTCAGTGGTATGATGAAAGTACCTCATGCCAATCGTGAAAGGTTTTATCGCCGATTACTCGAATTAAACGACCAAAGTCTAGGTGTAAAATTAACGGTCATGCCAAATGCTCAGCCAGACAATGATTGGGTTTATGCAACATTTGAACGCGACATCAAAGGCATCGACTACAATGAAACTGCGACTTGCATCGCCGATCTTGGCTATTGGGCCGACATGTTTGACGACCAGCTGAAGAATGAATTCGGCGGTGGTGGCGGCGGCGGCGGCTTCAGCCCTGGTCCAGCTTAGGCCAAAAGCCTTAACTGAAGATTTTATTTTGAAAACGTAAAATTGGAAATTCAAAAATGGATTTTCGGTTTTACGTTTTCAATTTTATTGATGCACATCATCTGCTAATAAAGCAATGTAACATCACCGGCCATTTGGTTGTAAACTACTTCTCCCCTGAAATCCACTGCATAATTTAATGACCAGACATAGACGCCCATCTGGTAAGGGCGATTCCCGTTCATTCCTCTCCAAAATTCCTGGGGATCTGAAGAACTAAAGACCAGGTTTCCCCAGCGATCAAAAACCCTGAACTGGTATTCGAGGAAAAAACAATCATGTTCGAAGGGTTTGAAATAATCGTTAATGCCATCAAAGTTAGGCGTGAACGCATTGGGCACATAGACATCGCACTCAAGACATGAAAAGTAAT
>JBCCHF010000012.1:0-144397 GCA_039028895.1 Bacteroidota bacterium | reverse complement strand
GTCTTTACCACCGACTCACACATTCACCTCGATTTATAGAGTATAATTTTTCCTCTCAAATCATATTTGAAAACATATTTTGAATAACCTTATAAATAATCATAGTCGTTATGTATGACATTTTGCAATTAAATGAAATGCTTGTTCCTGAATTGCGGGAAATAGCCGAACGCCTTAATCTTAAGGGGTACAAAAAGCTGAACAAGCAGGACCTTATATATAAAATCCTGGATCTCCAGGCTCTCTCCGGTGAATCGGTAAAAACAGAAGAAGAACAGAAAAAAGAAGAGCCTGAAGCCAAACCTAAACGCCGTGGTCGTCCAAGAAAAAAGAAAGTGGAAGTTGAAAGCAATGGCAAAGAAGAGCATGTAGAAAAAGAAAAAGAAGAAGCACCAAAAGATAAGACTGAGGAAGCGCCAAAAGAACAGAAAAAAGAAGAGGAGAACAAGCCAAGAAGAGGCGGTCGCCATAAAAAAGATAATCGTCACCACGATAATGACAAAACGCACCGTGGCAAAAAAGACGATAAAGAAGATAAATCAAACGGCAAGGAAGACAGAGGCGATAAAGACAACCGCAACCGCGATAAAGAAGAGAAGTTTAAAAAACCAAAATTCAATATCGAATTCGATGGTATTATCGAAGGTGATGGTGTATTGGAAATGATGCCAGATGGCTACGGTTTCCTCAGGTCAGCAGATTTTAACTATCTGACTTCTCCTGATGACATTTATGTTTCACCTTCACAGATCAAGCTTTTCGGTTTGAAAACGGGTGATACCGTACAAGGCGCAATTCGTCCGCCAAAAGAAGGAGAGAAGTATTTTGCACTCCTGAAAGTATCTTATATTAATGGTCGTGAACCAAAGGAAGCTCGTGACAGAGTGCCTTTCGATTATCTGACCCCGATGTTCCCGACAGAAAAATTCAATCTGTCATCTGCGCCAAATCTTTATTCTACCAGACTTATTGACCTGTTTACTCCGATCGGTAAAGGACAACGTGGTCTTATCGTGGCACAGCCTAAAACTGGTAAAACCTGGTTACTGAAAGATGTAGCCAACGCTATGGCCAATAATCACCCTGAGGTATACCTGATCATTTTGCTCATCGATGAGCGTCCTGAGGAGGTTACTGACATGAAACGAAGTGTAAATGCCGAGGTTGTCGCATCAACTTTTGATGAGCCAGCTGAGCGTCACGTCCGCGTTTCTAATATCGTTCTTGAAAAAGCCAAACGTCTTGTTGAGTGTGGTCACGATGTTTGCATCCTGCTCGATTCGATTACGCGTCTAGCACGTGCCCACAATACCGTTGCACCCGCTTCTGGTAAAGTGCTCTCAGGTGGTGTTGAAGCTAATGCACTTCAGAAGCCAAAGCAGTTTTTCGGTGCAGCACGTAATGTAGAGCATGGCGGATCATTGACCATTCTGGCAACAGCACTTATCGATACCGGTTCGAAAATGGATCAGGTGATCTTTGAAGAGTTCAAAGGAACAGGTAATATGGAGCTACAGCTCGATCGTTCGCTTTCAAACAAGCGTATTTACCCTTCTATCGACCTAACTTCATCAAGTACACGTCGCGAAGACCTGCTGCTTAGCAAGGAAGCATTGGGCCGTATGTGGGTATTGAGAAACCAATTAGCTGACATGAATTCAGAAGAAGCCATGAACTTCCTGCTCCAAAACCTGAGAGGAACACAGAGCAACGACGAGTTCCTGTTTTCGATGAACGGTTAGAATATAAAAAGTTAAAGGAATAGCGTTGTAATAGTTTTGGAAAGCCGGATTTTATCCTTACTTTTGCCTCGCTAAAATTAGAACTGATTAAATTTTACAATAATGAAACGGACTTTCCAGCCTTCAAGAAGAAAAAGAGCCAATAAGCATGGCTTCCGTGAACGCATGAGTTCAAAGAATGGTCGTAAGGTATTGGCCCGCCGTCGTGCAAGAGGTCGTGCTAAGTTGACCGTATCCGATGAACGTCGGCTGAAGTAGCGGTAAGTTTACTTAAGATATACAGAAGCAATAGTCGGATGATAAATATCGGCTATTGCTTTTTGTGTTTAATACCACCCCTGAAGTACAGCCCCAGAAAATGTATCGATTCAAAAGGAAAGAAAGGCTCAAGCGAACAGCGCTTATCCGGCGCATGTTTAACAGGGAAGGACAAACTGTGGCCGCATTTCCACTTCGATTGATATGGTTGGAAACATCTCTTGATACTGATGTTCCAGCACAATTCACCTTAAGTGTTCCTAAGCGCGCATTTCCAAAGGCAGCCCACCGTAATCGAATAAGAAGACAGTTAAGGGAAGCGTACCGACTGAACAAACACAAGTTTTACAAGTTTATTAAGGGCAGGGAAGAACAATATGCACTCATGATCCTGTACACAGGGAAAAAGCCAGCGCCTTATAAACAGCTAGATAAAAAAGTAAATGAGCTCCTTAAAAAGTTCAAAGATAAAGTTGATAAAAGTTAATATCTTGCTTAAAAGCGTTCGCTAATGCCAGTCATCAGATTTATAGGAAAAATCATTGGAGGTATCATGATCCTCTTCATTCGCTTTTATAAAGCGGTAATATCACCTATTTTGCCTGCCAGCTGCCGATACACGCCTACCTGCTCTACTTATGCACTTGAAGCAATCAAAAAACATGGCCCAATCAAAGGTGGTTGGCTGGCCGCCAAGCGAATTGTCAGTTGTAACCCTTGGGGCGGTCATGGCCACGATCCAGTGCCATAGCATTCAGCATTTTGGTGAGGCATCAGTATTCAAAGCAAACACTTAATTTATATATTTGAATGTCACCAATTCGAGCTAATTAGTTTAAAGTAATTATTCCTGAAGTTTATCTTAGTTGAAATTTCGATAATACTTGCCTCGTTATAAAAAAGTTAAAAAGGCTCAACTCATTTTTGGTTTTAGCGTAAAGGCATTATTATTGATTGTAAAAATTCCCGGAGGAAGCATTTTTTACACTGACCTTCCCTCGAACCAGGTTCAATTTTGATGATTAAATCCAGACACTTATGAATCGCGCAAAAGAATTCTTCAAGCGCCGCAGAAATGCTGTTGTCGTTTTTTCACTTGTTTTTATTGGTCTCATTGGTATTTCCGCTGATACTAATAAGTATTTTGAGATCGCAAAGAATCTCGAAATTTTCGCTAACCTTTACAAAGAGATCAATACTTACTACGTTGATGATGTGGATCCTGCTAAGCTGATGCGTACAGGAGTCGATGCCATGCTCGAATCTCTCGACCCGTTTACCAATTATATTTCCGAAGCTGAAATGGCGGGCTTTCGTCTTCAGATTACTGGAAAATACGGTGGCATCGGGGCCAGCATTCGTAACGATGGTGATTTTGTAGTGATTACCGAACCCTACGAAAATTTCCCTGCTCACAAAGCAGGCCTGATGGCAGGTGACAAGATCATTTCCATCAATGGAAAATCTGCAAAAGGCAAAACCACTAAAGAAGTTAGTGACGTACTCAAAGGTGCTCCTGGCGATGAGGTCAATCTGACTGTTCGTCGCCCAGGTCAAAATAGCGATATGAACGTACGCTTGGTAAGAGAGGAAGTTCACATTCCTAATGTTCCTTATTCAGGACTGATCGACGACGAAACAGGTTATATCTACCTGACTACCTTTTCAGAAAAGGCTGGTAAAAATGTTGCCGACGCACTCGAAAAACTAAAAGCAGAACACGACATTAAGCAGGTCGTACTCGATCTCAGAGGTAATGGCGGTGGATTGCTCAAAGAAGCGATCAATGTTTCTAATGTCTTTATCGACAAAGGAGAAGAAATCGTGTCTACCCGCGGTAAAATTAAAGATTGGGATCGCAATTTCAAGACACTTAACAAACCGGTTGATACTGATATCCCACTGGTCGTTTTGATCGATCGTGGCTCAGCCTCCGCTTCAGAGATTGTTTCTGGTGTTATCCAGGATCTCGATCGTGGTGTTTTGGTAGGACAAAAATCATATGGTAAAGGACTGGTACAGAATACCAGGGATGTAGGCTACAACTCAAAAGTCAAGCTGACAACTGCCAAATATTACGTCGCCAGTGGTCGTTGCATCCAGTCTGTACAGTACAAAGAGGGTGAACCTGTAGAAATTGATGATTCTTTAAAGACCAAGTTTAAGACACGCAATGGTCGTATCGTATTTGATGGTGGTGGCATCACCCCGGATGTTAGGATGGAACTTGAAGATTTCTCAAAGATCACACAGACACTTATGCGCAATAACCTTGTTTTCGATTATGCTACGCAATTCCGTCTGAAAAATCCTTCGATTGCAGAAGCAAAAGATTTCGCTCTGACTGATGCCGAATATGAAGATTTCAAAGAATGGCTGAAGGACAAGGATTATGAGTATGAAACAGAGAGTGAAAGACTGTTGAGCAAGCTAGAAGAAACAGTGAAGAAAGAGCAATATTATGATGCTGTTAAAGGCGCTCTTGAAGATGTCAAGCAAAAGAAAGCTATTGAAAAGAATAACGATCTCAATAAGCACAAAGATGAAATATTACCTTTCCTCGAAAGAGAAATTGTAGGCCGTTATTACCTGGGCAGAGGAAAAATTGAGATTGACCTTAAAAACGACCCAGAAATTGATGAGGCAATGAGTCTGTTCAATGATATACCCCGCTATAATAAAATATTGACGACATCGAACTAAAATCCGGTTTCTCCGGTCTAACGAAAAGAGGTGCAAAAATGTTAAATTTGCACCTCTTTTTTATTGCCTATAAATCATAGACCTACGATGGACTTGATCCTTAATATCGAAACGGCTACTCCTGTTTGTTCTGTCGCACTTAGTGCTGATGGCGAACTTGTGGCATTGGCTGAAGCGGTAAAACCTCAATCTCATTCCACTGAACTGACGGTCCTTATTGAAAAGGTAATGTCCGAAGCGGAAAAAAAACTAAGTGACCTTTCTGCAGTTGCCGTCAGCTCCGGACCAGGATCATATACAGGCTTGCGGATTGGTACTTCAGTCGCCAAGGGTATAGGTTATGCACTTGATATTCCGATGATCGCAGTGGGCACTTTAGAAGCATTGGCACATGGCTGCAGGCACGAAGAGGAGGAAGAAATTATAATCTGCCCCATGATTGATGCCAGGCGAATGGAAGTTTACACAGCGCTCTACAAGAACGGCCAAGAAATCCTTGAGCCACATGCCAGGATTATTGATGAAAACAGTTTTGCAGATCACTTTGATAAAGGAGATAAAGTTGTCTTTTGTGGCGATGGCGCTCCAAAATGTAAAGCACTTATCACCCACCCATTAGCCATATTCAGGGAGTTGGCTTGTTCGGCCCAATTTTTGATTGAGTTGTCACATAAATATTATAAATATCTTGTATTTTGTGACTTAGCTTATTTTTCACCGTCTTATATTAAAGCTCCGAATATAACCCAGAGCAAAAAAAAGCTATAGTACGCGCAACATTTTATTCATAGATGGCGTACTTTTATATGAAAAAAATAATATTTACTAATTATGTTTTTTGTTTGATCATCATAATCAATCATTTATCATAAAATAGACTAAATAAAAATTAGAGAACATCACCCCTATTTTTTTATCTCTAGCACATTTTAAAAACACTCAATCTCATGAGGAAGCAAAAAAACGAAACCGTTGTACTCAAAAAAGGAAAAAATGATGTCAATCTGGACTATGCAGAACTGCGCAAAGCTGTACTCGTTCTGCGAGCGGTAAATCATAAACTTCGTCAGTCAGTAATTGACCTTTTGGAAGAGCATGAAAGCATGACTGTCACAGATATTTACATTAAGCTTCGTCTCGAACAGTCCGTCGCATCACAGCATCTGGCTATCCTGCGTCGTGCCGGTGTTGTAATTACAGAACGTCAGGGCAAATTTATTTACTACTCTCTCGATAAGAGCAGGCTTTCACAGATTAGCCGATTAGTAGAAGAATTAGCCGGGTAGTTGTGGTATCCCAACATCCTGATTGGTGACAGATAATTTGTGATAATCACGAATTAAAGTTGCAGGTCTTTCCTTGTTAAGCTTTAGTTGGTCTGTCATAGAAATTTAGGGGCATTTCACCCCATTATTTAAAAAATTATTATATTTTGAAAGTCTTCCTTAAGAAGGGCAAAAGGCTAAATATTCAGCACTTCCAAGGGAGATATCCCACATCAATGGGAAATACGCTTTTTTACTCAACTGAATTTGGATTAATTATTTAAAAAAAGGCTTATGAGAAAAACAAAGGTTTTTATCGACGATGAAAAACTACAGACTTCATCAGAAATTTTGAGGGCGGTTGCACACCCACTGAGAATGCGCATTCTTGGGTTTATTGACAAGCATAAAACCATCAATGTAAATAAAATCTATAATACACTAAAACTCGAACAATCCATCACATCACAGCATTTGAGGATTCTTCGTTTAGCAGGTATTGTTGATACCAGAAGGGAAGGCAAATTTATCTTTTACACGATAAATTATGATAAAGTTGGTCATGTGGTCAAAGCGATTAACGCTTTCCTCAAAGAAGATAAATAAGACTAGTCAGTTAAATACTGGTCATAGAAATGGGCTTTGATTTTGGTCGAAGCCCATTTCTTTTTTCCCTAAGTTGTGGTTTTGAAAAGTGATTTATGAAAATAGATCACAATGATCACCCCAATGGCAATCGAAAGATCAGCTAGGTTAAAAACGGAATTGAAAAATTCGATATACTTTCCGCCAATAAATGGTATCCAATCGGGAGCAAAACCTTCATAAATCGGTAAATTAAGCATGTCAACAACCTTCCCCTGCAGGAAGCCAGTATACCCTCCTTCCGCCGGAAGGAAAGTAGCCACACGAGATTCACTATCAGAAAAGATCAGACCATAAATAGCCGAGTCTATCATATTCCCAATAGCGCCTGCTAGGATGAGAGACACACCAGCAATAAGTTTTTTTGGTGCCTGATTGAGCAAAAGATGCTTAATCAGCAGAATTACCCCGCCGATAGCCAGCAGTCTGAAAATGCTTAAAGCCAACTTGCCGACGACTCCACCGAAAGTAATCCCGAAGGCCATTCCTTCGTTTTCAGTAAAAAAGATCCTGAACCAATCGTCGAATAGGTAGAATTCCTGGTAGAGCCGCATATTCAGCTTTACCCATACCTTAGACCCTTGATCGAGTAACAACACGATCAAGACGATCAATATTGAAAGTGAACGCCTATTCAAGAAGCCGTAAAATTGGTGATTATCTGGAAGATGGTGTTAGCGCTTACCTTGCCCTTTTTTGGCAGAAATGCTCAAAGTTGCATGGGGTACAGCACGCAGACGTTCTTTACTGATCAGTTTACCTGACTCTCTGCAAACACCATATACTTTATTTTCGATACGAATCAGCGCATTCTCCAGGTGTTTAATGTATTTACCCTGCCGAGCAGCCAATTCGCTTAAACGCTCTGCTTCAGCAGTTCCATTACCATCATCAAGCCCTTTCAGCTTGGAATCAGGATTGTCAGCGCGTTCGTTTAATTGTGTTTTATAGAAGACCAACTCTTCGCGAGCTTTTTCGAGTTTTTCCTGGATCAAAACTTTGAATTCCTCAAGTTCCTCGTCACTATACCTTGTTTTTTCTGCCATAACGTAAATAATTTACAAATTTCCAGTACTTTGTTTCAATGCAATCGTTTGCAATAATGATACCGAAATTCCTTTGAAAAAATAAATTTCATCGGTTTTTAGTGGCTGCAAAGATAATAATTTTGAAGCAAAAATTGAAGACCAAATAATAACTCGCCAATGACTAAACTTCAAAAAGGAATTACCCTCTATGGGCTGACCATGGTAGCGATCGGGTCCTGCATCGCTTCAGGCATCTTTGTAGTTCCCGGTCAAGTGGCACGCGATCTGTTTCATCCTGGCTGGATTTTGGCAATTTGGACGGTTGGAGGGGTCATCGCTCTAACTGGTGCGCTAACCTTTGCAGAACTGGGCGGCCTATTCCCAAAAGCTGGTGGAGTATACGTTTTCCTTAAAGAAGGCTATAGTGAAGTCGTCGGTTTTCTTTATGGTTGGGTGTATCTTTTGGTCGTAAATACTGGTGCCCTCGCTGCTCTTGGCTTGGCACTGGCAGAGTATCTGACTTATTTTATACCCCTTTCGGGGAATGGGAAGGTAGTTTTAGCGACAACAGTAGTGGTAGGGTTGACTGCCATGAATATGCTGGGAATAAAGTTGGGACAGCTCTTTATTAACATCTTTACCAGCCTTAAATTGATAGCCATCGCAGCTATTGTAGTAGCAGGAATGGCATATTTCCTGTTTACTCCGGCAGAGAATGCCACCAACTTTTCAGCTTTCCAAACACCTGATAACCTGATCGGAGCCCTTTTGCTGGCGCTGATCGGCGTGTTCTGGAGTTTTGGAGGATGGCACCATGCTTCTTACCTGGCAGGTGAAACGATTAACGCCAAACGCAATGTCCCAAGGGCGATGATAATCGGAACTTTAGTAGTAACCGTGACCTATCTATTGGTCAACCTCGCCTACATGTTTCTTTTACCGCTTGGTGATATAGCGACTTCTGAACGTGTGGCCGGGGAGGCAGTCTCTACGCTTGTACCTTTTGGTGGTAAACTGGTAGCTGTGGTGATCAGTATTTCCATATTTGGGTCAATTGGCATATATACCATGACTGCACCACGCATCTATTTTGCCATGGCTCGCGACAAGATATTTTTTGAGAAGCTGGCCTATATCCACCCCAAGTACAAAACTCCGGTATATGCCATGGCCTTGCAGGCATTTTGGGCAACTGTGCTATTATGGTTTTGGGGCACTTTTGAAAACCTGATCATTTACGTTACGTTTATGGACTTGATGTTTATGATGATGGCAGGTGCTTCGATATTCATCTTCCGAAGAAAATTGGCTGATGAGCCACGGCCATATAAGACGAATGGCTATCCGATTGTACCAGCAATTTATGTTTTGGTAACGATGGCATTTGTAATCAGCACCTTCGTTCAAAGGCCTACCCAGGCAATTGCCGGGATTATTGTTGCGGCAGCAGGTTTGTTAGTGTATACTTATTTTAAAAGGAAAAATAAAAATAGCCAGGCTTGGGAAGATAACGTGATTGACCAGCCAATTTCTGATTATCTGGATGACGAAGTGTAACAAATCTTTGTATAAGATTGACCCCGTGTCCCTTACTGTAAATCCTGCTAACACAAGTATTTCTGGAGGGATTCCTGTAAGAGACACTGCGCCTCAAGTAACTTATTGTGGCATTTATCTGGTAAAAGCAATAAATTTTGTTCTGTTGAGTATAAATAAATTCACAAAATGGACCTCTCTTTCATCCTTAACCATTTAGGTGAAGACCGCGAGCATTACTTCCAGGCGATCTCTCCGCCGGTATTTCAGACAAGTAATTTTAATTTTCCAACTGTTGAATCTTTCCGAAAAGCTATTGCCGATGAGCAGGCCCACCATATTTACACCAGAGGAAACAACCCGACCACCGAGATACTTAGGAAAAAAATGGCAGCCCTTGAAAAGGCTGAAGATGCGCTGGTGTTTGGTAGTGGGGCAGGGGCCATCGCCGCGGCCGTCATTGGTAATGTGGCAGCGGGGGACCATGTCGTTTGCGTGCAATCACCTTATAGTTGGACATACAGATTGCTAACCCTCTTCCTGGTACGTTTTGGGGTAACCCATACATTTGTTGATGGACGTGATATCAACGCCATTAAAACTGCTCTTCAGCCCAATACAAAAGTCCTTTACCTTGAAAGTCCGAATACTATGACTTTTGAGTTACAAGATTTAAAAGCATGTGCAGAATTGGCCAGGAATAATGGACTGGTTTCGATCATTGATAACAGTTACTGTTCGCCTTATTTTCAAAACCCTATTGATTGTGGAATTGACATTGTAGTACACTCAGGGACCAAGTATCTGAATGGGCACAGCGATGTGGTCGTAGGTGTACTTTGTGGCAGTAAGGCAATGGTGAAAAAACTGTTCAATTCTGAATTTTTAACACTCGGAGGTATTCTTGGTCCACATGATGCCGCTCTTGTAATCAGGGGCCTGCGGACGCTGCCCTTAAGGATGGAAAGGAGTCATAGTACTTGCCACCAAATTGTAGAGTGGATGAAGGCGCACCCAAAGGTAGAAAAGGTGTATTACCCATTCGATCCTGATTTTCCGCAATATGATCTTGCTCGAAAACAAATGCGCGGCAGCGGGGGGTTGTTTTCTGTTGAGCTTAAAGCCGATTCTATACAAGCAATGGAAGCTTTTGTGGATAGTCTTGACCGATTTTTCATTGCAGCTTCATGGGGAGGCTACGAGTCACTTATTGTGCCGATTTGTGCAATGTATGGCGTTAAAGGTAAGGATGATCCGACATTACCCTGGAATTTTATCCGCTTTTACATCGGTTTGGAAGAACCAGAAAGTCTTTTGGCTGATTTGCGAAAGGCTTTTGAAAAGCTATGATATAGCATTTATGCTAGGAAAAAAGGCGGACTTAAAACAGAGTAGGGGAAAATATTGAAGAATAAAATATCTCTATCTTTAAGGTCAGGATAAAAAAAATCTCCCGGGTAGTTATTCCGTCTACCCGGAAGAATCCTAAACTAGTGGAGACTGCTCTCCTATGAATCTCTATGATTAAGACAATTTGAACGATAATAATCGCACTGTATGAACCAACTAAATCGTCTTTAGAGTTATGTTACTTTATTTCGCAACACTGTTGCAAATATAGGCGGAATTAAATAATTTTGCAACAGTGTTGCAGAAAAATAATATGAATAAGCCAAGAAAAAATAATACGAAAGCTGTTGTTGAAAAGATGATCAGGGAATCTGAAGTTGCGGTTTCACATAGTGATATCATGGCGGAATTAGGGAAGACGAGAAATCGGGTTACTATTTATCGTGCACTTGACAGATTAGTTGAGGAGGGTGTTATCCACAGGATTGTTAACATTGACGGCGTTTCAAAATTTGCTGCATGCCAAACCTGTGGGGATAAACACCACTACCATAATCATATCCATTTCAGTTGTACAGAGTGTAATGAGGTAACCTGCCTTGATGATGTGGAGCCATCCTTTAATCTGCCTTCCGGTTATTCGGTAAATGAAGTGAACTTTACCATCTCAGGCGTTTGTAATAAATGCCCGCAATAAACATCCCGGAAATAATGATGCAAATAGATTGACCTTTTCAAGGTTAAACAGCCGCGGGCTCAGAAAGAACCATTTCGGTATAGCTTAATATTGTTTGATAGCCTTTGTTTTTGAAATAGGCTTCAGTTTCTTCCTTTGATCGTTCGGAAGTCACCATCACAAAATCACCGCCCCAGGCACCTAAAGACTTTATACTGCCCCAATAGTCAGGAAAGGATTTTTGTTTTACAGGCGTGATTTTTAAGACATTAGCTAAGACACTTTCGTGCTTGTTGATGATATGGTTAAACTCGGAAAGCGAGTTTGCTGTATCCATTGCTTTGGCATATGCTGAAACGGTCTCAATCAGGTCTTTTTTGGGTGTCCCCAATTCCCTGTAATGCTTAATGCCTTCCCGACTATTTTGTTTTTGCTCAAGGAAAACGAAATAGATCTGATTTTTGAACCCAGGACTCAATGTCGCTACCGTCCATCCGGGGCCTTTTTCGCCAATCTGATAAAAAACCGGGCCATTTGCACTCGCGCAGGCCAAATCATAACCCGATCCGCCAAATGTCTTTTCAAGTAGTTTGAACTGATCGATCCCCGCCCATTTGGAAAGACAATGGACCAGCGTCGAACTGGTTCCCAGGCCCCAGTTATTGGGGAAGTCTAGCTTCGTTACAACTCGCAAATCGATCTTTTCAGTAAGAAAATCAGGGTTTAAGACCCTGCAGGCATTCAGAAGTTGTAAAAGTCTTACTGCAGTTCGTGGATCACTGGTTTGACTAATGCTGTAGTCGCTCCTTGAAAACCAGGCTTCAAACCAGCAGTTCCCTTCATGATCAATACTTTGCCAGTGAAGCGTGTTTTCCGCGTTGGTTGGATAGATTTCTAGGGTTTGTCCATAGCGTGTGGGCACGGCAAGTGCCAGAGCTCCATCCAGAACGAGATACTCGCCCGTGAGGAGTAATTTGCCATTCGCCCTGCAGAGAAATAGGGGAGATGCCTCCATTATGGATACTGGAATTATTTATTGTTGAAAACCAACTTGTTGTTGCCGGATGCATTGCCGTTACGCAACAAATCAAGAAATTCCCGGACTGCTGTAAAGGATACTACTTTCTCTTTGAAAAACTCGAGTGCAGCAGAGACTTCCTTCTCAGAGGCACCCATATGATTAAGGATATTCATGAGATGCATCCGCATATGACCTTTCTGAATACCGGTTGTGATCAATGATCTGACTGCGGCAAAGTTTTGGGCTAACCCTACAGAGACCATAATTTGCATCAGTTCCTGGGCACCCGGATTGCCTAACATTTCAAGTGACCGTTTGGCTAGTGGATGAAGCGCTGTCAATCCGCCAACTGTGCCGACTGCTATTGGGAAATCAATCCAAAACCGGAACATTCCGTCTTTGACCTCGACATTCGAAAGGCTTTTGTATTGTCCAGTTCGCGCGGCATAAGCATGTCCGCAAGCTTCTATGGCTCTGAAGTCGTTACCTGTAGCCAGTGCGACAGCATCGATACCATTGAAAATTCCTTTATTATGCGTTGTAGCTCTGGAAACATCGACATGAGCGATCCTGATAGCTTTTTCGAATTTGGCGACCAGTTTCTCTGCCGAAGCATCTGAGTTGGGTTTGACAAATTGCTCTACAGGGCATTCGACCCATGATCTGACAAGACATTCAGGTGTGTAATTTGAAAGAATCGACATAATGACATTCACTTCTTTCTCTTCACCTTCAAAGCCTGGGTAGGAGATCGCAAAAGCTTTCAGGATCTTTGCGAATTCCTCAAGAACAGAGTTGATGAAATTGGCGCCCATTGAATCGCAGGTCTCAAAATCGGCATCAAGCTGGAAATAATCTGACTCGAGGTGCGTCATATCAACCAGGGTGATGTCAAGGATACCCCCACCGCGTTTCTGCATATTGGCAGTGATAGCATTTGTGCCATCCAGGAGGTATTGCTTTAATTCCGGGAATGCCTTTTTGAGTTTTTGGGCATCTCCTTTCCACGTGAAGTGGACCTGGCCGGCTTTCTTGGTTCCAATTATCTTTGCTTTAAATCCACCACGTTCCATCCAGAATTTAGCACCGCTTGAAGCAGCAGCGACCACCGAACTTTCTTCAATCACCATCGGCACACAATAGGTTTGTCCGTTGACAATGAAGTTAGGTGCTACTCCAAAAGGAAGGAAGTAGTTGCTCAGCGTGTTTTCGCTAAATTCGTCGAATACCTTTTGCTGGTTTTCATCTCCGTGCCAGAAACTCATTAGCTCGCTGGTAACTTCTTCAGGGTTTCTAAAGAAATTTTCAACAACCCAGCGCAATTTCTTGCGTTTTGACATTTTTGAAAAGCCTGATACAGGTTTCATTTTTTTACTTTTTTAATCGTAAAAGGGCATAAGCAAGTTCGAGACCCTGAACCTGTGCTTCAACATATTTGTAAAGGGTCTCATAATCTTCACGGGCGTAGCGCAGAAATGCGGAAGCTTGCCCGTAAATTGCTGAAGCATTCAGTTTGTTGATCAAATAATATCCATCCAAAAAGTCGCTGACACCACCTGAAACAATGACCTGGCGGCATAAAGCCTTTTCGCCAAGTTCTTCAAGTATATTATTGGTCAAATCCACCATTTCTTCTGCACTGTGCCCTACAAGCGCCAGTTTTGAATAGATGGAGCGCCTTGTTTCATCACATCTCAATAGCTCGACTTTAGCAAAATTTGTGCCGCCATTCGCAGCAAAATCCACTGCTTCAAGAGGAAGTTGGAACAAAGTCTTGAGACTCTCATAACCCATTCCTTGCCCTACCTCTTTAACAATGATCTTGATATCGAATTTTTCAAGAATTTGAGAAATCGTAATAATTGGTGATGTCTCAATACGGTCACCTTCCGGTTGTAACCATTCCTGTAAAGGATTTACGTGAACGATCAATCCATCAGCCTCAAGTTTGTCGATTAACTCGGTAACGAGATGTGTATCATTAGACTTTATCAACTGCTCTAACTGGGCGATGCCCAGATTGGCATAAAGCGGCAAGTCATAACCCATTAAAGGCCTGATATTGAAATCGTCAAATGTATCGTTGGTATAAAGTAGTGACCTGCATGAACCAAGGCCCATGCCCATGCCAAAATCTTTACAAGCTTTAGCCAAATTGTGATTGATGGTGCGCGCAAGTTCGGTGCCTCCAGTCATACTGGAAACCCATAATGGGGTGCTCAAAGTCTTACCCAGTATTTTAGTCTTGGGCAATGATCCGCTAACAGGGTGACCGGATAGAATAGGCTCATAATAAAACCTGTTATCAAGTGTCTGAGTAGGCACTTGAGACTTGAAAGCCAGTTCAATATGGTCTTTTTTTCTTTCGAAAGCATTGGGGTCCTGTTCTTCCAAAGCTTCCTTTATTAGTTTATCCTGAAGGTCTTTATTCATATCATTTTGGAGTAGTCGCTGCAAAAATAGCATTAATATATTCATGACGCAAAGTAGTTAACAGACTAAAACAACTAAATCGTCAATACATAAATGGCCTAATGCCTGATATCGAAACTCAACAATTAGACATAGGAAAATAAGTTTTGTTTAATTTTTTTATTAAAACATTAAACAAAATGCTTTCTTTTTCATTTATTGGAATGAGGCCTTAAAACCAGATAATTATTAATGTTAATGGAACTGAGATAATGTCTACCAAAATCATCCAAAAACCAACTATTCGATCCATGCGTGAGATTCGTGAATTCTATGCTTCACAAGTCCACCAAAACCAATTTGAATCGGATCCACCAGGACTGTATACTGCAGTCGATTACATTTTGTCAAAAAAAGGGAAACAGATCAGGCCCACACTTGTACTGATGGCTTGTGATTTGTTTAGCGGCAGGCTTGAACATGCTGTCAACCCTGCATTTGGCATTGAAGTCTTTCACAACTCCACCCTTGTTCATGATGATATTATGGACGATGCCGGACTCAGGCGGGGACACCCTTCGGTACATACCGTCTTCGGTGTGAATAATGCTATTCTTGCTGGTGATGTTATGATGTTTTTTACATCAAAATATCTGATGGAGACTGAGGAAAAGTATGTTTTACCTATCGTTCGACTTTTCAACAAAACGGCTATCGAGGTTTTTGAAGGTCAACAGTTAGATATGTGTTTTGAAAAACGGAACAATGTCTCAATTGATGAATATCTCCAAATGATCCGCAACAAAACAGCCGTTCTTTTGGCAGCGAGTCTGCAGATCGGGGCAATCACTGGCAACGCTTCATTGGCGGATCAGAATGCCATTTATCAGTTTGGCCTAAATCTTGGCATTGCTTTCCAACTCCAGGACGATTTTCTGGACGTATTTGGAGACCAACAAAAATTTGGTAAAAAAATTGGCGGTGATATCATTAATGATAAGAAAACTTATTTGTCGATTTCAGCAAAAGAACATGCCAGTGTCTCGCAACAAAATCGTATTAATGACATGGTTTTAACTGCGAATAAAGAAGAAAAAATAAAAGGCTTTTTATCACTTTATGAAGAAATGGGAATAAAGGAAAAAACAGAAAGAATCATCTGTGATTACCACCAACTGAGTATGGATAGCCTTGACCGAATAAAAGTTTCAGACGAAAGGAAGGAGCCTTTCAGAAACTTAGTAAAGATGTTGTTTCATAGAGAATGTTAGATGAGAATGGGATTTAAACTCGGAAGCATAGAGACGCAGAGCTATTTTTGATGTTGCTTCTCATGTTAAAAAATAGTCCGCGCTTCCGGGTTTAAAAGAATTTTAGTAACCCTTCATTTGGGAATATCGACCCAAAGCCCACATAGGGAATACATTGCGATAAGCGGTATAAGTAATCATACAGTTATTATTAAACACACCCGAAATCGCTTCCTGATTCCAGTCTCCATTGTCAAGTTGACGATCCATTAACAACCGCATTCCTCTTTCTATTGGTGCCACGTCGGGATAATTTGCCGCCATTAATGTCAGCAATGCCCAACTGGTATTTACCACTTGTGAATTCTCATGAGGTACATAATCGCTTTGAACGCAAGACTCAAAAGCTTCACCCCAACCGCCATCTTCGTTTTGTTTTGAGACCAGAAACTCACAGGCTTTTTCTATGTGCTTAGAGACCGTTTTCACGGGATTACCATAGGGTGTATGTCCACTTGCAATGAGTCCTTCTACGCCAAACCATGTGCCATAGGTAAAACAAACAGCCCACGAGCCCAACCACGAACCATCCGCTCTTTGTTTATGCTCAAGGAAGGCGCCGCCTTTTTTTATTGCCTGATCAACTTCAGGTTTTTTATACGCTGCATATGTTTTCCTGAAAGTCTTTAATGCCTGTATACAGGCTGATGTACACTCTGTCCAGGCATAGTCAATCATAATGTTTTTGTAAACTTCAGCAGCATTGAGCACTTCCAGCCAACCCGGGCCTCTGGTTAGTTCGTAGGTGGCCCAGCCTCCATTGGAATTTTGGAAAGAGAGCAGGAGGTCAACAGCATCTTTCAATCTTTGTTCACCGATAGTTTGCTCAAGGGATTCTAGATAAGGAGAGTTGTGGATCATCATAGCTGCCTTAAGACCTTCGGCTGTACAATCGGTGATCGGCCAACCGTGGTCGATAGTTGAGAATGGCCACCCGCCTTTCGATGCATGCCTGAAAAACTTATCGCGCTCGTCGACATCTTCTTGTACCTGGCTGATATCGATATAACGGTAAGCTGCTTTTACGGGCTCCGGGAAATTGGCTTCAAGGCCACCTTCGATAATCGCCTGAACAGCAAAGGTGGTATCCCAAAGCTGAGAACCATTATAGCCATTCATTTTCATCCCGTCCTCTGCTACCCAGAGATAATCTTTCCATCGATCGACATGTGCTTTGAACTGTTTAGATTCTTTGCCGTAAGCATGCCAGACACAAATGGAATTGATCACCTGGTTAACTGGACCAATATCAACGTATTCTGTCTGTCTGTCTTCAGCGTCAACATAAGAAAGCAGGAAATCGAGCGCTTTTTTTCGCCATTTTTTTACAAAGATTTTTTCGTAAAAGTTGGTGACCTTGTTAAGGAGCTTTAAAACACTGGAATGTGGCTTATACAAATCCGGCTCAGCAATCTGATTCCTGGTCTTTTTCCAGTTAATGGTGTCGTAATCCTCAATGAAAATCTCTTTACGCAGTTCTAAAACAAGTTCGGTTTCAGGTCCTTTTACTTTATGGCCATAACAGTATGACATGGGCATATAGACCATTCGGCTATGACACCAAAAACGACCTGGGTGAAAGGGCAGTGAACGAGGCAGGAGCCACATTTCAGGAAATAGCGAGTTACAGCCTTCCCATTCATAAGCCCCAATCACGGCCAGGTAGAATTTTCCCCAGGAGGGAATACCTGTTGCACCACCATGTGCATTTATCCAGGTGCGGGCACTGGTCATTTCAGGAGCATGAGGTTCTGCCCCCAGTAAGCGGAGTGCAACGTACTGCATAACGGTACCAAACATGGTTGATTGACCTTCAATATGCAGGCCCCAGCCGCCATCTTTGTTTTGGTGGTTGAGCATATAACGACGCATCAGGGCATGATAAACAACAGGAAAGGGGGTTTCAGAAATATAAGATGCCACAACCAATCCGGGAAGCAGAAACATAGGTCCGCCGTAATCACCAGGCCAGTGGCCGTCCTCCATTTGAAGACATTGGTAAAAGTTAAGTGCTTTTTTAGCTGCATTGGCGGAAGCGGCCTTCAGATTTGTTTCATTTTTATCTTCTGTTTTTTTCTGACCGGAAGACAATTCCTTAAACCCTTTCTGAATCGCGCGAGTGCGATAGACGAGGTCTCCAGAGTTAGGGTTCTGGGCTTTATTAAATTTAAAGGCGTTGAAAATTTCTTTTTCAAGAATTTGATTATCAGCGTTTTCTGGAGGTTTGAATCGCCAAACCTGGCGACCTTTTTCAGATTCTAACTGCCAACAGGCCCAATATTTGTGTCGATCTATTTCTTTTTGAACTTCTATCATGACAATGCAATGCAAGCATTTTAAATAAAAAGGATATGTTTGCTGTGGATTTGTTTGGAAGAAACCATAATTCCCACAAAGATAAAGGTTAAATTTGTGGCTTCGTGTAAATCCTCATTATGAAACAGAGAATAATAGATCTGTGGATAACCGCATCTAGCCCCGCTGAACTGGCTGCATTGATTAAGCTAAAATCGAATCCTTCAGGCACAGGACGTATTAAAGAGGCCCTGGAAGATTTGGCAGTTACGCTTAATGATCATGATTTTTGTTATGCAGCCCTGAAAAAAGTATCCCGCTCATTTGCTGCTGTCATCTGGCAACTACCAGTTGGTTTAAGAGATGCAGTCTGTTTGTTTTATTTGGTTTTAAGAGCACTGGATTCCATAGAAGATGATATGGAATTCCCATTGGAAAAGAAAGTACCCCTGTTATTGTCTTTCCATGAGTGTAATTATGATCCAAATTGGAGCATTGAAGGTGTGGGAGATGCTCACGACTACCGTGTGCTGCTCAAATTTTACCATAAGGTTTCCCGCGTTTTTCTAAGACTTGACCCCGCTTACCAGGAAGTTATCACCCGCATTTGTAAAGAGATGGGGGCCGGTATGGCTGAATTCTCTCAAAGAGAAGTTGTATCTCTGGAAGACTACGACAAATATTGCTATTACGTGGCTGGTCTTGTTGGATTGGGCCTTTCCGAGCTGTTTTCCGCTTCTGGTCTTGAAGATGCACAGCTGAAAGAAGAAGTTGAACTCTCGGTTTCAATGGGCAGCTTCCTCCAAAAAACAAACATAATCAGGGATTATTACCAGGATCTAGATCTTAAGAGAAGATTTTGGCCTGCTGGAATTTGGCGCCAATATGCTGAAAACCTTGAAGATTTTTATAAAAAACCAAAAAAAAGGAAGTCATTAGCTTGTCTGAATCATCTGGTGACCGATGCATTACGACATGCCGGTGATTGTCTTGAATACATGAGCAAGTTGAAAGAAGACAAAGTTTTCAGGTTTTGCGCTATTCCCCAGGTGATGGCTTTCGCTACCCTTGCACGGTTATACAATAACCCCGATGTATTCCGGTCAACGGTAAAAATTCGTAAAGGCCAGACTGCAAGAATCTTTATGACTTGTAATACCTTCGAGGATACGTTACGATTTTTCGATTCCTCTGCCTCCATTTTGAGGAAAAAATTAAATACTGCTGACCCTAATTACGCTGAAACCAAAGCACATCTGGATAGGGTGTTGACTGCCATAGAGCGGTTTCAAAATGTAAATTAAATTCAGATCATAATGGTTATGAAAACCCCTGAAAGACATAGCACATATGATGTTTGCATTGTTGGAGCTGGGATAGCCGGATCAGTTTTGGCTGCACAGCTTGGCAAGAATGGACTCAGGGTACTCATTATTGAAAAGACGCTGGAAGATCAGGATCGGATTGTAGGAGAATTGCTGCAGCCCGGAGGGGTAGCCATGCTCGAAAAAATGGGACTTGGAGAGGTTTTAAATGAAGTAAGTGCACAAACCATAGTTGGATATGGCATTTTTAAAAACCACGAAAGGTTTCATTTACCGTACAACAGTACAGAAGGTCGAATTATAAATGGCAGAGGATTCAGGTACGAGAAATTACTCGATGCCATCAGGAACAAGTTAGCTGAAATTTCATCTGTTGACCTTGTTTGTGGTCGTGTGACTTCGATAGATCAACGAGGCGACCAAATTACTGGGGTTAGTTATATCCCGAACGATAACCAGGAGCCAATAAAAGTGGTTGTGCCTTTGACAATCATGTCTGATGGCTGTTTTTCAAGTTTTCGAAAGCCCCATGTTTATTCTGAATCTCAATTGACAGGGTATTTTATTGGTCTCATTTTAGAGGGGTGTAAATTACCTTTTCCGAATTACGGGCATGTCATTATTACGGATAAATCACCTTTCCTTGCTTACCCGGTCGGTAATGGACAAATCAGGGTTTTAATTGATTTCCCTTACCGGAAAGCGCCTCGTTTGGGCAAAAATCTTGAAACTTACCTGGTTGATGAAATTGGTCCCCAGGTACCACACGAATTACAGTCTGCTTATTATGAAGCTGTAGAGAGCAAACAGATAAAAGTTATGCCCAACCACCTTTTGCCTGCGGCACCTAAGCCGGAAAAAGGCTTGGCAATTCTGGGCGATGCTCTTAATATGCGTCATCCATTAACCGGAGGAGGGATGACAGTTGCTTTGAATGATGTATTTCTGTTAAGCGAGAAACTCAAGGCTCTTTTATCGTTTGATGATATTGATGCTGTTTCAGTAGCCATCAAAGCCTATTATGCAGAACGGTCTTCCCGGATTGGGACTATCAATATTCTGGCTGATGCGCTTTACCAGGTTTTTAGTCATCCAGAACTCAAACACGCTTGTTTTGATTACCTCAAAAGAGGGAAATTCTATTATAACGGGCCGATTGACCTGTTATCAGGTATTTCGAGTGACCGTAATCTTCTTTTGCGTCATTTCTTTGCTGTCGCCCAGTTTGGAGCGATGCAGGTCATGAAGCAGGAGGCCTTCCCTGAAAATGTCAGAAAGGCATATCGTATGGTCCATACAGCATCGCATATCATCACGCCGTTACTGGACAACGAAAACCCGGGAATGATTGTAAAGACAGTATTAAAAGGGTCTAAATTTCTTTTTCCAGAGGAGAAAGCGCAGCCACAAGCCAGCCACTGATAACGCGTATTTTAAATTAAACAAAGTGCTTTAGCATGATCACTTCTTTATCGGTGAGTGCGCGCCATCTGCCACGCGGCAGGTCCTTTTTGGTGAGGCCTCCAAAATATACCCTGTCAAGTCGTCTGACCTGGTAACCAAGGTGCTCAAATATCCTTCTGACAATGCGGTTGCGGCCAATGTGTAACTCAATGCCAACTTCTGTCTTTTCTTTTCCGGCAAGGTGAGAAACTTTGTCTACCTGTGCAATACCATCTTCCAAATCAAGGCCTTTTGCAATTTCCTGGATATGGTTGTCGGTAACAGCTTTGTCGAGGCTGATGTGGTAAATTTTTTTGACTTCGTGACTGGGGTGGGTCAGCTTTTTAGCGAGGTCGCCGTCATTGGTCAGGATCAGCAGACCGGTTGTATCTCTATCGAGGCGGCCGACGGGAAAAATTCTTTCTTTGGTGGCTCTTCTTAACAGGTCAATTACTGTTCTCCGTCCCCTGTCATCTTTGACTGTGGTAATTATATTTTTGGGCTTATTAAGCAGAAAGTAAACCTTGTTTTTAACGGGCTTAATTACTTTGTTGTTAAACCGGACTTCATCCCCCGGCATAACCCTGTAGCCCATTTCAAGGACAACTGTACCGTTGACTTTTACCTTCCCCTGGCTGATAAGTACATCAGCCTTACGACGGCTTGCAATTCCGGCATTGGCAACGTACTTGTTGAGGCGGATGCCATTGTCCTGAGTAGGTGGCGTCTTCATATTATTCTTCTTCCTGGTCAACGGCCTCGGCTAACGCTTCAAGCCCTGTCAGGCTTTGTTCTTCAATGGGCGCTGGTTGGCCTACTTCGTTTTCAGCGGAGGAAAGGTCTTTTAGTTTAGGGAGGTCTTTTATTGATCTCAGTCCGAAATAGTCCATAAACTTGGCACTGGTGGTGTAAAGCAAAGGGCGTCCTGGGCTTTCACTTCTTCCAGCAATATGGATCAATTCTTTCTCAAGGAGTTTGTTGATGGAATAATCACAGTTTACACCCCGGATATGCTCGATATCAGTTTTGGTGACGGGTTGTTTGTAAGCGATGATTGACAAGGTCTCCAACGCAGCCCTGGTAAGGCGCTTTTTGGTTTTTTGTCTTATCTGAATACCAATAATATCGTGATATTCTCCTTTGGTAAGAAACTGATAACCTTCGGCTATCTCCCTGATCTCGAAAGCGTGCTCCTCAGATTTATATTTTTCGAACAGGGCTGCCAGCGAGGCTTCGATGTCCTTTTTCTTGTACTTTTTCTGGAAAAGTTCGTCAAGGCAATTTCGAATCTCCTTAAAGCTCACTGGTTGTTCAGCAGCAAAGATCAGGGCTTCAATATGTCGGTCAAGTAATTTCAAGTAATTGGATGCTTTTCCCCACAGCGAGGCAAAATTAAGGAATATTTTGAGCAAAATAAATTCAAATCAAAATTCGAAAATAGGAAGGAGTACTGCTTTAAGAGACTGCCAGGTCCAGTCGGGGCCTTCCCATAAGCCATTATAAGCGTAAGAAAGTTTTAGGTTGTAAAAGATGAGTACACATAACAAGAAAATGATTCCAGCTTTTACCAGCGCGTTCCAGGAGGTGATTTTGTTGAGGAAAAAGGCCAAAGGAAGGGCTAGTAATGCATAGAGTTCAACAAAAGATCTTCCCCCGAAGGCGGCGCAGAAGCACCATGACCACCAGCTTGCGAATGCATAAATACTCAAGATGAGAATGAGCCAGATGGCCGGAGCAGTCATAGTTTTTTTCATTGAAGCAAATACCAATCCGATCAAAGCTATAAAGGCCATTGGAGAATAGACCAGCCACCCATTTTGGACATCAAAAAGTACTTCAATAATTTTAGGTTGATTCCAGTTACTAAATGTCTGATTGCCGTATGAGTACATAAACCATTGGTCAGCAATATATTGCCAATAGGCCATTTGGGGCATTAACAGAACCGCTGCGCATAACGCCATTAAGAAAATATGGAAGATGTTGTTTTTCAGGAGCAGAATCCTTTTGCGAAGCGTGTCAGCATCGTATACATCATATCCCAGGATAAGCAACCCAATAAGGATATTAGTAGGTCGGATCAATACGGAAAGCCCAGCAATGAATCCAATGCATAATGCCAACCTTACCGTCGGTTTTACATAGTATTTTCCGGTAAGGAAAAGTGTCATAGCAAATAAAAAGAAAGAATACACATGAGACATGCCCGGCGCACCAATGGTATAATAATAAAGGTTTGTACCGAAAAGCAAACAAACCACTGTGAAAATACCAGTCCATACATCATAACGACTTTTGATTTCCCTGAAAAGGAAAAGTAGGCCAAGCCATGCATAGAAAACCCCGCTCATCATGATACCTGATGCATAGATAGGCGCATACCCATCAGCATTTGCTCCGGAAAGAACAGCCAAAACATGAGCGCCAAGAAAGAAAGGTAATTCAAGTAATGCCACCCCATAGGTGTATCGGGTAAAGACCTTTCCACTGTCTTCCATCCTGGGAAACTGGCTGGTTGTTTCGACTGGAAGGGCTTCAAATCCATTATAGATGAAAACAGCGGGTAAGTACATATAATATCCTTCTGCATCGGCATGGATAATGGCGTGCTGTCTTTTGATATTGAAATTAAATGATAAGAAAACCAGTCCGGCAGCGAGCATCAGGAAAAAGATAGACGCTTTGTGTCGGTTGAGCATTACGTTCATCCTGTAAATATAATTACCATAATACTTTTCAGGTTGGACTGTATCTGGATTGATTTTGAGAATAGCAATTAACAAGATGTATTTTCCGCCTAAACCTTTTTATTTTGTGCCTGCCAAACAACGACCTGTCTTCGCATGAATACCTACCGTCAACGGTTTACAGAAATGGTCCAGCAACTTGATAGTCACCCAAAAGTGAAAATACTCTCATTTGTCACATTCAAGGGCGTGTCAGACCAAATAATAGCCAAAGTTGAGGCAAGTCTTGGTCAACCCATCGAATCGGCAATTAAGCAATTTTACAAAGAAACAAATGGGCTTCAAATAAGATGGATTACCACTGAAAATGAAGACTTCGACCCTGAGCTACATACCCCCACAACGGCAATTCTTGATTGGGATTATGCCAATGAAAACTTCAGGCCAGAGGATGGTGTGGTCATGATTTTACCATTAGAAATGGTTTTTTTGAGAAATCTGAGAGATGTCGTCTACTTTGACTGGATGCAGGATAAATCGGTTTTGCATGACGGTAATTCGTTGAATATGCTCGGGTTTTTCAAAAATATAAAACCTTTTGACCTCTATGGTTATGAAGATGATATGGCATTCTTTACCTCTGGAAATGGGTACCTGCGGGTATTGCATGGAGAGGATAATTTCGGGAGTTATTCAAGGTCTAGGGGAACTACTTTTGCTGACTACCTCGAATTTCTTCTGGCCAATAAAGGATTGGTTTCTTCCAGGAAAGCATTTTACTCGACAGAAGAGGGCCAACCCATAAAGATGTTGGAAACACCGAGTCATTTTTGGTCAAAAGAAAACAGTTTTGATCTGTTTGGTTATTTGCTAAAAAAGATTTTCCCGCAAGCCGGCCAACAGGGCGCAGACACGTCAAAGCTTAATCCTTCGTTAATGCATCAACTTGCGGCATCGTCGTCACCGCTTACTGCAGATGAAATAAAAACTATTTTAAGGCAGCATCATGTTTTTCTCGAAAGTGGTGGAGGTGGTGGTCATTGGGAGACCCTCTCAGTAGCCAATTTGGTGATGGGGTTTTACAGAGGTCCAAAAGCCACAGCAGGCGAACAAGCCAGTTTTGAAAGAAAGCATTTGGCCAAAGCCCTTAGCTTTGAAGATGCGATAATGCCATACGCCAGTTTTTGTGGCTGTTATAGCCCGGGTGTCAGTTTTGCAGGAGCCAATCTTTCTAATTGCCTTTTTACGGATGCTGTTTTGGAGAATGCTTTATTTACTGCTGCGAAATTGAGGGGTAGTGATTTTTCAAGAGCTATTTTGAGGCAGGCAGATTTTAGAGAAGCTGATCTGAGGTCGTGTGATTTTGAAAATTGCGACTTGCGTGGTGCAGACTTTCGTGGAGCCATGCTGGAAGGCTCAAGGTTTCCCGGAGCCTTGCTAGAAGATGTCAAATACTAGGCACGGATATCAACGTCGCTTTTGGTGGTAAGCTGCTGCATCTTCAAGGGCTTCATAAAATTCTTCCCCATACTTCCTGACAAGGGCATCTTTAACAAAACGATATACCGGAACCTGCTGTGCCTTTCCTGCGGAGCAAGCGGCTGAACAGATTTCCCAGTGGTCGTAATTTAAGGCTTCAAAAGATTTATACTTTTTTGTTCGGACAGGATAAAGATGGCAGGAAATGGGTTTTTTAAAATCAATAACCTCTTCATTGTAGGCCTGCTCGATACCGCATTTCGCTACCCCGCTTTCGTCCAGTGTCATGTAAGCACAAGCGCCATTGTCGAGGAGGGTGGTGCCAAATTCTTTTTCTTTTTTAAAATAAGAATAAACGCCTTTTTCCTCAATTGTTGCAATGCCTTCTCTGGTCAGGAAAGGTTTGATTTTGTCGAAAATGGCTTCCAGTACTTCGAGTTCTTCTTTTTCAAGTGGAGCGCCGTAATCACCTTCCCAACAGCAAGCTCCTTTGCACGCATCAAGCTGGCATACAAATTGATTCTCAATTACCTCGTCACTGATTATTTTATCTCCGATCACCAACATTTTGAATACAGTATTTAATTACCTTACCGGAAAATGACAACAAACTAACGCAAAAGTTTGAACGGCGGTGAAAATCTTTATAATTTGATCAACCGCTTAAATCCAACAGGATTGATTATTTTTGTCAATCCTTAAAAGTTTTTGCAAAATAAAAACTTAGTACCATGAAAACTATTTTATCCTTATCCTTAATCTTCTTTTTTGCCTTGGGTGCAATTGCTCAATCCAGCCTGGCATCCGCTGAAAGTTTAACGCCTGAACAACAGGCTGAAAAAATGACAAATCAATTGTCTCAGTCCCTTGAGCTTGATGATAACATGAAAAGCAAAGTGTACCAGGTGGCGTTAAGTTCCGCCAGGAACCTTCAGGAGCTTGAAAGCATAAAGGTCTCACATGCAGCGACTTATAAGTCGAAAATGGCTAATCTTGTAAAAGATACTGACGCCAGAATCCTGCAAGTGTTAGACCCTGACAGGGCTGTGCTTTACAGAGAGTTAGTCCGTCAGAGGGAGGCAGATGCAGCTCATGAAGAAGCCGTTCAGCAGAGGTTGCAGTCTAATGGGAACTAATTTGATTGGTTTTTAGACCAAAAAAAGCGTAGAAAAATGATGGCATAATAAAAATTTATGCCTATTTTGACGCTTCAATTACTTACCAACCTGACCATTCAACATTTTAGATTGACATTTAGTCTCTCTTTTCCCTAATTTTTTAGAAAAACCAAAACCTTTTTATGATGAAAAGATTGTTATTCTCTGCATTTATTATGCTTTTTACCGGTGGCCTTTTTGCTCAAGTTAATTTCGTGAGCACTGATAATGTATCACCACAGACTCATGCAGACAAAGTAGTAAAGGAAATTCAAGCTGAACTAAATCTTGATAACTCTCAAGCGGCAAATATTAAGAGTATTACTATGGATGCTACTTCTTACATTCAAAGAATTGCAGACTTAAAGTCAACCAACCCAACTCAGTTTAAAGCTAAACTAGAGAGTATTGTTGAGGAGGTTGATTTAAAAATCTATAACATTCTTGAAGAAAGACAAAGAGTTACTTTCAAAGAATTGATTGCAAGGCCAATCAATACTCAAGCAGGCAAGTAATTAGATTTTAAATCCTATATGCTAATTTTGATATTAAGAAAAACCAAAATTTAACACAATGAAAAAATTATTATTCTCAGCTTTATTGATGCTTTTTGTTGGTGGCATCTTTGCAAATGGTAATACTCCTGAAGAACAAGCTCGTCAAACCAGTGATGTAGTTGCTGAAAAACTTTTGTTGAATGATACTGAAAAGCAAAAAGTTTATGATATCTATCTCAATCACCATCAGCAAATGGCTGAATTGGCTGATTTGAAAACAACAAATCCAGATCTTTTTGTTAAAGAGACTGCGGCATTAGAAAAGTCAACTAATCAGGCTTTTAAAGCTGCTGTAGGTTCAAAACTTGAAGCTTACAGAGCAAATCCTAAGCAAGCTCAACAACATCGTGCAAACACACCGAAAGCGAAAAACTAAAGCTGCTTATAATTGAACGAAATATAAAAGCCTGTTCTGATTTCAGAACAGGCTTTTTCTTTTTAGAGGCCGTTAATTTTTAACTCAGGTATTTCCCAACAATCGGCATCCGTCTTCCCATCCCGAAAGCTTTTGTAGAAACTCGTAACATAGGAGCGGTCTGGTATCGTTTGAACTCGTTTATGTTAACAAGTCGAAGCGTTCTTTTGACCAGTGCTTCATCAAACCCTAAGTCGATAATCTCATTTGGCCCAAGCCGCTCTTCAATATAATGATACAAGACTTCATCAAGTTGCTCGTAAGGCGGTAAGCTGTCCGAGTCTTTTTGGTTTGGTCTTAGCTCCGCTGATGGCGGTTTTGTAATTGTATTCTCAGGAATGACCTCCCCGTCTTTGTTTACATATCGTGCCAGTTCAAATGCTTCAGTCTTGTATACATCACCAATTACAGACAAACCTCCAGCCATATCACCATAAAGCGTCCCATAGCCAACGGCTGCTTCTGATTTATTAGACGTATTTAAAAGGATATACCCAAACTTATTGGACATGGCCATCAAAATATTCCCCCGGATCCGAGCCTGGAGATTCTCCTCTGTTACATCAAAGGGAAGTCCTTTAAAATAAGGTCCCATCGTTTCGATAAATGCTTCGTAAGCAGATTCAATTGAGATGATGTCATATTGTATGCCGAGGTTCTCTGCAAGTTGCCTGGCATCGTTTACTGAATGGTCTGAAGAAAACTTGGAAGGCATTAAAACCCCTCTTACATGCTCTTTACCCAGGGCTCTTACTGCCAGGGCACAGGTCAGCGCAGAATCAAGTCCGCCAGAAAGACCTAGGATTGCAGATTTAAAGCCCAGTTTGCCAAAGTAATCCTTAACTCCTAATACAATTGCGTCGTGGATGAGGCTCATTTTTTCTTTTGGTCGTTCAAATTCCTGGGTGCCAGAGACTACATTATCTAATTCGTAGGTTTTAATAGCTTCTATGAAGTAAGGCATTTCGTCATAAACCTTACCATTGGGAGACATAACCAATGACCCACCGTCAAAAATGATCTCCGTTTGGGCACCAACATGATTGCAGTAGAACATGGGGAGTCCATATCGGTCAACATTGGCCTTAAGCACATGAATCCGAGATGTGGCCTGGCTATAGCTGAAAGGTGAAGCTGAAATGTTGATCACAAAATCAGGGTCTTGCCCGATTAGTTCATCAAGTGGAGATACGGTATATAACGGATTTTCGTTACCTACGTTCCAAATGTCCTCGCAGATGGTCAGTGCTATGCGTTTGCCTTTGTATTCGACAACTTTAAAGTTACTGGCCGGCTCGAAATATCTATACTCGTCAAAGATATCATACGTTGGGAGCAGGGCTTTGTGAGCAATATGGAGGACTTCTCCATCCGCCAGGAAATAGCAGGAGTTGAACAAATCCTTGCCTTCGATTACTGGATTGGGACTAGGGGCACCTACGACTATAGCAATATCGTTAGCTGCGGAAGTTAATGCCTCGACTACACCTTGAGACCGCCCGATGAAATCATCAAATTCGAGGAAATCCCTTGGTGGATATCCGCAAACACTAAGTTCTCCGAAAACAATGATGTCAGAACCTTCGGCTTTGGTTTGATCGACTGCTTCCAGCATCTTATTGAGATTGCCTTCAAAGTTGCCGATGTGATAGTTGAGCTGAGCAATGGATATTTTCATAAACGATCATTTTGTGATTATAACACAAAAATACAATACTTAGTTTAAAAATAAAACTAAGTTTGATCGCTTTAGAACATTACCCCAATTTTTAGGTTGATAGCATTCTGGACCACCTTTGAATCTTCGATGCCGCCATTGGTTTGCATACCATTATTTTTGGTGACATCAAGAAAGCCTCCCTGGAAGGTAAGACCACCGACGATAGAAGTGGATTCGGAAATTTCATATTCCACACCACCGCCAATACCCCAAGAGACATTAACAAGGTTAACATCGCCACTGATGTTTTCCTTGCTGGTGTCGAGCCCGGCACCTGAGATGTCACCCCTGGCCTGGGTCTTAATACCAACGATAAACGGAATTTCAGCGAAATAGCGGAAGTAGCCAATCGGGTTGGTACGCAGTTTCATTCCAAAAGGAATTTCAACTGACTGTATCTTGTATTCGATATTGCTATTGTCTGGAATCATGTCAATTCCTGCCGTGTTGGAGCCTACCGCCGTTTCTGGAAGGAGATTGCCCCCCAATTGGTGCGTTAAAGTACCACCAGCAGAAAACACCAGGTTGATACCAGATATAAATGCATAATTTTCACGGAAGTAAAATTCACCGATAGGGCCGATTTTGAAGCCAGCCCTGAGGCCATTACTGGAAATCGTGTTGTCTTCAGACGCCAACCAGGTAAAAGTTGGTGAAGCTTGAATGCCAAGACGAACGCCGCCGTCTTGGGCGATTGAGAAGCTGTATGTAAACAGTGTTAATGAAAGAATCAGGAAGAATCTCATTTTTTTCAGTTTTAAAATAGTAAAACGGATGATTTTCCGTTATTTGTTATTTACGAGGTTAAATTCTGAATGTTTATGTTGAAACGCACAAACTCGCCCCTGGTCACTATTTTCGGCATTTTTTTAATTATTGCCCTGATCTTTTCGTGCCGGGACAAAAATAAAAATATTCCCGATGTTTCGGATGTTGAGATAGATATTAAAGTTGAACGGTTCGAACAGGATCTTTTTACTTTAGACACAAATGACATTACTGCAGGAATAGCAGCGGTCAATACCAAATATCCCGAATTCGGTCCAATCTATTTTAATAATCTGCTTGGCGCCAGTGATGTTCGCATAGCACCGGAAGGACCTGATGCATTCATCAGGGGTTTCATAACGGACCAACGGATAAGAAAATTGTATGATACCTGCCAGGTAGTTTATAATGACTTCAGTGAACTGGAAGCTGAATTTGAACAGAGCATGCGCTTTTACAAGCATTATTTTCCGGAAAAACCTACCCCCCAACTTTTGACTTTTATTTCTGAATACTTCATAGGTGCTCTCATTTATGGAGATGACAAGCTGGCTGTAGGGCTGGATTTCTTCCTGGGTAGTGACTACCCTTACCAGGATATAAATCCGGGGAACCCTAACTTCTCAGATTACATCATCAAAGCGTTTAATAAAGATCACCTGGTCTCAAAGACACTTCAGGTCTTGATTGACGATATTGTTGGGCCTCCTTCGGGTCAACGATTGTTAGATTTTATGGTCCATAATGGCAAGAAAAAATACATTCTTGAACAGTTGATCCCTTATGCGCCGGATTCAGTGGTTTTTGAGCATAGCGGTGCACAAATGAACTGGCTGAAAGACAATGAACTGGACATGTGGGCATTTTTTGTCAGTGAAGACTACCTGTACTCAACTCGACAAAAAGATATCAGGAAATATATTGAGCCCAGTCCTGACTCACCTGGAATGCCGACGGGAGCTCCGGGCAATACCGCTACGTTTATGGGATACAAGATCGTAGAGGCATATATGAATAGTCAATCAGGCCTTAGGTTGCAAGATCTTGTAGCCAAACGCGACGCCCAGGCTATTCTAACTGAATCTCGCTATAAGCCACGGAGAAACTGATTGATTTGCTTTGCGGGCATTGTTGAATGGTTTTTGCCTTTGACAACTGTTTTAGCTCCTCGCAGTCACTAATTGAGTTTTTATTGGCAGCTGTTTTTCATGAGTTGATAGAAGAACCTTACAGACTGCCTGTAGTTTTCTACTGATATTCTTTCATTGATGCCGTGGATGCCTGCTATCTCATCAAAGGTTAGCTGGACAGGGGTAAACCTGTAGATATTGTTAGAAACGATCTTGTAATGTCGACTGTCAGTGGCTGCGATCACCAGTGATGGCGCTACTACTACATCTGGGAATATCTCTTTCAAGGTTGTTTGGATAACCTGAAACCCGAATCCTTTGGTTGGTGAGACCTTAGAAGGATTTTTTGAGGAAGAATCTTTAAGGCTTACCGTGATCTCCGGATTATCAATGGTTTTTTCGACATATTTAATGACATCTTCAACAGTATCGCCAGGCTTGATCCTGAAATTGATCGTTGCGTTGGCTCTTGCCGGAAGAACATTATCTTTTACGCCTCCATTGATCATAGTAATGGCAGTAGTCGTTCTCAGTACGGCATTTGATGGTCCATTGCTTCCCAATTGTTTTTTGAGCAAGCCTGAAGTCGCCCATAAATTGGCAAACAATACCTTAAAGGGCAGGTTCATTTCCGGTCCAGTATATTCAAACATCTCCCGAATGGGACCTTCGAGTCTGGCTGGCATGGGGTTAGCCTCAAGTGTGCTGAGCGCTTTACTGAGTGCCCCGATGGTCGACTGGCTGGGTGGCATACTGGAATGTCCTGCAGTACCAGAAGCTGTCAACAATAAGGTCGTAGACCCTTTCTCTGCAAGTCCGATCAGCCCTGCTGGTTGCTCCAGCCCTGGCAGCGCCTTTTCAACCACCATTGACCCTTCGTCCAATACATATTCGAAAGTGATACCTTTTTCTTTAAAGTCGTGCGCAATTGATAGGGCACCATCTGCTCCACCAACTTCTTCATCATGTCCAAAGGCAAAATAGACGGTTCTTTCGGGCTCATAGCCCTCGCGTAAGAGCATTTCAGCTGCTTCCATCAAGCTGACTACAGATCCTTTGTCATCTAGTGCGCCACGCCCCCAAATCCAGCCGTCTTTGATCACGCCACTAAATGGTTCTTCCTGCCACTGGTCTGCCGATGCTGCTTCAATAGGCACTACATCATGATGCGCAATCAGAAGGATTGGAGATAGATTCGCATTTTTGCCAGGCCAATGATAAACCCGGCTGAGTTTGTTGATCTCCCATTTGTTCATCAACGAATCACAATAAACAAAACTACTGTCCAGGAAGTCGAGGAAGGTATAAAAAACAGAAGAATCGATTCGTTGACTATGAGAAATTGTAGGAATCTGAATGCTTTGAGCCATTCTCTCCAGTGCCTCATCAGGAATTTCCTTTTTCGGGATCGGTGCCCGCGTAATTTGCTGGGAGGTGAAAGTTAGCGTATTGTAAATAAGAACGAGAATGAAAACACCCAGGCCAATAAATAGCCATTTGAGAACCTTTTTCATTGAATGTAATTTAAAACGAGCCGGATGATCTTAACAACAAATACATCAAGAGTATGGCTATCACCGTAATAATGATTGTGGCGAAAAGAAATTTGGAGTAGTCGGCAGAGCCTTTTTCTTTTTGATGTTTCTCAATGTTTCGGTCAACGGCCTCGATGATCTTCAAGGCATCTTTAATGTCATCCGGATCGGTGAGCAGCATCTGAGTGCCGGTATTGAACAACGGATCCATATTACCCATTGTCGGGTCTACATTGACCCTGGACTTTATGCCCATCCGAAGCAGGATGCTATGAAACAATTTAGCCTCATGTTGATTAGCGAATGTACCTACGACACTATTTTCCTCATCTTCTTCCAGTTCTGTAGCAGGCTTGATATCTTCAATGTCGATCTCCAGTTCACTTTTTATGAGTTCTCTGAGGAATCCTTCATCAAGAATTTCGTTTTCAAACATATGCGAGGTTTTGTATGAAGATATGATAATTTTGGAAAGTTATGGATGTAAAAACCTTGTTAACCGAAATCAGATCCTGCATGCATTGTCAGCAATTTTTGCCGCATGGTGTCAATCCTGTGGTAGGTTTTGCTGAGACCTCCAAAATTATGATCATTGGTCAGGCACCAGGGTCGGTAGTCCATGCCAGCGGTATACCATGGGATGATGCCAGTGGTAATCGTTTGCGGGATTGGATGGGTATTTCGAAGGCCGATTTTTATGATGAATCCAAAGTGGCGATCGTGCCAATGGGGTTTTGTTATCCCGGAAAGGGGAAATCAGGTGATCTGCCGCCCCGGCCAGAATGTGCGCCTTTATGGCACGACAGGATTTGGGAACAGTTAAAATCAGTGCAATTAACCTTGTTAATCGGTCAGTATGCCCAGGCTGCATATATAGGCGACCGCAAAGAAAGAACATTAACGGAAACGGTAAAGAAATTCAAAACCTTCCTGCCTGAATTTTTGCCTTTACCTCATCCTTCTCCAAGAAATAATATTTGGATACGCAAGAATGCATGGTTTGAAGTTGAGGTGCTACCTGAGCTAAAAACAGTTGTTAAAGAGCTGCTTTAATGTTTGATTATCAGTTTTTCAATGAATTGTATCTCACCGTAACTGACCTCAATCAAATAAAGGCCCGGAGATATGTCGTCAATACGAAGGTCTGCCTGATTTCCAGATACTATGGCTTTGTCCTTGACAAGCCCTCCTGAAAGGTTGTAGACATTTATGGAAAAAGAACCCGGAGGGCCTTCTTTCCGAATGGAGACCAATTGTGAAGCAGGGTTGGGGAAAATACTGATGATCTGTTCCAGTTTTTTTCGGGTAACCGAAACGATTTCGGAATACTCAAATGATTCGTCAACTTCTACTTCCCTGAGTCTGTAATAACTGATGCCTGGTAAAGGACTTGAGTCAACAAACTCAAAGTAGACCAGGTCATTAACTGGATCTACCTTGCCAATGGACTCCCAGGCTGAGCCATTTCCAGATCGCTCCATTTCAAAGTGATCATATTCTGTTTCTGCAGCAACTTCCCAATTCAGGATATTAGACATGCCAACTTGTCTGGCCGTGAAGGAGACTAATTCGATGGGTAAAAATACATCTCCAGCAAGTTCAAGATCATCGATCGCAACTGACGGATCAGTACCTATATTGTCGCCATTGTTTTCCCAGTTGAAAGCAAGCTTTACATTTGGATTTTGGTCAGCACTGGCAGGAAGAGAAATAGTTGCTTGACTCCAATTACCTTGTCGGAATGATCCGCAAGTAGTGGTAGACGGTTCGCAGCATCCGGAAAGAAAGCAATCAAGGATATTGCAACAACAGTTGGACACTGCTCCGGTGCCTAGAGATGACCAATTAGTGCCTCCATCTGGACTGTAGAGTATTGAATAAAAGTCTGATCCTGCACTACCCGAGGCTATAAAGTTGTACTGGATTTGGATATTAAAATGGCCAGAGCAATCAATTATGGGTGATTCAATTCGTTTTGCCGTAACCACACTGGCGATAGAAGCGTCATAAGCTGCCCCGCAATCCCCCGTAGGGCAAAATCCTGCCGGAGAGCCTGCAACATTGCCAACATGGAGAGTAGCATTGCCCATACAGCCTGTCCCACAGTTGCCCGGCTGTGTGCCATTTTCGGCGCAACTGACATACCATGCATTGGCGAAAGCCCCGTTACTTCCTGTAAGCGTTTCAGTCCAAGCACCATTTGTTCCCGAATAGGAATTAGCAAAGCAAAGACTGGTACAGCCGTTATTGAAATCTTCGGTCCAGAAAGTGACCTGGGAGAATGTAGATGATATACAAAGCAGAAACAGCGAACAAAGAATTGAGTAATGGTGGATCATAAGCCGGGAAGGATTGTGTGTACTTATAAATTTACAACCAATTCTGCATAAAGGAAAGAGCCCCTTCGAATCAACCGAAGGAGCTCTTTTTGCATCAATAACTCACTATGAGAAAACTCGACTACTCGTTAGAGTAAACGAAACGTTCTGTCCATATTTCATCTCCCTGGATAATATTGAGGAAGTAAACACCTCCACTATTCTGGGAAATATTGATATCCTGGTAGTATGATCCACGGAAATCCTGCACCTCTTCACGATAAACTTCACGACCTGAAACATCTACTACTGAGATGGTAATCGGTTCTTGTTTTTCTGCTCTGAAGCTAATGGTAAAGTTGCCATTATTTGGATTTGGGAAAAGGCTGAAAGCACGCAACTGAAGCGTACGATTCTCAACAGGTGTTTCTACTTGTGGAGTTGGTACTTCAATAATTTCTTCAGGTACTTCCTCAACTTCAGCTTCCTGGTCTTTCAGGATAATGATCTCCTGTAGTTCGACCGACTTTTTGAGTTCTAAAGTTTCACAATCACATGGGTTGTAAGCGCCGCTGTTAGCTTTTGTGCCAAGTGTAGCTTCAACAGACAGCCTTTGTCCATCGCGAGCAAAACCTACGGTAACAACATCTCCAGGCTTGTAGCTTAATACTTTCTTGACAACATCATCAACGTCATTCATCGCCTGATCATTGATCGTCATGATGACATCATCTTCTCTGAGATCTGCCTTTTCAGCACCTGTGGCTTGAAAAATATCAGTGATATTTACACCTGCATTTTCATCAGTATTCTCAATGAGAACGCCAAGGAAAGGACTGTTACAAAGAGTTTCGCAATCAACATCGTTGTGGAACCAGCTACGATCACGGAACAGATGTGGCTCTGGATGAGGTGCTTTATGATCAAATTTGAAATTCTGCTTATTCCAGACTTTATAAGATTTGCCATTAAGGGTGGCTGTAGCAGTTGCTGGGTTACCTTCGCGAATGTAGCTTACGGTGATCTGGTCACCAACTTTTTGTGCGAGGATAGCGTCAACGAGTTCATCAGAATTGGTAACTGCGTTGTCATTAATAGCGGTGATGATATCGCCTTCCAGCAAACCAGCCGCTTCTGCAGCACTTTCTTCAACCACGCCATCAACAAATACGCCTTTTTCACTGCTTTCGCCCAGGAGTACACCGAGGAATGGTTTTTCTTCAGTGGTTACTTCTGCCTTATCACAGCTTGAGTTCCAGTCCCAGTTTTTTAGGAAATTAAGACCTTCGAGATTTTCCAGTCCTTTAATATCAATGTCAATATCAAGGTCTTCGAGGCTTTCCAGATTTTCAAGATTACCGAAGTTGCCTTCAGAGTTTAGTTTGAAGAAATGGATGCCGTCTCCATCATTTTCGATGTTTAGATCAATAATGTCTTCACCTTCTGGAGTGACGATCCTGATCTGGCCATCTTCAATGGATTCGATATTTAGTTCATATTCTTTTAATAATTTCTCCTTAAGATTTTCTGGCATTTCACCTTCAAAATTGAAATTGAACTTGTGCTCAAGATCTTCTTTGTTAAAATCGAAGTCAAAATCATAATCGAAATCAAAATCAAAGTCGAAATCGTGATCGAAATTAAAGAAATTGCCATCTTTTGATTGCCAGTTAAAGTTACCAGGCATTGAGTGGAGGCCTTCAGTGTTGTTGTGCAACATAAATCCTTTCAGGCTTTCCGGCTCGTCACCATCAACTTCCACCAATGCAGGAGATTCACCTTCTTTTGAGATGTAAACCATGCGCTCAGCTGCTTCGACCTGTTGCCTGACAGCTTCTACGTCAAGACCCATTTCGATAATATCTTCCAGAATGTTATCTGGAATGGCTTCGCCCGGCTTCAAGGTAACGACTTGTAGGTTATGGGCACCCGGATGGCTCATGCCTCTTTTGAGGTGAAACAAGCCTGGGTGATCACCTTCACCAAAGATGCTGATGATTTTAGGCGATTCGCACTCGCCTATGCCTTTGATGCTCAGGTCGTGATCATCATTATAGATCTCAATAACAGACTCTCCGTTGTCGCCGAAGGTTGTGATAATGATTTCCTGTTGGTCGCCGTCACCTTTCCTGATGACTTCAATTTCCTGAATTTGACTGTCGATTTCATCCAGATCGATGCCTTTTTGGTCACCCTCGATCACTCTTTCAATGACCTTGGTTTCACCGTCAGCTGTGACGATCTTTTTCTTGATTACAATTTTGTGGTTTGGAGCATCCTCAGTTTGATGCTTTTCCTGGGCGAGAATCGGAGCTGTGAAGCTAACCAGGAGGAAGGCAATTAAGCCCATGAACGAAAGATGGAGTTTGGTGTTAAAGTTTCGCATAATCCATTTATTTAGAGCGATGAATAAATGTGAAAACAAGTGCTTTACAAATGTAGAATCTAATGATTTTGGGTTCAGTTAATGAAAAGTTAAAGGTTAGTTAAAGTACAGCCACTAACTTACATAGTACCTAAGTTTGTAATGCTACTGTAGGTTTAGGAATAAAATTTGATGAAAAATACTCAAATTTTCGATGAACCTGAAAAGGCAAAATAGCAAGTTGAAAAATGAATAAAAAATCGATCTGGTTTATTATTGGACTGATGAGTATGGCGCTACTTGGTGTGGTGTTGATGCAGTCGTACTGGATCAATTACTCTTTCCGGCTTAACGAAGCACAATTCAACCGTAACGTCAAACACGCCTTGAATGATGTGACTCAAAAGCTTCTTCACCGGGAAATTGAAACCGTTTCAAGGAGCTTTTTCTTCCCTGATTTCCCGGAAGATCCGCAAGCACTTGCTTTTGAAGAAGAGATCTTTTTCCAGCTCAGAAAAGACCCAAATGTCAATGTGGATTATACCTTTCACGGGGAAATACCTGAAGATAGTTCGTTATTAATCGGTAAGGATATTTTCTATTACCAGAATAATTACGATCAACCTTGTATCAGTACTGAAGATTACCAGCATCTGTACGAACAGTTTGATATGGTGGTAGCAGGACTACTCAACGATGGGCGCCCTTTGATCGAAAGGATTGATGTCAATTGGCTGGATGAACTTTTACAGAAAGAATTGCATAACAAGGGGATTAACCTCGATGTGAGTTATGGTGTATTTTCAAATATGCGTCGCAAGTTCGTATTTGTGAAAACATGTGAAGAACCTGTTACCTCACAAGAAAATTCTGTTACCGAAGCTGGATTGCACAGACTTTTTACTTCCCCGTTCCAGATTGATCTTTTTCAAAATCTTTATCAGAGTCCTGGTAAACTAATGATCCATTTTCCTGGAAAGGCCGGTTTCATTTGGGCCTCTGTATGGCCAATGCTTTTGGGGTCAATTCTTTTCACAGGTATCATTTTGTTCTGTTTTATCTATACCGTTCAGGTCATTTTCAAGCAAAAGAAATTGTCTGAGATCAAGAATGACTTCCTGAACAATATGACTCACGAATTCAAAACGCCAATTGCGACGATTTCTCTCGCAGCTGATTCGATTAACAGTCCGGTTATTTCAGGAGATAAGGAAAAGGTAACCAGATTTGCAACGATCATCAAAGAGGAAAACAAGCGGATGAACAGCCAGGTAGAAAAGGTGTTGCAGATGTCGTTACTTGACAAGAAAGAATTCCAGTTAAAGCTTAAAGATATTGACCTGCATGAGGTCGTGGAAACAGCTGCACGACATCTCGCTTTGCAAGTAGAAAGGAAAGGTGGATCTATTCAACTGTTCTTGCAAGCTGACAATTTTGTTATTGAAGCAGATCCAACACATTTATCCAATGTCATGCATAACCTGCTTGATAATGCCAATAAATATTCACCTGAAAATCCTGAGATCGCAGTCAGTACAAGAAATGTATCTGGTGGTGTAGAGATCACGGTAGCAGATAAAGGTATAGGAATGAACAATGAAGCGCGGAAGCGCATTTTCGATAAATTTTACAGAGTCCATACCGGAAATCTTCACGATGTCAAAGGTTTCGGACTCGGATTAAGCTACGTAAAAGCAATACTGACAGCCCATAAAGGACATATCGATGTGAAATCAGAATTAGGTAAAGGAAGCGAGTTTATTCTGTTCTTTCCCTACAAGGTGAATATATAGCTCACTCATTAACATTTACTTAACTACTTAAGGAATGAAATTTGTGAGTATATGTACTGAGAATACTTCACCATCCAAATCAAATTGAAACAACATGGCAATAAATCCACGAATATTACTAGTTGAAGATGATCAGAATTTCGGCGATGTACTTCGGTCATATCTCGAAATGAATGATTATGATATTACCCTGGCCAAAGATGGACAGGAAGGTCTGCAAACCTATCACTCAGGTGAGTTCGATCTTTGCATTCTGGATGTAATGATGCCTAAGAAAGATGGCTTTACCCTTGCCGGTGAAATCCGCGAGGCTAACCAGGAAATGCCCATCATCTTCCTTACGGCAAAAACAATGAAAGAAGATGTAATCCAGGGATTCAGGATTGGTGCCGATGATTATATTTCAAAGCCATTCAATTCAGAAGAGCTGCTTTACCGCATCCAGGCTGTTTTGAAAAGGAGTAAGAATAATTCAACACCAAAGGAAGAACCAAAAGAATTTGAAATTGGTCAATACCATTTCAATTACCCACTTCGGATTTTGTCGCTTGGTGAAGACAAATCAAAGTTGTCGCCAAAAGAAGCAGAGCTTCTGAAAATGTTTTGCCTTTATATGAATGATATCCTGCCACGCTCTGCAGCACTTACCCAAATTTGGGGTGAAGACAATTACTTCACAGCCAGGAGTATGGATGTATTTGTTACCAAACTGAGAAAATATCTCAAGAGCGATCCGAATATCGAAATCATAAATATCCACGGTAATGGTTTCCAACTGAAAGTTCAGACGGAAGTCGTATCGTAGATCTATATCAACCTAACCATAATTCATGACCCCGGACTCGTTCCGGGGTTTTTTTGTGTCTGGAAAAAAATTGAAGCATGGTCATCTTTGAGGCCCCTCTGCTACAAATGGGGGTCGAAAATATAAACTACCTTCCGCTATATCAGACTCTCTCGAAGAGGACCCTGCGTATTTAATCCCCAAATACTTATATTAGACATCTTAAAGCTTTTTAATGAAAGTTGTCATTCCTGTTGCCGGCGTTGGTGCGCGTTTAAGACCTCATACCTATACGCAACCCAAACCACTCATTCCAGTGGCTGGAAAGCCAATTATTTCCTTTATCATTGATCAGTGGGCAGATGTCGGGGTAACTGATTTTGTTTTTGTAGTTGGTTATTTGGGGGATAAGATCAGGGATTACCTGACAGATTCTCATCCTGGAATCAACAAGGAATTTGTATACCAGGCAGAAAGAAAAGGCCTTGGCCATGCGATCTGGACTGCCAGGGAAACGATTCAGGATTGTGACGAAATCATCATAGCCTTAGGGGATACCATCCTTGAAGCGGATCTGAAATCGATCATTGAAGAACCGATTTCTTGTCTGGGTGTCAGTAAAGTAGACGACCCGCGTGAATTTGGTGTCTGCTCTTTTGGTGACAACGGCATCGTTACTAGTGTGGTGGAAAAACCCAAAATTCCGTTAACTAACATGGCCCTGGTAGGGTTATACAAATGCACGGAAGTCTCCTCCCTCATCGCAGCTCTGGATCACAATATCACCAACGATGTAAAAACAATAGGCGAATTCCAGTTGACGGATGCACTTATGAAAATGATTGATGATGGCGTTCGCTTCAAGGCCATCCAGGTAGAAAACTGGTTTGATTGTGGGAAAAAGGATATTCTCCTTGAAACCAATACGACACTTCTTAAGCAGGCAGGATATGCCTCTGATTCGATTCCCGGTTTTGAGAATACGATTATCATCCCCCCGGTTCACATAGGAGAAGGATGCAAGATCAGTAATTCCATTATTGGCCCTTTCACCACAATTGGAGACAACTCTATTATTGATTATGCGATCATCAAGGAGTCCATTATTGGTAATTATGCAAGGATCAGGGAGATCGTTCTTGAACGCTCAGTTGTTGGCACCGATGCATCAATTCACGGTCTCAGCCAGAGTCTGAATATCGGTGATAACACTGAAATTGATTTTGGATAGTCCCTTTTCTAGTTTTGCATCATCTTATCGAGGTGATCCTGAAGTGCGAAAACATCAGACTTTCGAGGTTTTGTCGCAAAATTCCCGGAAGGGTCAATAATAAAGTACTCTGGAATGGCCTGAACATTATAGTCTTTCAATACCTCTGATTCCATGCCATCAGGAACGTGGACATTGATGCCTTCAATATTGCGAAATGATACCTGGTCTTTCCACCGAAGTGCATTTTTTTCAACCGAAAGATGTATGAAAACAACATCCTTTCCTGCCATCTTTTGCTTTAGGGTTTTTATCATTTCGATCTTCGAGATACAAGGCCTGCACCACGACGCCCAGAAGTCGAGATAAACCACTTTGCCCCTAAAGTCGGACAATTTAACTTCCTGTCCTTCCGGATTGAATAAGGTGAATTCTGGTGCCGGGCTCCCTACTGCATACTTATTCGCTTCGTGGAAGGCGCTTACTACTTTAATGTCAAACGCCTCATAAGGATTATAGGTCACAAAGTCGGTGTAGATAGGCAGAACACTGACCATGTCCTCCTTTTTAAACCCACGACTTACTAACCAGGATTGTACAAAATAAAGAGATTCATCCTGCAAAATTTCTTTAGCGAGGGCGTATTGTCCGACGTAAGGATTGCCAGTGTTCCCGGCGTCATAAAACTTATAATTGATATAACCTTTCAGAAATTTGCGATAATTCGGACTTGCTAGTGCCTCCTTATTATCAACAGGCGCTTCGTAAAGAAAATCCCAGAACGTAGGGGATACGCGGTGAAGCTGGCCAAAAGCATATCCGTATATCAGTAGTTTGTAGGCCCATTCGTATTGGATCTCCGACCACAAATAATTGCGAAAAGATGACGACAGATCGTTATAACTGCTTTGATGTAAATCAAGCTCAAGGAGTTGTTTCTCCTTTTCGCGGTTCATTTCCCTGAGAAAGGAAACTTCATCTAACTTCCGCATTGACCCATCGAGTTTGCTTTCTACCTGGTAATGAATAATGCCTTTTCTATAGCCCGCAAGTTTAAACGGATTTTTTTCTTGTGGAAATTTTTGCCTGAATTCAGCAAGGAAACGATTGTTTGGGCCACCGTCACCACTGTATTGCATCGAATATTGAAATGAATTTGCATCAAACTCGACATGTACTTCGCCATTTGGCTCTACAAAAATTTCTGCCTTATTTCTCGCGTAGACAATGTAAACCACCTGCGGCCGATCAATGGAAATATTAAATGTAAAAAAGTCAGTTTCATCAAGCCTAACAGGGATAAGTGATTTCTGATTTTTAAAATCTTTTTCATCGACTTCCACTTCCACAACTCGAGCAACTGAATTGCGGATATGCCCTGTTATGGTAGCTGTTCCCTGGGCTAAAATAGCAGATGAGCTCATTAGGCTCATTAATAAATATAGATAACGCATAATGAATTAAATAGTTAAGAATCAAACTTGTATGTTGAACGAGGAAGGGGTGAACAGCGGTGTTAAAGATAGTAAAATACTTGAAAACTGAAAAAATCGTTCAACTTATACTCATCTTGTATTAAAGGGTCTCTTCTGTAAAATTCAGTGCAATTCTCTTGCCAGTTTGAGAACTTCCAGGGCACATCCCCATGAGATAGTAAAACCAGAGCCACCATGCCCGTAATTGTGTATAACCTGTAGTGAAGAATCAAATTCTACACGAACACTTTTCCTGCCGGGGCGCAGCCCAATGTAAGTATCAATAATTTCAAGAGATACATCCTTGTCAAGCATATTCTTGCACCGTCTCATGACGTCATCAATTACAGATTTGGTTGGTGTGAGACTGTTTTCATGGTAAACAGCTGTTCCTCCAAAAATGATATCTTCTTTTCTTGGGAAAATATAAGCTAATGCGTTTTTACTGTCCTCGTCAGATATGTAGGGAAGGCTTTCGCTGGCCCGGACCCTTACAATATGACCTTGTATGGGGAAAAGGTCTTGGTCGCCTAATAACGTTTTTGAGCCCAACCCCGTACAATTGATGTTTAAAGTCTCGGCATCACGCCACGCTTCAAGATTTTTGATTTCGGCTGAAACCAGATGCCCGCCATTGTCATAAAATCGTTTGTGGAGATATTTCATATAGATCGGAGTCTCGATGAAAGGTACTTCTGCCGATAAGCCATACGCATAATCAGAGGGTACGTTGGTGGATTCGAGCCTCTGGACAGCACTATTTGGAAGAATTGACGTCCACCAGGGAAATTCGCCATCAGAGTCGTATTCCAGTAAGATGAAATCTACCATGCTGACTCCTGTATCTTCCCTTGAGCTTAAGTCGACGAATTGCTGATAAGTTTCTGCGCTCCACTTCAGGACCTTATCTCTCGGATTTGCCTCAAAGGGAAGCCAGATGGCAGCCGCTTTATCAGATGTCGTATTTGGAGAGAATGATTTGGCGGTTATCGTAACGTCATAGCCGGCTTCCTGGAGAACGATACCGGTGGTCATCCCGATAACACCAGCCCCCAGTATGTGAACGGGTGGCTTCATGGCAGTTTATTTCCAGGGAATGACTCTGCCATGCTCTTTCTGCAACATTCTTGAAGGGATATTTTCAAGAATTTCAGCTCGGAAAAGTTCAATCAGTTTCTTTTTCAGGAATGTCCGGTGAATGATCAAGCTGACCTCCCTGATAGGCTGTGGAGCGTTAAATGCCTTCAGGTATTGTCTTTTTTCTTTTGGAAAATCAAGGGTGGCTAATTCTGGTAATAGTGTGAATCCGTCTTGTTGTTCCACGATTTTCTTGAGTGTTTCGAGACTACCAGATTCAAATTGTAATTGTTTGTCAGCAACATCCAGTTTGTCACCACAAATATTGATGACCTGGTTTCGGAAACAATGTCCCTCTTTTAGCAACCAAACATCATTCAGGTTTAGGTCTTTGAATGAAATGGTCGGTTTTTGACTTATTGCATAACTTTTTGACGAATAGGCCAGGAATGGTTCGTAAAACAGGGGCACCTCAACCAGGGAAGCAACTTTCAGTGGGGTTACAAGGATACCAACATCAAGGAGGTCATGATCAAGTTTTTCAACAATCTGTTCTGTCAGGAGTTCTTCAATCGAAACGGTAACGTCAGGGTATTTTTCCGTGAATCGGGTAATGAAGATGGGCAAGAGATATGGGCTTAGTGTAGGAATAATGCCAACTCTGAGTAATCCCTGAACTTCATCCTTCTGATTATGGATAACCTCTTTTATACGACTGGCTTCCAGTACAGTGACCCTGGCTTGTTCTACGATTTTTCGACCTATGTCGGTGGTTAGAACCGGCTTTTTGCTCCTGTCAAAAACGAGAACATTGAGCTCTTCCTCCAACTTTTTTATCTGCATGCTGAGCGTTGGTTGAGTGACAAAGCATTTCTTTGCAGCTTCTCCAAAGCTCCTATAAGTATCTACAGCTATGATATATTCAAGTTGCGTTATGGTCATAAGTTGCATTATAGTTTTTGACTATAATTACATACCGTAAATATAAACAAAATTTATATTAAGAGGGGCTTTCTCCTATTTTATGGACAAAAAATATCTTCGATTCAATGCTTTCTTTTCTGATTATTCGTGGATCGTCGCAAATGCCCTTACGGGAAAGGTGCCAAAGCCTTTAATTTTGGGAGGTACAGCAGTGAAAAAAAATCCTTCCTTTACCGGAATGGCGCTTAAGTTGCAAAGGTGCTCAACGATAGCAATGTTATTTTTTAAAAGTATTGAATGAACAGGTCTTGAATTTTTCCTGGTATCATCAATATTATGGGAGTCAATGCCAACAAGACATACTTTTTGTTCCAGGAGAAACCTGGCAGCAGCTTCGGTAACGAAGGGATGATCTTCGTAATAGCGATCAGTATTCCAGTTAGATGACCATCCGGTTTCTATCAATACAGCCTTTCCTTCTAGCGCGAATCCGGAAAAACTGGAAACATCAATTGCCATTTTATCCCTGGCATCGATTCTTATTGCAGGAAGGTTAGCCAGATTTCCCAATTCCAATTGGGAAAGATCTTTTCCATCAGCATATCGATGAAAAGGAGAATCGATATAGGTCCCTGTATTGGAGACCATCTCAATCTTGCCGATCTGGAATGTCGTGCCGTCTTCGTAAAAAGCTTTACTGGCTTCACGGCTGATATAATCGCAAATGATAGGAGCGGGGAGGCCTTTATAGGTAATTACACCATCTTCAATAATATGACTAAGGTCGATAAAATACATGATTCTTATAGTTTCCAGGCTTTTTGCAAATTTTCAGGTATCCTGAATTTCTGGCCTTTGTAAGTGTTGAAGTAATTAACAGATTGGCGAATTACGATCAGTGAGATTTGGTCAAGAATAGCCTCTATCGGCTCAGACCGATCTTCCAGCCGGTCTACAATTTTAAAAAAGGATTTTATAAACTCTGGCATGATTACAGACATGCAACCACTCTTCGGTTGAACCCCCAACTTGGCTGATTTTTCATCACCCAGTAAAAACTGCATTGTGATTTTGGGTGCTTCAGGGAAAAAATCTGAATGTAGGTTATCGGTTGTAAACCTGATTAGAGCATCAGTAAGAATTATGCCTGCTTCCGAGACTTCAGTTTGCCGGAAGAGTACTTTGTCAAGCAAGTACCGCCCTTCTTTTACAGTATCGGGCAATAAGTCTGCCTGTACACCTAAAAAATGACCGATGATACGCCAATGGTGCATATAGGCTTCCTCCTGTTCAGGAGAGGCAGGTACACCAAATTGATGCAAACCGTCAAGCAAGGAAATGGAAAAGGTTAATAAGGTACACGCCATATCTTCCTGGTTAATTGGCGCTCCCAGCGATTCTTTGTCCCAACGCTCTGGCGGAATAAACTTTCGGATCGACGCGTGAACCAATCTTACTTTCATAATGGATTCCACGGCTTTTCCACCCTGGTCAAAACCACCAGGCACCATGACATCCAAAAGGAACTGTCCGGTTTCTGCTATTCGTCGGCTAAACTGGAGTTGTTTGTCATCCTCATGAGCGAGTCGACCTGTTTGGACCAAAACCTGTGCCCCTTTTTTACAGGCGTAGAGTGTAGGGAGTGATTTGTAGTAGAGAAAAGTCAGGAATTTTGGACCATGATCCACAAACAGATCCTGCGCTATTTTCATTTGTTCTTTGTCAGCCCATTCTGGCAGATCTCTGTTCCTGGCAAAAAACTGGATTAACTCCGTTGGGAGTTCATTCAGCGGAAAATGAATATTTGAAATCAAGGTGTCAAAAATACGCTTGGCTTCCTGAGGGCCCTTGTCCAAAACCAACCTGCGAATAATTTTATCAGCCGGGTCGTCTGTTAATTGCCTTTTCTTTTCCAGAAAATCATCATTCCAAAGTAACTTGAAATTAGCGGGCATGGGGTTGTCTTTTGATCCAAATTAAACATTTTTTGATTTGATTCTGAAGATTCGTGATTCAAAACTTCTTTGTAGATTTGGGCTTTCTTTTAAAACACTTCCTTATGGCTGATTTGAGACATTACCTGATCGTAGAAGCTCCTGTAAGCTTGGTCTATTCTGCAATTACAAGTCAAAACGGACTTTCACGCTGGTGGACTGATGATTGCAAGGCAGAACCTGTTGATGATTCTGTAGCAGAGTTTAATTTTGGTGAGAAATACCAGAACAGAATGCGCATTATGGACCTACAGCCAAATAGCCGTGTCGAATGGCTTGTAGAGCAAGGTGACAAAGAGTGGATCGGCACCCGAATAGTTTTCAGGTTGAAAGGAGAGGAAGGTCGTACCCATGTTCGTTTCAGTCATCTCAACTGGCTTGAGATCACTGACTTTTTTGCCAGTTGTAATTATCAATGGGGTTACTACCTGCGAAGCCTGAAGATGCTTTGCGAAACAGGGGAGGGCACACCATTTTCCTCTAAGTAACCAGGTAAATTCTTTCGGACTTTTAAGCTTTTAACTGGATGTAGACTGCCGGAGGTACAACAGATGTGTCTTGCCTTATTGCGAGCAAGTGCCCGTAATTGCTGACAAATTTACCAAGCTTTCCGTACTTGATACCCTGGTTTCTTAGGTGACCGCCAACCTGGGCAAGATTAGCCCAGCCATCTTCATTGACAGAGTCGCGGACAGCTTCGATTATTGCTTTTTCTATCTTTTCCCTATCCATGATTAATTTGGGGTTTATTGGACCTCGGGTTGTTCTTAAAGTTAAAATGGAATTAGAAAAAAAGCAAATATCCTGATGTATTATGACGGAAAAATTATATGGGATTAAAGTATATCCCTGGTTAGTCCTTGGCAAACTTTATGGCGTCTTTATCCCAGGGTTCTGATTGTTCTATGGCTTCCATAATCATCTCAGGGGTGTTGATGACTTTCCACATGCCTTTGTGTCTGCCACCCATGAACTTTTCCTCAATCGATTTTTTCAGCATTGCGATAAGCGGCTCGTAATAGCCTTTGGTGTTAATTATGATGATTGGCTTGGTGAAAATGCCCAATCGCTTCCAGGTAATGACTTCGAGGAGTTCTTCCATGGTTCCACAACCGCCTGGGAGTGCGATGACTGCATCTACAGCATCCGCCATTTTCTTTTTTCGTTCGTGCATGTCACCCACAATTCTTAATTCTGAAATGCCATTATGGCCCCATTCGATTTTTTCCATGAATTCGGGGATAATGCCAATGACATGACCTTTATGTTGGATTGCCGTGTCAGCAACCTGGCCCATAAGTCCTGTGGAACCACCACCATAAACGATGGTAACATTGTTCTTTACCAGGATTTCTGCTAGTTGAGATGCAGCATCAAAGTAGTGCTGATCAATGTTTGGACTTGAGGCACAATAGACAGTAACGGCATTTATCATAAGGTAGTGGTTTGATTATTTCACGCAAAGATCGCAAAGCGAACGCAAAGATTTCTATTTTAGATAAATTGGTTCAACCAATTTATTGTTATTAAAATTGATTTTGCGCACTTTGCGTCTCCTTCGCGCCTTTGCGAGAAACAATCCAAAAACCATATTTTCAAATGTCTACCTTTACTTCTATTCCTCTACGTCAGCGCAAGGTCGACTGGCCCATTCTCGGATTTTTCTGGTTGAATATCCTGGTCATAACGTACATGATAGATCTCGAACAATTGGTGATTGCTGATCCTTACGACTTTGATTATCCACTTTGGCCACCGCGCTTTATTATTGATGCGGTACATTGGTGGGGAAGTAATTTCGACCCGGTTTTAATGGAGCGACCCATGTGGTGGAAAATGACGATCTGGATTGACCAGTTATTCTTCGGGCCCTTCTACATTTTTGCCATTTGGGCATACACAAAAGGGAAAAACTGGATCAGAATACCAAGCATCATTTACGCTTCGGTTATGATGACGAATGTTACGATTATCCTTGGTGAGGAAATTTGGGGTACACACCCAACACCAGCACTAGGGATCGTTTTATTCGCTAATGCTTCGTGGTTTCTGATGCCTGTTTACATTTTGTGGCGAATGTGGAAACACGAAAAACCATTTACTGTTCCCCGACTGTCTTAACGCATCGCCTCGTAAATCACATCCTGAATCCTTGGTCGGATATCTTCCTTGTTTAATTTCCAGTTATCCATTGAAGGGTAAGTGCGATTTGAGAGAAAGATGTAAATCACCTCGTTATCAGGATCTGCCCAGGCCCCTATTCCTGTAAAGCCAAGGTGGCCAAAGGTTTTCACTGAGCTTTTCGTAGAAATATTCGGACTCTTATTCGGATTGGTTTGGTACATATCAAAACCAATACCTCTTCTTGTGTCGCGCTCATGTCGGGTGTTGAAAAGCTGGAGTGTTTCGGGCCTGAAAAACTGAATACCACCATAAGTACCTTCATTGAGTAGCATTTGCATGATGACAGCAACATCATTACCATTGGCAAATAATCCTGCATGGCCACTTACACCACCAAGCATGCCTGCACCCATGTCATGAACATATCCACGGAGCGTTTCATAGCGGAAATAATCATCTCTTTCTGAAGGAATAATTCTGTTTTTAGAGAACTGATCCAACGGATTGAAAGTAGCAGTTGTTAATCCAAGCGGTTTGTAGAATGTAGTTTGAACATATTCCTCAAAGGGTATTCCTGTAATCTCGGAAACCACCATGCTTAGCATATAAAAGCCCAGGTCACTGTATTTGTAATCTGTGCTGGAGCGCAATTCCGAGTCAATGATCTTCGTCCAGATCGAATCAACATAAGACTTATGCATGTAGAGTTTTTCAGCTACCCTGACATTAAAGTCACCACTTTTTTGAGTGCGATAGATCTTCGGGTCAGGACGTTTGCTTTTGGTGAGTGTTTCTTCGTAAAACGGTATCCAAGCTTTTAACCCTGCCCGGTGGGCCATGACATCCCTGATCTTCAGGTTTTCCTTGTTTGATCCTTTCAAGATAGGCAGGTATTTGCCGATTGGCTCAAAAATGCTCAATTTCCCTTCATCCTGGAGTTTTATGATCGAGATGGTGGTTGCAGCGATTTTGGTCACCGAAGCCAGGTCGAAAATATCGTTTTCTCTTACTGTTCTTTTCTTTGCGTATGTGTGATAACCATAAGCCTTGTTGTGGACGACTTTACCATCTTTCGCAACAATGACTTGCAACCCGGGTGTAGCTTTGATATTGACCGCTTCATTGGCGATATCGTCGATTTTTTTCAAGGTACGAGAGTCAAGACCCGCTGATTCTGGGACCGCATATTGGAGTCGGTCTACAGCCTTGGTTTCTATACCGGTGTTAAAAGTGCTGATAGGGGATGCGGTAATCGGCAACTTGCCACTAAGTCCGAATGCACCGAAAATGGCTTGTGCGCTCATTTTCTGGGTCATATTGTCTTCGTTATAGGCCTGAAGCACACAGCTGAAATTATCGAAATTGTGGAGGCTGTAAGGGTTGCCAAAGACAACCAGTACCACATTCGTTTCGACTCTCAATTGCTCAAGAAAAGTGATGGTTGATGCAGTAACGCCAAAATTGGATGATGATGAACTTTTCATATCGTGCAACCCGACAAATACGGTATCATAATCCTTTAACTGATTTAATAAGGATTTTGAAGCACTGGAAGAAATATCCTTTTTAGTATTTACATGTTTGATGCTGTGATACAGGCCGAGCGTTTTTTGAAAATCGGTGAGTACGGTACTACCAATAGATAACGATGCCATTTTTTTGCCTTCCAGTTGAAAAATTGGTAGCAAGCGATCTTCATTCCTGACAAGGGTCAATGCATTTCTGACAAGATGCTCTTTCAATGCCAGTGCATTTGGGTCATTGACGACTTCTCTTATTGTTGCAGGATCAATAGGGGTGAAGTTGTTTAAGCCCATTGTGTATTTGGCCCGAAGTACTTTTTTAACTTTTTGTTCGAATTCTTCAGCAATCAGGTAACCTGAGATCAATCCTCTTTTAATGGTTCTCATGGCTGCGGGGACATCTTGAGGGTTAAGCAGAATGTCGTTTCCAGCGATGAGTGCCCTAAGTTCCAGTTGACCCGGACCGGAGTGCCCTGAAGCTCCTTTCATGCCGAGTCCGTCGGTAATCACAAGGCCGTCATAATCCAATTCTTCCTGGAGAATTCCAGTAACTATTTTTCTTGATAGAGAAGAGGGCAGATCCTTGGTACTATCGAGTGCAGGGATGAAAAGATGACCCATCATCATGCTACCCAACCCATGTTGGGCCAATACCCTAAATGGGTAAAGCTCGATACTGTCCAGTCTTTGCTGGTCATGGTTGATGACAGGTAGGGCAAAGTGAGAATCTGTGTCAGTATCCCCGTGTCCGGGAAAATGTTTGGCGCAAGCTATCAAACCATTGTCTTGCATGCCCATGGCATACATATAACTTTTGGAGGTCACATTGTATCGGTCTTCGCCAAATGAGCGCTCATTGATCACCGGGTTGTCAGGATTGTTATTGACATCTACAACAGGAGCGAAATTGATGTGAATCCCTAGTTTGCGGCATTGCCTGCCCACCTCTTTCCCAAAATTGTAGATCAATCGATTGTCCTGGATTGCGCCCAGCATCAGTTGTCGGGGAAAGCTGATGGTTGAGGCTTTCATGCGCATGCCCAGGCCCCATTCTGCGTCGATAGAGATCAGTAATGGCACATTGGCTTTGGATTGATAGAGGTTGGTCAGTTCAGCTTGTTTTTCGGGTGTGCCCTGGTAAAAACAGAGGCCGCCTACTTTATGGGTTTCCACAAGGTCGGTGACTTTCTTGATATGGTCTTCTCCCAGGTTCGAATGTGCTCTGACCATCATCAATTGGGCAATTCGTTCGTCTTCGGACAAGGCGTTATAGACAGAGTCGACCCAAGCCTGTTCAAGAACTGCTTTTTGCGGATCCTCCATTCTGTAAAGTGCTGAACGATTTTCTCCTAGTGGAAAATAAATTAGGGTGACGAGTAAGCCTGCTACCAGCGGAATACGCATGAAGTTCGGATTTTTAATGATATATCTGAAAATTGAAAAAATAATACTGTCTTTTTTGGGCCTAGTTGCCAGCGGCCTTTACCTGTTGAGCCTGTTGAAGATATTGTTGAGCCTTCGCCTGGTCATTGGGGTCTTGTGTTATACTAAATCGCTGGTTGTACATGGCTGCCAGGTTAGACATCCTTGTATGATTTTTGGGATCAAGCTGAACGAGGGATTCCATAATGGGGATGGCCTTGTCGACCTGTCCCATGGAGGCGTAACATAGTGCGAGATAGTTGTTAATCTCGCCTTTGTCGTTGGTGTCATATTTTAACGCCTCGTTGAGGTGATAAATTGCCTTGTTAAAGTCCTGTAACACCTTTCCGTAATATTCGCCGGCATCTTTATGGGTTACCCCAATGTTTTGGGTAGCCTCAGTATAAGGGTTTTTGTAGGTTAACGCAATATTGTAATACTGGAAAGCCTCATCAAATCGCTTGAGGTAATTGTGAGCATTTCCTAATTGCAGATAAGGGTTGGCATATGTGGGATGGATCTCTGCCGCTTTTTTCAGATGTGGTACAGCCGTTTCTACCTGGGCCATAAACGTGTTGTTGATATTGGCTTCCACGTTTGGGGCCACTGGAGGAGTCAGGCTTCTGAGTGCTTCGTTCTTGGCTTCGATGGCTTTCGCGATTATTTCGCCACCCACGGCATTTTGTAATTTAGCACTGTTGGCAGAGGTCGCAACATCTGTGGTAAACAGGGTATAGTTGTCCTTCCATGCCATGTTGCGATGGATTGTTTTCATCGTAAACAGGATTAGAAAGACACCTAAAATCGCCATTGGCACCTTGAAGGTGCCAATAGATTTCACCGCATCAATGGCACCAAGTCGCAGGCCTAAACGATATAATAAAACGGCTACTACGAGTGCAAATCCGACAGAGGGCATGTACATAAACCGCTCTGACATATGGACCCCAATCGGAAAAACAACATTCGAGACAATCGAAAGCGTAGCCAGGAAGAAAAAGATACCGAATACCAGGAGTCTATCGGCATTGAATTTCATGATCATAAACCCGATCAGACCCAGGTAAAACACCAGGCTGAGCAAGACTTTCCAGTCTGTCCAAGGCATCAGGTCTACATGTTTTGGGTAGTAGTCGTGCGTCAGGGTAACCGGGGCTACAAGCAACTGTATGTATTTGCCCATTGTGTAGGTAATGGTAGACAACTTCTCAGAAGGTGTAAAAGGAATGTAGGTGTTGCCTTCGAGTTTGAGATACGGGTTGTTCATGAGTTCCATCGGCGTGTCGCCAACAGAAAAACCACCTAATACTGAAGTTCGAATGCCGATAAAGACTACTGACGCAATTAGAAATGGTGCAGTATATTTTAGAATTTGGGATGAATTGGCTTTGGTAAAGAAGTAAAAAGCCAATGGCACGATCGCCAAAAATGTAATGGTGTTTTCTTTTGACAATAATGCTAAAAAGAAGATTACCCCTGATAGGTAGTACCATTTGTTGTCGTCTTCAAGGAATGCCCGGAGTATGAAATACAGGGCTGCAAGACTTCCTAAAAGTGCAAATATTTCATCTCGCCCCTTGATATTGGCCACAGCCTCAGTATGAATGGGATGAGCCATAAACAGGGCAGTGGCGCCTAATGCAATCAACCAGGGAAAGGCTGAGCCTGGTTTACTTAAAGGATTTAGCAAGAGATGGAGCAGAAGGTAGAGTACAATTCCGGTAAGGCCATAATAAATGATATTGCCGAGGTGACCCACAAACGGACTGGGCCCGAAAAACTGGTATTCGAAAGCGAATGTCACCAGGGAAAATGGCCGATATCTCCCTCCTGCCACAAGTCCTTTCTTGGTACCGAAAAATCCGTGAAAAGTGTCTTTTGAAAGGATGTCAGGAATACCTGCCAGCCCTTGCGTGGTAAAATCATTTTCAATGATGACAATAGAATCATCTTGTGTGTAACCATTGAAAAGCGTGTTTCCATACAGGACAAATGCAAAGACAAAGATGCCAATCAGGTGCAGCTTTTTATTTGTCCAAAAACCGATAGGCTGGTCAAGGGCTTTTGCCTTTGATTCAGAAGGTTTTCCCTTTTTGGGACGAGGTTTGGATGATGGTTTTTTACGTTTGGCCATTGTTTTAACCTTTATACGACTTAGCGATTGGGTAATTCGATTTCTTTATAGCAGAGTTACGCTAAGTATATCTCAAAGGGTCACAGAGCATTTAATTGATTTTGTTCTTTGGGTATCTCTGAGATCTTTGCGGTGAAAATTATTGTCTTTTCACCAATAACTAACTGTTGAAGTTTTGATAAAATTAACAAAGTTTCAAAAAGAAGGGGTATTTAGTAAGCCTTTAACAATCAATGTCATCTTCGGCTCTGCTTCACGAGCTACTTCAATGACCTCTTCAACCGTAACTTCACTGATGACTTCAGGCGGATAACACTGGTTTGAAACAACGGAAATGACAAATACCTTTAGGCCCATATGCTTTGCCACAATAACTTCAGGGACAGTTGACATGCCTACTAGGTCTGCTCCAATGCGATTAATGAACATATACTCTGAAGGGGTTTCGAGGTTTGGCCCTTGTAGTGCCAGGTACACGCCGGTATGTGCCCTGATGTTGTTCTCTTTCGCAATTTCCAATGCTTTGATGATCATTGAGCGATCATAGGTATGAGACATATCAGGGAAGCGGGGGCCTAGTCGTTCGTCATTAACTCCTCTCAAGGGATTTTCTGGCTGAAGGTTGATGTGATCCCGCACTAAAACGATATCTCCCATCAGGAATTCAGCATTGACTGAGCCTGAGACATTAGAAATGAACAATCGTTTGATGCCCAGAAATTTCATGACCCTTACCGGGAAAGTCACCTGCTGCATGGTCCACCCTTCGTAATAATGAAACCTTCCTGCCATGGCCACTACCTTTTTTCCGGCAAGGTGACCAAAGATCAGTTCGCCTTTATGACTCTGGACGGTAGACTCCGGGAAATTGGGGATATCAGTGTAGGTGATTTTTGCGACGACTTCAATCTCTTCTGCCAGGTTGCCTAGCCCTGTTCCAAGGATAATGCCTTCCCTCGGTTCAAAATCTGTTATTTCTCGGATGTAGTTTACGGCGATTTCTATTTGGTGGTATAGCATTTTTAAATCTAGATATATGAAAAATAAGCTTCAGGGAGATGCTGCAAATTTGTTCAAATTATTTTGTTTTCACCAATCGCTCAGTGAAGGTGCCTTCCCTGGTTTTGATCACCAGCAAATAAACGCCATCACTTTGAGTGGTAAGATCAATCTCGCGATTTAGCTGGAGGGCATTTTCCCGTAAGGAAAATAATTGTTGCCCAATGATATTGTAAATTGATATTTCCAGTTCCTTTTGTTGTTCGAATGCTAGTTGAAGGAGAAAAAGGCCTGAGCCGGGATTGGGGTAGAGGTTGAAGTTTTGTAAGCCAGGTATTTCTTCTACGCCAACATTGATCAGGCTGGTAACATCGGTAGCTGTACAGCCAGATGCGTCAGTTACGGTTACGCTGTATTGTCCAGAGCCTAGCCCTGTTATTTCTCCTGTTGTGGCACCGATATTCCATAGATAGGTGTATGGTTGTGTGCCACCGAAGATGAATGCAGTTGCTATTCCGTCGTTATTTATCGGGTTCGTTGAGGTTAAATTAACTTCGAGGGGGAGTGGTTCTGTGATATCCACACTTGCTGATACAAAACAACCGTTATTGTCAAAAGCTGTAACTGAATGAGTGCCTGCATTCAGATTGGTGGCAGGGTTGGTTACTTCGCCATTATCCCATAGATAGACGTAAGGAGGTGTACCGCCGGAAGTAGAAATTATTCCTGCTCCAGTACTTTCACCATTACAAAATACTGGGTGATATTGGCTAACGATAGCAATTATTTGGCTTGGTGATGTAATTTCAACAGTAGCGACAGCGGTACATAAATTGCCGTCTGTTGTTGTAACGGTATGTGTTCCTGCTGTTAAGCCTGTCGCTGTTTGGTAAATTTGTCCATTGTCCCAGATGTATGTATATGGCAATATTCCTCCAGTTGAGAATACAGTTGCTTGTCCATCCGAATCTCCAAAGCAGTTAATAGAAGCATCCTCTGATGCAGAACTAGTTAGGGCACTTGGTTGAGTAATAAAGACTTCTGCGGTTTGCTGGCAGCCAGCCAAATCTGAAACGGTTACGATATGAAGACCTCCATTCAATCCGGTAGCAATGTTTGTAGATGATCCGGAAGACCAGGCAAAAGTATATGGTTGGGTGCCAGAAGATACCGAAACAGAGGCCTGACCAGAACTTTCGCCAAAACAAAGCGTACCATTTGCAAAAATATTGTCGATAGAAAGTGTGTTTTGGCTTGAAATATTGAAGCTTGTTGTTGCCTGGCAAGCGTTACTGTCTGTTACAGTAAGTGTGTATAAACCAGCACACAGGTTGTTAATTCCTCCATCACTTGTGCCATTAGACCATAAGTAGGTGTAAGGCTGTGTACCTCCAATTGGTAAAGCAAATGCCGAACCATCACAATTGTTACAATTTTCTTCAGTAAAATTTGTTGTCGAAAAACTCAATTCATTTGGCTCGGAGAGTCCTAATGCTCCTGTAAAAGTGGCTCCATTTGAGTCTGAAATGGAGAAACTATAAACACCAGCAGGAAGCCCGGTAAAATCACCGTCGTTGTTGGTTGTCCCGTTTAATTCAAAAGAATAGGGTGGAATGCCTCCAGATGCAGAAAAGTAAAAGGCTCCTGTCGCCTCACCATGACAAGCTATATTAAAGGCGGAATCAAGATCATAAGAAAAATTTTCTATCACAGTCAGACAACTCTGATGGGTCGGTTGTGAACTCCCCCCATTGCCATCCAGCGCTCTTACTGCAATGGTGTATGAAGTCATCGGTACCAATCCTGTTACAGTATGACTTGTTGGCCCGGGAGATGGGCTCTGCCATGGACCATTATCGACTTTTACCTCGTAAGCCATAGCCCCACTGACTGGCAACCACCCGAAGGTGATACTGTTGTCAGTCGTCAGGTTGCAGGCCACGACAGGAGCAGCCAAAACAGCAGGAGCCATGATCATGAATGTATCAGCCTTGGCGCACCCATAAGGGTCATCGATTTCGAGGAAATACTCAGTATCCGTGTCCGGAAAGAATTTTGGATTTGGGCAATCTGTGCAAGAGACGGCGTTAGCGGGCGACCATGCTATAGAGGAATTATTGAAACTCAATTCGAGCGACCAGGAATTAAAGGTACCTTCAAAGCCGTTGGAGTCATCACCTACGATGAGGGTCCAGGTGCCGTTTGCGGGTAAACCGTATAATGCGGACCAGTCATATTCTGGTAGCCAATCGCCAGTGAATGGGGCGTTGGCGCTCCCTAGTCCCTGGATGGCTGTTGTAGCATCAGTAGTGAAACAGGTCTGTGAATAATTGTCCCCTGAAACACCATTGTCTGTACTCAAATTGAATAAATGCCCGCTTGGCATTTTCATATACAGGTCAACATCCCCCAACCATGGATGAGTAATGTCAATACAGATTCTTATATCAACACCGGAGTCAATATTTTCCAGTTCAGGAAAGTTGACATCTATTGTGCTGGTAAGGTTAGTCTGATCGGGAAGCGGTTGTGATGTGTTGTTCTGATAGCTAACTTGAGAAGGGGTGAGAATGGAATTGGTAATATCAACAGCAACGGTATCTCCTGGTAAAATAGTCTGATCCGAAATTTGAGGATTAACTTCTGAATTATCCAGAATCATTAATTCCAGCGTGTCTGTAAAGCAAGCAGCCAGGGTAAACATGACGGATAAGTTTTCCGGACTTTCAATCACGCCGTCTTCAATTGGGATTAATGGAACAAATATCGAATCCTGGCCCATTGGAATGGTTACTGAATTGGGCACCTGGAGTAAATCAATGCTGTTTTGGGCGTCGCCTTGTAAGGTAATTGGGATGGTGACATCAGATTGAGCAGGTTCAAATAATTTGAGTTCGAAACCACTATCAGAACAACCTTCCTTAATGGTATTGTCAGAGGCAAAATTGACCTCCGAAACTTCTGCAACATTGGAATTGAAACTGTATGCTTTCAAAAAAACCGCTGAGTCCCAAACCTCATCATTAACATCTGCTATAGCAAGTTTGATTGTATAGGGCATGCACGGTACTACCGTGGCTTCAGCGTTAAGGACTGTAGTGAAAGCATCATATTCTACTGTCGTGCCACCAATATTATTGATGTAATACTGGACGTTCGTTGGGGGGCATCCGTTCCCGCCGTTATTTATGGTGTTTACCGATATGGGGTCGCTGGTGCCTGGAACAAGCGCAATATTGGTAGGTGTAGGAAATCCTGGGCCAGTTATGAAAAAGCCAAAGACATCATTGAAAAGACAAACGAATTCATCGTATTCTTCTGAACCGAAAACGAAGTCAAATTTTAACTGGTCTCCAAAAGGGATAAAGTCGATCTCAAAAACACAGGCATCTTGTGTATTATCGTAAGGGTTTATGAGGTTTTCAAGATCATTGTCAGAGCCTCCAGAGTTAGCGAAACTTTTGTTGCCGTTTAAGTTGGGCCCCGAAGCATCATTTACATGTCCTGTGGTCAAAATAATGCCTTGGTCCAGGCCAATATTAGACATTGCACCATCAAACAAAGCAACAGCAACTGAATCACCGATATAGGTAATGCTTGTGACATCAGCACCAAACCCTTCGAAATAAGTTTCCATAATTTCTTCCGGAGAATTAAAAAATGGAAATTGGTTGGGTATTATTTCCAGTTGACCGAATGCAGAGGAAGATAATAAAATAACGATGCTCAGAAGGAGTCCTGTCCTGTAGGCAGGAGGAAATTGTAAAACTTTCATAAAGGATTGTCTTTTTGGAGGTTAGACTATATCCTAAAGTTCATCAAAAAATTTCGGATTTCAGATAAAAATGCCTCCTCCTCGTCAAACAAGAAACCAACTTCAACCGGGAGTACAAAAACCGGGAGCCTGTTCTCAAAAAGGAATTTCCGATGAAGGGTGAGGCGTGTTGCATCTTTTTCGGTGGTCAGAATTATCTTTTTTGGAGCTTCAATGCTTGCAAAGGTGTTTTTAAGTCGAGTTAAGTCATATTCGCCGAAGAGGTGATGATCTGGATATTCCAGGATCGAGATTCTTTCAACCGTTTCTCTCAGGTAATCCAACAAGTATTCGGTGTTGGCGATGGCTGATATGAGGACAACCTCCATGTCACTTTCGAGGTTGACCTTTAGTTGTTCATTGAAAAGCGAGTAAGGTGGCAAATAGTTGTAACACGAAAAGAACATTTTCTGTCGGGTCATTGGCCTGATTTCGAGGACCAGGTCCTGTTTTTCTTTTTCCGTCAGGTGTTTTGGACACTTGCTCACTATAATGATATCCGCACGATGATAGGCCGACCGCCATTCCCGTAATCGACCGGAAGGCATCAGCCAGTCCCTTGTGAAAAGATTTTGGTGGTCAGTTAACAGGATATTCAGACCAGGAGTTATAGCCCTGTGTTGAAAGGCATCGTCTAGTAAAATGACCTGAAGTTCTGGATTGGTCATTAACATTTGAGGGATGGCAAAAGTCCGTTCTTCGGCGACAGCCACCATGATGTTAGGGAATTTTTGCTTGTATTGCACGGGCTCGTCACCAGCTTGTAAGGCATTAGCTGTGGGTTCGACAATGATAAAGCCTTTGGTCTTGCGTTTATAGCCTCTGCTTAAAGTACCGACCTCCAGATAATCATCAAGGTACTGGACCAGATATTCCACATGAGGGGTTTTGCCGGCTCCTCCAACGGAGAGGTTGCCAATAGAGATTGTCGGAATGTCAAACTTCGCGCTTCTTAATAATCCTGCCTGATAAAACAAATCCCTTAGACTGATTCCCACGCCATAAAGCACGGAGAAAGGAGACATCAATAAGCGGTAAGCCAGATCCTGAAGTTGCATGAATTTAGTTTAAAGTACCAAGGTAAACTTTTTTATAGCTGCTTTTATATCAAAATTTGATTAGTTTTATGAACCCCCTGTTTGGATTGGTATTAAGCAGTTATATCCATTATCCATAATCGGATTACAACCCCATCCGGCGTTAATTTCCTTTATTTACATCTTCAAATTTGAAAAAATGAAACTTAAGGTAGTTTATATTTTATTTGGTATTGCCGGGGTGGCAATTCTAATGATGGGGAATTCGATCGGACGTGCCGAGGTTGGTTTTGGTAATACGGGGGCTCCTGGTGATGCGGCAGGATGTTTTGTTACCAGTTGCCATGTCGATACTGGTCAGTTTGGTAATGAGACCGTTATTCAGGTGTTTGAGCCTGGCACTGAAAATGAAATTACTTCGTATATGCCTGGAATTACCTACGATATGCGTGTAACACTGAACACAACCACTGATCCGGGAGGTTATGGCTTCCAAATTGTTTGTCTTAAAGATACAGATGAAACAGACTGGCAAGGATTCACCAATCCAGGGGTGGATGTTCAGATTATGATTGCCAGTTCTACTATGCGACAATATGCCGAGCACAATAAACGCTCATTGACCGATACCTTTAATTTCCAATGGATCGCACCACCGGAAGGCACAGGAAATCTGACCTTTTACGCCTCTGGTAATGCTGTTGATGGCAACAGTTTTTTCACTAATGATGACCCAGACACCACTTTTCTGAACATGCCTGAATTTTCGGGAACAGTAGGTGTTTTTGATCCTCAGATGCTTGATGCCAGTGTGGAAGTATTCCCGAATCCTGCATCCAGTTATCTGAATATTGATATCGAAAGTAGCCTTTCAGGAACATTCAACCTGGAGATCCTGGATGTGTTTGGCCGGAATGTATACCAGGAGACTGCAAGTTTTCAGGGTATTTCAACACAACTAAATGTTGACATTTCACACTTAGCGCCAGGTTTCTATGTTGTGCGTATTGCACAAGATGGAAAGTTGGTAACTACCCCAGTTGTAAAAGGATAAAGTCGTTTTCCAGATTAACGGTTGTATTGGGTCATAGTGCGCGCAAGGCCTATGGTAGCAAAGCTTTTCACAACATTGGTTCCTTTCTTAATGATCTCAGGCAGTTTTTCGCGTTCTTCGTCAGACCACTCACCAAGGACGTGGTTGACTTGCTGACCAGTATAAAAGTCATTGCCGATGCCGATCCGCAGTCTTGCATATCGGTTGCCGCCCAACGTTTGATTAATGTGCCTCAGGCCATTATGCCCACCATCACTGCCTTTTCCGCGCAGCCTGATCTTCCCAAAGTCGAGATTGAGGTCATCAACTATTACCAGGAGATTTTCTGGTTTGATCTTGTGTTTGGTGAACCAGTATAGAACAGCCTTACCGGAAAGGTTCATGAAAGTTGTAGGCTTAATGAGGTGAAAAGTTCTTCCTTTGTGTTTGAACTGTGTGACAAAGGCTTTTTTTTCATCTTTCCATTCTGCTTCAAACTCTTTAGCCAGGGCATCGACGATATCGAACCCGATATTATGGCGTGTATTATCATAATCCGGGCCCATATTCCCCAGGCCGGCGATAAGGTATTTCATTGGATCAGGTTCTTGTTGTTGGCCGAACCGCTCGAGCCACTTTTTGATAAAATTAAACATAGCTTAAAATGACAAAAGAGACGCTATTGCATCTCTTTTGTACAGAAATATTATTTACAAAGTTCCTTGATTCATCCTGAATATCCGTAAAATTAAGGATGTTGCAGGTGAACCTCAGAACTTGATGTTTACTCTGCAGCAGCTTCTTCAGTTGCTCCTTCTTCTTCGCCTTCAATACCTTCTTCACCTTCAGCCTTCGCTTCCTCACTACGAAGTGCCCTTGGAATATTAACACTGGCAACTGGTGTAGCATCAAGATTCATGATAGTAACACCATCTACCTCTTTAATGTCGCGAACACGAACTGACTGACCTAGGTTGAGTTCTGAAATGTCACACTCGACAAATTCAACAAGTGATTCAGGTTTTGTTTTGATAAGTGCTTTGCGCAATTTTTGCTGAACAACACCACCTAACAATGAACCTTGGGACTGACCGATTAATTTTACCGGTACTTCCAGTTTAATGTCTCTACCTTCTACGAGCTCGACGAAGTCGATGTGAAGGATATCGTCAGTTACCGGGTGAAACTGAATATCTTTTACAAAACACTTATGGGTTTTGCCATCTACATTAACTTCGGCTAGTTTGAAGTCAGCGGTATATATGAGGCTACGGAAATCGTTTACTTTTCCTGAAAAGTGGATCGTTTCTTCACCTCCATAGATAACGCAAGGAATCTCTCCGGCATTACGGACAGCTTTAGTACCTTTTTTCCCGATATCAGGCCTTGCATTTCCTTGTATTTGTACAGACTGCATTGGTCAATATTTTTTGAATTCTAATGCCGGATTCCCGGCGAAACACAAATGGACGGCAAAGTTAGTGAAAAAAATGAAATGCACCAACGCTTTATACGTTGAAAATTTACTTTGTAACCTGAAATTGAGTTCTATAGGTTGAATCGGTGTTTATCCAGGTTGATTAAAAAGCGTACGAGAGCCTTTTTTTACGAATAATGCAGCAATAGAACGGTGTTCGTGGGTATTGCGAATAGCTCGTGCAAAAAGCTTGGCAACGGAAAGCACTTTGATCTTGGGACTCAGGTTTTCCTTTACAGGAATGGTGTCACAAACAACCAATTCAGTGAGTACTGATTTCTCAATATTCTGATAGGCTTTGCCTGATAATACCGGGTGCGTACAAATGGCTCTAACACTTTTTGCACCTTTATCAACAAGTGTTTGCGCCGCACGACAAAGTGTGCCAGCAGTGTCAATAAGGTCGTCGATCAGGATTACATTTGCGCCTTCCACATCACCGATCACTGTAATCGATTCTACCTGGTTGGCTCTTTTTCTTTGCTTGTCGCAAATAACAAGGTCACAGCCAAAGTAATTGGCATAGGTTCTTGCGCGTTTTACTGATCCAACATCCGGGGCAGCGAATGTAACATTAGTGAGATCCTGTTTTTCGAGGTATGGGATGAAGATGGCTTCCCCAGTAAGGTGATCCACCGGGATATCGAAAAACCCCTGTAATTGGTCAGCGTGGAAATCCATGGTCATTACCCTGTCAACTCCAGCAGCCTCTAACAGATTGGCAACCAGCTTTGAACCGATGGCAACACGAGGTTTGTCTTTCCTGTCTTGGCGAGCATAGCCGAAATATGGAATGACTGCAGTGATATAACCAGCAGAAGCTCTTTTCGCTGCATCGATCATCAACAAGAGCTCCATGAGATTGTCAGAAGGAGAAAAGGTAGATTGTATCAGGAAAACATAGGCGCCACGAACAGATTCGAGAATGCATGGTTGAAATTCTCCGTCACTAAAGTGCTGGACACTTATCTCCCCGAGAGGCTGTCCATAATAGTCAGAAATTTTTTCAGCAAGGTACAAGGAGGATGCGCCGGCGAATAATTTTACATCAACCATTTGATAATTTTCAGTATTAAAAGGAACCTGGGGCAATTAGTTAATCGTTTTCCTGAATCAAACATCAACTGAAATCGTCTTTAATTTACGAAATTATTTCAGTCAATGCAGTTTGGTGTATAAAATAGTGGGCGTAGACAGCAAACGTTATTCTGCCATACACAAAATTAAAAGAATAGGTTCGGAAAACATGATCCGTAAAGGAAATTTTTAATAATTTCTTTCCATTGGGTTAATATCCCCGCATTAGCATTCGCGTTCCGCCGATTTCGATCATTCCTACGGCTTTCATTTGGTTAAGATAAACCCCGATTACACCACCAGGTGCTTCTTTGGATGTAAACTCGAGATAGTATCGTTGTTCGACATCAGATTCATCCTGGCTGGTAAGCAGACGATATTTTTTTATCTCGAACTTCTGAATGGTTTCTGCATATCCGGTCTCAGGGTCTTCGTTGAAAGATCTGGTTTCGATATGATGAAAAACTTTTTGCTTCTTGCCTTCTCCCTCGACTGTCATAATGAACCTTACTTCAAGACTGTCTTTTGCCTGAAGTCTTGTTTGTCGCCCACCTTCCATAACCAGGAATGGTCTTATGGTTTGTCCCCAAATGGAGTCAATCTTGTGTACCTGTAGCTCGTTACGATCTGTAAAATACTCAGCTTCCTGCGTGTCCAATGCTTCACTAAGCTTGGCCAGAAAGAAGACATATTGCTCCGATTTTTGGGATTGTCGCAAAACCAGCGCATCTACCTGGTAACGCTCATTGAGATAAATTTTCATGGATCCTTGCTTGCTGGGATCATTGGCATCCATTAACTCCAGCTTATAACCATAACTTTCGGACTTGATGGCATTAATACCAAAAGCTCCTTCTATTGGTTCTCCTTTGACCAAAAGATAGCTCCTGGAAATATTAAAACAGATCTCTCCGGGTGATAATCTTGACTTATCGCCATCTTCAAATCCGATAACTTCAGGACAGAAGGTATAACCGACAATTTCAAATGGTCCTCGGAATTGTCGGTCTGAGATATAACTGTAAGTGTCCTGGGCTAATAGACTTGCAGATAACACGGTCAGTAGAAAGACGAATAAGGAATGGCGCATAAAATAGAGGGTGAAATTCAACATGATTTGAAGTTGTTAAGCTTTGAAAAGCAAGCAAATCCGGTGCCAAGGATTTTACGCATTATACAAAAAAAAGTTACCTTATCTCACCCTCTTTGTCTCAGGACTTCGTACAACATGATGCCGGCCGCAACAGAGACATTAAATGAATCGGTTTGCCCTTTTTGCGGTATGATAAATTGCTGATCGGCCATCCGCAAAATAGACGAACTCACCCCTTCACCTTCAGAACCGACAATCAGGGCTGTAGGAATAGAAAGGTCGAGATCCTTTAAAGCGGAGGAAGCGCCAAGATTACTGGCCAGAACCTGCACCCCCGAGTTTTTAAGCAATTCAATGGCTTTTGCTAAACTGGATTCCCGGCAAACGGGAATAAAGTTGAGTGCACCAGCAGAAGTCTTCATGGCCTCAGCATTAATCTGGGCTGCTCCCTTCTGGGGGATAACAACAGCATGCGCCCCCGAACATTCTGCAGAACGTGCTATGGCGCCGAAATTGCGGACATCAGAAACGCCATCCAGTAAAATGATTAATGGCGTTTCCCCTTTTTCGTAGATCAGGGGCAGAACGTGCTCAAGACGCTGAAAAGGGATGGGGGACAAAAAGGCCATTACCCCCTGATGATTCCCGCCAGCTATTTTGTTCATCCGTTCCTTGGGCGCGTATTGGAGCGGAATCTGGTAAGATTTGGCGAGGTGCCGAATCTCTTTTTCAAATTCACCTCTGATACCTTGCTGAATGATGATCTTGTCAACCGATTTTCCTGCCTGGACGGCATCATTTACAGGATGACGGCCATAAACAAGGTTTGAAGGCTTTTTTCTTTTTTGCATGCAGCAAAAATAAGCATATCTGGAAATGTGTTCTTGACTTTGCTATTAAAGTTATGCAGGGCCCATGTAGAAGACCCTGCATAAACTTTTTGGAAAAGTTAAAACTATCCAGTGTGTCAGCAGGGCTCGCTTAGAGAGTCCTGCGTAAGAAGGAATTATTCAATAAAGAAAGTGGCGGCGTAGTTATTGCTTTCTGCCGGGAATGAATTACTTGGGGAACCATCTCCATCACTTTCAATCTGAGGCGTTTCCGGTGCCTGATCTGCAATCCTGGCATATTCAAAAGCTTCTGCCATGCTGACCTTGTTGTCGTTGTTATTGTCAGCGTCAACAGCATTGCCATCGGGATGTTGCCCGGCAAGTGCGCTGGTGAAGTGGAAAACAAAATCGTCATAGCTGTTACCATAATTTTGAAGGCCACCATAAGATACTTGGTCCTCAGTTGATGCAGAGACAAGCACCCTGTTAGGGCCACTCAGGTCTCTCAGCAATCCACCACCGAAGCAAGGTTCAATGATGCCCAGCATCCGACCAAAGGTCAGGTCGTTGATCTGGTCAGCTAACATGTCATCCGTGTAAACGGAATTTTGATTGTAATAATAAATGCACTCATCATCATTGTCGGCTTCGTCGTTATTATTGTCAGTAAAACCGTGTCCACCATGATTGGTAGCAAAAAAGATGAAGGTGTCATCAAAGTCCATTTCCTCTTCAAACCAGTCAAATGCCTCCTGAATATCATTTGGGTAAGCCGGATAATGGACTGGCATAAAACCGTTTTCTGCCACACCATTTTTATACACCACCCTGATGTTGTCAGCAGGGACACCATATATCCAGGTCATAGTGAAATAAAAGAAAACCATATCATTCCAATACCGACCATAAGCACCATTGGCATCAATGCCACCACTGTAAAGCATAATGTAGGTTTCAGGATTGAAAATTGAAAGTACTTCACAGATGGCCGGATTGGCTTGACAGATATCATTGAACGGCTCAAAAGTGATATTGGAAGGTGTCAGAATATCAGGGATGATCGATACATCTAAAACAGCCTGGTATTCTGGCCCCAGTACCTGAGCCAACTGAAGTGAAACAGGATCCTGGTCTCTGGCAACAGTACCTGTGAGGCGAACTCTTGCACCGTGATATTCTTCACCCATTTCGGTAAGTGCCTCATCAGATATATCCAATCGGATATATCGGTTTTCCGGGATGATCTGATTAATGTTACGATCTTCAAGGTCAACTAATAATGACGGGAATGGTTCGAGAACAAGGTGTGCCTCGATCGTGTATTCCTCACCAACCTGGTCCAGCCAGTTTGATTGTTTGATTTGCTCAATACGCTCATTGGCAATAATCTCCTCCTCACAGGAAGGCAGTGCAATTACGATAATCGCCAGGAAAATAATGGCGATCATTAATTTTGATTGATACATAATTTAAAGTTTTATCGGGGTTGATAGAAAATATTGATAACGCACTTAAGTGCAAATAGGTATGGTAAATGTTACCATTCTGTTCCTGCTTTCGACGAAAGCTGCGGAATGATCGATAGACAGACTTGTGGGTAGATTAGAACCGTAATCGTTATAATACTGTACGAAAAAACATCAAACTGAAATTTTTAATCCATCATATGCCAGGAAAACATTTTCAGGTAATTCGTCCTGGATATTTTGATGGAGACCAAGCAGGTGACTGGCATGTGTAAGATAGGCCCGTTCTGGCTTAAGTTCATCAATAAGGGTAAGCGCTTGCTCCAGGTTGAGGTGGGAAATATGTTCTTCTTTTCTCAAGGCATTCAGCACAAGTGTTTTGGTGCCCTTGATCTTTAATTTCTCTTCCTCAGCAATCGTTTTGGCATCAGTAATGTAAGTGAAACCCCCAAACCGAAACCCCAATACAGGCAATTTGTAATGCATGACTTCGATTGGTGTTATCTCTACGCCTGATACTGTAAATGGATCGTCTTTATTAATCTCATGCAATTTGATCTGTGGAATGCCCGGGTAAAAAGGGGCATCGAAAATGTACCAGAAGGATTTTTTTAATAGTTCTGCAACATGACGTGTGGTATAAACCGGCATGTCTTTTTTGTGTATAAAGTTAAATGGTCGCACGTCATCAAGACCTGCAATATGATCGCGATGTTCATGCGTGATCAGCACAGCTTCAACATCTTTTACGCCAGCTCTTAGCATTTGCTCACGGAAATCGGGCCCGGTATCTACAACAATATTTTTCCCGTTGATAGACACCATTATTGAACAACGGAGCCTTTTGTCGCGTGGGTCTTCTGACAAACAAACTTCACAATCACAACCAATAACCGGGACACCCTGTGAAGTGCCAGTACCAAGGAAGGTAATCTCCATGTTTAGCTTTTAGATGAGTCCTGGTTTTCGGTATTATCAAATAGGGTAGCTTCATCAGCTACGGGTAAGAGAGATTGGATTTTTTTCAAAAATTGAGCAGAAGCATCACTTATGAGACTTTGGTTCAACTTAATCTTGCCCAGGATTTCCACAAGGCAATTAATCCTGGCTTCAGTGTCAAAATATTTGTTGATTACTATGACGTTTCTGTTTTCAACAATACAATATCCAGCCTGAAAATTACCCCTTTCATACAGAATAGTAAACTCCTGCTCCTTAAAGAGTGCTTCAAATTTTTTCAGGTTGTAATTGGTATATTTGATCATTAAAGGAAATTTGAATAGCCTGGCTTTAACCAGTGAAAAATAAAGGTAACCCTTTCTTAACAAAAATTTCTGAAAAAGGGTGCACTGCATTTGAGGAATATGACGCTCCACGAATATAATTTGCACTTTTTTATCGTTAATAATAATGGGACGCCTAAATTTGCTGCCAGAAATAAAAAAGATATGCTTAAAAGGACTTTGTGGATATTACTATGTTGTCTTCCTTTCGGAATATTTGCCCAGGAAGATGAACCCAAGGATGAGAAAGAAACCCGGACGTTTATTGCTTCGGTTTGGGTTGGATTAAATGCCAGTCAGATTGATGGAGATGACCTGGCAGGATACGATAAGCTTGGTCTGACAGGAGGTGTGAAAGCCTTTATCGTTTTACATCCTCGTTGGCAACCAAGTGTCGAAATTGCCTACAGCCAAAAGGGAAGTAGTTCTGAGCTCAGCCTTTCCGGTAACAGCACTGAAACCCGAATAACCCTCGATTACGCTCATGTGCCTATCATGATGAACTATGTTGACAGACGAATACAGTTCAGTGCAGGTTTTGCTTATGGTCAACTGGTAAGAGCTAAGGTCCAATTCGACCCACCTAATCCGGATGCAGCTGATTTTTACAAGAAATCCGATTTCAGCTTCCTGGGTAGTGCCACTTTCTTTTTTACCAAAAATATGGGGGTCAACCTCAGATGGGAACGCTCTCTGATCAATATTATCAAAGACCCTGATCAACAATCGCAGGTAAATAAGCTGATAACTTTCAGGTTGGGGTATAAGTTTTAATTCCACCTCCCAGGTTCAGTCTAAAATAAACTCACATTAGTTCCCTTCTCCTGGAGGAGGGAGGTTAGGGATGAGGGGCCCTAAGACCTGTACATCTCAATAATCTCCATGATCTCTGCATCATTACGCAGCCCTTCGTCAAATGAGAAGAGGATAATGTGGAGATCAAAATCTTCTGCCAGCGCGTTTTGGAGTGACTGGATAGCCGCCTTTCGGTAACCCATGTTTAGCAAGGTAGCGGTTTGGCAATAGTCTAATGAAGGACTATCACAATAAACGAAAGCTTCCTCAATAACTTCAAGGGCCAGTTCTGGCTTATTTGACATGAGCAGAAAACTGGCGAACTGTACCCATTTTCCGCTTTCTTCAGGGGCCATTTCTGTGGCTGTCCGAAACATTTTGGCGGCTTTTTGTTCTTCACCGATTTGCACGTAAGCTTCAGCAAGTGCTGCGACGTAATCGGCGTTCAAGGCATTTAGCTTGATGGCTTTGTTGTAGGCGCCAATGGCAGATACCCAATATTCTTCCCGGGCATAGCATTCTCCTAACCTGAAAAAAGAATGATCACTTTGCGGATCAAACTTTATGGCCTTGAGATAATAGTTTTTGGCTTGAACCGATTGATCCAGCTGCTCAAAACAAAGGCCAATATTGGTGTAGAGATCGGCGTCAGGTTTAATATACTCAAGCGCATCCATGTAACAGCGGATGGCACGTTCATAAAGTCCGAGCTTGAATAACGCTTCTCCACAGTCGCGGTAAGCAAATTCGAAGGTCTCATCGATTACAATGGCAAATTCGAAGGCTTCTACGGCTTTCTCGTAATCATTCAGGCAAAAATGGGCATGCCCCAGATTATACCATGCCTGGTAAGAATACGGGTCTTCGTCAAGCAATTCCTGGTGAATTCTGACACTTTCCGCGTATTTCCCTGAAAGTTCTACCAGCAACCAGATTCTGTCAAGGGCATTTTTATTGGACGGCTTGACTTTGAGGGCTTTTGACACTGCTTTAAAGCTCTTCTCAAAAAGCTCCATGTCTTCGTAGACATTGGCGATAGCCATATAAATTTCATCGTGATCCTCAAGAGGAAACTGTTTTTTGGAAGCCTCAAGAATGGCAAGTGCTTCCTCGTATCGACCCGACCAGGAAAGGGCTTCAGACTTTAAAAGGAAAATTTCCAATTCGGAGGCATCAAACATTTCTGCCTGTTTGAGGCATTCCAATGCTTCATCTACCTTGTTTTTCTCAAGTAATAATTGGGCTTTCCGGATAAAGAAAATAGAGGAATATGGATGTTGCTGGAGCGCGTAATCTACTACCTCGAGTGCAAGATTCCAGCGGTGCTGGTTTTCATAGTAATCTAGAATGCGCTCGAAAGCCGATTGTTCAAAGAAGGCAACTGCATCTTTTCGCAGCATTTCCTCGTATTGATGGACAAGAATTTGTAGCTCCTTGTCATCACGGTTTAGCTGATGCATATAAAATGTTTCTTCCAATCAAATCTACAAATATTCGGCTAAAATGGAAGGAAGTCGATGTTTTTTAGTGAAATTTGGACCATCTTTTAGTTGAAATCAATTCTACAAACTGCTCTCAAATGCCTGTAATACAAATTGTTAACCTAAGATCATTCAAGCTTGTATGCTGTGTGTTTTTTGCTCTTTTATTTGCTTATAGCAATGCATTGAGTCAATCCGATAACTATTTTCAGCAAGATGTTAACTACAAAATAAGCGTGGCTTTAAATGATGAATCCCACACGCTTAAAGGTAATATCGAGATTGAATACACCAATAATTCTCCTGACGAACTTAGCTTCATCTACTTTCATCTTTGGCCAAATGCCTATAAAAGTCTTAATACGGCCTTTGCTACTCAACAGGTTGAAAATGGTAATGTGGCTTTCTTTTATTCTACCCCAGACGAAAGGGGGTACATCGATGGTCTTGATTTCAAGGTTAATGGGCAAAAGGCTAATTGGGAATACGACCAGGCACATATTGATATTGCTTTTATTCGTTTGAACGCCCCGCTTAAAAGTGGAGAAACGATCAATATTTCCACACCCTTTGAAGTCAAGATTCCTGAGTCTTTTTCCCGTTTAGGGCATGTTGGACAATCGTACCAGATATCTCAGTGGTACCCCAAGCCTGCTGTATATGACAAAAATGGGTGGCACCAAATGCCTTATCTCGATACCGGGGAATTTTATTCGGAATTCGGTTCTTTTGAAGTAAGTATTACCTTACCGGAAAATTATATAGTTGGTGCGACTGGTGTTTTACAGGAATCATCAGAAGAAGCGTGGTTATTGGAAAAAGCCGGAGAAACGGCGAGCAAAGACCTTAGTGTTTTTGAGGCTGAAACAGTTGTTCCGGTTTCATCCACAAAGAAAAAAACCATTACTTATAAAGCAGAAAACGTACATGATTTTGCATGGTTTGCAGATAAGACCTTTTTTGTCCTTAAGGGGAATGCCCAGCTAGAATCAGGCCGTCAGGTCGATACTTGGGCGATGTTTCCGGCCGAAGATGCCTATTTATGGAGAAATAGCATTGATTATATCAATCGTTCCCTCCAGTTTTTTTCAGAACAGGTTGGTGAATACCCATGGCCGCAATATACAGCGGTACGGTCGTCGCTTGGTATTGGCTCAGCTATGGAATATCCGATGATTACCGTAGTGGAAGAAATGTTTTCTGATAAAGATCTCGATGAAGTAATCGCTCATGAAATTGCTCATAATTGGTTTTATGGTGTTCTTGGAAGTAATGAACGCAATTTTCCCTGGATGGATGAAGGCATGACAACTTATTATGAAGAGGCCTATATAAGTCAATACTATGGTGCCAAAACATCTTTGGCAGAATATCTTGGAAAACCTCTGGGTAATCTGCTCGATGCAGAGGACGATGAAATGGGATATTCAGCATTTCTCTACCAGTCTCGAATAAACCGTGATCAGTCAATGGCTGTAGATGGATCGGATTTAACGGATATCAATTATTTTATCAATTCCTATGAAAGAGGTTCTACAGCGATGTATTATCTAAGGGCATATATGGGAGAGGATGTGTTTGACAATGCTATCAAAAAATATTACGAAACCTGGAAGTTTAAACACCCGGAACCAGAAGACTTGCATACCTCGATGGAAGAAGAAACCAACAGAGATTTGGACTGGTTTTTTGACGAGCTTTTAGGTGCAGGGATTCAAATGGATTACGCCTTGCAAAAGGTGTCTAATGGTACGATAACGGTTAAAAATCTTGGTAATACCAATGGGCCGTTCTCAGTGTCAGGCATAAAAGATGATAAGGTAGTGGCCACCGAATGGTACGAAGGATTTGAAGGGGTATCAACCCTGTCTTTCCCAGAAGGAAATTATGATAATGTAATTATCGATGCTTTCGAAATCCTCCCGGAAATCAATCGTCGTAACAATTATCAAAAGCGGAAGCTGGCGGTTTCATTGATTGGTGATATTGAAAATCCTAAGAAAAAAACGGTCTATATTGCCCCGCTAATTGGAGGAAATAGCTATGATAAGTTCCTGATAGGACTAGGTATTTACAACAGTTTTATTCCTTCTAAGAAATTCGAAATTGCGCTTGCGCCAATGTTTGGTACAGGCCCAAAGGATATTACTGGGTTGGCCGATGTCAGGTATCATATTTTGCCAGAGCGTGGTTTTGCCAAGCGAGTCACTATTGGATCAGGCTTACGGTCATTCCATTTCGCAAGTAATGAATCCATTTCGGCCGCTGATCTCCAGCCTGTTAAATATTTTACAAGATACACCCGAATCACACCATCTATTGAATTTGAATTCAGAGAAAAAAGGCCAAGAAACCAGGTTACCCGATTATTGTCGATTAAGAGTAAAAACATTATTCAGGAGGCGGCAAATCTAGGCCGAGATACTATCCCACACCCTAATTTCCCAGGGGAAGATTCCATTTTTGTTGCATTTTTTGGAAAGGAAAGTGAGCACAGAGTGGTAAATGAAATTAGCTATAGCCATTCTAGAAACTCAGCCATCAATCCTTATAGCTTCAAAGTAGCGATTGAGCAATACACAGATCGTAAACAAGAACCTCGTGATCAGTCTTACGTCAAACTAAGCCTTGAAGGAAATTATCGCTGGAATTTTAAAGAAAACCGGGGTGTCCGAGTCCGTTTGTATGGTGCTGGATTCGTTTATAATGGCGCAAAGTCGGATGTCGATACACTTGGAAGTTCTTTCGGTGCTTTCCCGGTCTCCCTGATCTCACAAGGGCAGAGTGACTATCATTTTGATAACGTCTATTTTGGCCGCGGTGAGCAAAATGGTGTTTTTTCTCAACAGATTTATCTCGATCAGGGTGGGTTTAAGACACCATTATCTTCTGTTTCGGAAGGCACAAGTAATAAATTGGTCGTGGCGTTGAATCTCAAGTCAGATTTGCCGGTGGCGATCCCAATTCCAATAAGGCCGTATCTCGATTTTGGGTATTTCAGGGAAACAAGGCGTTCCGTGTTGCTCAATGACGTTAGTGCTTCTGATCAGATTTTCTTTAATGGTGGTCTGGCGCTGGAACTTGGTGAAGGGGTTTTTGGTATCTATTTCCCGCTGTTTTCATCCCAAAATCTGAACACGCAGCTAAAGTCAAGAGGCGATTACCTGAAACGGATCAGTTTTACACTAAACCTCGATCTCGCCAATCCGTTGAAGTTGGCAAAGAATATTACCCCATAGGTTCGGGGAAGAAAGGATTATTGATCAAACGGCTTCATAATAGAGCCTTGAGCAGTTTTCGATCCTGAAGGTTTCTTTAGCCTGTTTTTGTAGGTCGATACTTGTGATGGTACGATAATATTCTGGTTCACGGTTGATGATATCTGCATCGCCCAATAGTTCAAAGAAGGCAAGGTTAATGGCTTTATTGAGTACGCTGGCTTCGGAAAAGATCAATGTACTCTCGACCTTATTTTTAATCTTTTGTAGCTCCTGATCTGGAATGGGGGTGTCGATCAATTCTTCCAGTTCTTTCCAGACTGCTGCTTCTGCTTCTTCAAGAGAGACCCCTTGGGATGGTTTGCCTTCGATAATTAATAGTCCTGGATCAATGCTCCCGGTCACGTAAGCATCTACCTCAGAAAACAACTGTTGTTCCATTAATAGTCTTCTGTACAATCTTGAGGAGTTTCCAGTAGCAAGTATGTCAGTCAACAAGTCGCAGTAGTAAAACTTCGGGTCGATGCGAGCAGGCATGTGGAATGCCAGAAACATGGCATCTAAAGGCACAGAGGTCTTGAGTCGACGTTCGTGTTTTTCTTTTTGTTCCGGTTCAACCGGAATATTCGGGTCAATAGCTACACCACGAGGAATCTCTCCAAACCACTTTTCGGCAAGTTGTATCACCTCTTCGGTTTTTACATTTCCTGTTACCACCAAAATGGCATTATTGGGCCGATAGAACTTGAAGAAAAAGGCTTTTACATCGTCCAGGCTGGCATTTTCAACATGGTCTGGAGTAAGCCCGATGGTTGGCCAACGGTAGGGATGAACCTTAAAGGCCAAATCACTGATGTTATGCCAGGCATCTCCATAAGGCTGGTTGAGGTAGTTCTCTTTAAATTCTTCAACAACGACTTTCCGCTGTACATCAAGTGAACGGTTGTTGAAGTTGAGACTCATCATTCGGTCCGATTCGAGCCAAAAAGCAGTTTCCAGGTTTCCGGAAGGTACGATGTTATAATAGTTCGTGATGTCGTTATTGGTAAATGCATTACTCTCACCGCCAGCCCATTGTAATGGCTCATCATAAGAAGGGACATTCTCCGAGCCACCAAACATCAGATGTTCAAACAGGTGAGCGAATCCGGTTTTCTCCGGTCTTTCATTTCTCGCTCCGACATTGTACAGTATATTCACTGCAGCCAATGGCGTACTATCATCCTCATGCACGATTATCCGCAATCCATTATCCAAAGTGTGCCTTGAAAACTCAATCATAGCGCAAAAATAGCCAGGATTTTTCTATTTTTTTTGAAATAAAAAACCTTCCTATTTCAACTGTCAACTACCTAAGTAACGTCAGATCTCCTTTATACGGAATAACCACGCCATCATCGAATTCCACTTCTGCGTAGAAGATAAAAACTGCGGGATTGAGACTTTTTCCTTTGAGTTTGCCGTCCCAACCGAAATTAGTGTTGCCCGGATTGAAATTTGTAGCCAGAAAGACTTGTTCACCCCAACGATCGTAAATGATGAATGTGCGGATGTTCGAAACCCCTTTTCCTGCATAGATCACGAAAATATCGTTGATGCCATCGTCATTCGGGGAGAAAGCGTTGGGGATATAGACGTTTCGATTTTTGTCAACGTCGATAAAAATATCGTCTGATGCAGTACAACCGTTTTGATCAGTGATGGTGAGGGTGTACATGATGTCATCCACCGGTCTGATAACCGGATTCGGACAATCGAAGCAGTTGAGAAAATTTAAGGGATCCCAAAAGTAAGACAACGAGTCACTTGAGTTAACTTCAGGGAAAAGCTGTAAACTATCGCCCAGTTCAATAGTCAGGTCAGCGCCAAGATTAACTATCAGTTCAGGAGATTGACTGACGGTTGTTTGTTGGACAAGTTCACAGCCATTGATATCCTGAATAGTTACCTGGTAATTACCTCCCGGTACACCGGAAAAAAGGGAGTCTGCCTGGAAATTGATACCATCCAATGAATAGATATATGGTCCATTGCCACCAAAGACAGTGTCAATTGAAATGATCCCATTCGCATCGCCAAAACAAATCGCTGGCATAGAGGAAATCTGTGCAATGATAGGGTCAGGTTGATTCAGAGACAGGGATTCAATAACAAGGCAACCATTGGCATCGGTTACCGTTACGGTGTATGTACCTGCATCGAGGTCAGTAGCGAGGGAGTCAGTAGCTCCATTATTCCATGAGAATGAATAGCCCGGTGTACCACCAGTTGCCGATGCCAAAATGCTTCCGTCATTACCATTCCAGCAAGTGACGTTATTTCCCGAAAGGGATACCGACAAAGGTTCTATCGGTTCGGTGATTGTTGCAGAAATATCAGTAAGCATGCACCCATTAATATCGGTAACGGTTAGTAGATAATTACCGGGGGAAAGGCCGATAGCTGTTTCCCCGGTTTGGCCATCGCTCCATTGGAAAGTAAATGGTGCATTGCCTCCGGTGAGTACAACTGTAGCACTACCATCATTTTCGCCGAAACAGCTTACAGGTGTCTCAATGACATCATTGGTCATCAACGGATCGGGGTTGCCAGCATCAAGTGAAGCAGTCACCTCGCAGCCATTTTGGTCTGTCACGGTTATTGTATTTAAGCCTGCAGCTAATGCGGTAGCAGATTGAGTGGTTTCTCCCGAACTCCAAAGGTAATCGTAAGGAGGAGTACCGCCATTTGCCGAAACCGAGCCTTCGCCATTGGATCCGCCAAAACAACTAACAGATTGATCAAGCGAGGTTTGGGCGGATAGCTCCTGGAAAGGTTGAGTTATTGTGATCGAGGCTGTTGTTTCGCAGCTGTTGGCATCAGTTAAGGTGACAGAATGAGGACCTGCATTTAAACTGGTGGCAATGGCGTTAGTCTCACCATTTGACCATAAAAAGGTATATCCAGGAGTCCCCCCGGCAGGAGATGCTTCAGCAATTCCATTTAACTCACCAAAACAATTGACATTTGAGATCACCGTGATAATTGCTGTAAGCGCAGCAGCAGGTTCATTTATGGTAACTGAACCGATTGAAATGCACCCATTTGAATCTGTAACAGTAACTACGTAATTGGCAGCGGTTAAGTCAGTTATGGTTGCATCGGTAGCACCATTATCCCAGTCGAAGGAATAATCAGGCGTTCCGCCCATTGGAGTAACAGTAGCTACACCAGTCGATTCGCCGAAACAGGCCACATCCTGGATAACAGCAGTAGAGATGTTGAACTGGGGAGGATCAGTGATAGTAATTGACGTAGTCGCTTCACAACCATTAGCATCCGTTATCGTAACGAGATGAGTGCCAGAGGACAAGGTATTAACACTAGCCTCAGTTGATCCATTGTCCCAGATATAGGAATAACCGGGAGTCCCTCCATTTCCTGAGACTGTTGCCACGGCATCAGAAGCTCCGGTGCAAGAGACAGGATCATCTATCGCAATTAAACCTTCCAGTGGATTTGCAGGTTGGCTGACTATCTGGCTACCTGTGATAACACAGCCATTAGCATCAGTTACAGTTATGCTATGGCTGCCAGATACGAGGTTTGTGGCGGTAGCATCTGTTTCACCATTATCCCAAAGGAAGGTATAGCCAGGAGTACCGCCTGCCGGGGAAGCTGTTATGCTGCCGTCATCACCTCCGACACAGGAAATATTTTGATTAATCGAAAAGCCGAGTACCATTGATAATGGCTCCATTATGAAAACCGAGTTTGTGGCTTCACACCCGTTGTTATCCGATACTGTAACCACATGAATTCCGGAAAGAAGACTGGTAGCTGCAGCCTCAGTTGAACCATTGTCCCATACAAAGGTGTATGGAGGCACCCCACCTGTGGGTATGGCTGTCGCGCTTCCAGAATCTTCACCAAAACAATTGACATTCTGGATATTTCCGACGGTTACTGATAGAGCACTTGCTGGTTCAGAAATTAGTACAAACTCTGCTGTTGTGCAGCCATTGGCATCTGTTCCTGTGACACTATGTGATCCTGCATTTAATGCAGTCGCGGTACTTTCGGTAGATCCATTTGCCCAAATAAATGTATATGGAGGCATTCCTCCGGAAAGAGTGGCAGAGGCGATACCGGTTGCTTCTCCGAAGCATGCTACATTGGTGTCGGCAATGACATTAAGCGTTAATGCCATTGGTTCAATGATATCTACACTGGTTGTCGTTGTACAATTATTTGCGTCGGTAATGGTTATACTTTGTAGTCCCGGACCCAGACCCGAAGCAGACATTTCAGTGGCACCATTTCCCCATTCAAATGTATAGGCAGGAGTGCCACCCATCGGAGTTATAGTAGCTATGCCGTCATTGGCGCCAAAGCAGCTGATAGCCTGATCAACTACAGTAGAAACTGTGATTGCATCTGCTGGTCCTCCAATATTGGATGCACCCGTTATTTCGCATCCATTGGCATCAGTCACTGTTATTTGGTGTAAACCGGTAAAAAGCCCTGTTGCCGTTGCATCAGTTTCGCCATTTTCCCATAAAAAGGTGAATGCAGGAGTTCCTCCAGAGGGGGTGGCTGTAAGACTGCCGTCCATGCCGTCAAAACAAGATACATCCTGGTTGAGCGAGATGCTAAGTCCAAGGGATGGCGGTTCGGGAATATCGACAGTGGTGGCAATCATGCAACCATTCATATCCGACACCGAAACACTGTGAATTGCTGCATCAAGGTTGGTCGCTGTGGCATCCGATTCTCCGTTATCCCAAAGGAAGGTATAGGGCATTGTTCCGCCTCCTGGAGTTGCAATTGCCAGGCCATCGGAAAGTCCGTTGCAACTTACATCCTGAATTACCATGGCCGCAAGGGTAAGTGCATCCGGCTCGTCGATGTTAATCATTGCAGTTGACATACAACTGTTAGTGTCAGTAATCGTTACGGAATATGTCATAGCAGAAAGCCCGGTTGCCTGGGCTGTAGTCTGATCTCCTGTATTGGAGTCCCATTGGAACGAATAAGGTGCTGTACCGCCCATTCCGGAAGCTGTGGCAGCGGCATTGCTGTCGCCAAAGCAATCTAACGCAATATCCTGAACGATATTGGTTGTGAGGACAGAAGGTTCTGTTATTGAAATACTCTCAACTACAGGACATCCCAATTGGTCGATTACAGTAACCTGGTACATTCCTGCTGAAATATTTGTAATAATTGAGTCGGTATCCAAAATGCCATTTCCCCATTGGTAAGTATAAGGGTATGTCCCATTAGAAACTTCCAGGATAATCCCTCCATCACTGCCGCCAAAGCATGAAACAGACGTAACCGTGAAATTATCAATCGTTAAATCAGTAATAGAAGGGATAACAAACGATGCTGTTGAAGTGCAGCCATTATTGTCTGTTATAGTGATGTCATTGAAGCCGGGGCAAAGTCCGGATGGTGTATCTGAAGTATTGCCATTTTCCCATTGGAAGGCGTATGGCGCTGATCCACCAGATCCGGAAACTTCTGCTGTAGCATTGCATAAAGAACAACTTGAGGGCGTGGAATTGTCCAAATTGACACTAAGAGCCATTGGTTCTGTTACCAGAATGCTCATAATGTTTGCAAGACAATTGTTCGCGTCAACAACATTGATGTCATAACTGCCAGTAGGTAAATTGTCGATGGAAAAAGTTCCCGGTGTTAAAGCCACGGTCGTTCCTGAGGATGTACCCGCCCAGGTATAGGTGTATGGCGAAGTACCACCATCTATTGTCAACTCAAGGATACCTGTACTTTCTCCACCGCATAGTACGTTTTGGGTAACGGAATGGCTGATAGACAGGGTTGGAAGTTGGGTTAAAGTCACTTGCGATGTAGCTGAACAGGCATTAACATCCGTTACCGTGAACCCATGGGTTCCGGTTGTAAGATTTGTAGCAGAGATATCAGTAACCCCATTTTCCCAAAGGTAAGTATATGGCATAGTGCCTCCCGCTACCATAATACTGGCAGAACCATCGTTTCCACCATCACAACTAACTGGCGAATTTTCCATTCCCATAAGGGAAAGCACTGGTGGTTCTGATATGGTCAATGAAGTAGTTTCTGCACAACCATTTAAATCAGTTATCGTTATCGCGGTTATACCGGCATTCAGGCTGGTAGCTGTAGCATTCGTTTCACCATTATCCCACAAAAAGGTATAAGGTGAGGTGCCTCCGTTGACGGATACAGTAGCTTGACCGTCACTTCCACCATTGCAATTTACTTCCATGTCCTGAGATGCAGAAGCACTAAGTATTGAGGGTTCGCTGATAGTTACAGATGCAGTGGTAGTACAACCATTATTGTCAGTAATGGTGAGCTCATGCAGTCCTGCAGAAAGGTCATCCGGAGAGGCAAGGGTGTTACCATTGTCCCATTCGTAGGTGTAAGGCATAATTCCGCCAACGGGTGAAGCAGTTGCCTGTCCGTCAGATGCTCCATTGCAACTGACTGCCTGATCTTCGGTTGCGGAAGCGGTGAGCAGAGCTGGCTCAGTGATCATGATATCTGCGGTTGTGGAGCAGCCGATATTATCTGTTATTGTGACGGTATGTGTGCCACTGGAAAGCATGGAAGCTGTAGTTTCTGTACTGCCATTTGACCATAGGTAGGTTAAAGGTGCAATTCCACCACCACCTGTAACCGAGGCAATGCCATCGTTAAGACCAAAACAGCTAACACTTTGCATTTCCGAAGTTGCTGCAGTGATTGGTGGATTTTCTGTAATTATTACAAATGTTTCTATAGAACATCCAATATTGTCTGAAACGGTTACTGTATGGGACCCCGCGGCCAACATGGTAGCTAGCTGGGTAGTTTCACCATTATCCCATTCAAAACTAAGTGGAGAAATGCCACCTGCACCTACTGCAAAGGCCTGTCCGGTAGCTGTGCCCCCGCAAAGAATTGAAGCGATCTCAGAGGCAGCGGCCAGTATTTCAGGAGGTTCTGTAATAGTAATCATTTCTGTTGCAAAACAGCCATTAGCATCCTGGATGATGGTGGTATAAACCCCGGCTTCAAGGCCTGTAGCTATTTCAGTTGTTTGCCCGTCATTCCAAATGAAGGTGTAAGGAGACAGGCCACCAGTAACATTTAGATTAGCGGAGCCGTCATTTGCAATAAAGCAACTTTCATTAACGATCAAAGGAGCTGTAGTTATAGCATCTGTAACAGTTACAGATAATGACCCCGTGACGTTACAGCCATTAAAGTCGACAGTTAGTTCTACGTTTTGTATTCCGGAAACAGGGAACTCGACAATATGAGGGCCGAGACCAGTGGCTGTAGCCGGCATGGTTCCTGGTCCAAAGCCCCAGGTGTAAGTCGCTCCGGCCCCAACGTCGTTAGCAGTAATAGTGACGATCTGGTTACAAGGGTCAGCATTAAAAGTCAATCCTGGAAGACTATTACAGTCGCTTACATCAATGACTACAGTCGCAGTATCGCATTGCGGAGGCATATCAGGATCACACACTTCATACATAAAAGAATCAAGTCCGATAAAACCAAGGTTTGGTGTATAAGTAAAGGTGCCGTCTGCAGAAATAATAACATTCCCGTTTAAAGGCGGTACAACCGGGTTGGTTGTATAGTGGAGCATATCACCATCAGGCTCCACGTCGTTTAATGACATGTCACCATTAAGCGGGGTGTCCTGGTTGGTAACGAAGCTATCGTCTTCAGCCATAGGTGGATCACTGCATTGTACACCGCTGCAACTTTGTGAATCATCTATAAAATTACCTGGAGTGGCCCCAAACAGAACGTTCATGTCTTTGCCAACAATGATGACTGGTGGAAAGTCAATCCCAGGTTCATTCCAGTCGAAGCTGAAACAACCATTGGTGTCGATAATGTCAAAGCAAACTCTGCCAACTGATACCCAAGTATTTTCATCCAGGAAGTATCCATCGCCACCTGCGAGGATAACATTATAAGACAATAGATTCCCACTCGATCCGGTTAAGGTGTGTGGGTCGTAAAGACTTACAAATGGACCTGAGACGGCGAATCCACTTATGGTAAGCTCTGCATCAATAGTAGGGTTGGCGAGGTTGGAGGAGAAGGTAAAGCGGTAATTCTGATCTGCTACATTGAAGTTAGTCGTAGAGCTGGTTGCTTTTATCTGGATCTCCGCACAGAGCTCCAGGTTGGCACAGTCTATACTGGTTATCACGACCTGCACGTCGTACTGGCCCTGCGACCAGGCAGACATCGATATAGCCATAAATAGTGTGAATAGAACGCTCTTTCCTAGGCGAAGCATTTGGGTTCATGTTTTAGCATCCTGAAATGCCTTTACAAAATAACGAAGAAAAAGAGCTTAAGTTGCCCGAAACATGCAGACAAGAATGGATATAAAAAAGATTAATTCTAACCCTGAAAAGGTTGCATCTACAATGCGAAATTGACTCCTAATTTCAGGGTGATAAATATAGTGAAATAAGTTTAGTACGTTTGCATTGATTTCTGACAGAAATGAAGACTTATGAAATTTGATCGGAAAGGTATTCGCAAGCCACTTTTGCAACTATTGTACAAAAGATTGCTAAAGCCTAGAATGATTGAGGAAAAAATGTTGGTTCTCCTGCGCCAGGGAAAAATCTCCAAATGGTTTTCTGGAATTGGACAGGAAGCAATTTCAGTTGGGGTTACTTCTGCACTTACGGAAGATGAATTTATCTTTCCTATGCATAGGAATCTGGGTGTTTTTACGACAAGAAATATTCCTTTACACCGTCTTTTTTGTCAATGGCAAGGCAAAATGCCAGGGTTTACTCAGGGCAGAGACCGTTCTTTTCACTTTGGTGCCAAGGAATTTAATATCGTCGGGATGATCTCTCATCTTGGCCCGCAGTTGTCGTTGGCCGGAGGGGTTGGGCTTGCGCACTTATTGTCAGGCGACAAGAAAGTTGTTGCTGCTTTTTCTGGGGAAGGCGGCACCTCGGAAGGTGAGTTCCATGAAGCACTTAATGTCGCTGCAGTATGGAACCTGCCGGTGCTTTTTATCATCGAAAATAACGGATACGGATTGTCAACTCCAACAAGTGAGCAATTTAAGTGTGCCGCTCTGATGGATAAAGGCGCAGGTTATGGTATGGAAGCCATTCAGGTAGATGGCAATAACATCCTGGAAGTCTATACGACAATTCGAAGATTAGCCGAAGACATCAGACAAAACCCAAGGCCTGTATTGGTAGAGTGCCTGACATTCAGAATGCGTGGACATGAAGAAGCCTCTGGCACCAAGTACGTGCCCAAAGAATTAATGAAGGCTTGGGCAGAAAAAGACCCGGTTGACAATTTCCAACAATTCCTGCTTGATAAAGGGGTGATTAGTGAAGCGGAGATCAAGGCATTAAGACAAGAAATCACCGCTGAAATCCAACAGGGATTGGATATGGCTTTTGAAGAACCGATAGTTGAGTTTTCTCTTGATAAAGAAACAAAGGAAGTATACGCTCCTCATACACCAATTGCTGCGAGTCCTGCCACCATGAATATTCCTGAAAAACGATTCATTGATGCGATTTCAGATGGATTGCGGCAAGCGATGGAGAAATACGACAACCTGGTTTTAATGGGCCAGGATATTGCCGAATATGGAGGGGTTTTCAAGATCACCCAAGGATTTGTTGAGCAGTTTGGGAGAGAACGGGTCAGAAATACACCACTTTGTGAATCTGCAATTGTGGGTGCCGGATTAGGATTGAGTTTAGCAGGATATAAATCAATGGTGGAAATGCAATTCGCGGATTTTGTGACTTGTGGATTTAACCAGATCGTCAATAACCTGGCAAAGCTGCATTATCGCTGGGGCGAAAATGCAGATGTTGTAATCAGAATGCCGTGTGGCGGTGGAGTAGGAGCAGGTCCTTTCCATTCGCAAAGTAATGAGGCCTGGTTTTTTCATACCCCGGGTTTGAAGATTGTGTATCCGTCTAATCCTTATGATGCCAAAGGATTGTTGTTGGCGGCTTTTGAAGATCCCAACCCGGTAATGTATTTTGAGCATAAAGCCCTTTATCGGAGTTTGACGGACAAGGTTCCTGATGATTATTATACGGTTGAGATCGGAAAAGCGGCTTTGGTTAGGGAAGGTGATGATGTCACAGTTATTGCTTATGGTGCTGCCGTTCATTGGGCAAAAGAAACCATTGATGAACAAGGATTGAGTGCTGACCTGATCGATTTGCGCACTTTATTACCAGTCGATTATGACTCCATTGCGGCAAGCGTAAAGAAAACCAATAAGGTCATACTGCTCCAGGAAGATACGTTGACAGGAGGTGTTGCAAGTGAAATTTCTGCCTGGATTTCTGAACACCTTTTTGAACACCTCGATGCACCTGTCAAAAGGGCTGCTAGCCTTGATACACCTGTTCCTTTTGCGAAAGAACTTGAAGCTGGTTTTCTCCCAAAGGATCGATTCAAAATATTGCTCGCCGAATTGGCGGCCTACTAAATTTAGCCTATGCAACCTCCCATTTGCGAAATCTGTGGTGAGCGTTTTTCCGAAGGCGGCGACCTCCTCTATTTTGAGCGAACGGCCAAAGATGAAGAATGGTATGTGATGGCTGAACAGCCAGGATTTGTAGGCCATCCGCCTAATGCTGCATGGTTTTGTGATAAACATCTTTCTGCAGCAAAAAATCTGACTCATGTGCATCTGACAGCAGCCGTCACGGCAATCCGAAAAAGCCTGGATGAAGGAAAGGTTGGCATTAGCCTCATTGAAAAATTAAGGAATTTTATTTCTGGAGAAGAGGAAGAATAACCTTGCTGAAAAATCGGATCTTTGCCTTCATCAATTCCGGTTCCTTACAAAGGCCATAACATGTTCTTTTTCCAAGGCGCATAAAATAGATAAATAGGTCAATAATAACACAGTCGCTGAAACAAACACCATAATTGATCCAGGACCAAAATATGTCCTTACAGGAATGCTGATACCGTAAACAAACATAGCGAGTAAGATGTAAAGCAAAATTCGACCTGTCTTATAGGGAACCGGATAAAACTTTTGTCCAAGAAAATAACTGGCAATTACCATTGTGCTATAGCAGAAAAGCGTTGTCCATGCCGACCCGATATAACCAATTTTTGGAATGAGAATGATGTTCAGGATAATAGTGATTATGGCCCCTCCACCGGAGATGTAAGCCCCCATAATAGTCCGGTCTGTCAGTTTGAACCAGACCGCAAGATTATAGTACAAGCCAAGACAGATATTAGCCAATAGCAAAATTGGAACAACACTCAAACCCGAGCGGAACTCCTCCCCAACGAAGTATTTGAAAATATCGATATAAAGAAGAATCCCAACAAACCCAAGACAGGCTATCGCTGTAAAAAGCTGTGCCACGGTGGCATAGATCTTTTGGGCATCTTCCCTTTTCGCATTGCTGAAAAAGAAGGGTTCGGCTGCATAAGTGAATGCTGTTGTGAATAGGGTGATCAGCATCGCAATTTTGTAATTGGCGCTATAGATTCCAATTTGGCCGGTCCGGAAATCGAGATCACCATCCAAAAGTTGTTTGAGTAACCCCCTGTCGAGCATTTCGTTAATGATGCCTGCAAAACCAACGATAACCAGCGGCCCTGCATAAAAGAGCATCTTTTTCCAAAGTGCCCTGTCGAAAAGGCCATTCAGGAAAACAGGAACTCGACGGGTAATTCCTTTTGAATTTTGCCTTTCGGAAAAATAATAAGGCGATAAGAGCAAGATAGTCACTGCACTGGCCACAAGGTTGGCAATGAAGATATAACCTATGCCGAGCTCAGGATTGTAAATTTTGTAAATTCCTTCATACCCTTTCGTGACAAGCCATGGACACAGCAATAGGAAAAAAAGGTTAATGCCGATATTCAGCCCAATGTTAATGAGTTTAATGACTGCAAACCGAAGGGCTTTATTCTCTAATCTCAACCGAGCAAAAGGCAATGCAGCTAAAGCATCAAAACCAATAATGAAGGCAAACCAGATGATATACTTTTGCTGATCAGGGTATTCAAGAGCATTCGCAATAGGTTGGGATAACAACAGCAGGGCCGCAACAAAAAACAATGTGCTACCAAACAGTGATGTCAGGGCCGTCGAATAAGCTTTCTGCCGATTTTCTTTTTCGGTACCATACCTGAAGAAGGCAGTTTCCATTCGGTAAATGAAAATCACGCTTAAAAACCCAACATAAGCATAGAGCTCAGCGACGATCCCATATTCTGCAGTCAAAAAAATACGGGTATATAAGGGCACCAGCAGGTAGTTCAAGACCCTACCTATAATCGTGCTAAGCCCGTAAATGGCTGTTTCCCCAGCTAATTTTTTGATTAATGACAATGGAATAGTTTTATACAAATAACGGCATTCCTTGCGGAATCTTTCGATAAGAAAAAGAATTCGCCCACAGGCTAACAATAATCGCTCCCAGTATCGGGGAATTCGCGGTTCTAAAATTAATCATGTTCTAGCAGAGTCTCCGGAATGGGGCTCTCCGTACTTTTAGTGTAAGGCTATAATGCGGGCCCCTCTTTGAGAGACTCCAAAAACAAAAGTCCATATAATCAATCCTCTAATAGCGAATCAACTATTTTCCTAGCTTCCGCCTGCTTGAATCCACTACCTTTCCTGGCGATCTCCCATAGAATGGTGCGAGCTGCATCTTTCTCCTTTTTTTTGAGGCTGGCTAAACCGAAATACCATTTGGTTTCATTGATATATCCATCTTTCAATTTGAAGACTTCGCGAAAAGCATCCTGTGCCTTTCCTGCTTTCGGTGGTTTTTGCGCGAGAAGGCTGTTACCCAGGAAAAAGAAATGCTCGGCAGTTGCAGTATCTGAGGCAGAAATAGTGTGTAAGAGCTTCGAGCTTTTATGGAAATCGCCTGATCGATAAGCGTCAATTGCTTGTGCAAATGAGATCTCACCGTTAGTGGCTTCTCCTACTCTGGGATATCCCTGGTAAGCCTCGAAGTATTTGTCAAATAACTTATCCATTTCAGTATCTTTATTCAGAAAGGATACGATAGATAATGCCACAACCACAACTACAAGGGCCATGGAAATTAAAAAGCCGGCATTTAAATATTTTGGCATGGCGATAAGGTATTATTTTTATCTATTTTGTGCAATCATCGACAGGGTAAATGTCAAAGCGAGGAGACCAACATATCCGTAAGAAACACGAAGAGAATTTTGAGCAAGAGCTGGCACGACTTAACCAGGCTCAAAGGGAAGCCGTGGAAACCATTGAAGGCCCCGTCCTGGTGGTTGCCGGACCAGGTACAGGTAAAACCCATATCCTGAGCGCTCGCATTGGGAATATTCTTAAAAAGACGGATACCAAGGCACACAATATTTTATGTCTGACCTACACCGATGCCGGGGTTAATGCCATGCGTCAGCGTCTCCTGCATTTTATTGGTCCTGAGAGTCATAAGGTCCATATCTATACGTTTCATTCCTTTTGCAATTCTGTGATACAGGATAACCTCACACTTTTTGGAGTACGTGACCTGGAGCCGGTTTCACAACTAGAACGAGTTGAAGTAATCCGTGACCTTATCGATGGGTTGAAAGGAGGACATCCACTGGTTCAGATGAAAGGTGATCTGTATTTCTACGAAAGACATTTACGCGACCTGTTTGACAAGATCAAAGCCGAACAATGGACCGCTTCCCTCGTAGACGAACGGATTGACGAATATCTCGAAAACCTCAAGTCCGACCCTGAGTTTCTATACAAAAAGCGGCATGGACAAAACAAGGTTGGGGATTTGCGCCAGGCAAAGTATAACAAAGTCAAAGAGCGCATGGAGCGTCTGCGGGCAGGTGCCTGGATGTTTCCCGATTACGAATTGTTGATGCGTCGGCGTAAACGATACGATTTTGCAGATATGATCCGCTGGGTAGTTGATAAATTTCGGCAAGACAAAGACCTGCTTAGAAATTACCAGGAACAGTATCTCTACGTTCTCGTGGATGAATTCCAGGATACCAATGGGGCACAAACTGAGCTTCTCAAAAAGCTGATCGACTATTGGGAGAAACCTAATATTTTTGTCGTTGGTGATGACGATCAGTCAATTTATGAATTCCAGGGTGCCCGCGTCCGCAATATCACTGAGTTTCACAAAGGCTATGACAATATTGCCCTTGTCGTTTTAAAGGAAAATTATCGTTCTTCCCAACACATTCTGGATACCGCTAAAGAATTGATCGAGAATAATGATCTGCGACTAGTAAAGAAATTAGCTTCCGCCGAAATTGACAAAAACCTGGTTGCTGCCAACGATGCTGTAGCCAACTCAAAAGTATTGCCGGAGATCATCAGGTATCACAATCCACTTCATGAAGATGGCAAGATCGTTGAAAGAATTGAAAGTCTAAGAGATGAAGGGGTACGACTAGGGGAAATTGCCATTATCTATGCGAAACACAAGCAATCATTCAATATTATCGATCTGCTTGAACGTAAAAGTATTCCGTATTCTGCCAAAAGGCGGGTAAATGTTCTGGAAGTCCCTATGATCAGGAATATCCTCACCTTTCTGTCGTACCTGAGTAAGGAATATGAACGGCCGAATAGTGGCGATGATCTGCTCTACCGCATCATGCATTTCGACTTTCTGGGGATTGAAGCTGCCGACATCACTCAATTAGCGGTTCATATGAATTCGGTTTATCAGCAAAAGCTTTTCGGTAAACCGACAAAATACTCAAACAGCTGGCGTGATCTGATTGGTGACGAGGCCCGACTGGGAGGTCTCTCGATCAGATCGCTGCCTGCAATTTTGCGGTTAAGCAAATTAATTGATGAGCTCATTCTGGATTACGTCAATCTCAGTTTGCCAAAGTTGTTCGAAAGGTTGATTAACCGCTCGGGATTACTCACGGCGATCACCAACGCTCCGGACAAGGTCTGGCAAGTGCAGGTAATTTCCACCCTGTTTGAATTTATCAGGGGAGAAGCTCAGAAATTTCCATCAATTGACGTCAATCGCTTGCTGGATATCTTCAAGCGAATGAAAGATAATTACCTCGAGCTTAGTATCCAGAAATCGCAATATGCTGAAGACACCGGAGTTAATCTACTAACGGCACATGGTGCGAAAGGACTCGAATTCAAGTACGTCTTCATTATTGATGCCGTAAAAGACAATTGGGAGCCTTCAAACCGTACAGCAAGAGGACGATTTGCTTTTCCAGATACGCTGACGTTCAGCGGTGCTGAAGACGAGATGGAGGCATCAAGAAGATTGTTTTATGTCGCTATGACCAGGGCAAAAGAAAGACTCTGGATCTCTTTCAGCGAGCAGGATTTAAATCAAAAAGAACGCTCGAGGGCCGTCTTCGTTGACGAAATTTTAAATGCTACCCAGTTGGAAATTATTGATGAGCATATGGCTACCGCAAATCTTGTTGAAGCCCAACTACTCCTGATGCAGGAAACTGAAATCCCTGTACTTGAATCGCCGCTAACTGCTGAAGAACTTGATGCCTTGCTGGAGAATTTTGTGCTCAGCCCTACCAGCCTTTGTCGTTTTCTGGATTGCTCGTTGAGTTTTTACTTTGAAAATGTCTTACACATTCCATCAACATCCAGTGATGCTGCGGCTTATGGCTCTGCGATCCATTACGCATTACGTCGTCATTTCGAAAAAATGAGGGCTAATAAGGAAAAGGAATTTCCAATGCCTGAAGACCTTGTTCGTGATTTCGAATTTGACCTTTCCAGGCGAAAAATCTATTTCTCAGAGACTCAATACAAACGTCGTCTTGAATTGGGTAGAATTGTTCTGCCAGATTATTTCTCAGCCAGAATTGAAACGTGGCGTAAAATTGTGGACCTTGAACATGAATTCAGGAATATCGAAATCGATGGGGTTCCGGTTACCGGAACGGTAGATAAAATTGAATTTCTCTCACCAACCAGGTTGCATATTGTTGATTATAAAACCAGTACCTATCGGCCGCAACAGTCGAAACCACCCAGCGAAAAGCATCCATTGGGGGGAGATTACTGGCGACAACTGGTTTTCTACAAGATTTTACTCGAAAATTACCGCAGCCAAAATTGGCAGGTCGTCTCTGGAGAAATTGATTATGTAGAACCAGACAAGAAGTCAGGAGGTGGGTTTAAACGCATTGAGATAAGTCTTTCCGCGGAAGCAGAAAAGATTGTACATGCCCAGATCAAAGAAACCTGGCAGAAGATTCAGAACCATGAATTTTTCGAAGGTTGTGGGAAAGCGAACTGTAAGTGGTGTAATTTCGTTAACGCGCAACAAACAGCAGATAGTTTCAATAGTGTGATCGCTGAGGAGATGGATGATTAATTAGAAACTAATTAATATCGAATATCCTGAAGAAAAACTTAGTGTTCCTTTGCGAAACCTTTTGCGTCTCTCTGTGGTAAAAACCCACCCCACGTTTGGCAAATTACTAATCCAAACTAGTAGTTTCCAAAAATCCAAAACCCCTCCTCACTATGCATTCTCCCCGCCACACTAACATTTCCTTATTACTCATTTCCTTTTTCCACAATTTGCTATAGCCAAAATCGAAGGTGAATAGCCAGGTCATTCTGATAAAGTATACCCATACCTTCAGACTTTAGAGGAATGATGTTTGAATTTCCTTCGCGCAACTGAGCAGAGTCTCTGCGGCTCTGCGTTGAAAAAAGTCTAACTACTCGTAAACTAACGCATAAGCTTTTTCAGGGTCATCCGTTTCGATCCAGTCTACCCCGAGAGCAGCGAGTCGTTTAACTTCCCTGGCATAATGCTCGTATTTTTCATGCGCCTTATCGGAAGGCGTGAGCGGGAACAAGGTAAACGTACCAATCGCCATATCGCGACTGTGATATTTTTTGACCGTATCTTCGTCTATTAGCGTGTATTCCACACAAGACAAATTGGAGTTGACAAATCTGCCGATCAGGTTAAATTCCATGAGTTTGTTGAGCCATTTGGCACTGATCGGCATATCGTCGTCATAAGCGAAACCAGAATTGATTTTTGGATGCTCCTTTTCCAGGGTGTATAACATGAAAAAATCGAAGGAAGTACAAACGAGTTGATCTTCCATCTCAAGACTACGAATGATCTTTGCTGTCTCTGTTCCGGTGTCTCTTTTTGACCATTTTGGTGAGTAGGCTTTTAGTTCTACGTCCATGAAAAATTCTTTGCCTTTGACTTCTTCAAGAACTTCACTTAAAAGGGGAATTCTTTCCTCTTTTGGGTAGTGCCTGAGGCCGCCATCGACTTCAATATCTTTCAATACTGTGATGGTTTTTAAGTCATCCCATGTCATATCGTGGATATTGCGGTCGATGCCGGTCAGGCGCTTAAGGTTTTCGTCGTGAAAGAGTACAACTTTTTTATCCTTTGTCAGAAAAACATCGAATTCGGCACCGTGGCAATGTGGACTATCCAGAGCGGCTTTTATAGAAGCCATTGTATTTTCCTGAAACGCGGTAACAAGACCACGATGTGCCAGAATGAGGGGTTTACCGTCTTTGCTGATGTTTTTCCGCATAGTTTATTTATTGTTGATCACCTCTGAGAACATAGGCCTGTTAGCACCAGAAGAAGTCACTTTCAACTGACCTTTGTAATTATCGGGCATTTTGAATTTTGCTACTCCGTCTTTATTCGTAACAGCTCTGCCGAGCACCTTGCCAGACTTTGGATCCTGGATAACAACTGGTATCTGTCCGAGCTTTACCTTTTCAGGAGCCTTCGCAGCCTGTAACGTGATGTGGATGAAGTCGTTGTCGAATTTCGGAATAAATCCGATTATCCTGGTAAACCTGAGCACTTTTCCGCCATTAACACTAAGCGATGGGTCGCCAAAGAGGTTGTAGATAGTGTTTTCCTTCTCAATGGCCCAGTTGTCTGATGAACTTGCCAAGACATAGCCTTTCGCATGATTCAGAACGTCTCCCATTGTACTTATTTTACCTGTGCCACCATAAGTCTCCAGTCCTGGAAAATAGGCATCAAATAAGCCTTTAGACATTTTATTATTCATGCTTGTTGAAGAGGCACGACCATCACAAATCACGCCAATGGCACCGTTTGCACGCCGAATGAATTTTTCTGAAAAGTAAGTATCATTAGGAGATGAGGTATGCCCAGAACCAACTATTACTGCCGGATCGTTTATAGTCTCGTTATCAAAAAGCCCGCTTGAACAATTGATGCTGAAGACAAATGGATATTCGGTGCCGGAAATAGATACATCATCGATGTCTGCCAATTTGAATTTAGGTGTACTCCAGCCATTTTTGCTACCATGATCACGATGAAAGACAAGTAGTCTGCCGTCGTTGATTGCTGTGTAGATGTCAACTTCATCGCCATCCCATGCGAAAATCGGTTTTTTAATTTCAGCAGGAATGTCGCGGCCGTCATCGTAATAAAGCGGATCGGCAGAACTTTTGTCTTTGTATATCCTTTCTACATCGACACCTTGAGTAATGACATAGTCCCGAATAAATTCTGCTGTTTCCGTAAACTCCCTGTCGGCTGTTGAATCGTCATCACTATCCTGGAACTGTACGGCAAAACTATACGCTTTGCGAATACTTACCGGAGGACTTGTTTCGTAAGCGATAATCTTGTCCACTATGGTCTGCGATTCGCTATCGGTATCAACTGGGAAGCGACCAATGCCCATCGCCGGAATTTCCAGGTCATCATCATTGAGTTGTCCGTAATATTGATCTCCTGCAGCAATTGAGATGTCCAATACAATGTCCATATTATAATGTGTGGGAATAAATTCACTATCGCCTACCAATAGCAACCATCGTGGTTTGATGAGAGCAGAGCTATGATACCATTTGATATAATCCTTAATCTCTGTATCTGTTACATCACCACTGCCATTTCCATATTTGTCTGATATGGTTTGCGTGGAAACCACCACTGTTCTTACACCCCGAGATTCTTTATGACTTTCAAGATTGTTGGAAGAGGTCAAAAAGTCTGGATGGGTGATTATCAGTAAGTCGCATCCAAAGACCAATGGACTTAATGTGCCTGGACAGGGCAGTTTTAACAAGTCTTGTCGGTTAATTACTCCTGGAACCACAGAAATGGCTTGCCTGCGATTTAGTTTATCAAGTGCATCAGGTTGAAATTTCTGAGTCACCCTGGGCAAAACTGTGTAGCAATCGCTTGGATCTAGATATTCCAGACGGAAGATGTAAGTATCGTGCCAGGTCAATACACCTTCGGAAGGTTGGTAGTTAACAAGATCAAAAACGACTTTGTAAATATTGTTTTGACCTTGCTGAATTGCCCTTACGTCCGTCGGTTTTGTAACGTCATTTCTAAATTGATTATAAACACGTTGATCGAATTCGAATAGGGGTTTTCTTTCCTGACCTTCAGGAGTGGTTTCTTCCTTTTGAACCGGGAATAAACGAACATTAGTCTTGCGGTTTTGCTTACCAGTAGGTCGAATGGTCACTTGTCCTGGGGAACTGCCAATCGGAAGAGCAATAAAAGTTGCATAGGAGATAATTTCCGGTTTACCGGCATTGCGATCACCTGATGACTGGTATCGTGGATTTGCATTGATACGCTGGAAGTCGCCACTTGTTGTTTTGACATTGTAAAACTCAATGCAAGGCATCCTGACTTCGAATTCGATTCCATTTCTTGACGATTCGAGGACTCTTACTTGTGGATCCCAGCATTCATTGGATTGTTGGGCGAAAGCTGAGATAAATAAAAATAGTGTGAAAAGTGTGAGCGAGATTTTCGTAAATGAAATTTTCATTTGTTTTTCTGGTTTTCGTTTAGGCAATATTGGGCCACTATTTGACAAGCTAAACATGGAAGTTTATCAGTGATATTGGTGGTAATGTCAAAATGTTTTCCAGTAAGACCTTTTGTTAGAAAAAAATTAAGCTATCAATAGGTGAAGAATGCCCACTTATTGTAAACAAAATAGGTCAATACCCACTGGAAATTCACCAGTAGTAAAATCAACGTTGTAGTAAGATGCCCTCAAAGGCAATAGGCGGTTACGCCTTGCAGATAAGCGTGTAGGTCTTTTTGTTTTCTTTAATGAAAGAAACTTTCTCGCCATTCCGGTTAAGGAAAGTAAGGTTGTACCCTTTAGCATTAGACTTGTAGCTAATGGTTTTCTTTGGAAGGATCACACTTTGGAAGTTTGAGTCGTACCGAGCACCTTCAGGAAGACCGGCAAAGAAATCATTTGAAAAATTGACATAATGCTTAGTCACTTGCGGATCAAGAGAAGCAATATCAAGGTTTGATGCAAACTTGTCAGCAGGGCTTTGTGCGAACAAAGAAGTGACTGGAGTCAGAGCAAGTACACTTGCACCCAAAACTGATGCCTTTACAAAATTCCTACGTTTCATTTTTATTGGTTTTAGGGGTTAAAAAATGACCTGAATCTACAATTTACAAATTTTTCCAAAGTATTACTCTTTTTCCTTTTTGTATTTGTCAAACCAGGCCAGAATGTAAGTAACCTTTGCGATAAGATTTGAAGGTCTTGAAGCTATACCATGACTTGCATTTTGAATTCTTACCATTGCAGTTTCTACCTTGTTTAACTTGAGACCGGCATAGAATTGTTCTGTCTCAGACATCGGTGTTCTGTAATCTTGTTCGCCTGTTAATAACATGGTAGGTGTAGTCACATTGCCGACCAGTGAAATTGGAGACCGTTTCATATAATGCTCGGTATGATCCCAGGGCATGCCTGGGAACCAGTATTTGTAGTAAAAATTGACATTGTCGGCATGGAGAACGAAGCTATACCAGTTGATAACAGGTTTAGCAACTACGGCTGCTTGGAATCTGTCGGTCTTGCCAACGATCCAGGCGGTCAATACACCTCCACCGCTACCACCAGTAACGAACAGGTTTTCTTCGTCAATAAAGCCTTTTTCAATGATGGCATCAACCCCGGACATCAAGTCGTCGTAATCCTGGTTTGGATAGTTGTGGTGGATGAGGTTGCCAAATTCTTCACCATAGCTTGAGCTCCCTCTTGGATTGGTGTACAACACAACATTCCCTGCTGCTGCAAATAACTGTACTTCCGCAGAGAAACGATCTCCATAATTGGCAAAAGGGCCTCCATGGATCTCAAGAATAAGCGGGTATTTTTTTGAAGGATCAAAATCTGGAGGATAGCAGATCCATCCCTGGATATCACGTTGGTCGTAAGAAGATTTGTACCAGATCTCTTCCACGTTTCCCAATTTTTTGTAGGAAAACAAGTCATCATTGAGGCGGGTGAGGCGATTGGCCTTTGTACCTCCCTTTTGACCAACACCTACATCGGCAAGATGATCCCAGTTGCCATGAGTAAAAGCGTATTTTCCGTTACCGGAAACCGAAAAGCTGCTGCCTGCATAAGGGCGACCCATTGCCAAGCCACCAAGATTGTCTGTTAATCGCTCGTACTTGCCATTTAAGTCTGTATGAGCAAGATAAGTTTCTCCTTTATCATCAAATCTGAAGAAGATTCCTTTACTGTCACCCGCCCACTGGATGCCTGCAACCTGACGGTCGAGATTGGTTTTGACTTCTCTTGATTCAGAACCATCAGCATTCATAACATAAAGTCTGGTCATCTGGTAGCCCTGGTATTTGTCATCAAACCCGGTATATGCGATCATTTTCCCATCAGGTGAAATAATCGGACTGCTGTCTGGACCCTGACGGGAAGTAAGTTGTGTGATCTGGCCATCAATAATGGTTGCCATGTAGACCTCTGAGTTCCTGGGGTCGTATTCTCCGTCCTCGTGGCGGTTAGCTGAAAAATATAATGCCTTGCCATCTTTACGCCATTGTGGCGTGCCGCCATGGTTAAAATCCCCTGTGGTTATTTGACGCGGTGTACCACCTTCAGCTGATAGTACAAAGATTTGTCGGTATTGGTGTTTGACAAATCCTCCGCCATCACGTCTGTAATTTAATTTGTCGATGACCTTTGGTGCATCTGCCCACTTGGCACCGGATGGCTTTTTAGGCATTTTGCCGAATGTCTTGGGTTTAGCAGGCACGTTCATGGTCATGGCTATCCATTTCCCGTCAGGTGACCAGGAAAGCCCTGAAGGACTTTGAGTGAGGTTGGTAAGTTTGGCTTCAGCGCCAGTGTCAAGCCAACGAAGGTAAACCTGAGGTTTGCCATCACGAGATGACATATAAAGCAATTTTTCTCCATCAGGTGACCACCTTGGGCTATAGTCACGGTGGTTGCCCGTTGTAACCGGACGGTTTTCAGTGCCGTCGAAATTGATCATCCAGAGGTTGGCCAAACTTTTATCAGTCATGATGTCCTTGAAATTGCGGACATAAATAATTTTACTGCCGTCAGGAGAAATCCGAATGTCAGAAGCATACTCCAGCTGAAAAACATCGATAGGTTCAAATAACTGTGCATTTCCTTCTTGAGCGATAATAGGTTGGAAAGAAATAGCTAATAGTAAGCAAAGGATGGAAAAGTACTTTTTCATAACCAGATGATTTTGTGGTGTGTTTTGAGGTGCCCAAGATAAAGTTTTCTCAAAGCAGACCCAAAAAGATTATTGAATCAAGTGCCTTTTTGTCTTGTAACCACTTTCAGTCTGACAATTTCATAACAAACTCTTATTTTTGATCCCACAATAAAAATGAGTACACCCTATGGGCCGGAAAAGAAAAATTCTAATTGGAAAAAGACGTACACAGGTGCTGCGCAATATGGCGTATCGTATGGGGATGGATTTTTCAGAGGAAGATGACTGGGGTTTGCTCGAGTACATGCGCGACTTCAAATTGTTCAGGAAAGGCAGAAAGAAAAAGATCACCAACATTATGCGTAATGTTGACGAATGGATGGAAGTTGATATTCGTATTTTTGATTACGCCTACCAGAGAGGAAAAAACGATCAAAAAAAGACGTTTAGACAAACTGTGTTTTTTGTAAAATCAAAAAAGTTGGGTATTCCCGAATTATTCATGAAACCTGAAACTTTCTTTAATATGATCGGGACCTACCTGGGAATGCAAGATATTGATTTTGAAAGGTACCCTCAATTCTCAAAGCAATATCTCCTTCAGGGCGATGACGAGGAACTTGTCAGGGAGGCCATGTCCGATGAAGTCTTGCAGTTTTTTACTGTTGAAAAGAACTGGACTTTAGAAGGCGTAAATTATTTTCTTGTCTTTTATAGGAACAATCGACTTATGGATCCCCGCCGGATCAATCGTTTTTACAAAAAAGGACTCAAGCTGCACGATATGTTTGTGAAGAGCAGTTTCTGATAAAAAAAGAGCGCAGAGTCCGCTGGGTGCGATTGCAGACTCTGCGTTAACAGAAGTTGAGTTTTCCTGTAAATTGGGGGTCAGCCTTTTAGCAAGCCAGTGTCAATTGCGGGCAATCGGGGAGATAGCCTTTATGCTTGCTACTTCAATTTCATTCAAACTCAATTCCTTTACCTTCATAAACTCAATATCAGATGGCTTGTATCTCGATTGCTCGTGGTCAAAAGTGATATTGATCTTGTAATAAAAAACTTTTTGCCCCTGGAAGTAATAAAAGAAGGCATACTCGTAAATGGTCTGCTCATATGCTTCATCACCAGTTATTGAACTGACTCTGGAGGCGAATAATTTTTTCGAACCTTTCCTTTTGATCTTTCCCGAAGCTTCTTTAACACAGTTGATCAACTGATGCTTGTCGAGATTTTCATCAGAGGCGAAAATAGATTCCAATACTTCAGTCTTGTTGTCAAAAATGAGATCGATGACCTTATTAACAACCTTTTCCTGTTTAGTATAATTAATGGATGGCGTCGATGCCAACCCAATAGAGGCTATGCCCATTATGAGGATTAAAGCGATAGTTTTCATGCTAAATGTTTTTTTGGTGCAAAAGAAAAATTGAATATGGGTAGTTTGTTTTTCGCTTTTTGCCTCTTTAAGTGCGCCTTTTTGCAGCCTTTTATTGATTAGTCGTGAGAAAAAGAAATATGGTTGCATGTAACAAAATTTAGTTAAAAAAACATTGAATATTGAATTATTATCAGTATTATTAAGCAATAATGTAATTATTACAATAATAGAGTCATTTTTTTAGAAATTTCACAACAGTGTCCGAAAAGACTGCCTGATTCCCTCGATATTATTCTTTTTTGAGGAAAATATAATTGTCACAGAAGTGAAATAATATTCCATCTGCTTGCAACTTTATATTTGTTAAATGATGCGTTGAGTTTTGCAAAAGCAAAAATGGTTGGAAACCAGGCTTTTATAATGAAAAGGGTGTAGTTACATCATTAGCATTAACACATAGATGTTTCGGGAAGGACCAATTTCGTTACCAGGAATGGGAAAAAATTGGTTTAGGCCAAAAGATAAATCACAACAGCCATAAGAAAACCTGAAAGTGCGACCAGTGTCGTCATCATACTCCAGGATAAGAAAGTTTGTTTCTCTGACATGCCAAGATATTGGCTGACCAACCAGAAACCACTGTCGTTGACATGAGAAAGGGTAGAGGCTCCAGCAGCAATAGCGACTACAATTGAGGCCAACTCAAGTCCACTAAAGCTGCCAGTAACCAGCAAAGGAGAAACCAGTCCTGCCGCTGTAATCATAGAGACCGTTGCAGAACCTTGAAGTAGTCGGACGGCCATAGCCGCCAAAAAGCCAAACACAATGATTGGAAAGCCGGCAGATTCCATAGCCTGGGCAATCATTTCACCAGCTCCTGTGTCAACTAGCATTTGCTTGAAAGCACCTCCTGCACCAGTTAATAAGATGATAGTCCCGGCAGGTGCCATCGAACGGGATGTGATCTTGAATAAGGTCTCTTTACTAACTCCACGTCGGATACCTAACGCATACCAGGCTGCAAGATTGGCAATAATTAGTGCTGAAAATGGATGGCCGACCCAGGCAAGAGTTGTATTGAAAAAATGCCCTAATCCTGAATCGCCCAATTGTATAATCTCAGTAGAAACGAGCGTATTGGCAAGAATCAGTAAAATTGGTAAGGCAATGATACTCATGATCAATCGAGCATCAGGAAATTTGATCTCTGCGGGTTCGGTATCATCTGATTCAGGTGCGGTCAAATGAATCTTTTTCTCGATGTACCGTCCAAAAATCAATCCGGCAATAATGGCTGTTGGAATACCTGCAATAAACCCTGCAAGGATGACCCAGCCAAGATCTACTTCGATGATCTCGGCTACAGCAATTGGTCCCGGGGTAGGTGGAATGAAAGCATGGGTTACCGCCAGTCCCGCTAGCAAAGGGATAGCAAAAGCTAGTAAAGAGCGACCGGTTTTCCGCTGAAGCGCATAGACGACCGGCACCAGGATGATGAAAGCAACATCAAAAAAAACAGGAATAGCAATTACGAACCCCGAAATCATCATGGCAAGCGGTGAACGATTTTCGCCAAGTTTGGAAGTCATATAGTTGGCAATAGCTTGCGCTCCTCCTGAATGTTCGAGAATAGCACCAAACATTGCCCCAAGTCCAACCAATGTAGCAACGAGACCAAGTGTGCCTCCCATGCCAATTGTCACCGACTCCATAGCAGCTATCGGGTCCATACCAGCCGCAAAACCGACTGTGATTGACGAAATCAGCAGGGCGATAAAAGCAGGAATCCTAAAGAACAGGATTAATACCAGTAATACTGCAATACCAATAAATACAGCGCCAAGTAAAGATAATTCGATCATGAGTCAGTGGTTTTTTAGTCCCATTCAGTGTGGAAGAATTGCCCGGTAAGATCATCGTTTCGTTGATAACGATGCGCACCAAAATAATCACGCTGCGCCTGAATGATATTTGCAGAGGATAAGGCATTTGTATAACCGGTAATATATTCTAAAGCAGAAGAAAGACAAGGGATATGTAGCTTCCCGGTACTGCTGGAAACAACACTTTTAAGGTCGTCAAACTGTACTGTTAGCCGATTTTCATGTAGCCTGGAAGTCAGAATAAGTTCATCGGATTTCAATTGGTCGATCAGCGAAACCATTAAACCTGATCTGATAATGCAACCTTGTGTCCAGATTCTGGCAATTTCTGAAAGATTTAACGCCCAGTCATAAGTCTTCGATGCTGCACGGATAAGATGGAATCCCTGATGATGATTGATTAACCTGGCAAGTTCGTAGGCATTTTTTATTACCGTTACCGGAATATCTGGATTAGGGGATTCGTTTTTCGATTTGGAAAAAAGTTGCTGAGCCTTAACGCGTTCATCTTTGATAGCTGAAAGATACCTTGCAAAAAGTGCGGCGCTGATTATGGGAATCGGGACACCAAGTTCGGTAGCAGCAGCAGTTGTCCAGCCTCCGGTTCCTTTATTTCCGGCTTTGTCTAAAATTTTGTCGATCAGCCATTCTCCCTTTTCATGCTTGCGCAAAATATTGGCTGAGATGTTCATCAGGTAGCTGTTTAACGTTGGAGTTTCGTCCCATTCTTGAAATATATTCCCGATTTTATCTGGCGTCATTCCTAGCCCATAACGGCAAATGGTATATACTTCTGCGATAAGTTGCATCTCGGCATACTCGATGCCATTATGTACCATTTTTACGAAATGGCCGGCACCTTCTGGCCCGATATAGGTGCAACATGCTTTTCCTTCAGCGTCTTTTGCTGCGATCTTAAGCAGGTATTTGCTGACCTGCTGATATGCTGATTTCGAACCACCTGGCATGATGGAAGGACCAAGCCGAGCTCCTTTTTCGCCACCTGAGACACCAGTTCCCAGGAAGTGAATATTGTATTTTTCAAGTAATGATCCTATGCCGTTAGTAGACTTGAAATGCGAATTTCCACCATCAATTATTATATCTCCCTCTTCAAGCATTGGGATCAGGCTACGGATGATGGACTCGGTTACGTTTGAGGGAACCATTAGAAATATTTTTCGTGGGGTTTCTAATGAAGCCACAAAAGCATCAAGCTGGTCAAAGCCTTTTGCATGATTAAGTGCCTGGTTGTTTGCAATGAACGTTTTGGCTACATCTTCTTCTTCACCTGGCTCGTGGCGATTAAACAAAGAGAGCCTAATCCCTTTTTCCGCAAAGTTCAAAGCAAGGCTTTTACCCATTACGCCCAGTCCTGCCAGGCCAAATTCTGATTTCATGTTTATTAATGCTTCATTAATTTTTGCGACTAGAATGGCTGGTGGATTCATGATATCCAACACAAGAGCGTTAGTCGGAGGTTCAAGAGTGTCAAATTGTGATTGCAATAATTTTGGAGGCATGAAATGCGACCTGGTTTTCATGCGTTCAAGGATAAGGTCAAAATTGCCTTGTAGGTATACCCAGAATGGAGGGGTATCGAGACCGCTTTCAAGTTGGATACGATAACTATGTTTCAAGGCAGAGCAGGCAATGATTGCTCCCTTTTTGCCAGCTTCTTTAATGGAAAATTGATTGATGCTATAAAGCCAGCCTTTACGATCATCATCATTCAAAGGAATACCGGATTGCATTTTCAGAATATTGGCTTCCGGATGAAAATCATCTCCGTCAAAGTAGGGGATGCCTATGCTTTCAGAAAGTAATTCTCCGATAGTAGATTTCCCTGATCCAGAGACTCCCATGATATAAATGATGCGATTGTCCAAAGTAAATGAATTGGTAATGCGTTCAAATTAAAAAGTTTTATCAACTTTATACTTCACCCTCAACAAATCTATCATGAAAAATGCCTTACCCTTTGTAATTATCCTCTTACTGTTCAATGCCTGTAACCAACCTCAACAATCAGAACGGGATGTTTTCGTAAGCGAATTGATCAGTAATATGACGCTGGCGGAAAAGATTGGACAGATGTCGCAGATCAATATTACAGAGATCATCCAGGATAGTATTGTTGAAGATTATGCCAATGTAACCCATTACGTAATCGATACAGCTAAATTGGAAAAATATCTTGGTGAGTTTCATATTGGATCATTTTTGAATGGCCGATCTGTATCAGCAGAAAATTGGCATTACGTTACTTCGACCATCCAATCTATAAACCAGAAATATTCTGATGTTCCGATCATCTATGGCATTGATCATGTGCATGGTGCGAGCTACCTCAAGCCGGGCACGATCTTTCCGCATAATATCAATGTGGCAAGTACTTTTGATACCCGGCATGCGTTTAACACAGGTAATGTCGCCGCCTATGAATCTGCAGATCTTGGTCACAAGTGGATTTTCGCACCTGTGCTGGGGCTGGGTGTTGCCAAATGGTGGGGCAGGTATTATGAAACTTTTGGTGAAGACCCATACCTGATCTCCCAAATGGGATTGGCCACTATTGCTGGTATTCAGGATGATGCCACTACGGCTCCCCATAAAACTGCGGCTTGTGCCAAACACTTTTTAGGTTATTCTGACCCCAAGTCAGGCTGGGATCGGGCGCCTGCACTCATACCTGACCAAACTCTCCGAGAATTCTTTTTGCCACCTTTCCGGGATGCGATCGATGCTGGTGTTAAAACGATTATGCTCAATAGTGGTGAGATCAATGGTATTCCTGTTCATGCTTCTTATGAAATACTAACTACGCTTTTGCGCGATGAAATGGGTTTTGAAGGATTCACGGTAACCGATTGGCTGGATATCATTGCACTCGAGAAAATGCATTATGTAGCAGAAAACGAAAAAGAGGCAACTTATATGGCTATCCAGGCTGGAGTCGACATGTCTATGATCCCTACCAGTCCAAGTTTTTGCATTCTGTTAAAGGAGTTGGTTGAAGAAGGAAGGATCTCAGAAGCAAGGATTGACGAATCTGTCAGACGAATTCTGAATGTAAAATACGATATCGGTCTGTTTGACATTCCGATTGTTGAGAACCCGAGGTTCGAAAGGGTGGGGACGGAAGAAAATATCCAAAAAGCCAAACAAGCGGCTGATGAGTCAATGGTGTTGATCAAGAACAACAACAATCTGTTACCACTTTCAAAAAGCAGCAAAGTTTTATTAGCAGGCCCTAATGCCAAAAACAAAATAGCATTATGTGGTGGATGGACCTATCGTTTTGCTCCCCAGAAAGAACGCTGGTTTCCTGAAGATATGCCAACGGTTCACGATGCACTTGAATCTGTTTTTGGAGATAGTTATGCGTTTGCCAATTACGATCAATTGGCTGTAAGAGCGAGAAATAGCGATGTAATCGTACTGGCATTGGGTGAGACGCGGGCTTATGCCGAAACCCAGGGGACGATAGACGACCTCACCATAGATAAAGAACAAACGGAACTTTTTAAAGCCGCCAAAGCTACTGGTAAACCTGTGGTGGTCTTACTCATCGAAGGGCGGCCGAGACTGATTCCGGATATCGTTGATGAGGCAGATGCCATCCTTTTTGCCGGGCTGCCCGGTATTTACGGAGCAGAGTCGATAGCAGAAGTGTTAGCAGGAGATATTAACCCTTCCGGGAAAATGTCTTTCAGTTACCCTTATAAGCATGGTCATATTATTCCTTATAATTACAAGCAGGCTGAATTTTCAGAATTGCGAGAAGTATCAGATGCCTTAAAGCGACATACCATCGCACCTTTCGGATATGGCCTAAGTTATACGACCTACGAATATTCTGACCTTAAAGCCGATGCCACTGAAATTGGGGTAACCCAGAAATTAATCGCTTCGGTTACTGTGAAAAATACGGGAGACAGGGTAGGAAAGGAGTCGGTACTCTGGTTTATTTCAGATGAATACGGCACCATAACCCGACCGGTCAAAGAGCTTCGACATTTTGAGAAAATTGAGTTGGAGCCAGGCCAATCAAAAACTGTTACATTTGAGGTGATTCCTGCTGAGGACCTCAGTTATCCTGATAAACATGGCAAAGAATACCTCGAACCAGGTGATTTCAGAATATCAGTCGGCGACCAGGAAATCAAATTTAAACTCAACTAATTCTAAACCAGTTTATTATGACAACTGTAAATGCATATGTAGCGCACGAGCAAGGTGGCACATTGCAGCCTTTTCAATACCAGCTTCCCGAATTGTCTTCAACAGATGTGGATATAAAGATAAGTTATTGCGGTATCTGCCATTCGGATTATAGTATGTTGAAAAATGATTGGGGAATTACCAAATACCCTTTTGTGCCAGGCCATGAGATCGTAGGTGAAGTATTTGCGGTTGGGGATGAAGTTAAAAATTTAAAACCTGGAGATTTAGTCGGCCTGGGCTGGAATTCGGCGTCCTGCATGCATTGTTATCAATGTATGGATGGCAGTCATCACCTTTGCGGGAATATTGAGGGTACAATAGTTGGGCGTCATGGTGGATTTGCAGATCATGTCCGTTGTCACTGGTCGTGGGCTATTCCCCTTCCGGAAGGGATTGATATCAGTAAAGCGGGACCATTATTGTGTGGTGGGATCACTGTTTTCAATCCGCTGATGATTGCTGATGTGAGGCCAACAGACACAGTAGGCGTTATTGGTATCGGTGGTCTTGGTCATATGGCACTCAAATTTCTCAACAAATGGGGGTGCGAAGTGATCGCTTTCAGCTCGAATCCAGCCAAAAAAGATCAGATACTGGCGATGGGTGCAACCAGGGTAGTGAATTCCACAGACCCTGAAGAATTAAAGTCAATTAGAGGCAAGTTGAATTTCATCCTGAATACCACCAATGTTTCGCTCAACTGGAATTCGTATCTGAAAGCCCTTGCCCCAAAAGGCGTTTTCCATAATGTAGGTGCTGTTTTGAAACCAATGTCAATTCCGGGTTCCAGTCTGATGAGCGGTGAGAAATCTATGTCGGCCAGCCCACTCGGAAGCCCGGCTCTTACCCGAACCATGCTTGATTTTTGCGTAAGACATGACATTTATCCGATGGTTGAAGAATTTCCAATGAGTAAAGTTAATGAAGCTTTCGATCATCTTGAAAGTGGGAAAGCCAGATACCGCATTGTGCTTAAGGCAGGTGAATAATGAAATGATTAGCTTATGGAAAAGACACCCTGGTTCAACCGTAAATTTTCCAATATCTTAAATAATGGCCTTTTCCCTGGCATTCTTGAGCGCCTGGAAGGGACTTCGGTGAGACTTGAGACAAAGGTCAAGGGCATAGATGAAACTAGATTAACCGCTAAACCAGATGAAGTATGGTCGATAAAAGAAAATATCGGCCACCTTTGGATATTGGAACCTCTTTGGCTAGGCAGAATTGAGGACATTAAAAATGACGTATCAATTTTGCGAGAAGCTGACCTCAGTAACTCAGCTACCGATGAGGCCGGATTTAATAATCAATTATTGGAAGATATCCTGACAGGCTTCCGGCTTGAAAGGCGCAAACTGCTATCGACTCTCTCCAGCATTGCGGTAAGCGATTTAGAAAAAATAGCACTCCATCCTCGAATGCGCACACCTATGCGAATTATCGATCTCGCCTTTTTTATCGCAGAACATGATGATCATCACCTGGCACAGATCAGCTTTTTGAAGAAGATGAACAGTTAATCCCGATTTTGGGAGACATGAGCACTACTTAGTTAGTAATAGCTTATCGCTTGCGGAGGACTGTCAACCCATCTCCAAACAACAAAATGCTGATATCTACTCGATCATCAGTTGAAAGGCGATTATTCAGTTTTTGAATTACGTTGGTTTCCAGGTCTACAATATCAGGGTCCACAACCTTGAATCCCCATAAAGAGTTATCGATCAGGAATAATCCATTGGGGCGTAGTAGATCAATGCAATTTTCATAATAGTTGCCGTAATTAGCTTTGTCAGCATCTAAAAATATCAAGTCGAAACAAGGAGATTTATTCGTTTGCTTTAGTTTTTTTATGGTTTGTAAAGCGGGGGCAAGCCGCAAGTCAATCTTATGCTGAACGCCTGCTTCTTTCCAGTATCTGCGACCAATGTTAGTCCATTCTTCACTTACATTACATGCAATGATTTGTCCATCTTCCGGAATGGCCATGGCCATGCTCAAGGTGCTATAACCTGTAAAGACGCCTAACTCCAGAATGTTTTTGGCTCCTGTTAACCGGATCAACAGACGCAGGAATTGGCCAAGTTCTGGAGACACTTGCATAATTGCACGCTCCATTTGTTGCGTTTCAGCTCTAAGTTTCTGAAGAACAGGAGATTCACGCAAGGAGACTGTATGGATGTACTTAGTAATTTCCGGAGTAAGCAGGTGGTTTTTTGATGCCATAATGGTTGGTTTTGCCTGAATTTCGGAGGCTGGTTAATCAAGTCATGAGAAAAAAATACAGATCTTGGTTAGGTTTTATTTAGCAAGGGTACTAATAGGTGAATTTTGATTTAAAAAACGCTCTAACTTAAAAAACATTTATCATGAAAACGCTTAAATTTTTCTTTTCAGTACTCGTAATTGCACTTACTATTAATTTACAAACTGCAGAAGCACAATTAACTTCTTCGAGCACACCAGGTGCAGGCGTAGATTGGGTCCAGGACTGGGGGACAGTTTCCGGAGGTGTTTCTTACTCACCATCTACTGCAGGTGCAGGCGTAGATTGGGAATTTGATTGGGGAACCATGTCTGGAAGACTTACAGTAAACGCAGATGTTAAGAAAGTCCTTATTGATATACCAGGCGAAAAAAGAGGTCGCAGATTGAACATGGACCTTGTTAATGCCGACATTCATAATGTATTTGTCATGGAAGCCAATGGCAACAAGATTGAACTTGAAACTAAAGATGGGAAAAAGTACTATCCTAAATCAAGAGAGCATCGCTCAACCTTTGGATTTATCAGCATATACATTCCTAGTTCATCAGCTAGAGGTAAAAAAGAAATCGATGTCATCTTTGTTAATATTGGAAGCTAATCTAGTATAAAAATGAAGCCCTTCAAATCTAATTTGCGGGGCTTTTTTATTTGGAATTGTTTGAAATCGGTTTTTGGGGGATAAAACCCCCTTCCCCCCGCAAGAAATTACCCAATTTCACCGACATTTGCCAAGTAAAATTTACGAACGCGTACAACAAGATTATCAACTCGTACAATACATAAATCACCGCAGTTTTCGATGAATCATAGAAAACCAGAACAAATTCAGAAGGATTTTGATCGTATTGCAGCGCTCGAAGAACATAGCTGGAATCACAATTCCCATTATCATAAATACCTCATTAAACATTTGCCAGGGCAAAGTGATCGCATTTTAGAAATAGGTTGTGGCAAAGGCCGATTATCAAGAGAAATAGCTGGTTTGGGCAATGAGATACTAGGCATCGATCTCAGCCCTAAAATGATTGCATCGGCAATTGAGCAATCAAAGGGATATTCGAATTTGACTTATACGACAGCAGATTATTTCGAAGTTGATTTTGGAGTGCATAGTTTTGACGCCATAATTTCTGTCGCAACAATACACCACATGGACTTAGGTGATTTTCTAAAGAAGGCGGTAAAGGAATTGAAGCCAGGTGGACAACTATTGATTCTTGATCTTTTTGAGGAAACAGGGCTAATTGACAGCCTGCTCAATTGGGTGGCTATGCCTGTTAGTAAAGGTTATAAATTCATCAAGAATGGAAGAATTACCTCCACGACAGAAGAAGACGAAGCATGGATGGCCCATGGTCAACACGACGAATACATGACCATTAAAGCTATAAAAGCTATTGGCAGGAGGATGTTGCCAGGAGCTAAGATTAAGCGCCATTTGTTATGGCGATATTCAATTATTTGGGAAAAGCCGATTATCGCATAACGCTCACCAAAACCACATCATTGGTGTTTTCGCGTTCGATGACTAGCCAATGAATGCCAGTGTATAGTCCTTCAGTGTGGATCAGATAATAAGGACCTGAAACCATAATCGGCGGCGTTACATTTTGACCTAGTGAGTTGTACAATTTTAGCTGAGTGGCATCTACCTCATAGGCAATCAGAACATGCAATAATTCACGCACAGGGTTTGGGAAAACAAGTACACCTGCTTCCGGACCTTCTACGGTGATAGCAGCGACACTCGTATAGCTGAATCGCTCAGTGATATCCACCATTTTGATACGATAATAATTTATACCGATAAAGGGTTGGTTATCCGTCCAGGAATAAGATAATGGGTCGGTACTATCGCCTGCACCAGGCACTTCAGTAACCTTGGTCCAGTTTATAGCATCTTCAGATTTTTCTATCTCAAAATGTGAGCTTCCGTTTTCTGATTCTGTCGACCAGTCGAGTCTAACCGTTCTGCCGACCGGGGTGGCCTCGAATGCACTAATGTCAACCGACAGAAAAATCGAGAATGGTGAATCGTTGATCCATTCCGGCCCAAGCGGATTACCACCATATCGTACGGTCCCGTTTGATGGCCCGCCAGGCGTATCTGAAACATCATTGAGCACAAGGCCACCGGTTTCATCAAAATGATAAAGGGCCATGGTGTTACCGTCTGTAACAAATGGAACCAGCTCAGGAAGAAAGTCAGTCGAATACCGTATCGTGTTGGACAACCTCAATTCTTCCATAAAGCCATTAAATGATGGATAATTGATTCCGGCATCATGTTTTTCAGCACCAAGCACGATATAAGGATCAGAATTATCACAAGGGTCATTCCCGGAAGGGCCACAGTTGTTTGTTGGTATACCATTGTCAGGGTATGAGACATCCCCATCTGGCCCGTCGACCATCGCTTCAAGCGTACCATCAACAAAAATGGACAATAAGCCGTTTGACCTTTGCCGTTGAAAAGCGAGGTGGTGCCAATCGCCATCAAGTACCATTGTAGCTCCACAAAGAGTTTCGGCATCATGCCCCTCGTTCATTACCCCAAATACAGGGATGCCTCCAGCTAATGAAATACCATAGTTTCGGCCCTGGTTATAGCGGTCACGGTCAATAATGATATTACCGTTAATCCAATTATTGTTCGCTCCGCATTCAATTCCCGATGCCGTATTCTCGGTAATATTACCTTTTATCCAAAACTCGATGGTAAAGTCAGTGTCACCGATATCTGCCGATGGTCCGGGAAGGTTGTCTGAAGGATTGTCGATCTGAATCTTAATGCGATCAAGGTCAGGCGCATTTATTCCATTTCCATAAAAACGCACTGAATTCTGTTGGGCCTGAAGGTTAATAGTAAAAACCAATAAAATAGCCAGCCCAAAAAAGCAGGCTTTCTTCCTGATTATAGAGTTGCTGAAGTCGTTGCGATTTTTAAGCAAAAACATGGACCTTCTTAGTTGAATAAATTAAATCTGAGGAGTTATAAATTACTATAAATCAAAGCGCTTCAAAAGTTAAGAAGCGTTTCCATATTGAATGGAAGATTGTTCAGGTTCTATTAATTCAGACTGAAAAACGGGGCATTTGGTTGCTTTTGGTATGATTCAGAATGATAATACCCTTATCGGAAAGCACCTGTTATATTAAGTATGATTTCTGTGCCCAGAGCACTGATCAGGAAGCGTTCCTTTTTATTGCCAAGGTATTGTTGTGTCCAATTGGTGAAACCACCATCACCAAATTCAAATTCTCCCTTTCCGGGAATGCTAACATTGATTTTGAAACAAAGGCATTGGTAATAGCCTCTGCCTGTCTCGCGTTCAGGATCAAATTTAAATAATACCCCCTCATGGATATCCTGTAAAGGGTTAATTAGCTGTTCGATGATTAAGGCCTGGCTTAAGTGTTGGTTAAGTCGGGTCAGGCGTATTTCGATTTGTTGAGGGTTAAACCCAAATGCAGGGTGACTCAATATCCCGATATGATAGGAAAGATGTTCTTGAAGTTCTCTCAGCTCAAAAGAGAAAGCCCCTTCATCACGCCCAGCAGTCACTGCGCAGAATATCTTGAAATGGGCCGAATGTTCAGGGCTGGCGAGTTGTTGCGTACGAATGTGTCGATGACTGGTGCAAAGTTTGACAGTGGCTTTCGAACCCTGTCCTTTACGTCTTTTAGCAGCTTCAAGTGCCATCATATTAGTTGCATCAGCCACAAGTTCAAGATTCCTGGATGCAGAAAGGACTTTATTCTGACTAACAGTTGCAACGACTGAGCAGTTGCCAAGCGGCCCAACCGGAGACAGTTCTATAGCTTCAAACCCTTCTGGCCGGATGCTATAGACATATTGCTCAAGTTGCAACATAGCTTCTGCCGGATATTGGACTGGAGGCACAAACCGACTGGAACAATATTGTTTGAATACCTGGCTGGCTGAAAGTGCGTCGGTACGTTTTTTATAAACCTCCAGTAATAAAGATTGAAAATCAGAAGAGGACAGGTCTTCCGTTAGGGTTTTGAACAATGACGTGTTCCCGGTTTCCCGGATGATGCGGCTGATGATCTTGTTTTCCATAGTGGTGCTGATATGAATTCCACCTCACCTAACCCCTCTTCCAGGAGGGGGACGACAAGGGATTCTCCTCCTGGTGGAGAGGTTAGGTGAGGTCTAAAACTGGCTAAAAAATTGCCATATTTCGTCACAAGCATTGATGTCACGACTTGTTTTGCCAACTAGCCTTTCCCCAAGATACTGCATTCCTCCAGGCCAGGTGTGGCCCCCACCTTCAATTTTGTACAAAACTACCTGGTTATTGTTTTGGCAATTATCGTAAGTATAACTGATAACCCTTGTTCCGTCATTAGGGTTCCTATTAAGGAAGGTTTTTTCGATAGGTGTTGCTGTGCATCCAATTTGGTCTTTCCAATATGCGATAGTAGCAGCCGTTGACAAAATGTTACCTCTGTTTTTACCAAAAGCTCTTACTACGCCACCATCATACGGGACTAGTGGGTCATTAGTACCATTGATTATCATCAAAGAAACGGGAACATCACGTTCACAATCATTTTGAAGCGTTTCAGAAAGTTGGGCCGTTACCGGAGCAATAGCTCTGATTTTATGCGAAAGGTTACAACCCAACTGGAAAGACATAAAGCCACCATTGGAGATACCAGTCGCAAAAACCCTTTCCGGGTCAACCGGATATTCACTGATCATTTTGTCGATCAGTTTACTGAAAAAGCCCAGGTCATCCACATCGTGTTTTTGGGAAAAAATAGCATCAGAATTACGGCCATCGTTCCAGCTTTTTTCAATGCCTTGGGGATAAACAACAATAAATTTATCCCGGTCAGCCAGCTGGTTGAAGCGATGAAACATCATCCCCGACATCTTTTCCGCCTTACCGCCGCCCCCATGAATGACAAAGATGAGGGGTAAAGATTGTCCTGAGTCAATGCCTTTTGGAGCATGTACCAAATATTCCCGTTCATATCCATCATGTTGCAAAGTGAATTTTGGATCTGTCGGTGCTTCTTCGCAAGTGTTAGCCGAAGTGGTGATCAGTATTCCGATAAGGAGAATGGTCCTGAAGTTCATTTTTGAATTAGTTTAAGTCACCTCATCCTAGCCTTCTCCTCCAGGAGAAGGAATTTTCAGATTGAGATTAGATTCCTTTTAACAAGATGGGGGGAACTTGCCATCTCACATTTCATCTCTTTTTTTTGGATGTGAATAACTCACCGACTTACATCAAATTCCCTTCTCCAAGATGAGGGGAACTTGCCATCTCATATTTCATCCTTTTTTTTGGATGTGAATAACTCACCGACTTACATCAAATTCCCTTCTCCAAGATGAGGGGAACTTGCCATCTCACATTTCATCTCTTTCTTTTGGATGTGAAATAGCTCGTCAACTTACATCAAATTCCCTTCTCCAAGATGAGGGGAACTTGCTGCCTCACATTTCATCCTTTTCTTTTGGATGTGAATAACTCGTGAACCTACATCAAATTCCCTTCTCCAAGATGAGGGGAACTTGCCATCTCATATTTCATCCTTTTCTTTTGGATGTGAAATAACTCACTAACCTACATCAAATTCCCTTCTCCTGGAGGAGAAGGGCCAGGGTTGAGGTGGCCCAAACTATTTCAACGTCGTCATAAACAGTTTGTATATCCGCTTGTATTCATCGGTCCAGCTACTGGGTTCGATGAAACCGTGTGGCTCGAGCGGGTAAACAGCCATTTCCCAATTTTCCTTACCAAGTTCAATTAAACGCTGCGCAACTCTTACCATATCCTGGAAGTGTACATTGGTGTCGATCATGCCATGAAGGATCAACAAGTGGTCTTGTAGACCTTCGCAGTGATATATGGGTGAACTTTTGAAAAAAGCGATGCTGTCCTCAACTGGGGTATTCAGGATGTTAGAAGTATATGGGTGATTGTAATGTGCCCAGTCGCCAACAGAACGAATCGCTGCTCCAGCTTTAAAGGTGCCGGGTTTGGTAAACATGGCCATTAAGGTGATAAATCCACCATATGAGCCGCCATAGATGCCAATTTTGTCAGCATCGACACCATGCTCTTCAACCAGAAATTTTGCACCATCCACCTGGTCATCAAGGTCGGCACCGCCCATGAAGCGGTATATGGCCGTTCGCCAGTCACGGCCATAGCCGTTACTGGCACGGAAGTCAATATCGAGAACTGTTACCCCGTTATCGGCCAAAATATTGTGAAACATTTGCTCACGATAGTAAGAAGGCCACCATTTGTGGACATTCTGGAGATAACCAGCACCGTGGACGAATATCACGCCAGCCCCTCCTGGTTGAGGATTGGCAGGCTTATAGAGTTTGGCAGGTACTTTTTGTCCGTCGGCAGCTTCAAAGTATACAATTTCAGGAGTCCTCCAATTGTAGCTTTCAAATTCCGGTGTTGTAGATTTCGTCAGTCTGTTCGCCTTAGCTCCCGCTTCATTTGGCATAATGTAAAGGTCCCATGGTGTAGTACTTGTGGAGTATCGGAATGCCACCATCGATTCATCTGGAGCGATAAGGGTTTCGTGACCACCCACCATAGAAGTAATTTTGGTCATTTCACCACCACCTGCTGGCATACTGAATAAATGGTGCTGGTGAGCATCGTCTTTATTGGATTCGATATAGAATGTCGATTTATCCATTGACAGTTGAACGCTGAGGATTTCAAAGTCTCCTTTAGTCAGTGCCTGGCGTTGGCCACTTTCCACGTCATGGGCATACAAGTGAGAGAAGCCAGTTTCTTCAGACTGATAGTAAATGGTTTTGTCATCACCCATCCAGCCGATTGTTCCTGTAGAGCCATTCCATCCGGAAATGCCAGGTCCCCCGATCCATGCTTCATCATGTTGACGATCCAAGAGTTTTAGTTCGCCATTGGTCGGGTTCAACATGGCGATCCAGCGATCTTTGTTATCAAGAGACCTGAAAATGACAACGGCTTTACTTTCTTTTGAGAAGATAGGACCGTGCATGAGAACCTTCCGTGGCTTTTCATATTGTGGATCCCAATCTTCTTCTCCTTCGTGATAGTCTTTCAGGAATGCCGGTTTATCTTTAATGCCTTCAAGTTGTGTAATATCAATTTTGTAGGTGGTATCTTTTTCAATGTCGAATACCCATGATTCGTAGGTAGTTTGTGGGGCTCCAACTTTTGATCGGGCATTAAGCATTTTAGCAAAACCAGACCCAGTAACATAATCAGGAACTTTAGTACCAGTATTTCGTGGGCTTTTTGAAAGGCGATACACAACAAATTTGAGGTCAGGGCTAATCTCCACTGACGATAATCTTTTTTTGTCCAGGTATATGGGTAGAGGTCGATCAACCTTCATAGCATCGCTACGTTCTTCTCTTAATTCTCTTTGACGTTTTCTCAGGTCAAGGATTTCATGCCATTCGTATTGGTCATTTTCAAGCCATTGCTCGTATTCGGACAGTGTTGATTCAGTTTTTTCACTACCAGAAACAAAATTGGTGATCTGAGCGATTGTGCCATTTACCATATGCCATGCAAATAGGTTGTCGCCAATGTTGAAAATGATACTTTTCTCATCACCAGAGAATTGAGGACTGGACTCTCGCTGGACGGTATTCGTAATTTGTAGGTTGTTTCCTGAAGCTATATCAAGCAGGAAAATGTCACCGTTTTTGGCATGGACCTTCTTTGTACGATCCTTATTAAAAGTTCCAAATCGCGTAGGCATTTTCATTTGTTCTTCAATAGATACTTTTTCGGGGGTGCCGCCACTGGCTGCCACTTTGTAAAGAGACGCCAGCGTATCTTTTTCGGGATTCCAATTAAAATAGATCGTTTTACTATCTGCAGACCAGAACGGTCTTTCTACCCAATGCCCAACAAAGTCTTTTGCTTGCATAATCTGCTCTATGCTAAGACTTGATTGGTTTTCAACGGATTGGGAATAAGAAACAGTAAAAAAAAGACAGGTGATAAAAAACAATAAATGTTTTTTCATGATAAAAGGGTTTTTAGTCGGAGCCGTTGCCTTTGGGATGAACGGCAAAAATGTATATGTTAAATGGAGAGCTCGTATACGTTGTATCGCTTGTATATCTCACCGTTTACTACTTCAAGCCCACGGTTCATCATATCGTTGTCTTCCAATATCCAGCTAGCTTCCCCAACACGATAACCAAGTTCCATACCATTGCGGATGATGGTCAGGTACATGATAGCATCAAGGCCTTTGTTCCGGTATTCCGGCATTAAGCCAAGTGCCCAGATCCTGACGTATTTGATCTTTTTCTTTTGGAAGAACATTTTCAGGAAATTGAATGGGAACAGTCTTCCATTGAAGGATTTGAGGATTGCATTAAAATCAGGCAATGCGACAAACATGCCGATAACTTCACCTTCCTTGTTGAGCATAAATTGGGCAAGCTTGGGTTCAACTACCATTTTCAGCTCTTTAGCCAAAGCCTCAGTTTCGGCGTCAGAAACAGGGACGAACCCCCAATTATCAATCCAGGCATTATCGTATATTTTTTTGATAAGCTTCACCTCATCAAAGAAGTTTTTCATGTTGATAGGGCGCATTTTTACCTCGTAGCGTTTCTCAACCATGTTGGCGACCCTTTCAAGTTTTTTGTTGGCCAACACTGTTTCTGCTTTTAAGCGATAAGCCAGGAGGCCGGTCGCTTTTTTCAAGCCATACTTTTCGAATAGCTCAGGGTAATATGCGGGGTTGTAAGTCATCATGAGCCTAGGCGGATCATCGAATCCTTCAACCAAAAGTCCGTAATCATAATTACTTGAAGGACTGGCTGGACCATGAAGCACATTGAGTCCTTTTGCTTTAAGCCAACCACGAGCGGTGTCAAACAGGGCATTAGCGACTTCCTGGTCGTTGATACATTCAAAAAAACCGAAAAATCCAGTTTTGCAGTTATGGTATTCGTTGTAGCGTTTGTTTTGAATAGCCGCTATCCGCCCAACGGTTTTTTCCCCTTTATAAGCCAGAAATAATTGGATCTCACCGAATTCGTAAAAAGGGTGTTTCTTTTTATTCAGCTTTAGTTTGATATCCATTAACAGGGGAGGTACCCAGTTAGGATCATTTTCATAAATTTTCCAGGGGAAATGAATAAAAGTTTTTTCCTGTTTTTTATCGGTAACAGGGCGGATTTGTATGCTCATGGTTGATAGTGCTATCGCTTAGCTGATTATTACCTTGTTTAGATCACTCCAAGTGCTTGTCCAACTTTCCGATAAGTCTCCACAACATAATCAAGGTGATCGTCTTCGTGGGTAGCCATAAAACTGTTACGCATCATTGCTTTGCCAGGAGGCGTTGCAGGTGAAATGAAAACATTCACGAAAATGCCGGCATCAAAAAGGCCTTTCCAGAATTTGAAGGCTTTGGTGTCGTCACCAATGATCACTGGCACAATAGCTGTGCGACCATCCATGACATTGAAGCCGAGTTCTTTTAACCCTTTTCTTACCCTTTCTGCATTTGCGGACAGTCGAGTAACCAGCTCAGGCTGTTCTTGAAGGATTTCCAGCGCTGCGAGGGCAGATGCTACAGACGCAGGAGTAGGCGAGGCAGCAAAAATAAGGGCAGGAGAATGATGTTTCAGATAATTGATCACACGCTCTTCGCCAACTACGAAACCACCCAATGAAGCGAGGGTCTTGCTGAAGGTACACATTGTCATATCAACAGCAGCATCAAGACCAAAGTCACTGGCAGTTCCACGACCGCCTTCGCCAATTACACCAAATGCATGGGCGTCATCAAGGAGAACCTGGGCGTTGTAATGAGCGGCTAATTCGCAGATCTCTGTGAGATCAACAACATTGCCGAATGTGCTGAATACGCCGTCTGTTACAATTAACTTTCCTGCTTCAAGCGGAATATTTTTCAAATGCTTTTCAAGGTGTGAGGCATCATTGTGTTTATATCTTAAAACGGTTGTATTGGCTCCACCTCTCGCCATCATTGTACCTGAAACGATACTTGCGTGATTGTCCTTATCGGAAATGAGATAGTCACCACGACCCACGAGCGGCGTAATCACACCCTGGCCGGTTTGGTAACCTGTACTGAAAAGGAGACAGGCTTCTTTTCCTAAGAATTTTGCCAATTTATATTCAAGCTCTTCGTGCAGGTCAATTGTACCAGTTAGGTAACGAGAACCTGAACAACTGGTTCCGTATTTTTCAAGTGCTTTTATCGCTGCTTCTTTTACTTTTGGATGTGCCGTCAGGCCAAGGTAGTTATTTGAGCCAGCCATTACAATTGGCTTACCTTCCATGCGCACTACAGGTCCTTCACTTTCTTCAATAGGCCTGAACCAGGGATATATGCCTGCCGCTTTTACATTGTCGGCGCGGACGTAGGCATAACACTTTTCAAAGAGCTTCTTGTTCTTGATTTTCGATTCTTGATTATGCATTATCTTTGGCTTTATTCGACGGTAAAGATAAGCATAAATTTAAGAGCTGAGCTATGCCTTGGAGAAAAGCATTTTTCCCGGTTAAACCGGAATAAAACTCATCGATCAAACCAATATGAAAAATCAGAATGGAGGACAACTTACCGCAGTCGTTACAGGAGCTAATGGTTTTGTTGGAAGTCACCTTACAGAGCTTTTGCTTGAAGAGGGTATGCGGGTCAAAGCTATACTTAGGGCGACAAGTAATACCCGCTGGCTCGATGAAGAAAAAGTAGAGATTATAAGGTGCGGATTAACCAATGCCGAGGATCTGGAAAAAGCCTTTGAAGGAGTAGATTATATCTTTCATATTGCCGGTGTAGTGGCATCGAAAAAAAAGGAAGGCTTCTATCAAGGCAATGTTGAGACTACGCGCAATGTACTTGATGCTGCGCTTCAAACAGAAGGGATAAAAAAAGTGGTTGTGACGAGTAGTCTTGCTGCCGCAGGACCGACTGTGCCAGGAAAACCATTAGATGAATTACATGAAGGGAAGTTGGTCAGTACCTATGGTGAAAGTAAAAAGGCCCAGGAAGATCTGACCCAGACCTATATGGACAAATTACCAATTACGATTGTACGGCCGCCTGCTGTTTTTGGTGAACGCGACACGGAGGTTTTCCTCTTCTTTCAAACGTTAAACAAAGGATTGTTTACCCAGATTGGGCTTAGGCCAAAAACCCTGAGTCTTGTTCATGTAAAAGATCTTGTTAAAGGAATTTACCAGGCGGGAATCAGTGAAGTAGCAATTGGGGAGATCTACTTCTTGGGTTCTATTCAGCCTGAATATTCATGGGATGTAGTTGGTGGTCTGAGTTCAAAAATTCTAGGGAAAAAACCGATATCCCTCAAATTGCCGCATGCTATAATTTATGTCGCGGCTGCTTTTTCGCAAGCTTTCTCGATCTTCCAGAAAAAACCGCCTACGTTGAATCTTGAAAAAGCTAATGAGATCGTTCAGCCCTCCTGGTCTTGTACTTCTGAAAAAGCAATTGAGCAATTGGGCTATAGTGAAGGAGCCAATTTGGAGGAACGTCTTAGGCAAACGCTGGATTGGTATAAGGCGGAAGGCTGGCTTTGATAATTTGATAGGTGGTAATTTGAAATCTGCTGAATGCTGACAACTCCAATTAAATAACCCTGAATAATCTGTCAACCAACATTGATCAAAAACTGTTTAACTTTAAATTCTAATTAACTCGTTAATAAATGTTTGCAGCGGTTTTAGGCGTATTCTTATTGGCCATAGCGGCTACAATTTACTTGGTGTTTAAAGAAGAACCTTTTACACCCTGGGTTTTGTTACCGTTACTTTTTTCTTTGGCTTGTGTTTATATCTTCAAGGCGCAACTTAACAAGTGGTGGTACAGGAAATTCCCACCAAGGATGGATCCAGAATTAGTTAAAGTGCTAAATCAATATTTTCCATACTTCAAAAGATTGAACACTAAAGAAAAAGTCAGATTTGAAGGCCGGATCGAACGTCTTAAAGCTGATAAGCAATACGTTACCAAAGAACTGGAGATCTTTCCCGAAGATATCAAGATGCTGATTTTAGCTAATGCTGCACAGGTGACTTTTGGAAGGGAAGATTTTTTGCTGGAGCATTGGGATGTATTCGTCTTATATCGACAGGCATTTCATACTCCTCAGATTCAGGAATTTCACACCGGAGAATTGCATTATGAAGATGGTGTAGTGATCCTTGCAGCAGATCCAATGATTGAAGGAATGCTGCAACCCCAGAGAGGATATAATATGGCCATTCACCAGTTAGCCAAAGCGTGGCAATACGAGCAGAAAATTAAGAACGAAGATTTTGTCCATGACGAAGGATCAAATTCCGGTAACGGAGAAAATTATTTGCACAAACTCGCCGAGGTAAGAGGTAGGTCAGATGCGTTTGAAGATCAATACGGTCTGTTTTCTGAAGAAGATTATTTCGGGGTGAGCGTGGAACATTTCTTCTTGATGCCGGAACAATTCAAACAAGTGCTACCCAAGACCTTCCAGGCACTTTCCGAGATCCTCAACCAGGATCCGCGCGATAAAGCTAATCCGCTGATTAGAAAGTTAGAAGAGGTGTAGTTAATTAGGTTTTTCATCGCCAAATAGCGCAAAGCTATTATTGTTTCGGGAGGATTTCTGTGCACCTCTGCGGCGATGGTTAATTCTCCAGTCTACTCACATCACCCAATCCATGTGAGAATGCTTTTGCCAAGATAGACATAGGCCATTACGAGCGGCAGTTCGCCGATGAAAAGACCAAGCATCATCCTTGAAAAAGGCATTTTCACGACACCAGCGATATAGCAGATCAGATCGGTTGGAACGAGTGGAAACATTGACCAGAAGATTACCAGCCATATGGCTTTGGGTTTGCTGAGTTTCTCCATGACGGGGTTGATCAGCTTCGGATATTTCTTTTGAAGCGCTTCGTTGAGACCGATGCTGTCAGAAAAATAGTAGATGAGCGTAGCAGAAAACATGATTCCCGCAAGGGAAATAATAATGATCAGCATCGGTGATTGTGGCAACAGGATACCGCCTGCCAAAACGAAAGGTGAACTTGGAATCATCAGGAAGCCCCTGATAAACGATACTGCGATATAAGATACGAGCAGGCTTGTGCCAAATTTGCTTAAAAAATACTCAAGATTTTCAGCGGAAAGCGTAGAAGGAAAAACAATGAGGTAGATCGCGAGAAATACAATTGTACCAATCCAAAGCCAGTAAACAACGCGATGCAGAGTAGCGATCATGCGGCAATTTACTTATTTGTTCTAAAAAAGGAAAGAGGCAACGCCTTACAAAGAAGGCATCACCTCTCTCACTATTTCATCTTAAGCCCAGTTAAACCGTAGTTGGCTACTGGTCAATCTCTTTTATCGTTTTTTCGATAGTTGTTTCTATTTCTTCAACGGCCCTTTCAATCACATCTTCTGCTCTTTCTATGGCCTCTTCTGCTTCACCTAAAGCCTCCTCAGCTGCTCCAATCTGTTCTTCTTCGAGGCTAAGGCTTTCTTCTTTTTCTCCGCACTCGTCGCAAACAATTCCATCTTCAGTCATGGTCAGCTTCTTGTTTCCTAGCTTATAATGCCAGATCTGCTCAGCAGTTTCCATTTTGTTGATCTTATTGGCTATTGCACGGTCGAATTCAATGGAACGGCCTTCCGGAACTTTCAATTCGAAAGTGATCTGTTGTCCGCGCCATTTATTACCTCTGTCGATGGCAAAATGTGAAGGAAATTCAATACCATTTTCAGTGACTTTCACGTCATGTAAAGCAGCATGTGCAAATCGTGTAGCAAGTTCCTGGTTCTTACCTCTTGACGTTCTGATCTTTTTCAATTCGAACTGATCGTTATCAGATTTCGTGATATTAAATCTGATCAGATCGGTCATCAGCTTACCATCAGTCAGCACCACATGGCCGAAATTGGTAATGATATCGTCGTAGTCACCATCAGTGATTGATAGTTTCATGATGGACTGGTCGTCGATGTTGAGGTCGATATTGTCTTCAAGCGAGGTTTCCTCGTTAAATTCCTTGGTCATGCTTGTGCCAACCACTGTCATAGCACCAAGTGCTACGAACCAAATGCCCCATAATGCGAGTCCCCAATAGGTGCTTAGTCTTGTTCTGAAAACGACTTTCATTAGCAAAAACACAACAAAGAGAATTGGAATGCCTACCATCATGAGTAGGGAGGACAAGCCAACGAATGCTGTGATCGGACTATTGACAAAGTATGATTCATATGGAAATATAAAGGTGAATCCTGTGATTAAACCGATCCAGCTTGCAGCTACTGTAGCCAGCAGTGCGGCGCAGATAATGAACAAGAGGGTTTTGCCTGATGTCCTGAAAAATTGGCCGACATTGAATACAACTGCTCCGATAACTTCAAAGCCCTGGTCTACATACTGACCTGCTGCAAATTGGAAGTTGTCGCCTTCATCATCGGTGCGGTTGTTTTCGGGGTCTTTCTCGTCTTCGGATTCAGACTGCTTCTTTTTTTTTTCTTTTCCGTATTTGGTCGACAGTTCTTCGCCAAGCTCTGTGATTTTTTTTGTGAGGTTGTTGATCTCTTCTTCCACTGTTTTTGCGATGTTAGAAACGTTGATCGGCTCACCTTTCATTGCCAGTTTGTCGGCTGAGGTCTTGGCTGCAGGTAAGATTACCCAGAGGATGATATATGGCAAGAAGCCCATACCGCCCATGAAGAAAGTAATAGCGACGGCAACCCTGATCCAAACCGGATCTTCGATGCCGAAATAGGCGCTGATACCCGAACAAACACCACCAAGGACTTTGTCATCGGAACTACGGAATAATTTCTTACCTGTACGGGAAAACTTCGTTCTGCTCCCTGCGGCCTGGTCTTCTGTATTTTCTTCCTCAAATTCTTCAGGCATGCCCATGGTTTTAACGGCTGCCTCAACTTCTTTGATAGTAAGAATCGGTCTGCCGCCAAGGTTCTCCTGGAATAATTCAGCGAGCCTGTCCTCAATATCTGATACGATCTCTTCACATCCTTCAGAATGAGCAAAATGTGACCTTATCGAGGAAAGATACTGTTTAAGATACTCGTAGGCGTCGTCATCAATAGTGAAAGGATAACCGCCAAGATTTATATTGACTATTTTGTTCATCAGTGCTTTAGTTTTTTCGTGGTTTGATTAACTGCTTTTACAAGTTGTGCCCATGTGCCACGCAGTTCATCAAGAAAATTACGACCGTCATCTGTTATATGATAATACTTCCGTGGAGGCCCGGTATCAGACTCTTCCCACCGGTAATGAAGGATGCCGGCATTTTTCAGGCGTGTAAGCAAGGGGTATAGGGTACCTTCGACTACAATCAATTCTGATTTCTTTAAACTTTTGATGATGTCAGAAGGGTAAGCTTCCTTTTCAGAAATGATTGATAAAATACATAACTCAAGCACGCCTTTTCTCATTTGCGCTTTTGTATTTTCGATTTTCATACAGCAAATATATGTACTTGCAAGGTACTTTGCAATACACAGTACCTTTTATTTTTTAGTAGTAGGTTATGCTTTTAGTGTATTGTCCTGATAATCAGGCGTTTAATTTTTTGGTTAACAAAAAGTTAATTTTTTAGATGGAGAATTATTCAGAATAGGTTTAGGTCAGGTATTAAAAAATCTACACATTATAATTTCAATTATCTAAAAGTGATGTCACAAAATTAGGGGGTAAAAAAATGACTGATTTTTCAAAAGGAAAAATTCTAAAAAATTTTATGTAACTAATAATAGAAATATTCGTCTCAATAAGCGGAATTACATATTTTTGGAGACATTTTCTCTGTCACAATCCCATAAAACCTTGAGCAAGAGCGACCCCAAGTCACTTTCAGACAATGAGATCATAAATCTGTACCTCGAGACACAAAGTGAATCTTATTTTAGCTTGATTTACGATAGGTACTCGAACAAGATTTATAGTAAATGTTTGTCTTTATTAAAGAATGATGCATTAGCTCAGGATGCTGCTCAGGATGTGTTTACCAAAATATTCCTAAACATCGCCGGATTCAATCAGAAGTCGAGGTTCTCGACATGGGTATATTCTATTACCTACAATTACTGTATTGACTTTCTCAGGCGCAAGAAAAAAGAAAAAACCGTCTTAACCTCAGAAGATAAAGGTGCTTCAGAGGACGTAATGGATGAAGTAGACGATAAGGTTTTAATGGAAATGGAATTAAAAAGACTCAAAGTTATTCTCGAAAAAATTCCGGTAGAAGATAAGTCCGTTTTACTTATGAAATACCGTGAGGAACTATCAATTAAAGAGATTAGTCAGATTTTCGGGAAAACTGAAAGTGCAATAAAAATGAAGATCAAGCGTGCAAAGCACAAGGCTAAAACCTTGTATAATGCCACTTATCAAAACTAGAAAATGGAAAAGAACAACTTCAAATTAGTAGAAGCAGACTACGACGCCCCTGAATCCATTAAGCAAGAAGTGAGTGCATCTCTCGGATTTTTCCGTAATGCAGGCCGAATTTTTGACCTGTATTTAGGGAAAGTAGCCTGGCTTTTTGCCGGCCTTTTGAGAGGGCATCATGAAGAAGTTGAACAAATTGAACGCGGTCATACCGATTTTGGAGAATCTGATCCGCCAAATCAGCAATTAGACGACGATGAATTTGATAATCGAAATTTTTAATAATCATCAAAAATATATGTCGCAAAAATGTGACTTAGGTTTTGAGGTCACGTCTAATACTTCAATGAATCTATAGCCCCATTTCACTAGAACGCCAATAACCCCTTCTGATGGAACTTTTACTTGAACTTCTCAGCCAGTTTTTGGCTTCTGTCCCAAAGATAGCAGCAGCACTTGCTCTGCTGATTGTTGGATGGATACTTGCCAAACTAATCTCCGCAGCTATCAAAAGACTGCTTGTAGCAATTAATGTAGATAAGCTTGGTGACAAGCTCAATGAAATCGACCTCATTGAAAAATCACCCGTAAATGTCGTTTTCAGTGCAGCGATTGCCAAAATCTTTTACTATATCATCCTGCTCGTCTTTTTTATAGCTGCATCAGATGCTTTGGGACTGGCCGTTGTTTCAGAATTGATCGCCGATTTGATTGGCTATTTGCCCAAATTGGTGCTCGCTATTTTAATGCTGGTTGTTGGTTTATTGGTCGCCAATTTTATCAAGAATATCGTTGCTACTGCCTGTAAGTCATTGCAGGTTCCTGGCGGAAAGGTTATTGCTGGTTTTATCTTTTACTTCCTTTTTATTAACATCTTTCTTAGTGCTATGGAGCAGGCAGAAATTAATGTTGATTTTCTGAGCTCCAATCTTAGCCTTCTGTTTGGAGGTATCGTTTTGGCATTTGCAGTTGGATATGGATTTGCCTCAAGGGATATGATGGCCAATCTTTTAGCCTCTATCTATAGCAAAGATAAATTCAAGGTAGGTGATGTGATCAAAGTGGGTGAAGTTAAAGGTACAATCGTCAGGCTTGATGCTTCTTCGGTAACTATTGAAACCTCAAAAAATCAAACTATAATTCCATTGAGCCAATTGGCTAATGACATCGTTGAAAAATATTAGAATTCCTCTTTCTGTAGTACGAAAATCAGGAATTTTTCCTTTGCGGAAACGCTAGAAAGTATTGAATATAGTCGCTTCGTTTACTTGTTAGAAATTTTAGCAAGTAAGCGAAGCGACAACTTTTTAACGGTTCGTTTATCTTTACATCTTCGTAATTTGACATTAAAATCAACAACTAAAATTAAATTAACAATGATTAAAAAACTTACACTCGTCCTGCTAACAGTATTTGCATTTTCGTTCTCTGTGACTGCACAAGACGAACCTGCAACTGAAGAGAAGAGCGATTGGCTGATAGGCGGCGGCGTAGGCCTTAATCTCGATCAACTACTCATTATCAATCCGCGTGCTGGCGCAGGTGAAAATAAATTTGGCTTTGGTGGAATTGGCAACTTCTTTGCTGACCGCGAGGTTGGCCGCATTGCCTGGAACAATACTGGTTCGCTCCAATTGGTTTTCCAGCGGTTGGGCCGTAACCAGACTGGTAACCCCTTCCAGAAAACTATAGACGAATTGCGTTTGGCTTCCAAGATAGGTTACGCGATAACCGACAACAAAAAATGGTACGCAGCCCTGGAAGGTACTTTTATGTCTCAACTACTTGAAACCTTTAATGGCAACTATCTGAAAGATGTCAATACGCCTGCTTTTGGTAACGATGATGGACTGGGTGCTTTGTCAAAATTCCTGGCACCTGCTACCATTACCCTTACACCTGGTATAGACTGGAAGCCTAATGACCATTTCTCTGTACTATTTTCACCAGCAACATTGCGTCTGTTAGTTGTGGCAGATGAATCTGTCGCAAGGTTGTATGTCGATGGTACAGGAGCTATTGTTGATCCACTCTTTTCTACAGCGCCATCACCGCCAGCTGTAGTGTCTTCGTTACATGGTAACCCGATGCGTGGACCTAACGATTTTGATAAAACCGATGTACAGTTAGGGACCTCATTGAGGGCAACCTATAAAAACACACATTTCAACGACAGAATCAGTTTTGCTTCAGGTCTGTTCATATTCTACGATTACCTTGGAGGACAGGATGGCGCTACAAACGTGCCTGTATTTGAATGGACTACAGAAACTGCATTTAATGTCTATAAAGGACTTTCAATAGTGTTAACAACAGGACTTTATTATGACTATAATAAACTGGTCTCTAAAGACTGGAATAAAGATCTTGGCGTTTTTGAAACTACTGGTCATGGTGCCATGTTTACACAGGCACTTCTGATCAAATACAACTTTATTATTGGCGCAAAGAAAGAATAAAAACAATATTCCCTTTTCCAACCCGTTCAGTTAACCTAATTGGACGGGTTTTTTGTTTTTTGCGGTTAGGCTTTCCCCTTAAATTCCTGTATCTTTCGAATCCCGCATTTTTTGGAATTCCATTCCGGAAACATTTAATACTAATTCTCTGGATCTCGCGCCAGGTTAAACCGATGTCTATCCATCTACTATGCAAGAAAAAAAACTATTCCTTCTCGATGCTTTTGCCCTGATATACCGCGCACATTTTGCATTCATTACCCGCCCGTTGATTAATTCGAAAGGTGTTAATACGTCTGCTATTACTGGTTTTGTACGGTCCCTTTGGGACGTCATGCAAAATTATGGTCCTACACACATCGCAGTCGCTTTTGATCTTCCCGGACCTACATTCCGCCATGAGCAATTTGAAGCCTACAAGGCTAATCGTGAAGAGCAGCCAGAAGATATTACCATAGCCATTCCATACATTAAAAAGATAATCGAAGGATTTAATATCCCGATCGTAGCCGCACAAGGCTATGAAGCTGACGACGTGATTGGAACCCTCGCCAAGCAAGCAGAAAAGGAAGATTTCAAAGTGTATATGATGACACCCGATAAAGATTATGCACAATTGACTTCAGATAACATATTTATGTTCAAGCCTTCCCGACAAGGGAATGGTGTGGATATCCTTGACGGGAAAAAAGTCTGCGAAGTTTGGGAGATCCAGAGGGTCGATCAGGTAATTGATATCCTGGGACTGGCAGGAGACAAAGTGGATAATATCCCAGGTATTCCTGGCATTGGCATTAAGACTGCACAGAAACTGCTGGCCCAGTTTGATTCAGTGGAAGGCATTATCGCCAATACAGATCAACTCAAAGGCAAACAAAAAGAACGCGTTATCGAGCATGCTGATGATGCTATTTTGTCCAAACAGTTAGCTACGATCAATGTTGAAGCACCCGTAAAGTTTGATGAAGAAGAATACCGCATTGTCCCAGTCAACAAGGAAGCACTGAGAACGATTTTCGGAGAACTAGAGTTCAGAACACTCACCCGGTCAATCCTGGGAGAAGACATCCCGCAACCTGGCGAACAAACGGACCTTTTCGGTAACGTTGTCGGTAAAAAATCGGGCCAGTCAAAACCAACACCCCAGGCAGCTTATCAATCACATATTGCCAGCAAAAACATTGATAATACCCCTCACACCTATACCCTTGTCAATTCTGCAGCCGAACGCGCAGATCTGATCAGGATGATGATGGATGAAAAGTCGATCTGTTTCGATACTGAAACAACAGGTATCGATGCCAACCAAGCAGAGTTGGTGGGACTTGCATTTTCATGGAAAGCGCATGAAGGTTATTACGTCCCGATTTCAGAAAACCAGGAAGAAGCCAGGAATATTGTGGCAGAATTCAAACCTGTACTGGAAAATGCGGATATCGAAAAAATAGGCCAAAACATCAAGTACGATGTCTTAATGATGAAATGGTACGGCATAGAGATAAAAGGGACCTATTTCGACACCATGATAGCCCACTATTTATGCGAGCCAGACCTTCGCCATAAACTGGATTATTTGACCGAGTCTTATTTGCAATACAGCATGGTCCCGATTGAAACCCTTATCGGGAAACGGGGTAAAAACCAGCTCAGCATGCGCGATGTGCCCATCGAAAAAGCTGCTGATTATGCCGCTGAAGATGCCGACCTCACTTTCCAGCTAAAAGAGCCGATGGAAAAACTGCTCAAAGAAGCAGAAATCATTGATTTGTTCAATGATCTTGAGATACCACTCGTCAATGTGCTGGTAGATATGGAGTATGAAGGTGTTCGTATCAATGCTGATTTTTTGAATGCATACAGCAAGGAATTGGGGCAAAAGATCATTGAAAAAGAACAGTCGATCCACCGTGAAGCAGGGGTGCAGTTTAATATTGCTTCCCCAAAACAGGTCGGTGAGATCCTGTTTGATAAAATGAAGATCCCTTATCGCTGGGCCAAAACCAAGACAGGGCAATATTCCACCAACGAAGAAAAGTTGACCGAATTGGCACTTCAACATGAGTTTGTCAATACGATTCTTGAATATCGCAAACTGACTAAGTTGAAGTCGACCTATGTCGATGCGCTTCCAACGATGATCAATCCGAAAACCAACAGAGTCCATAGTTCTTTCAACCAAGCCAGGGCAGCAACCGGTCGACTGAGTTCAGAAAACCCAAATCTTCAGAATATCCCGATTCGTGATGAAGCTGGTCGACATATCCGAAAAGCTTTTGAGCCAAGAGACGAGAATCATATTCTGCTTGCAGCGGATTATTCGCAAATCGAGCTAAGGGTAATTGCCCATATCAGTAACGATGAGGCGATGATCGAATCCTTTAATGCCGGGCATGATATTCACCAGGCCACCGCTGCCAACGTTTATGGTGTGGCGCTTGATGAAGTGACCAAAGACCAGCGCCGCAATGCGAAAACAGTCAACTTCAGTATCATTTATGGTGCAGGAGCAACCAACCTTTCGCGCCAGTTAGACATCAAACGTGCAGAAGCCAAGGAACTAATCGAACAATATTTCAAACAGTACCAGGGTTTGAAAAACTATATGGAAAGTACTGTGGAATTTGCCCGTGAAAATGGCTATGTGACCACCTTGCTTGGGCGCAGAAGATTTTTGAGAGATATTAATTCTAAAAACTCGTTAATCAGAAGCAATGCCGAACGTGTAGCTATCAACACACCTATCCAGGGAACTGCAGCTGACATGATCAAGGTAGCCATGATCAATATTCACAAAGCACTGAAGGAAGGCAATTTCAAAACCAAAATGATCATGCAGGTACATGATGAGCTTGTATTCGACGTGCCCAAGGATGAAATTGAAACAGTAGAACCAATCATCCGGGATCTCATGAAAAATGCCATTCCAGATTTAAAAGTGCCGATCATTGTAGGCATCGATACTGGAAATAACTGGCTTGAAGCCCACTAGTAACTTTGGATTTAAGCATCCAATCCTAATCTCGATCCAGTTTGGTGTTTTCCCGATGACGTTTAGCATCCCGCTTCGTTTTTTTTGCGAGACTTTCCTGGAGTGCAGTAGTAAGATCAACTCCTGTTTGGTTGGCGAGGCATACCAATACGAATAAAACGTCCGCCATTTCTCCAGCCATATCAGTTTTTGCGGTGGCTTTGTCCTCTTTTCGTTTGAAAGATTGTTCGCCATAGACTCTGGCCATTAGTCGGGCTAATTCGCCAACCTCTTCCATAAGGATGGCGGTATTCGTCAATTCATTATAGTAACGAATGCCGATAGTGTTGATCCACTCGTCTACGGTTTTCTGAAGATTTTCAATGGTCATTGGTCTGGTTTCTAGATTAAGGAAGGAGAAGTATTATTGGTGGAGAGATTATTCGCGGTTTTTCGAATCTATCCAGATCGTTACCGGGCCATCGTTGATCAAAGCCACTTTCATGTCAGCCCCGAATATGCCGGTTCCTATCGGTTTTCCGGAAACGGTCTCCAGTTGTTTGACAAATTGCTCGTACAAAGGAATAGCGATATCGGGTTTTGCAGCTTTAATATAAGAAGGACGGTTACCTTTTTTTGTACTGGCGTGAAGTGTGAACTGACTGATCACCAAATATTCACCATTAATGTCACTGGTCGAAAGATTCATTACACCATTATCGTCATTGAAAATTCGGAGATTGACAATTTTCCTGCATAGCCACTCAATATCCTCCTGACGGTCTTCTGGCTCTATACCCAACAATATGACCAATCCTTTTCCAATCGAAGCATTTACCTTTCCGTCAATCGTAACAGACCCCTTGCTAACTCTCTGAATAACAACTCTCATAGAAAATATCTTAATTAATTATTGCCGATTGCTATTACCAGTCCGTCTTCCGCTCCCAGTAATTTTGCTCCTTTGCTTCTTCTACAAGTTTCAGGTAATTAGAATACCTGAGTTCTGAAATAAGGCCTTCCTCGAGTCCTTTCTTTACAGCGCAATGGGGTTCATTGATATGCAGACAATCGTGAAAGCGGCATTCTTTGGAAGCTTCGAATAATTCCACAAAATTATGGGCTATATCTATCGGATCCATATTAATGAAAGCCAGTTCTTTTATGCCGGGCGTATCAATAATTGAACCTCCGATATCTAGTGGGAGCATTTCTGCAAAAGTAGTCGTATGTTGCCCTTTGCCAGAATAATCAGAAAGCTCGGTTGTGCGCAACTCGAGGCCTGGTTGCAAGGCATTGGCCAATGTGGACTTCCCGACACCTGAATGGCCTGTAATAAAGGTAATTTTATCCTTTAAATATGCCCTGAGTTCTTCAAGTCCCTGGTCTTTTAACGCTGAAACCACAAAAACCGGATAGCCAATTGACTCGTAGACTTCCTTCATGATTTCACAAAGTTCAAGATCTTCCTCATCATAGATATCGGCTTTGTTGATAATTATTGATGAAGGGATATCATGAGGTGTTGTCATCAGCAAAAATCGGTCTATGAAACCCGGTTTTAAGTCAGGGAACCTAATGGTTACAATTACCGCTGCCTGATCTACATTTGCGGCAAGCAGGTGCATATAGTGTTTTTTCCGTGGAGACTGGCGAAGAATGTAGTTTTTCCTTGGAAGAATCTCTTTGATAATGGCTGTTTCCTGTTGTTCTTCCAGTTGGATCATTACCACATCACCCACAGCAATGGGGTTAGTTAGTTTAAGACCTTCTAACCTGAATTTGCCAAGAATGCGGCAATCAATGATTTTGCCTGTTTCGGTTTGGACTGAATACCAACTCCCTGTCGATTTTATTACTGTTCCTTTTTCCAAGAGGATAATTCATTTTGGTCAAAGGTAAAACCAAGCATTCAATTCTAAAAGTTCCCTAAAAGTTAACGAATATTTGCAGGCGAATTAATGGAATGTATGGCGTCAGCAATCTCGACCACCAATATGGGATCTTTTTCAATGGCATTGCCAATTACAATGATGTCAGCACCGGCTTTGACATTGGCGAGCGCCTTCTCCGGACTTTGAATACCACCCCCAACAATAATAGGGATATTAACCTTACTGCTAACTGTTTTGATCATTTCAGAAGAAATAGGTATTTTTGCCCCGCTTCCAGCATCCATGAAAATTACCTTCATTCCAAGCAATTCTCCTGCGAGGGCAGTACAAACAGCAATATCTTTTTTGCCAGCTGGTATTGGCATGGTGTTACTCATGTAGGAAACAGAGGTTGGTACACCCCCATCAATCAACATGTATCCGGTGGAAAGTACTTCCAACGGGCTCGACGCGAGGAAAGGAGCCGTCTCTATCTGCTTTCCGATCAGAAGCTCGGCATTCCTTCCGGAAATAAGAGAAAGATATAAGATAGCATCGGCAGCATAGCTGATCTGCATGGTGCTACCTGGAAATAGAATAACGGGTATGTCGCAGGCTTCCTTGATCTTTAGGATTGTGGAATCCAGATTGCCATTCATGACCAGGCTGCCTCCCACGAAAAAACAATCGATCTTGGCCTTTTTGGCTAGATCAATGATCACGTCAAGTTCACGAGACTGTGTCTTGTCGGGGTCAATTAAGACGGCAAACAGTTTTTCGTTTGATGCCTTATGATCCAAAAAAGATTGGTAAATGGAAGGCTTCATGCGTGAAATTTTTTCAAAGTTATACAAAAACTCCTATTGACCCAGCAGAGCATGTTTTTATTGTATTTCAAGGAGTTTGTCATAAAGCAGCGAAAACAGCTTTTTTGACGTTATTATTTGCTGTGAATACTACAGCAAATAATAGCGCGTTATCAATATCGCAATGTAATTTTTTTGTTAAGTTTAGTCGCATCAAAATAAATAAATACTCACACAATTTCCCCCTTTGTTGATCAAGACTTTAGTCAAATGAAGAAAACTCTACTTTTTCTCAGTTTAACCCTTTCGCTTTCAATTTTGGTTGTTACGGTTTCAAATGCCTGTAGCGGATCAGGATTTAGATTTAATTCTATAACAGATAATGGCAATGGCACTTGGGACATTGATATGACTGTTTGTATAGCAGGGTCTGATGCTGGTGGTGCTTTAGGAGTAACACATGGCATATTTTATACGATTACCGGAGCCAATATCACAGGGTTTACTCCTGCTAACATTACCAATGACCAGAATCTGGCCTTTTTAACCGGTATGATCTCTGGTGGTAATACGCTGCAATATGGTGACCCCGCATCTTCCTTTGTATTCCTGGACCCCGCTGTTCATACTACAAGGTGCTTTAATTTGGTGATAACAGTAGATGCTTATCCGACTTCATGGAACGGTGGTGGTATGGAGGATAATAATTGTCCTGGCGGAGCAGGCACAAGCCCTGACAGCTATAGTGGAATTTTTCCGCTACAAGCTATTCCTTGTGGAGGTGCATTCAATGCCAGCATCCCTGATAACAGTGGAACAGGCATTCAGGCTCCTATTATCAACTCAGGGTCTGTAGGCACCATCGGTGCAGGTACAGATGTAGTGACAGTATGTGTTTTGATTGATCATGATGATATTTCAGAGTTGTCTTTGGCCTTGACTTGTCCCAGCGGTCAAACGATAAGTTTAGCAAATGGAGTTGGAACTGGCTCTGCAGATTTCGGAGATGTGGCAGGAGCAACGGAAATGTGTTTTACTTCATCTGCGGTTAATCCTATCGCCGGGTATACCGGTGGATCAACTGGTGATTTTATACCAGCTAGTGCATTTTCCGGTTTTAACGGATGTACTGCTGATGGCAATTGGACGCTTACGGTTGTTGACAATACGGCAGGAAATCAAGGCACCCTGATTTCATGGAGCATGACATATACTTCTGGAAATTGCCTTTTTGTTTGTAATGCAGATGCAGGAACTATTACAACAAGCACTGGAACTAACGCCATTACACTATGTATCAATGAATCGATGACATTAACTTCCGATGATAATTATACACTTCCTCCACCTGAAACAGGAGAAGAATCGGAATTGATGTACGCCGTTTATGATTGTACACCTCCGGCAACTCCTGACCCATTAGTAGATGTTTGTTTCTCCGGTATTGTAATCCCCCAGGAGGACATCAATCCTGCCGACTTGGGTGGAACGAACTCAGATGGTGGCATCCCATTAATCTTACAATTAGCAGGTGTCACAGGCACCGATGGTACCATATGGTACGTTCCGGTCACTGTCGATGATAGCGACAATAATGGAAACCCCAATGGATTAATCTTTTTTGACCAAAATAACGATAATTGCTACGCAACAGGTACGCCAATTGAGGTCACTTACCTTGAAGATATTTCAGTAACCTTCGTAGATAATTGTGACCCCTTTACAGGAACTGGATCAATAGAATTTACAGTTTCCGGAGGCGCTCCATCAGGCGGGAATGGTGATTTTACAATTACCAATACCGGTGCTGGAACGCTGTCTCCGACTACAGTTGCAGAAGGAGGGACATTTACGGTTTCTGGCCTTAATGATCTTGATGGAGTAAGCTTTACCATTGATGATAATCTTTGTACTTACGGCCCGTTCACGACAACATTTACCTGTGGGTCTGACGCCTGTTTGATCAACAGTAATCTAACGGCAAATCCACCTGCTTCAAGTTTTCCAAACAATCAATACCCTCCAAATACTACAGTGGAATTTTGCTTCGATATTACAGAGTATATACATACTAACTTTAATTTTATTCACGGAATTGTTCCAAGTTTCAGTGGAGGCTGGGATCCGGCATCTATAACACCTACTATGACCCCAGACGTTGCCGGTAACGATGAAATTGGTTCTTCGTGGCAATGGTTTGCCGGAAGTACAGTCGCTTACAATAACCCGCCTAGTGTAATTACCGATGCTGGTTGGTGGTTTTTGTCAGTAAATTCTCCAGGCGGATTACCTACTGACCCTGATTTGAGTTGGGGAGATGGTTGTACAAGTCAATGTTATTCTGGAACCGATGAAACTACATGCCTGGCAGCAGGAGGTCAATGGATTCCAACTTGTGGATGTACAGATGCAACAGGCGGACTAGGCTTTTTTGTCGGAGATACAGGCTTAGATAATATTAATGACCCAGCCATGAGTGCCACAGTTTGTGCTGATGGCAATGGTACATATGATCCACTTGGAAACGGGTCTAACCAATGTGTATATCTAGACGGGTGCTTTGTTGATGCCACTAATGGTTTTGGCATGTCATGGACTGCTTGTTTCGAACTGACAACGCTTGACGAAACGATGTGTTCCCCAAACCAGGCACTCTCAGTTTCTGTAAAAACCTATGCAGATGGTGAAACAGGAGCCTGGATAAATTCGGCATGTACTGTAGATCAACCAGCCACCTTTGACGCAGAGTTGTGTTGTCTTGGAGCACCTACAATATCTGCTCAGGCAGATGTTTGCGAAGGCACAAGTGTTACCCTTACTGCAACAGCAGCAAATGGAGGAAATATCAATTGGTATGATGTTTCTACTGGTGGACTGCCTATTCAGTCAAACTCAACAACCCTTGACCTTGGAATGCTACCTCCGGGAACTTATACCTACTACGCGGAAGAAGATGATAACGGATGTTTGTCTTTGACCAGGGATATGATCTCATTTACAGTAAATCCTTTGGCCACTGTTGCCTTAGATAACACAGTTAGTGGAATTTGTGCTGGAGAATCCTCAATTATTGAAACTACAATTACCGATGCAACAACCATAACATGGAGCGCAAGCCCTGGAGGAGCTCTGCCCGCTTTTGATGGATTGGACGACATAACAGTTTCTCCTTCAGTGACCACCACCTATACGGTTACTGCTACAAATGGCTGTGGTCCTCAAACCCTGGATATATTGGTTAATGTTAATCCATCTCCAACGATTGCAACCACGGTCACGGATGCAAGTTGTACAGGTAATTGTGATGGATCAATCCAGGCTTCTCCAACAGGAGGAACCTCTCCTTTTACTTACCTTTGGTCTACTGGTTCCACAGATTTCTTAATCACTGGCCTATGTATTAACACCTCTTATACGCTAACGGTAACCGATGCTAATGGTTGTGTGGGAACGACCTCGGAAATGATTGCTGACCTTGGCGTGCTTGTTGTCGATCAAGTCAATACGACAAATGAACTTTGCGATATGGGCAATGGAACAGCAGAGGTCATCGTTCTCGGCGGTACTTTACCGTTAACATATACATGGGATAATGGACAAACAACTTTCACAGCAACCGGGCTCGCCGCAGGCACGCATACGGTTACTATCAATGATGCAGGTGGTATAGGTGGCTGTACGGTCGTTGAAACGGTAACAGTAATGGAAACCCTCGGGGCAACCATAGATAATGTGGCGGTAATCGATGAAGATTGCGGAACGCTTGGAAGTATTACGATTACCGCATCTGGTGGTGCACCTACTTTGATGTATAGCATAGGTGGACCTTTTCAAATGTCTAACTCCTTTCCTAATCTTAGCGCAGGACCTTACACAATTTCTGTCTCAGATGCCAATGGTTGTGTGACTACAACTTCTACTACTATTGCAGCCTCACCTGCATTGATGGCTACAGCTTCATTAGACAGTGATGTACTCTGTAACGGGGGAAGTGATGGTACAGCTACCGCTTCTCAAACTGGTGGTACTGCACCTTTTACTTATTTATGGGATTCAGGATCAACCGATGCTACTGCAACCAACCTGAATGCAGGAACCCATGTGGTAACCGTTACAGATACCAATGGATGTTTCGACACTGCCAATGTTTCAGTTTCTGAACCTGCAATTCCTCTTGGAGCTATAACCTTGTTGTTAAGTGGTGTAGATTGTAATGGTGATGATGATGGAGCCGCTACCGGAGCGGCTGTAGGGGGCACCTCTCCATACACTTACAACTGGGATAATGGCGAAACAGGGACTTTCGCAAATAACCTAACTGGTGGAGTGCATATACTTACCGTTACAGATAATAATATGTGTACAGCTACAGCCAGTGTAACTATTCCTGAACCACCAGCTTTAACAGCCTCTGCAGCTGTCACTACAAGTTTTAATGGTCAGGATAACCCATGTAATGGCGACAGCTCTGCTGAAGCTACTGTTACGCCTGGAGGGGGTACTACGCCCTATACCTATTTATGGAGCAATGGTCAGACAGACCAGTCAGCAACAGGCTTAATCGCAGGAATATATACTGTAACCTTAACTGATGATAACGGATGTACAACTACCTCAAGTGCTACAGTTGATGACCCACCTTTGCTTACCGCAAATGCTTCGTTAGTAAGCGATGTGTCTTGTGGTGGAACAAACGATGGAAGCGCCTCAGTAGCAAGCGGCGGAGGAACACCTGCATATACTTACCTATGGGATAATGGCGAAACTGATGCTACGGCAATCAATCTGACTACAGGAACTCACATAGTAACGGTTACTGATTTGAATGGATGTACAGAAACAGGTTCTGTTCTAATTGGCGGCGGCGGAAATATAACAGCTAATGCAACTTTTGGCTCAGATGCGTCTTGTAATGGAGGCTCTGATGGTACAGCGACTGCTTCCGGAATGGGAGGTACACCAGCTTATACTTTCCTCTGGGATTCTGGCTCAACCGATGCCACAGCGACTAACCTGAATGCCGGAACGCATATCGTTACTGTCAGTGATGCTACTGGTTGTTCAGGAACAGCTTCAGTGGTTATAGGAGAACCTTTAGCCGTTGCAGTTTCTGTTGACGCCAATACACCCGCTAACTGTACTAGTTGTGATGGAACAGCCTCAATTACCCCGTCGGGTGGTAATCCACCTTACACTTTCTTATGGTCAAACGCTAATACCAATGAAGATCCTACAGATCTTTGTTCTGGAGTAAATACCGTAACTGTCACAGATACAAATGGATGTACCGCTACCGCATCGACTAGTATCGGGAATGTTTCAACACTTTCCATTGATAATGTCACTGCTGATAATAACGTTTCATGTAATGGGGATACTGATGGACAGGCAACTGCTCAGGTATCTGGTGGACAGGCCCCATACACTTACAATTGGTCGTCAGGTGCTACTGATGCTACTGCCAATGGATTGGGCCAAGGGGCTTTCACGGTAACAATAACAGATAGCGATGGATGTTTGGAAACAGGCAGTGTAGTAATTACAGAACCTCCTGTTTTAGATGTACTCGCCAATTTGCAAAGTGATGTTAGCTGTAATGGTGCAGGTGACGGAGCTGCTGTAGCAGTAGGAAATGGAGGAACACCTCCGTATACTTTCCTATGGGACAATGGCTCTACTGATGTTGTGGTAACTAATCTCAATGGTGGAACACATACGATAACGCTCACTGATGCCAACATGTGTACGGCCACCACATCTGTAAGCGTATCAGAGCCGAATGGTTTAACTGGCTCGACAGCACTAAATAATGATGTTAGTTGTAATGGTTTCAGCGATGGTTCAGCAACTGTAACTGCCAATGGCGGTACGCCGGCATACACCTATTTGTGGGATAGTGGCGAAACAACAGCTACCGCTACCAACCTTTCAGGAGGGACACATATTGTCACGATAACGGATGCCAACATGTGTTCTACAACTGCTTCTATAGATATTCTAGAACCCATGGCGCTTTCAGCTTCTGTAAGTTTAAATAACGATGTAAGCTGTAATGGATTTGATGATGGTTCAGCAACCATAACCGCAAACGGGGGTACACCAGCCTACACTTATTTGTGGGATAACGGCGAAACAACAGCTACCGCTATCAACCTTTCAGGTGGAACGCATACCGTAACAGTTACTGATTTGGGAATGTGCACCGCTACTGCTTCAATAACTATAGCAGAACCTTCAGCGCTAACTTTGAGTGCATCAGTTAATAATGATATCAGCTGTAATAGCGTCAATGATGGTTCTGCAACAGCTTCTGCATCAGGTGGTACTCCAGCATATACTTATGCTTGGGATAATGGCGAAACAACTGCTACAGTAACAAATCTTTCAGGTGGAACACACACTGTTACAGTTACTGACCTTGCCATGTGTACGGCTACCGCCCAGGTAACGATTGTGGAACCAACTGCCTTGATGGCATCTGCAACCTTAAATAATGATGTAAGTTGTAATGGTGCTAATGATGGCTCGGCAACTGCCAGTGCCACAGGCGGTACACCAGCCTATACTTATTTGTGGGATAATGGTGAAACAACCGCAACAGCAACAAATCTTGACTCTGGATTACATAATGTAACGATAACCGATGCCAATATGTGTAATTCAGTTGCATCGGTATCAATTCTTGAACCCGTTACTTTGACGGCTTCAGCTGTTCTTAATACAGATGTAAGCTGTAATGGATTTTCGGATGGTGCAGCCACTGTTACCGCCTTGGATGGCACCCCAGCATATACATACACATGGGATAATGGCGAAACAACTGCTTCGGCAACCAATCTTGATGCCGGCACACATACTGTTACCGTAACCGATGCCAATATGTGTACAGCCACGGCCTCTGTTACTATTGCAGAACCTACTGTACTTGATGTCGCTATGGCACTAAATAACGATGTAAGTTGTAATGGTGCTGGCGACGGTTCAGCAACAGCAACTGCTTAGGGTGGATCTCCGGCATACACCTACTTATGGGATAATGGCGAAACAACGGCCACTGCCACTAATCTTTCCGGAGGAACGCATACGGTTACTGTAACGGATCTTGGAATGTGTACCGCAACAGGTTCTATAACTATTACAGAACCTTCCTTGCTTACTTTGGGAGCTTCTGTAAACAATGATATAAGTTGTAATGGAGCCAATGATGGTTCTGCTACAGCGACTGCAGGTGGTGGTACCCCGGCATACACCTATGCCTGGGACAACGGCGAAACGACAGCCACTGCAATTGCACTTTCCGGAGGAACGCATACTATTACCGTAACGGATGCCAATATGTGTTCTGCTACTGCTCAGGTTACAATCAGTGAACCTCCGCTTCTGACCGCTTCTGCAACACTCAATACAGATGTAAGCTGTAATGGAGCCAATGATGGTTCTGCCACAGCGACTGCAGGTGGTGGTACCCCGACATACACCTATGCCTGGGACAACGGCGAAACGACAGCTACCGCAATTGCACTTAATGGCGGTATCCATGTAGTGACAATAACAGATGCTAATATGTGTACTGAAACTGCCTCAGTTTCAATTAGTGAACCAACACAACTGACCACCACCATTTCCTTGAATAATGATGTGAGTTGTAACGGCGGAAATGATGGTTCTGCTACAGCGACTGCAGGTGGTGGTTCTCCTGCATATACCTTCTTATGGTCAAATGGCATTACTACAGCAACAGCAAATAACTTGACTGCCGGTCCACACACGGTAACTGTTACAGATGCTAACATGTGTACGGCCACAGCAAGTATAACAATTCTGGAACCGTCTCTTTTAATTGGAGTAGCGAATCTGGTAAGCGATGTAAGTTGTAACGGAGATAGCGACGGTTCAGCTATTGCAAGCGCTGTTGGCGGAACATTGCCATACACCTATGCATGGGATAATGGCGAAACCGATATGACAGCCGTCAATTTATCAGGCGGCCTCCACACAGTTACCATTACAGATGCTGGCATGTGTACAGCAACTGCTTCAGTATTAATAGGCGAACCGTCAACGCTCACAGCTGTGGCCACCCTCTTAAATGGAGTTAGCTGTAATGGCGATTCCGATGGAAGCGCAGTTGCTTCCGGGCTTGGAGGTACATTGCCGTATTCCTATATGTGGGATAATGGTGAAACCACAGTCGTGGCAAATGGTCTCAATGGCGGTGCCCATGTCGTAACCGTAACGGATGCAAATATGTGTACGGCCACAGCCTCAATTACAGTAACTGAGCCATCTGTATTAACGGGTGTCACAACCTTGCTTTCTGATGTGAGTTGTAATGGAGATTCTGATGGTTCCGCAATCGCAAGTGGCCTTGGTGGCACAATGCCATTCACCTATCAATGGGATAATGGTGAAACAAATGCTACTGTAAATAATCTTACTCCGGGTCCACACACAGTTACAATTACTGATGCAGGAAATTGTACGGTTACCTCCTCAGTTACTATCGGAGAACCAGCACCAATTTTGGCTTCTGCAGTTCTTGTCTCAGATGCAAGTTGTAACGGGTTTAGCGACGGAAGCGCAACAGCAAGTGGTACCGGTGGCACAATGCCTTATACTTATCTTTGGGATAGTGGTGAAACAACCGCTACTGCAACAGGATTATCAGTTGGTAATCACACAGTTACTGTCTCAGATATGAATGCATGTTCTGCAACTGCTACAGTCCTTATTGGTGAACCAACCGGATTAACAGCACTTACTTCTCTTGTCAGCGATGTTTCTTGTAATGGCTTTTCAGATGGAAACGCGATTTCAAGTGGATTAGGCGGAACAACACCGTATACCTACTTGTGGGATAACGGTGAAACAAATTTAACAGCATTTGCACTCGATGCAGGCACACATGTGGTTACGGTTACAGATGCCAACGGCTGTACTGCAACCGGTTCTGTACTTATTGGAGAACCTATGGCAATTAATGGTTCTGCCATCGTTATCAGTGACGTAAGTTGCGCCGCTGGAACTGATGGTTCCGCTTCTGCTTCCGCTACTGGTGGAACGCTACCTTATACCTACCTGTGGGATAATGGTGAAACCACTTCCTTGGCAACGAATCTTGGTGGTGGACCTCATGTGGTTACAATTACCGACGGCAATGCCTGTTCAACAACCGCGGGAGCAATCCTCAGCGAACCTGCAGTATTGACTGCTTTGGCCATTTTGGCTAATGATGTGAGTTGTGCTGGTGCCAATGATGGCTCAGGTGTAGCCTCAGGCCTCGGCGGAACAGCACCTTATACCTATCTATGGGATAATGGTGAAACAAATGCTACAGCAGTTATGCTTTCTGGCGGAAGCCATATAGTCACGGTCTCTGATGCCAATATGTGTACAGCTACTGCGTCAATAAATGTAAGTGAACCTTCTATGCTTACCGCAAATGCATCTGTGAATAATGATGTAATTTGTAACGGTGCCAATGATGGCTCCGCAACTGCCTCCGCAATAGGTGGATCCATGCCATACACTTACGCCTGGGATAATGGTGAAACCGATGCAACAGCGATCAGTCTTTCTGGTGGTACACACACAGTAACGATTACAGATGCCAGCAATTGTACAGGTACAGCTTCTGTCAGCATTAGTGAACCTGCTGTGCTTACCGCAAATGCGTCCTTGAATAATGATGTAAGTTGTCCGGGTGCAGGAGATGGTTCTGCAACCGCTTCTGCAACAGGCGGAACGATGCCTTATACCTATGCATGGGATAATGGTGAAACTGATGCAACAGCAGTCAGCCTTGATGGCAATACCCACATTGTAACGATTACGGATACTAACGGCTGCGCTGAAACGACTTCAGTCATTATTGCCGAACCCGGACCATTGGTTGCAGTAATCACTGTTGATAATGATGTATCCTGTAATGGATTATCTGATGGAGCAGCATCAACTACCGTTGTTGGCGGTACTGCTGCTTATACTTATGCATGGGATAATGGTGAAACCACAGCTTCGGTCACTAACCTGGGTGCAGGCACTCACGGTCTGACAGTGACCGATGCCAATAATTGTACAACGACAGCTTCTGTAACTATATCAGAACCAATACTATTGACAGCAGTTGCCAGCCTCGATAGCGATGCTTCATGTAATGGAGCAGCAGACGGGGTAGCTACAGTTACAGGTGCAGGCGGAACGATGCCATATACTTATACCTGGGATAGTGGTTCAACAGATGCAACCGCAACAAACCTCAATGCAGGAAATCATGATGTTACAATCACAGATGCAAATGGCTGTGAAGGCACTTCGTTTATCTTAATTGGAGAGCCATCAGCTATTTCTGTTACTGTTGACGCTACTACGCCGGCTAACTGTACGAGTTGTGATGGAACAGCAGATATTTCTGCATCAGGTGGTACACCTCCGTACACTTATACATGGTCAAACGGAAATACATCTGAAGATCCTGCTGACCTGTGTTCAGGTGGCAATACGGTAACAGTAACAGATATGAACGGATGTGAAGCAACTACTACTGCAACTGTTGGCAATACCTCAACACTCGTAATAGATAATACTACGATCAACAATAATGTCAGTTGTAATGGATTAAGTGACGGATCTGCAACCACTTCCGTAAGTGGTGGACAAGTGCCTTATACCTATAACTGGACGAATGGTTCAACAACTGATTCAGCAACTGGTCTCCTCGCAGGCAATTATACCGTAACGGTTACAGATGGAGACGGCTGTATTGCAGTTGATAATATTACCATAACCGAGCCAGACCAACTTGTGGCAAGCGCAGTTGAAGACGTGGCTGTCGATTGTAATGGAGCTTCTACCGGTCAGGCCTCTGTGTCAGCTGTTGGCGGCACTATGCCTTATACCTATAATTGGACAGGCGGTCAAACCGATGCTGTAATTTCAGGTATACCAGCTGGTCCGTATGATGTAACGGTCACCGATGCTAACGGCTGTTCAGTCACGGCTTCGACAACAGTATCAGAACCAGCCCTGTTGACGGCTTCAACAACAGCAGATAGTGGTGTAACCTGTAATGGTTTATCAGATGGGGTTTCTACCGTTACCGGAATGGGGGGAACAATGCCATATACTTACGACTGGGACAGTGGCTCAACTGATGCTACAGCAACTAATCTTAATGCTGGCACTCACGGTGTAACAGTAACAGATGCTAACGGCTGTTCAGTCACGGCTTCGACAACAGTATCAGAACCAGCCCTGTTGACGGCTTCAACAACAGCAGATAGTGGTGTAACCTGTAATGGTTTATCAGATGGGGTTTCTACCGTTACCGGAATGGGAGGAACAATGCCATATACCTACGATTGGGATAGTGGATCAACGGATGCTACAGCAACCAATCTTGACGCAGGCACACACATCGTAACGATTACCGATGCTAATAACTGTAGTGAAACCGCTTCAGTCTTGATTTCAGAACCAATGGCGATCAACCTCTCTATCATTGCTTCTACACCTGCAAACTGTACAAGTTGTGATGGAACCGCTGATCTGGATGTGTCTGGTGGGACTATGCCATACACCTTCGCCTGGTCAAATGGCAATACCAATGAAGACCCTGCCGATCTTTGTGCCGGATTAAATACAGTTACAGTGACAGATGCCAATGGTTGTACAGCAACTATTGATGAAAATACAGGCAATGTATCAACGTTGATGATTGATAATGCCAACGTTGATGCCAACGTTAGTTGTAACGGATTAAGTGATGGAAGTGCATCCGTTACAGTAAGCGGAGGCCAAATGCCTTATATCTATGCCTGGGACAATGGCTCAACTGATGCTTCAGCTACCGGACTAGGCGCTGGTACATTCGGTATCACCATTACTGATCCTGATGGTTGTGAAGCCATTTCGTCCGTTACTATCACAGAGCCATCCGCTCTGACATTAATACCATCTGTTCTTTCTGCAGCATCGTGTGCTGGATTAGCGGATGGAAGTGCTGACGTTACAGCACTAGGAGGAACAATGCCTTATACCTACAATTGGGAAAGTGGCGAGACTACTGCTATCGCTACTCAATTACCTGCAGGAACTAATGGTGTTACAGTAACCGATGCTAACGGTTGTACTGAAACCACCCAGGTTATTATTACAGAACCTTCAGCCATAACAGTTTCTGTTGATGCAACTACTCCAGCCAATTGTACAAGTTGTGATGGAACAGCCAGCTTAACTGTAGGAGGAGGGTCCCCACCATACACCTACAATTGGTCAAATGGCAACACAAGTGAAGATCCAGCCGATCTCTGTTCGGGTAATAATACAGTGACAGTAACGGATGCCAATGGTTGTGAAGTAACTGCAGTCGCTGCAGTGAGTAATACCTCCACGTTACAAATCGACAATACCAATATTGATAATCATATTAGTTGTAATGGCGCTAATGATGGCCAGGCAACAGCTATTGTGTCAGGAGGTCAGGTACCCTATACCTACACATGGTCAGATGGTCAGACAGATGCTACTGCAACTGGACTTGCAGGTGGCAACCTTGGTGTAACGGTAGTTGATTCAGACGGCTGTATAGCTACTGATAATGTCGTGATAATTGATCCGGCATCCTTGAATATTGTAGCCAATAACCTAAATGATGCAAGTTGCAATGGCTTCACAGATGGTTCTGCCGAAGCAGTAGTTATGGGTGGGACGATACCATATACCTATCAATGGGATAATGGCGAAACAGGTGCTATTGCAGTCAATCTTGGTGCTGGAACTCATATTGTTACAATAACAGACAACAACGGCTGTACTGAAACAGCCTCTGCGGATATTGCAGAACCTGCCGCTATTTCGATTGCTATCGATGCTACTACAGATGCAAACTGTACAAGTTGCGACGGTACTGCGAGTATTACAGTAACGGGAGGTGTGATGCCGCTGACATACGCATGGTCAAATGGCAACACAAGTGAAGATCCCGATGATTTATGTGCAGGAAATAACCTCGTTACCGTAACCGATGCTAATGGATGTTCAGCAACGGCTTCAGCCAATGTTGGTAGTATTTCATCCCTTGTGATCGATAACGTAAATATTGATAATAATGTAACCTGTAACGGGTTCAATGATGGACAAGCTACTGTAACTGTTTCTGGAGGACAAATGCCATATACCTACAACTGGTCAACTGGCGCAACTGATGCGACTGCTTCAAATCTTTCTCCGGGAGGTCATGGTGTTACAGTTACCGATGCAGACGGTTGTGTGATTGCTGATAATGTAATTATTTCTGAACCTACACTACTGACGGCCGGACCAACTTTGATCGCTGATGTTAGCTGTAATGGTGATAGTGATGGTTCTGCTTCCGCAAATGCAGCGGGTGGCACCATGCCTTACACTTATGCCTGGGATAATGGCGAAACAAATGATGTCGCAGTAAACTTGTCTCAAGGTGTTCATACCGTTACTATTACAGATGCCAACAGTTGTGAAGCAACAGGAATGGTTACCATTTCTGAACCGACTGCGATTAATGTAGTTGTGAATTCTACAACTGATGCTAATTGTACGAGTTGTGATGGTACAGCAGATATTTCCGTTTCAGGCGGAACAGCACCATATACCTTTGCTTGGTTAAATGGTAATACAAATGAAGATCCAACTGACCTTTGTTCTGGTGGTAATAGTGTGATTGTTACTGACGCTAATGGATGTACTGCAACAGCTAATGCAATTGTAGGTAATACGTCCTCATTAACGATAAGTAGTACAGATGTTGATAACGATGTCAGTTGTTTCGGCTTTAGTGATGGACAGGCTACCGCGACAGTAACAGGAGGTCAGGTACCATATACTTACCTCTGGGAAAATGGCCAGACTGATGCTACGGCTACAGGTCTTGGAGGTGGAAACTTCGGAGTTACAGTAACGGATTTTGATGGCTGTATTGCTGTCGATAATGTAACCATTACCGAACCAGCTCTGCTAATGGCCAACGTTAACCTGGTTTCGGATATCACTTGTGCATTTGGCACAGATGGTTCCGCTGAAGTGGTTGCGTCTGGTGGCGTAATGCCTTATACCTACTTATGGGCTACCGGTGAAACAGATGCCATCGCCACAATGTTAGCTGACGGCGTTAATGCTGTTACAGTAACTGATGCTAATGGCTGTACAACAAATAATTCAATCATACTTACCGAGCCATCTTCAGTAGCTTCAGTATTTACATCGACACCATCGAGCTGTTTCAACAATGATGGTACAGCGACGATCATAGCGAGTGGTGGCACGATGCCTTACACCTATGTTTGGGATAACGGACAGACTGATGCTACCGCGACTGGTCTTTCCAACGGCAGTCAG
>JBCCHF010000011.1:0-147195 GCA_039028895.1 Bacteroidota bacterium | reverse complement strand
TCCCCCCCAGGAAAAGGGAACGGACAACTTGATCTTCGTGCTCCTCCTGAAGGAGGAGTTAGAGGAGGTGGAGATGGGAACTGATGTCTTGACTTTTCTGGGTTCGTGTGCCGCCTCTTCCCTGGCCCTTCCCCCCCAGGAAAAGGGAACGGACAACTTGATCTTCGTGCTCCTCCTGAAGGAGGAGTTAGAGGAGGTGGAGATGGGAACTGATGTCTTGACTTTTGTGGGTTCGTGTGTCACCTCTTCCCTGGCCCTTCCCCCCTAGGAAAAGGGAACGGACAACTTGATCTTCGTGCTCCTCCTGAAGGAGGAGTTAGAGGAGGTGAAGATGGGAACTACTTGTCGCCCAATTGAGGGAGGAATTAGGCATGATTTTTAGCGAATTGGATAAATTGTTTTGGGATTGGAGTGGTGATCTTTAGCCTTTTTTTTGTAATTGGATGGTTTAGAGAGATGTGGTGGAGGTGTAGAGCGATTCTACCGATTGGGTTTTCGGTTGTACCGTAAATCTTATCGCCTACAATTGGATGTCGCACTTCTGCCAGTTGCGCTCTTACCTGGTATTTTAGTGAGGTCTTTGGCCGAAGTTCTACAAGGCTGTAGGCTGTAAACCGTTTAAGCTCTTTATATACGGTTATGGCTTGTTCGCTCCTGGCATTTTTGCCACCAATGAATGCGACTCCGAATTTTTTTCTTTGCAGGAAATGCTTTAATGTGCCTTCTGGTTCTCGGAGTCGGCCTTCTATTAAGGCGCAATATCTAATCTCCGTATCATTATCCCATGCTCTGCGCAGTCTTTCTTTGAGCTTTTCTGATTTAGCAAAGATCATAATACCTGACAACTCTCTTTCAAGTCGTTTTACCGGGTAGGTCTGACAAGGATTTTCTTTTTTGAATTGAAAATGCTGAATGACCTGTTGGGCAAAAGTTGGTCTTCCTTTAGCCGATTTTCCTGATGCCAGTAGTCCGGCTGGTTTTTCTATAGCGACCAGATATTTGTCTTCAAACAAAACTTTGTGTGGAAATACCTGGCTGGCGGCTTTTTTGACTTTTCCTGAAGTTTTTTCGCGTGTAACTTCAACGGTTTGCCCTTTTCGTAATTTCTCATCTGGACGCAGAATAATACGGCCATCCACTTTTACCCGGCCATGCTTGATCATTTTACGGATTCTGTTGGCTGAGGCGGTTCCGATGGTATCCTTCAGGAAATCGAATAAACTGGAAGGGGCTTTAGTTTTTGCTTTCATAATTTTCGCAGTCCCAAAGATAATCTGACAATCCGAATCCTTTCATCTTTGCATAGGAATAATGCCACCATTCGGTTCTAATTGACCTGAATCCTGCTACTTCCATAGAAGATTTCAGCAGTTGTCGGTTGGCTAATATTTCGTCCGACAATTCGGTATAGGTGTGCCATGCTTCAGGGCCGAAGTAGTCAAAGCCGGTACCCATGTCCAATTCATTTCCATTGGCATCGACAATAGTAACATCGACAGCAGCACCTCTATTATGCATAGACCCTTTTGCTGGGTTGGTCACATAACGAGGGTCTGGCACCTTGTCCCAAAGTTTTTGTTGGAAAGGGCGCGGTCGAAAACAATCGAAAAACTTTAGGCTCATGCCTTTTTTTTGAAGTTCATGATGAACTTTCAAGACGCCATCTGCAACGCCCTTTCTCAAATAGCACCGACCACATTCATAGATTTTTTCTTCTACGAAGTTATTAGTCGTCGCGTAACGCATATCAATAATCACGGTCGGATCCATATGGACGAGATCTACCCAAGCCATTGGATCATCAGGGATTTCGGGCTTGACTATTGTATCAATGACTTCAGTAAGGCCTTTGGCAGAAAATGAATCAAGGGATTCTATTAATTCTGTGCTGTCAGAATTTGCCTGCTGATTGTTCTCCTCTCCAGCGGGTGCCTTAGGCTTGCATGACAACATGACAAGGGAAAGCAAAAGCAAATTCGCGGCAAGAGCTCTCATACTTGTTATCGGTTCATTTTTTTGATCCGGTCAAGGTGGCGCTTGTTTTCGCGATCTTTTATTGTTGCTCTTTTGTCGTACTCACGCTTTCCTTTGGCAAGCGCGATCTCCACTTTGGCGAAGCCTCTTTCAGAAATATAAATGCGATATGGAATAATCGTATTACCTTTTTCCCTCACCTTACGGTAGAGTTTGCGCAATTCTTGCTTATTTAGCAATAACTTTCTTTCGCGCTTAGGCATATGGTTATTATAGGTACCGTAGAGGTATTCTGAGATATGCAAACTCTTGATAAACAACTCCCCTTCCCTGAAAATGCAAAACGCATCTGACAGGTTAGCCATTCCGGCACGAATAGCTTTTATTTCTGTCCCTTTTAGCATAATACCGGCTTCAAAAAGCTGGTCGAATGAATATTCATGCTTCGCTTTTCGATTGACAATATTTATTGCTTTTGGCTTTTTGTTTTTACTAGCCATAATTTATCTATTTGCTTCAGGTTTAAATTTCAGGGATTATAACTATTGATTTTCCGGTAAGGTTCCCTTGAAGCATATAAACCAATATGGTTCAAATGTACAAAAATCAAAATTTAGAGATGAATATCCAGAATTTGTCTAATATTGCTCTCAATCGATCCTTGTTGAGATTTATGGCAAACGGAAGTAATGCAAAACTAGAATTTGAACAATTCTTTAAAGAGAATTACCCTCTTGCTGTATCATTTGCTGTCAAATTTGTAAAAGACCTTGACACTGCACGTGAAATTGCACAACAAGCCTTTGTCAATCTTTATGAGAAGAAGGATCAATTAGAGATCAAGACTTCGTTCAAAGCCTACCTGATGCAATCTGTCAGGAATAGATGTCTCAATCATTTTTCTCGCCAACAAACCATCCAAAAGCATCATAAGGCCATACTGGACAGCAGTCGTGAGTCGTTAGATCATCAGGACCAGTTAGAATATAGCGAGTTTGAACACAAAGTTTTTGGCGTCATTAATTCCTTACCGGAAAAGTGTCAAAAAATATTCAAGATGAATCGGTTCGAAGGCAAAAAAAATCAGGAAATAGCCGACGAATTAGGCATTTCCAAACGAACAGTCGAGACCCAAATCAGCAAAGCCCTAAAAATTTTAAGAAAGGAAATACGTGTAAACAGCGCTTAAGCTGTCATTAGTTAGGAGAAAAGACCCAACATACCAATTGAACCATGTACCCTGAGTTAACCGACGAACAATACAGTTTGATTATCAAACACTTAGATGGCTCGACTTCCCAACAAGAAGATCAGCAACTGGAGGCGTGGTTACAAGCTAATACTGATAATAAAGCATCGTTTGATGAAGTAAAAGCCCTCTGGACAGGTGCCGAAGAGGCTTCTGTTTTTGAAAAATTAGATGTTGATGCCGACTGGGCCCTGATGCAGAAAAACTTTACACTCCACGCCAGTCTCGCTGACCAAAACGAGAGCGTTTCCGGAAAGATCCGCCCGCTAAGATGGGTTGCTAGTATTGCCGCCGGAATAGCCTTGGTTCTTGTTTCCTATTTCGCTTATCTCAACCTTAATTCAACAGGCGGCATTCAGGAAATAGTACTTAGTGACGGGACGAAAGTCTGGTTAAACGAAGGTGCTACCTTAGACTATCCTTCGGCATTTTCCGGAGCAGAGCGAACGGTAACCCTCACAGGAGAAGCCTTTTTTGATGTTGCTAAAGACGAAGCCAAACCTTTCGTAATTAGTACGGCTGAAAGTCGTGTGAGGGTACTGGGTACTTCGTTTAACGTAAAAATCGGCACCAATTCCACGGAAGTAACGGTTGCCACCGGAAAAGTTCAGCTTTCTGATGCCGATAATGTTAATAGTACCGTTGTACTTACCCCAGGCATGACAGGTATTCATATGGGCGACCAGGTAAGCAGTAACACTAACGAAAACCCGAATTTCCTGGCTTGGAAAACCGGTAAATTTACATTCGATGGCACTTCAATTACCGACGCTCTAGATCAAATTTCCAATATTTCTGAAAAACCAGTTCGTTTAGATGCTGGGTTACAAGCTGACTGTCCGCTCAAAGCAGAATTTGAGCATGAACCAGTAGTTTCGATGGTTGAAACTATTGCCTTAATGTGTGGACTAAAGGTCAAAATTTTTAACAATGCCTATGTGCTGGTAAAGTTGGAAGAATAGAGAGATTGGCTCACTGGTCTTCTTTTTATTTCTTAACATTTGTTTCCGAACAAGCTCTTATATTTACGCCGGATATAAATCTGCCATTTTTTGAGCCGGCCCCTAAGCATTTTCCTGTTTTTATTTTGTTGGGCAGCACCCATTGTGCTGTATGGTCAACCTGTGCTCAACCAAACAGTTAGTGGACAATTTCCCAATACGCCACTGGTAGAAATTCTTACTTCTATTGAGGAACAGATTTCAATACGGTTTGCTTATAACAAAAAGGAAATCCCCCTCAGGAAGTCTTTTTCAGCAGATTGGGACACTGTCCCGATTGACGAAGCATTAACGCTTTTATTTACTGATCATGGCATTGGTTTTGAATATCGTTCTGACCAGATCGTTTTATTCAGAACCCGGGTATTGCGGTACACACTGAGCGGTTATGTTACAGATCGAACCAGTGGGGAAGCTTTAATTGGGGCTAACGTATACGAAACTCGTCAATTCAGAGGCACAACCACTAATGAGTACGGTTTTTTCAGCCTGACCCTTCCGGAAAACAGTTATGTCGTTCAATCATCCTATACGGGGTACAAGCTATTTTCAGATACGGTCGACCTCGTCCAGGATATCGACAAGCAGATCACTTTACAACCCGGCACCACACTTAGTGCCATCACAGTAATTGCGGATTCTACAGAATTAAAGGAATCCCTTTCTGACCTTCCTGAAGCTGGAAGCCACGAGGTTTTTATGGAGCAAATTGAACAGTTACCCTCCCTACTTGGCGAGCAGGACCTATTAAAAATACTCCAGCTTTACCCGGGCATCCAAAGTGGACGAGAAGGCAATACTCGCCTTAATGTAAGAGGAGGCGACTCCGGTCAAAACCTGATTCTCCTTGATGGAGTGCCTGTTTACAATACGAGCCATCTCTTCGGGTTTTTCTCCATCTTCAATCCAGATGCAATCAACAAGGCTGAAGTCTCAAAAGGCGGCTTCCCTTCGCGCTATGGCGGCAGGCTGTCATCGGTGCTGGATGTCAGGATGCGAGAGGGTAATCGAAAAAGCTTTCATGGCGGTATTTCTATTAGTCCTCTAGCAGGGAGTATGTATATTGAAGGGCCTTTGAAAAAAGAGAAAACATCTTTTATCCTTCACGGCAGAAGAACCTTTCTTGATCTTTTGATAAGTCCTATTATTGATGGCATATCTGACTCAGACGTTCAGGCCCGATACCATTTTGCGGATATCAATGTAAAGATCAATCACAAGATTGCCTCGGGCAATCATTTGTATTTCAGCATTTATAATGGCCTGGACAACTTCAGGACAAAGAATGCTTACAACTACACGATCGATTCCCGTTTTTTTGGGGAAACTGTATTTTCAAGTGAAGGTGGATGGGGGAATCGTATTGCAGCACTCAGGTGGAATAAGGTAGTCAGTCCAAAGTTATTTAGTAATACCACCATAACACTTAGCAATTATCGATTTACTTTATCCAATGCCTACGCATCAGCTTCCGAAGAACCTGACTTTCTGCCTTATGAGATAGAGAATGAAGGGATATCAAGAATCTGGGATTATGGCATTAAGGCAGATTTCGACTTTTTGCCAAATGATAAGCATACCATAAAATTTGGTGGTGGATACACCTGGCATAATTTCACCCCGGGTGATGTATTTACTGTTGAGAAGGTCGCTGCTGTGGCTGATACCAGCATTTCTAATGCTTTGCAAGTGGAGTCACACGAATACTTTGCATACATAGAAGATGAGTGGCAAATTAGTCCAAAGCTATTGGTAGTGGCAGGTATTCATCTTGCCGGTATTTTAGTGGAACGGCAACATTATTTCTCAGGGCAACCCAGGCTTTCGGCACAGTATATCTTTAGCAGGAATTTCAGCATAAAAGCAACTTATTCACGCATGTCGCAATTTATTCACTTGCTGACAAGCCCTGACTTTGGATTGCCTGCTGATTTTTGGGTGCCGAGTACAGCGCAGGTTAAGCCCAATCATTCTAATCAATTTTCAGCCGGGTTTTCATTAGGTTTAGGAAAAGGCTATTACCTGACGACTGACCTCTTCTGGAAAAACTATGTCAACTTGCTGGATTACCAGGAAAATGAATCGTTTTTTGGTGCCAATGACAATTGGGAAAACAAGGTAACTACCGGGAAAGGAAAAAGCTATGGTGCTGAGATCCTTATTGAAAAGAAAACGGGCCGATTAACCGGCTGGCTGGCCTATACGCTAGCGAGATCGGATCGAACTTTCGAAGCTATTAACGAAGGTAGAGAGTTCCCTTTCCGCTTTGACCGACGTCATGATATCAGCCTGGCACTTAACTGGAAAGCTGGACCAAAAATCTCTCTTGGAGCTGTGTGGGTATATGGTAGCGGCGACTGGGTGACCATCCCGGAAGAACATTTTCTTTCTCTTGAAAATGTGGAATCCGGAACGTTTTCGAGTACTCAGGAACCAATAAACAATATTGCATTCAGAAATAATTTCCAGCTGCCTCCTTATCACAGGCTCGACTTGTCAGCTTCATTTCTAAAAAAGAAAAAAAGAGGTCTAAGAACCTGGAAAATAGGCATCTATAATGCTTATTCAAGAAATAACGTTTACACTTTTTACGCTGAAACATCGATTTCCGGAGGCCGATTTGCTTCTCAGAGTCTTCTTGGTTTTTTCCTTCCATACTTTAATTACAGGTTCAATTTTTAGGTATGCGCATTCTATTGTTTCTTGGTGTTATTGGTTTGTGTTTCAGCTCATGCGTGAAAGAGATTGTTCCCGAGTTTGGTCCTTTTGAACCTAAGCTGGTTGTAAACACCCGATTTGGCCCAGACACCACCTGGCAGATCCATGTGAGTGAGAATGCCAGAATTACTGACCCGCTTAATGCGCCATGGGTAGAAAATGCCAATGTGGTCATCCGCAATGAAATAACCGGCCAATCCGAAATCCTGGATTATTCTGCTGATGGCTATTATCTTTCTACCTCCTCAAGGCCTGAAGTTGGTCAACAATACACCCTAGACGTACAAGCTCCCGGTTTCCCGAATGCGTCTTCCCAAAGCTATGTGCCAGAAGACTTTATTATTGCGGTCACGGATACCTCAAGGGGCATTTTTCTTAATAGTTTCATTTATAATGTAGATGTCCAAATTAATGATAATGGTGATGAGGATAATTATTATTTCTTTGAAACCTACCTGGTTAATAATAGTGGTGCAGATCTTTTTTATTCGCCATTATTGCAATATGCTATCGATCCAAACAGTGAAAACCGGGAAATAGGAAATCTTGACCAGCCATTCCAGAGAGTTTATCTGCCCGACAGGAATTTTAACGGTGATAGCTATGTCATTTCTCTTCGAATCAGGCCTGGCTTCAATATTGGTAGTTCGACGGTTCAGGTTAGGATTTTTTCTGCTAGTAAAGCCCTCTATGACTATCTCAAATCCTATGAAGCGAGTACCGCCGTAAGCCTAGATATCACTTTTTCTGAGCCCATTCAAGTCAAAACAAATATCGACGGCGGGCTCGGTATTTTCGGGGGTTACAACCAGATTTCGACGGTTATCAGGTTTTAAAAAATTAAAAAATTTCATTTCAGAAATACGTGTGTTTTCATGATTGCCTGTCTTAGAATTACAAACACCTTAATTCTAATTACACTTAAAAGTTTTGATTATCATGAAAGCTTCCTTAAAAAAACTTAACCTGGTTTTCTCACTCTCTCTACTCTTTGTTTTCGCACTTTCTCTATCAACTTCAAATGCTCAAATGGGCAAACATCTGCTTGACGAAAATCCTGGCACATTGTTCACTGAAGTGCCTTCTGAGAACCTGAAAAACTTTGGCATTGATGAGGATGTTGCCAAGCGAGCCCAGTTATTTTTCGTTGAACTTGGCGGGCCGAGCATACTCGTTACTTTCAACTATGACACGCGTTTTTCAAAAAGTAACAAGGGTGCTGGTATCCGCGCCGGTTTTGGAGGATTTGTCGTGGAAGGTGACGGTTTTTTAACTGTACCGATTCAGGTCAACTACCTTTTAGGAGACGATAAACACTTCTTTGAGATTGGTGGTGGTGCTACCATTTTCACTGGCAATGTTGACTTATTTGATGATTCTGTTTCCAATACAACTGTTATCGGTACCATGACCTTTGGCTATCGTTTACAACCTGCTGACAGCGGATTTTCGTTCAGAGCCGGTATCAATCCAATCTTTGGTGATTTTGACAATGGTTTCACGTTTATTCCATGGTTCCCAAGCATCGCATTTGGTTACAAATGGTAGCCGGGATAAAGCAGGATTCAAGGATTTTGCAGGATTATTCTTTTTGAAATAAATAATTTAGAAACCACCTTCGGGTGGTTTTTTGTTTGAGCGTTAAGATGCTTTTGTTAATCCTGTTCGCGGTAGATATTAATTTTATTGGCAAGCTCTACAGGGAGTTTGATCGTCGAGTTTTCGAGAATGATTTCGAGGGTGCCATTGTTTTTATTTGACATTTTGAAGGACTTTTCCGGCGTAAGTCCCAATTGCCAAAGTTTGGTGATCAGGTTGTCATCGATTTGATCTGTAGCTATTGTGGCAACTTCTCCAACGGACAAAGTGCTCAATGGATTTTCAGGGAATTTTCCCTTACGGGGAATGGGAGAACCGTGTGGGTCAGTTTTGGGGAAACCTAGGCTCGCGTCCATCTCATCCAGCAATTCTTCAGTTAGAATGTGCTCATACTTTTCAGCGTCTTCATGAATTTGTTCGGCATTGAGTCCCATTTGCTCAACGAGGTAGGTTTCCCAAAGTCGGTGTGCCCTGACTAACTTATTGGCATTACCTGCACCTGCTTCTGTCAGCACCAGGTTTGAAGTATTATATTCTACCAATCCTTTTCGGGAAAGGGAGCGCAGAATTTCTTTGAGCCGAACTTTTCCAAATTCTAACCTTTCCAACAAGTTTGGGAAAGATAGTCTTCCCCCTTGCTGCAGTTTTAAACTTTGTTTGAGCGTATCTTCAACCTGGATCTTCCACTTTGCCTGCCTTTTGTACCAATACCTGAATACCAATCCTTTTTCCGGTGCAAAGAAAACAGCCACCAGATAAAAGAACGTAGCCATAATCGCCATGGCAGGACCCGGCGTTGTATTATAGAAATTGGTCACTAACAAGCCAGACACAGAAGCCAGAACCCCAACAAGTGCTGAGATGACTAGCATTTTCTTTAAGTTATTCGTCAACAACAAAGCAGTTGAGGCAGGGGTGATCAGCATGGCTACTACAAGAATTACCCCAACAGACTGCAAAGAGACGACTATAGCAAATGCAAGCAACAACATCAGGTAATAATGCACAGCTTTGACTGAAATGCCCATAGTCTCAGCAATAATCGGTTGGAAGGTCGTTGCAAACAAGTAGCGGTAGAAAACGACGACACTTAACAAAACATAAACGGTAATGAAACCTGTGAGATAAAGGTCGGCATTGCTAAGTCCTAGTACATTCCCGAAAAGGAAATGATCAAGGTCAAGGTGCCCTCCTTTACGACTAACTTTCGAAATGGCAATTACCCCTATCGAAAACATTGCGGTGAACACAATGCCGATTGCAGCATCTGATTTGGTCTTGGCATTATGCTGTATCCAGGTAATGAGAATAGCAGCAATTAACCCCGCTACAACAGCTCCTGTAAAAATGGCCATAACACCTGTGCCTGCTATAACGAAACCAACAACCACTCCTGGCAATACTGCATGGGATAATGCATCTCCAATGAGCGCCATATTTCGCAGTACAATGAAACAGCCTAAAACGCCACACATGAGTCCCACCATTACGGACGCCCATAAAGCCCTGATTCCAAAATCGTATGTAAACAGTTCAAACAACTCTGTCATTACTACTGCTTTAGGGTTTGTGTTTTATGCAGAATGGTCAATTGACCACCATAAGCTTTGGCAATATTTTCATCTGTAAACGTGGCTTCAGTATCACCGTAGGCTACAAGGCGCTGGTTTAACAGGATAACCTTGTCAAAATAAGAGTTGACCGATGACAGATCGTGATGCACGACCAACAGGGTTTTTCCCTGTTCAGCCATTTGCCTGAGCATTTCTACGATCTTCTTTTCCGTTTTTACATCCACCCCAACAAGCGGCTCATCTAACAACAGGACTTCTGCGCCCTGGCATAAGGCACGAGCGAGGAAGACACGCTGTTGCTGTCCGCCACTTAATTCTCCGATCTGTCGTTTGGCTAATTTGGCGATGTCCATGTCTTCAAGGGCTTTCATAGCAATGGCCTTATCCTCGACATTCATTCTTTCGAATATTTTCTTGTGGGGATAACGGCCCATAAGCACTACATCCATCACCGTTGCTGGGAACTGCCAGTCGATATCACCTTTTTGAGGAATGTAAACTACCGACTTACGTTTTTGGGTGATCGACTCCCCTTCTACTTTTATCGTTCCAGCATTAATCGGTATCAATCCAAGAATAGATTTGAATAAAGTGGACTTACCTGCCCCATTCGGCCCTAAAACACCATATAGATTTCCCGGAAGGATATCGATATAGATATTCGTCAAGACCGTTTTTCGATCATAGGAAACAGACAGACCTTTTATTGAAATTGTTGGATGCATTTTGTTTGATCCGGGTTGTTTATTTGTGGGTTATTTCATTTTTCTGAACATATAGAAGAATCCGGCCAGAAAGAGTCCTGCAACGACTATGGTAAAAGCCATATTCTCAGTTCCTGCCTCCCCTTCTTCAGCCGCAATTTCCTGTGTTTTCCCGGTTAATCCTGCTACGATGACATCTGTGTTGTATTTCATCATCTTGATATAGGTCTCGCCACCAAATGCTTCATCGCCCAGTGAATCAGACAATAGTTTGCCGCCGATAATTATGCCATTATCTCTGGCTAGTTGTTCCAGCAATTTCGGGTTAACCGTAGATTCGACAAACACTGCAGGCACTTTCGATTCTTTGATTACTTTCTGTAATTGGATCACATCCTCTGTCTGTACATCAGCATCAGTTGAGATTCCCAAAACTGATTCGAGTCTTAAATCATATCGGCGGCCATAATATTGGAAGGCGTCATGCGAAGTAATCAGGATTCTTTTGTCTTGAGAAATGGTTGCAATAGCCTCCAGGATGTATTCATCAAGTTCCATTAATTCCTGTTTATACTTCAGGAAATTAGCTTGATATTCATTCTTATTACTAGGGTTTAGATTGCTGACGGCTCTTTTAATATTATTGGCGTACTCAATCCCTTTTTGAACATCCATCCAGGCGTGTGGGTCTGGTGAGTCGTAGGCAGTACTTTTAATGTATTCCATCCCTTCAGTGACCATTACTACAGGTGCTTTTGTCCCTGAATTTTTAACAAGATCTTCCAGCCATCCTTCGAAAGTCAGACCATTCATCAAAACCAAGTTTGCGCTTACGATCAATTTAGCATCAGCCGGAGTTGGCCGATATGTATGAGGGTCGCCGCCAATGGGCACAATGGTCATCACTTCCATCTTGTCACCAACAATATTTTTGGCCATATCTGCTATCATTGATGCGGTTGCGACAATCCGTATTTTTTGTATCTCCTGTGAAAATGACTTTGCTGCAAACAAGCAGCAAATAGCGGTTAAGATCAGTAGTTTTTTCATACAACATTTAATTTTGACGGTCTAGTGGCTTAATCACTCCCCTGGCATGACAAACAGGTTTTGAGAGATTTTACTTGACAGCACTTGTTCTTTAGATTGATTCACCAGTACTTTCATCGACATGTCATATTCGAAGGTTTCCAGTATCCGGACTTCCGCTCCAAGGCCCAATGCCAGGCTATCGAGAAACCTGAGAAAAGCAGTCGAATGCTCATTAACACCAACCACAACTCCGGATTCGCCGACATCAAGTTGAGCGAGTGAAACTTGCTTGCGATAGGCAAAATTGCCATCCTTGTCAGGAATAGGGTCTCCATGTGGATCAAATTTCGGGAAACCGAGAAATCGGTCAAGACGCTCTATAAGAAACTCTGACTTGATATGTTCAAGCTGTTCTGCTATATCATGTACTTCATCCCATGTAAACTCCAGTTTTTCGACCAGGAACACTTCCCACAACCGATGTTTACGAATCAACGAAGTCGCTATTTTCCGGCCTTCATCGGATAGCCTTGTGCCTTTATATCGCTCGTACTTTATCAGTCCTTTCTTAGAAAGTCGCTTGATCATATCTGTTACTGAAGCAGCAGAAGTCAGAATTTCCGCCGAAATCTGGTTAGTACTTACAGCATCATCAGACTCTCCTGTCAATTTGAAAATTGCCTTTAAATAATTCTCTTCTGTTTGGGAAATCATATCGATTACAATGCTTATAGCACAAATATAGAATAATTTTTAGACTTATCTAAAAATTTAAATAAGTGCAACCTAAAATTTAATTTACTGAAGTCTGTTATCGGATAACGCCCTGGCGCCAGTCAAAAATCTCGACATTCCAGGGCAACTCGAGATCTGCGGATCTTCTTAAGGTCATTTGATCATTGAGGCGGTCAAAGAAGAATCCTGTTTCAGGACGGTCAATATTATTTTCATACCACCAGAATTCCCAATCTTCAGATTTATTGACTTTTTGTGGCTTACCAAAAATAATATAGATCATGCCTTGGTCAGTTTTCCATCCTTCCTTGCAAGTCGTAAAGAAAATATTGGCATTACGGATTCGGTTATAGTAGGTTCTGATCAAAGTCCGGGCCCGATCTTTACTACCACTCCGCTCTAACCAAAACTCATCAAGGGCCAGTTTCTGGTCATCGGCAGTCGTCAGCCCCTGGTATTCTTCATTTTTGGTGATATATCGTATGGCTTCAATCAGTCTTGGAGCGGTGGCCAGTTTTGGGAAATCACTCTGAAAACAATTCAAAAACTTTCCTCCTTGTGCTGTCGTATCGGCTCTTACAAAAAAGAGGCCTTCCTTTTCAGGAATGAATGCCTGTCCATTTAGCAGGGTAAAACTTTTGGATGAACCTGATGCAGGATCAAAAACATAATTGAATTTACTATAGGGCGGTCGTGCTGCAGACAATGTATCAGGAAAGTAATGCACAAAAAGATGTTTGACCTCAGCAGCTGCATGGCTAACGGTCACCGCCTCCCCTTTTTTGACATCATTATATAACATCAGGTTGCCATTAACGTCTTCAAATCTGATTTGTTGAGAACTATTAATAGTCTTACTGACTTTTTCAATATTCCGATAACGGCGATCACTATCAATATCCAAAACCTCTAAATCGACATAAAATTCTGGTTCTGAGACATTAATAAAAACCTCTATCTCCTTTTCTGTTTTTGATTTAACTTCCTGTTCAATAGAAAACAGGGGTTCTCCTTCAGCCGGGGTTTCATAAGCATTGAGTTTTAAAGTAAAATCACCTTGCGGAAATACTAACTGCATTTTTGATGCATCAAATTCATTGTAGATCGCATAGTTAATATAGAGTTCGTGATCATAAGGTTGAATAACCTGATTCGAGAGTTTATTGGATGTGAAACAACCAGCAAAAAGGCAACCTGAAATTACTATAGTCCAGATTCGAAACATGCTAATCTCCAAATTCGGCTTCAAATCTTCTCGCTTCCCTGGCGGAAATATAAATACTCAATTCGTAGAGAATATAGAGTGGGACACCTATCAAAAACTGTGTGATCACATCTGGAGGGGTAATCACTGCAGCAACAACTAGTATCGTAACAAAGGCATGTTTGCGATAACTACGCATGCCTTCAGGTGTAACCAGTCCAAGCTTTGAAAGGTAGTAGACCACAAGTGGAAGCTCAAAAGCCAATCCTGTTGGTACCGTAAACATGATCATGTAATTGACCATTGAAGAAATGGTTACGGTATTTTTCACCCCTGAAATCTCATAGCCCGCAAGAAAATTCACAGCAAAAGGAGAAATAATAAAATAACCAAAAGCTACGCCGAAGGTAAAGAGCAAAGAACAAACGAAAACGATCCCACGTGTAGTTTTAACTTCTTTTTTGTGTAATCCTGGCTTAATAAATTTCCAAAATTCCCAGAAGACAAAAGGGAAAGCAACAACCAAGCCACCAAGCAAAGCTACTTTGATATGTGTCAGAAAAGCCTCTCCCATACCAACAGTCATAAGCTCGAAGTCGACTGGAGACATACAAAGTCTTTCTCCCAGTCCAAGCGCTTGGGAGAGTCCGCACATAGCCCGATAGGATAGAAAGTCAGGATATTTTGGAGCAAAAATAATACTGTCGAAAAAGCGATCGCCAAGGATGTAAACTAAAACAGCTGCAGTTACCAAGGCGATTAATGCCCTGATAATATGCATTCTAAGTTCCTCGAGATGGTCGAGAAAGCTCATTTCCTTTTCAACTGGTTTCTTGGGTTTTTTCTTTTTTCGCTTAAAGGCCATCGGATTATCTGGAATTCCTGGTAAGCAGGGTATGCTCATCTGGTTTTTCCAAATGAGCTGATTAATCTATGCTTAGTTATTTAAAATATCATATAGTTCATCGAGCTTAGGGGTCAGGATCACTTCTGTTCTACGATTGAGCGAACGGCCCTCTTCATTGATATTATCTGCGATTGGGGCATGTTCTCCTTTACCTGAAGCTGTTATTCTTTCGGCGCTTACCGAATTACGTAACAACTCTTTCACGATAGTTGTTGCTCTTAGTACGGATAGGTCCCAATTGGTGTTGGCTTCTCCAATGCTATCGGTGTGCCCTTCAATCATGATGTCAATATCAGGGTTAGTATTGAGTACCTGGGCGAGGGACCGCAAAGCTTCCCTTCCTTTCGAATCGATTGTTTTGCTACCTGTTGCAAAGAGCAGATTTTGGCTCATTGACACGTATACTCTTCCGTTCCTTTCTTCCACAGACAGGTCAGAATCAGAGAAATTTAGAAGCGCTGCACTGAGTTTATCCTTAAGAGCTTTGGCCTGTGCCTCCTGGCTTGCGATAGCTGCTTCCAACTCATTCACCCTGGCTTCGCGTGCTTCGAGGTCAGCCTGAATCTGCAATAAAGTAGCCTCCCGATCAGCGAGTTCCGCTTCCAGTTCTCTGACTTTAGCTTCGCGTTCTCCAAGGCTTCCAAGCAAAGATTCGTTGTTTTCCTCTTTCTTGGTCAACAGGATATCCTTTTGGTTAATTTCTGCCTGGAGAGCTGCCAGGGTTTCAACTAATTCCCGTTTCTCAGAAGAAGAGTTAGAGATCAATGCTTCATTTTGCTCCATCAACTGACGGTAAAGCCGTTCAAGTTCTGAATTCATGGCGTAAATGCTACGATATTGTTCACCCATCCTGGTGGTATCGGCAGCCATATCACTGATCTGTTTTTCTGACTTGCGCAGGTCATCCAGCAGTCTCTTGTTTTCATTTTGCGCGCCTTCAAGCTTTTTTTCACAGGTTTTATTCTGTTGTGAAAGCGTTGAACTTTTAGCAAGACTTTCCTGGTATTTTTTGTTGGAAACGCAAGAAAAGAAAAGCGCTGACATTAGAAAAACGGAAAGAGAATAGACTGTCAGTTTGTTCATACCTTAAATTTTTACCCTAAAAATAGGGGAATGTAATGTAAACTTGTTTACGAAGCTAAGGTCTTTCGACCAAAGTCGTAAAATAGTAGGCAAAAAAAAACAGGGCAAACACGATTAATATCATGTAGCCCTGTAACCCCAAAAAAACAATATAAAACTATGTTTCTAACTATCTAAAACTCCTCAAGATCAATTCTTCCACAAATGTTTTTCAATCTTTTGACGTGATCTTTCATCAAAGGTCACTGGAAAGGTAACGATTTATTTTATTAAATGTTTACCTACTTCGTGTAATTCTTACAACAAAGGTAGAAAGCTTTATCAGATAATTTGTTCATTATTTTGTCAAAAATTAATAAAAAAATCTAAAATTGAACTATTTTGCGTACTTAGTGTAACTTTTTAGTTAATTTTTGGGAATTTTGCCTTCTGTTATTACAATGTTAAAGAAAAATTAAACACTAAAATTTTTCCAAAAAAAATAATTGTGACAATAAGATTGATCAAAAATATGAATAAATATTATTTTCTATAAGCTTAATATGGCAAAAGTAAAGAAACAATTTCTCTGTTCAAATTGTGGTGTATCATCGCCAAAATGGATTGGTAAATGCCCCTCATGCAACGAATGGAACACCTATGTAGAGGAGGTGATCAGCAAGGGTGATAAAAAAGAAGAAAAAAGAACCTGGAGAGAAAAAGGTAATCAAAAAGCGAAGCCGGTTTTGCTCCAGGAAGTGGTAGCTGGGAATACAAGACGAATAGTGACCCCTGACGAGGAGCTAAACCGGGTACTTGGTGGTGGCATTGTTAATGGTTCTCTAATTTTGTTAGGAGGGCAACCAGGTATTGGTAAATCTACCCTGCTTTTACAAATGGCATTACAGCTCAACCTGAAGGTACTTTACATTTCAGGAGAAGAGAGTGAAGAACAAATCAAGATGCGCGCCGAACGCATTGGTATGAACAACTCTTCATGTTACATTCTTGCAGAAACAAATACACAGCAAATATTCCATCATTTCAAGACCTTACAGCCTCAGCTGATCATAGTAGACTCCGTACAGACCCTTACTTCTCCACATTTAGATTCAACACCTGGAAGTGTTTCGCAGATCAGAGAGTGTGCTGGGGAACTTCAGCGAATGGCCAAGGAGACAAATGTCCCTATTTTCCTGATCGGTCATATCACAAAAGATGGTGCCATAGCTGGTCCTAAACTGCTTGAGCATATTGTAGATGCCGTTCTTCAGTTCGAAGGCGATCAACATTACACCTACCGGATTCTTAGAACCATAAAAAACCGCTTTGGGTCTACTTCTGAACTTGGGATCTATGAGATGCAGTCAACTGGACTAAGGGCCGTAAGCAATCCCTCAGAACTTTTGCTCTCCCAAAAAGAAGAAGAGTTAAGTGGATCAGCGGTGGCTGCAACACTCGAAGGTTTGAGACCTATGCTAATAGAAACCCAGGCTCTGGTTAGTACTGCTGTTTATGGCACGCCTCAAAGGTCAGCTACCGGATTCGATCTGAGGCGATTAAATATGCTTCTCGCCGTTCTCGAAAAACGAGGTGGATTCCGATTTGGAATGAATGATGTCTTCCTCAATATTGCGGGAGGGATCCGAATTGATGATCCGGCAATTGACCTAGCCATTGTGGCTTCACTGGTTTCCTCTTTACAGGATATTTCCGTTCCCGGGAATATCTGCTTTGCAGGGGAAGTGGGGCTGTCAGGAGAGATCAGGGCTGTCAACCGCATCGATCAGCGCATACAGGAAGCTAACAGACTTGGCTTCAAGACGATCTTTATTTCCAAATACAATATGAAGGGACTAAATTCTGCCGATTACAATATCTCCATATTCCCTGTGGCGAAGGTGGATGAATTGTATGCTGAATTGTTTGGATAGTTTTTCATCACAACGATCCGCAAAGAACATTCGCAGAGTTCCACAAAGATTTTTCTTCTGTACAGACTATTCTTTGTATATCTCAGTCATATTCTTAGTGCCACCAGGTGGCTAAAACCAAAAAAGCCAGATGTCTGAATCGACACCTGGCTTTTTTATCTTTTATCTATTCGGTTGTTACACGGAATCTTCATCTACGAGGTGATCCATGATATCCATCTGAGCATCTTCATTCATGCGGGTAACATCTGAGAATGCGGTGTACATTGCGATCTGAGAAACAGGCATTGTAACCAGCAATCCGACTAACAAACAGAGCGCACCTAACATATTCATAAAACCAAGCATGATAATGAAACCAAATACTGACCACCACTTACCTTTCACAAGTTTCATACTGGCTTGCATTGCTTGCCATGCCTGCATATTGTGGAAAATGATGAACTGAACAGTGAAAATCCAGGAAACCATGAGGTAAAAAATAATTACCATACTAACGAGCAATCCTAGGAAGAACATCGCGCCAGGTTCTGTGCCTGACATCATCATAGGAACAAGGCCTACAATCATAGGAATTGCAGCGGCACAAGCAATCAGTCCCATAAGAATGGAAGCAAGGATTATCTGACCTGGATTTCTCTTGAATCCATCAAAGAAATTACTGAATTCAAAATTTTGATTGGTATCAATCTTCTGAGATACTATATAGATACCTGCAAAAAGAACAGGAGAAAGAAAGTTCGCCAAAATGTTCACGAGGGGGATAATCCCGAGAATCATAAGCACTACAAAAGCGAGTAATACAAAGCCAATATATGAGCCTGGAGTCTGCTTAAAAATTGCGAATGCTTTACTAATATATTCGGATGACCTAAACTCATACCCCGAATCAACTATTTCATTCAACTTATCATCTGAAAAATCTGCCATAATTAAGTTTGTTTAATGGGTAAAAAAATCATTAGTAAATTAAGGAAACTCAATGGTTTTTAAAAAATAAACCGCTCAAATCCGCTTGATTTTCTACGAAAATTCAATTTTTCTCGTTAACCATCGGTGTTTGTATACGAAATCCGGTAAATCGCATCAGCAAAATCATCTGAAACCAGGATTGAGCCATCAGGTAAATGTTCCAGATCGACAGGACGTCCCCAGGGTTTTCCATTGTCTAACCAACCTTCGGCAAATGGTTCATAACTAATTGCTTTATTGCCATCAAGACGAACCATCATTACTCGGTATCCTATTCTTTCGCTCCTGTTCCAAGAACCATGCTCTGCTATCAAAATCTGGTGTTTATATTCAGCAGGAAATTGTTTCCCCTGATAGAATTCCATACCTAAAGGTGCTACGTGCGGGCCCAGGTTTTGAGCAGGTGCCACAAAATCTGCGCAGTCTCCCAAATGTCCAAATTTTGGATCAGGTGTATCACCCTGATGGCAGTATGGATAACCGAAATGTTGCCCTGGTTCGGAAACCCTGTTCAGTTCGCAAGCCGGCATATCATCTCCCATCCAGTCACGGCCATTATCGGTAAACCACATTTCCCCGGTTTCAGGATGCCATGCAAAGCCAACGGTATTTCTAACCCCATGTGCGTAAATCTCTCTTCCGCTTCCGTCAGGATTTATCCGGGTAATGGAAGCAAAAACTTCGTCTTTTGATTCACAGATATTACAAGGTGCGCCAACAGGGACATATAATTTTCCATCAGGGCCAAATGCAATATATTTCCAGCCATGGTGACCTTCCGTGGGATATTTATCATAGATCACTTTTGGTTTTGGAGGATCATCAAGATTGGCTTCAATATTTTCCAGCTTCAATATTCTGCTGATCTCGGCAATATAAAGATCACCATTGTGGAAGGCGACGCCATTAGGACTTCTCAGTCCTTTTGCCAAGGTAAATACTTCGTCTACTTTATTATCTTTATTCGTGTCGCGTAAAGCATACACATTGTTTTTACTCCTATTGCCAACATATAAAACACCCGATGGACTTAAGCTCATGGATCGGGCATTTTCGATCTTATCAGCATAAACTTCGATTTTAAACCCGGGAGGCAGTTTTATCTTTTCAAGGGGAAGTTCAGCGGCTGTCTTTGGTGCATCAGGTTTAGATGGGAATTTTACAGTATTAAAACTCAGGAATATGGCCAGAATTACGATAATTGCGACCTGGAGATACAATAGTTTTTTCATTATTCTGTGATTTCTTTTTCTCGCTGCTATCTTTACCACAAGATAAACATTACAACAGAGACTTCAAGCTCTGGAAAATGCTTCCAAATGAACAAAAAGTATACCTTTTTCTCAACTTTATCAATTATACTGTTACTGGTCAGCACTGCATATGCCCAGTCATTTTATATAAATCTTGAAACAAGGTACAGGGCACCGATTATCAAAACAACACTTGGGCCCCGCATAACAAACGCCGGACAGCCTAATGAAAGTATCTCGGAAGTAAGAGGCAGTTTTGGTAAAGGAGTTGGGCTAAATGCCGAATTTGGCTATATGTTTAACCAACATTTTGGCTTTGGCCTGAATGTAGAATACGTAGCCGGCATCAAAACCCTGGCAGAAGAAATCAGTTCTGGAAACTCACTTGATGAATCTATTGCCGGTGTGCGCAGGCTATATTTAACCCCCACCTTCACTGTTGAAGGTGGTCAATCTCCCTTAAAGCCATATGCTAAAATTGGGGTTGTCTTGCCAACTGCTGGTCATGTTAATGGTTTTCGGACATCCAATGACCCATCATTACTTGATCCACTAATCGACATTTTGTTTCCTGATGCCCAGAGCTTTACAGCCAACTCAAAGGTTAATGGTCAGTTTTCAGTTGGCTTCCAGGGGCTGCTCGGGGTGAAACTCAAGGTGAATGCGTCCATTTCGGCTTTCGCCAATGTTGGATTTACGGTTTCTAATTTGCCAAGAGAACGGTTTGTCGTCAACGAAGCCATTTTAGTTGATGCTGATGGAAATGCTATTGATGTACTGCCCCTGCTTTCATTGGGTGGCCAATGGATGTATACCGAATATGTCGATGAAATCAATCTCCAGGAATTACAGGATCAAATGGCCGCTGGAGCAACCGCTTTTGCTGACAACCCACCATTTGACTTAAGTAATCCAACGACCATATCCGAGCAATTCGTAGCTACTTTTACAGACCTGCAAACCTATTATGGGACGGAAGCTTTTCCCCATAAGGAATTGAAGATCGACTCCAACTTCAATAGCCTGATCTTTGGAGTTGGTCTAAGTTATACCCTTGGTGGCAAACGTCAGAAAGCTGAATAATTTGAAGTGGCTCACCATAATATTGGCTACCCTTCTTTTTTTACCATTATCTTCAAGTGGACAACATGCTATAGGCTTGGACCTGGCTTATGGTCGGATATTAAAAATTCATCCTGATTTCCCGGAAATAAAGCATAATGCTTACCAGTTTAGCGGCAGTTATTTGCATTACACCACTGGTAAAAAGCGAACCTGGCCCAAGCTTTATAAATTCCCCATTGTAGGCCTCAATCTCACTTACGAATCATTTGGCAACGCCGAATCATTAGGGAAAGCCATTAGTTTGACACCTTCAATGGGATTCTACCTCCTGAAGAAGAAAAGAACAGACCTGATTTTCACCTGGGGAATGGGTATTGGATGGCTTACCAAGCCCTATGATAAGATTAGTAATCCAGATAATATTGTAATTGGATCAAGGCTCAATTTCTCTGCTTTCGCAAAAATTCATTTAGAATGGGCGGCTTCTTACAAGATCAGGATAGCCGGGGGTATCCAATATATGCACTATTCAAATGGCAATCATTCGACACCCAATATTGGTGCAAATATTCCTGCTGGTTTCCTGGGGGTTCGATACTTTTACCAGGAATCTGAAGTGGAAAGATCTTTAACGGATTCCACTTTTACTTTACCAGTTCCTAATCGAAAGATCCATTTCAATACCCGATTGTCTATTGGGTTCACTGAACGGGGATTAGACGGACCGACTTTCCCGGTTTACACCTTTTCTGTTGGTGCTTATCGGTATTTTGGGAGAAAGCATAAGGTATTAACCGGATTTGAGTTTGTTTTTCACCATGGTACTGCAGAGTTTATCCGCCACATAGAAGGATTTGAAGGAGAAGAGTTTAGACAATCATCAAGATACTCCTGGTATATTGGTCATGAAGCAGTATTTGGGCATGTGGGATTTTTAACAGAAGCCGGTTTGTACCTCAATAACTTTTTCCTTCGCAGAAGTCTGATTTCCAACAGGATAGGCTTTACCTTTTATGGAAAAAACCCGCTAAAAGTATATCGAAATCTGCCCTATGTCGGCATTTACATCCATGCTGTTCAGGGCGAAGCTGAGTTTACTGAATTCCTCATTGGTTTCGATTTTTAGTATCACTAAGAGACACAAAAAAACCGCCGAATGCGTTCATACGGCGGTGAGTGCATTTATTTTTAGGGCTCCCAGTAGCTTTTCCTATGAACCCAAAAAACATAGGAAAAAATGGTATAAGTTAGCCTATATGCACTAAGACAGCTCTTGAGCTTGTGTTGGCCAGAACAACATTAGTCATTCTGTAGACCCAAAAACATGAATAAACCAAAAGAGCAGAGCTCTTTTGTCAAATCAAAACTAAGCTTTTTACATTTTCTGACAAGTCAAAATGAGTAACTGCCTCAAATAGGAGTGTAAGTCCCTACTTTGGATGAGTAAGCCGGGAATGGCTCATAGGCAAAATCTATAAAAAATATAGATTTATTGAGAAATCATTTCTTTTCCTGCATATACGATCAGGATAAAAATGAGCCAAATGATGACTAATTTAAGTAAAAACATATTCTGTCTTCTTTGGGGGTGCTATTAGTAAGTGTTAAACTAAAAACATCAGGAGTTTCCTAAATGTTGCTTTAGCCCAGACAAAAAAAAACCTGAGAGGTGGTCCTGAAAGTCTCGTTATAAACGATCCAATCTTCCAGGGATCCACCTTACAGGCCAATCCTCCATCTTTGGGTAAACTTCAGGGAGGTTTCAAGCCCCTTTGGTTTCCCTTTTATCTTTAAGGTTTGCTTATGCAAACTCTTGTTATGCTATCAAAACTCAAGTATCTCTGCTACTTGATCGAAATTACTGGTCTCTAAAATATCTTTATCTGCTTTACGATTTACCCAGGTTTTTATGGCCTTGTCGCCCAGGGGCAAGTAAGAGAAACTGCCGCTTTCGACATCTTTCAGAGACTGTCCTAATTCTGTAAACAATTCCTGAAGGTTTTTAGTGCCAACTGTACCTAAACTTTTTTTCATAAACTTTAAAAATGTTTTTTCTACAGTACCATTGCGCTCCCTTCTGTTGAGATAACGTTGAGTTGACCGCAATTGGTATTCGAGAAAGTGAAAATTTTTCAATTCATAATGAACCGGTATGCGTAAAAGCTTGCAAAACACTTGAACATATGGCAAAAGTCCGGTCTTTTCATAGTCTTGCACCCTGTTCATCCCATCGATTGCCTTGTCGTAGTCCGCTATCATGAAATAGTAGACAGTTAGCTGAAAGTACAGCCAGATCAACCAAACAGATGATAGTTTATCTTTATGGCGGAAATGAACTTGTCGAATCTGTTTTTCCAGCACTTCACATTGTTTTAGATCGCCAAGGTGAAGGTAGTATCCGAATTCGAGCATGGTCACCCATAATTCGCGCTTTAGCGTTTCTTGCTCACATTTGACTGGCAACGTCCTCAACTTCCCGATAAGAGAGAAATAATTTGAAAACTTTCCAGTGTTTAAGGCACATAGCACGAGGTCACCTGTTGTGCGTTTGTACCATTCGGCATAGACTTTAACCATGCCGGGATTTTGTTCCCAGAGTTCAGCAATCTTCAAAAGCGACCTTTGTGCTTTATGATAGTTATGATTAACTCTGGCATAAATGCTATGAATCTCATGAAAGCACAACTTTGACACGAAAGTCATGGCGCTTTCTACCTCCAGTAGCAGGGGATGTTTTATGATTTTCAGGGCTGCTTTTTGGTTGCAAATACCGCCTTTGCGAAGGCAGATCTCGTAAAACATCCTCATTTTGCCTGCTAGCTCGAGGTATTGGGCTTCATTTTGCAATTTTAAGGTCACAGCCTCGGATTCGCTTAGCCAGGTTTCTGCTTTTCCTTTACACTCTGGGGTAAAGAGATAACCACATAATGTCTTTTCCCACTGGGAAATTCTATGCAGATAAAAGGTTTTTTCAGATTCCCTGGCTATCCGTTTGGCTTTGCAAAGGACCTTCCTGCTTTGTTTGTAGAGTGTTTTGTTAAAAAGCACATCCACTTCTTCAAGCAGGCTGTTGAGTCGAGAGTCTATGGTTTTTCCACTATGGAAATTCTTTAGGCTTTTCAAGATAAGCTCATAAAGCAAATACTTAGTAGCAGCTAGTTTCTTACCGAAGCTTTCCTTTGAAAACTTCCTGCGAAGCTTTACCTCGTTATATTCAGGCTGCTTGTCAATGGCATCAAACAACTTAATGTAATTGTTGCTACCATTGCGTGTATGCTGCGATGCGAAAAGCTTGAAATAGCGTTTCTCAGCTTTGCTCATCGTCTGAATCAGCACGAATAAATCATTTGAGGGGGTCATTTTGCTTGAGCTTAAGGGTGTTAAATGTTTCCTGAGCTCAAAATTATTGTCAAACCCCTTATGTTTAAAACCAACTTTTTGTAAAAAAGGATACTTCTATGAAGGAAAAATAAGACTGTAAGCAGCAAGGACTAATATGAAACCAAAGAATAAATAATAAGCAAAAGCTTAAAAAACAACTACTTATAAACCAAAACTTACTTAATAGAACTAATTTGAAACACTTTTATGAAGACAGATTATGTACAAATTTGGGAATCCTAAGCTGCATTTCTCAGCATATTTTCCCCTCAAAAGAAGTATACGTGACGCAAAGTCGTTTGAAAATCAAACACGCTTTGGTCGGTATATACCGGACATTTAAGAGATTTAGTTTAGCAAATCGATAAATCGTCGGTATATTATCTTAAAGTTTGTTCAACTATTTTTTTATCAACCAGCAGTGTCAATGAACATTTGTTGACACAAGTATCCGACATATTTGATCGGGTAACAAACCACAAAACGAACGAAAATCTAACTTTTAAAAGTAGACTTTCTTGACCAGTTAACTTCTTTATCATTTGAAAATCAATAATTTAACATTGGTCCTTTATTCAATTTCCAAGTTATTTTTTTAGTGCTTCATATTCGGCACAATTTTTACATTCTATTTGTTAACTTGTTATTGCCGATCAAATTACACCCCCAAATAGCTGACTAGGCATGGACGACCTATTTCAATTAATACAATCCTTATCCAAGACCGAAAAACGGTACTTTAAGGTGAACTATGCCAAGTCTTCAGCCTCTGGCAGCAATTATCTGCGGCTATTTGATGCCATTAACCAGATGGCCACCTACGACGAAAATATTCTGAAAAAGAAGTTCAAAGGCGAAAAACTCCTCAATAACCTTCAAAAGGAAAAAGCCTATCTCTATCGCAATATTCTGACCAGTATGCGTGCTTACCGAAAAGACAAATCAAGCGGTGTACGAATCAGAGAGTTGTTGGCTGATGCCGCATTCCTAAAGGAAAGAAGTCTCTACGACCAATGTGCCCAGTCGCTAAAAAAAGCTAAAAAACTCGGTTACGAATACGAAAATTACACTGCGCTACTGGAAGTCCTGTTTGTAGAAAGGGAGTTGCTCAAAAATCTGAAACCACGGAAAGGCGAATCCCAAATGAATACCTTAATCCTGGAGACTAGCAACATTCTTGAAGCGCTGAACGTGCAGTGTAATTATCTCGACCTCTACGATAATCTTTTTTTCCAAACCCTCCGATCCAATCATCTGCGCAACGATGAAAGTATAGAACGGTTGCAGGAAATCATGGATCATCCGCTGATCATTGATGAAGACAAAGCAAAAACCTTTCGCGATCAGCATCGGCTTTGGTCAATAAAAGCCATGAATGCCTTGTTGAACGCTTCTCCACATGAAGCCTACCAGTATAATCAAAAGATCCTGAATCTATGGCAGGGCAACAAAAAGATCAGATTAGAAAACATTTACATCTATCGTAACATGCTTTCTAATTTCCTCAGTAGCTGTTTGACTACACGGCAACTGGATATGGTGCCTTCCACACTTGAAGAGCTAAAACAAATCCCGCCCAAAAACCATCACGACGAAGGGACGGCTTTCAAGCATATTTACCAGGCACAACTAAGTTACCATACGGCTAAAGGAGAATTCGAAAAAGGGAAAGCACTTGTTCCGCAAATCGAAGCTGGCATGGAAAAACACCATGACTCAATTGGGACTTCAAGCCTTTTGACCATTCATGGAAATATCACCATCCTGTTCTTCCTGATGGAAGATTTCGACAGTGCCCTGACCTGGGGCAATAAGATCATTCAATTCCCCAAGTCCAACACCCGGATGGATATTCAGCGATTTAGTCGCCTGATCAATTTGTTGCTGCATTTTGAGTTAGGACATACCGAATTGCTGGAAAACCTTATCAGGTCAACTGCCAGGTATATCAAGGGATTACCAACGCAACATGAAATAGAAACCTCGGCGCTTAGATTTTTCAGGAAACTGATAAATACTGCTCATTCTGACCTGGCACAACTATTTCTAGAATTCCAGGAAGACATCACCAGGATGAAGATGAGCGGAAAACAACAGAATGTCTTTACCTTTTCGGTATTTGACCTTTGGGTAGCCGCTAAAGCTTCCAAACGGTCCGTAACTGCCGTTTACCGGAAAAGATTTTCAGCTGAAGTCGAAACAGAGGTTTAGTCATCTACCTACCTTGAAGTATCTGAGATAGACGGAGAGATTCTCTGCCTGACAGTACCGGCCTTTACCACCAATTTATCTCCACGCCTGGTAAGTTGCAAATGCTGCACATTAATATTTACCGATGAAGAAGCCGAGACTTCGAGTGATTCATTAAAATCTGTAATAATAATGGCTGTGCGTTCGGGAGAAATGACAACCTGAACGTTGATACTGATCTGGCCTGATTTGGGAATAGAAAAACTGCAATCAAAATTTGTATTAGCAACCGGGTTATTCTGGTGAACTTCCAGTGAACGCTTTTGTGCTTTGAGGGTAATGCCGCTTTCAAGGCTGTATTTTTTGGGGTCTGCCCCTTTTCTTCGAACAACAAGGGTTTTTAGGTCATCGGTTGTGGCAACCGATAAATTGGCCAGGGGGAAAGTATCCATGATGACTTTTTTTCGGGTTTGAAAAAACTGTTTGAACCAGTTTGCAAATTTTGAGAAGAATCCCATTTAACAAATATAGCATTTTCGCAAGTATAGCGAAATCGTATTCTAAATTGATGGTTGAGTCTAAAAAAGGGCGTTTCAGGAAGCCGCATTTTTTAATTAAATTGACTGATGCCAACGAAAAAATGGTACATTTATGCCCTTAAGAAACAATAAATTTCGTATTCTACAATTTATTGTGCTAAACTAAAAAACAGGATAAAACTATGGGTCTGTTTGAGAGACTGTTCGGAGGAGGTTCCAAGAAGGACGATCAGCCCAATATCCCCTTCGGCAGGTATAGTGATTCGTACAAATCCAATACCCAATACGATGCCTGGGACGCCGCTGTCTCAAAGTTTGAGGAAAAAAACTACCTCGATTCCTACAAAGAATTTTTCAACTACCTTTCTGACCCCAGTCAAAACAACGTTAAGTGGTGGGAAGAAGATGATGGCAAGATTTATTTTGAATTGCTTCAAGGCTCAAAAAAAGTGTCTGGCAGTTGCACCAATGAAAAAGTGCAGGCTTCTACCAAGGTTGTAAAATGCGATCGCCTCAATGTCGGTTTTATGCGTCGGCTGATGGAAAAAAACTACAACCTCAAATACGGGCGTTTTGCTCTTGATGACAGCAATGATATTGTCATGAAATTTGACACTTATGTTGTTGACGGTTCACCATGGAAACTTTATTACGCCCTCAAGGAGGTCGCCAATAATGCCGACAAGCAGGACGATCTGTTGATTGACGAATTCGATATGCTCCACGCTGTCGACACGGGCCATGTCAGGGAGATTCCAGGCTTGGAGAAAAATGTCAAGTTCGATTTTGTCCAAAAATGGATTAAGGAAACCGTAGCACGCGCTAACGAATTGGATGGCAATCGATTTTCAGGGGGTATTGCTTATCTGCTCCTGAATCTTTTCTACAAGTTGGACTACCTTATCCAGCCTGAAGGCTTCATGATGGAGACACTTGAACGCGGACACCGTACTTATTTTGCACGTGATGAAAAAACAACCCAGCAGAAAAACGACGCCCTGATCAAAGAGCTCAACAAACTAGTCGAAAGACCAAGGGATGAATTTAACAAGGAAATGTACCGCGTTACATCCACTTTCGGTATCACAAACCCCGTCAACCACGACAGGGTTGTCAGCTTTATTGACGGTGAGTTGAATAATATGGATTGGTATAAGGAAAACAATTATCCAAAGATAGCAACCTCGATACCAGGGTATATTGCAGGTTACTGTTTGTTCAATTACGCTATTCCTCAACCTGACAGAGAATTACTCCATCTCCTTATTGAAATTCTTGAATCTGACTATTTCGAGGCCCTGGGATTTACACATCAGTATTATGACCTTGAAACGAAGAAGTTTGACAAGTCTGGTATCAGACGGGAAATTTCTTCAATTGTAAAATCTAACTTGAGGAAGTATCCCAAATTTGACCCAAAAGTAAATACCTTGAGTTTTGACTCACTAGCTGATTTTGCCAAGACGTTTATGCTCATGGTCAGAAATCTTGACCTCTCCCCTGCCAAAAACAATTGATAAAAAGAATTAAGTGGAAAACCTTAGAGAAATAATCGATTTATATAAAGATGTGGTCATTCAGATTGCCACTCCTTACAGTACCGGTACTGGTTTTTATTTAAAAGAACATGACATTATCGTCACGAACGAGCATGTAGTCAGGGGCAGTAATGAAGTTGTAGTCGACGGGAATGCATTAGATATGACCTTATCAAAAGTCTTATTTACCGATCCTCGTCATGACCTGGCTTTTCTAAAAACTCCAGAGGGCCTGGAATTGCCTGAAATCAGGTTGTCAGATGATAAGGCCAAAGATGGAGATCGTGTAATCGCTATCGGTCACCCAATGGGATTGAAGTACACTACTACTCAAGGCATTGTTTCCAATTCTGCAAGAAGAATGGGTGATAACGACCTGGAATACATCCAAACCGACGCTGCTATCAACCCTGGCAATAGTGGTGGCCCATTAGTTGCTGGCGACGGAGAGGTCGTGGGTATCAACACATCCATATATCGTGACTCAAACAATCTTGGATTTGCGCTCCAGGCTCGTTATATCTCAGAAACTATTGACGAGTACACCAAACAGAATGGTCAGATCGGAGCAAGATGTACCTCCTGTGCTAATCTTGTTTTTCAGAATAATGTAGACGAAGGCTATTGCCCGCACTGTGGTGCCAAGATCACGCTGCCTTCCGATCTGGAAGACTATGAGCCATCCGGAATTCCGAAAATGATCGAAGAGATTGTTTCGGAAGCCAAGTACAATGTGAAGCTCTCACGTCGTGGTCCCAACCATTGGGAAATTAAAAAAGGGTCTGCCAAGATCCGGATTTCTTATCACGACAAATCTGGTTTCATCATTGGGGATGCGTTTCTGGCAAGTTTGCCAAAAGAAAATATTAAAGACATCTACGAATACCTGTTAAGGCAGAATAATAAGCTGGAATCATTAAATTTCAGTATTTTCAATCAAAACATAGTTCTTTCACTGATTATTTATGACCGTTACCTCAATCTTGAAACGGGTATGAATCTATTCAAATATCTTTTTGACAAAGCGGACCATTATGACAATATCCTGGTAGAGGAATTCGGTGCCCTTTGGAAAACAGAAGAAGAATGAACCGACTAAAATTTTTTCTTGAAGGTGTAAAAAACATGAAAACGCGTGGTACGGTGGCGCCTACTTCCAGGTTCACATCGGAACAAATGCTAAAGCATGTCAATTTTGAAGAAGCTGAGTTAATTGTGGAACTCGGAGCCGGAGATGGGCAGATCACAAAGCACATTCTCAAAAAAATGGACCCAGCTACCAAACTGCTTTCCTTCGAGATCAATGATGAATTTTGCCAGGAGCTCAGATCAATCCGAGATTCCAGGCTTGAGGTTGTTCATGATTGTGCAGAAAACCTCAACTCCTATCTTTCCAGAGAACCTGGCCATAAAGCGGATTATATTATTTCTGGTATCCCTTTCGTCATGTTGCCTAATGATTTGGGAGATCGGATCCTCGAAATTTCTAAAGCCAGTCTGAAACCCGGAGGTCGATTTATCCAGTTTCATTATTCGCTGATTCCCAAGAAACGATACCACAAGATCTTTGATAGTGTGGACATTGAATTTGAGGTCCGAAACTTACCGCCTGCCTTCGTTTTTATCTGTCATTAAAAATGATATTGGCTTCCACTTCCCAGTTTGGCCTTAATGGTTGGACCGCTTCTATGATTACTTTTTCAGGTTGTCGTTTTGCTTCGTAGCTACCAGAATCCCATCGACCGTTATTATTGGCGTCTTCTATGATGCGCAATTCGTAACTCCCTGGTAAGAGGCGCAGGTAATCTTTTTTGTGGCTACTCACTCCCGCAACGGTATATCGATCAACCAACTCATCTGAAGGACTATACAATTCTACAATATAGGTGATCGTACTATCCATATTATCCAGCTGGCTTAATATGCCACCATAGTCTTTCCTTTCTTTTACAGACAGGTTAACTGTTGAACTGTCAACTGACAAGCCAAAAATATCTTCAACTGCGCCCTGCTTTATGGCTAACTCATAACGCATGCCTTCTTTCCAGGGATAAAAAATGGCTAATTCCCTGTTGGCATCTTCCAGACTGAAACTGTCAATGACAACCGGTACTTTCAAACTATCTTCTAGCAGGATTATGCTATCTGATTCTATTTTAAGCGCTGGATGATTAAAATAGAGGCGTGCAGGCTCATCGGGGTGAATATCGGTGATCGCCAAAGTTTGAGTAGCTTGCTGAAATCTTACGTTGCTATTATTTGAAGATGAGTTTTGTGATTTTCCGGTAGTTCTCCCCGTTGGCCTTCGACTGGAATTGTTGTTGGCTGATACGCTTGGGCGAACTGGTTTGTCAATGACTTCAAATCGTGGATTTGTTCCGAGAAACTCTGATATGCCCTCTATATCTACCTGTATTGAATCTCTGAGTCCTCCCGTCTCAACAAAAACGGTGTAATCACCTGTGTCGGCAGTCATGTACCAGTACTCCAGGAAATCTTCATCATGACGAACGAATGCTGAGGAAGTGTTGATATCAGATGATACCCCAGGAGAGAGTACCGCCCGGTTAAACAGCAAAGTAACTTTACCAAATTGGCCGACATCCCTGGAGATCACCCTCAGGGGTTTTTCTTCTTCAAAAGTTTGGATCAGGAATCGATTAACTGTTGTATCATTTACCAGAACATTTTCTTCCTGAAAACCGATTCGTTCATTCTCAAGATCAAAAAGGTAGTTGAAGTTATTATCAACCAGTGCAAATATCTTGAATGTGCTTGATTTTACATTCTGAATTTTAAATTGGCCCACATTATCCGTTTTGGCGAAATACAAAGGCCTTTCCAGGTAAACAATCGAATCGTAAGGATTTTCGTAAAGCATCAGGAGTACATCCTCAGAACCTTTCCCCGTAAGGGCATCAATAACGATACCCTCAACCTCGAGCGAATCAATATAATCTCCGGTCGAAAATACATAACGCAAGTCTCTTGCCGGGTTAGACTCCGTGATATCCTGAATGGCATTGCCAAAGTTAATCGTGTATGTCGTATTGGCCCTAAGTGAATCATTAAAAACAACCATTACGCCTTTTTTCCGGGTAAGGCGTACATCTGGAGGCTCATTGAATGGCGGGGAATATACAATCTGGTTAAAAGCATCATTAAGTTTTACCCATTCATCAAATGAAATGACAATTCTGTCTTCCCGAAAATTGGTTACAAAATTTGGCGTTGACCTGGTAGAGTCTACCTGGGGAGGATCTGAATCTCGCGGCCCTCCTCTAGGAGCAACAGGATTAGCACACTGGACCAAAAAAATGGCCATTAGCATGATGAGTAAATTAGATGGAATTGAGCGTTTTCCCATTTTATGATTCATCCCTTGTAAGGACAAGGGGCTATATTTTCCTATGTTTTTCAAAAAATCTCCTAAAAGTAATATTTCTGAGTCTTTGTAACCTGAACTTCCACATTCAAATCTTTGTTAAAGCCGTAAGTACAACTTGACATTAAATGAAGTTCTCATTAACTTAATTACCTTTCCTAAAAAAGATGAGCCAAAATTATGCCGACAGGAAAAGCATTTGATCTGAACATTGAACTGGACTACTGGGCCGATAACATCAGGAGAGAAGGCACTTTGTCAGAAAGTCAGATCGGTGACCTGCAGCTCCAATTGCTTGACGATATGGATCAATACCTGGAACTCAATTATCCTGAAGAACAGGCTTTCGCACTTGCAGTACGGTCACTGCCTATGGTTCCGGTGGCTAGAAAGAAAGTTTTCCAACAACCCAAAACCCGCAGTTCGAAGTATCTGAAATATCAAAGATTACAAAAGTATCATTCCTACATGTTCATCGGCATCATGCTTTACATTGTGCTTGCCGGGATATTTGGTTTCCTGTCAAAAGGATTTTTGGCTTTCATGGCAGTAGGCCCTATTGCTTCTGAATCTTTGCCTGTTTTGGATATGGCTTTCAAGGCGACTTTGATTGGGGGTATCCTGATTTATATAAACCCATTCCTGAAAACTGCCAATCGCTGGATCGTCAACATCTATCAACAATTGACCACTACGCCTTTTTACTTCCTTTTTTCCGGAGCCTGTTTTATCTTTTTGGCTTACTGGTTGAATATGGTCATGAATATTGCTTTGGGCATATTTGTATCGCCTGAATATCTGGCCCTCATTGCAGTCAACAAAACGATCTTTGATATGACCTTTCTATCAATCGTTCTTTGTGCTTACTCAGCATTGCTCGTAAGAGGTACGCAAAAACAAACCTGACATATGTCGCCGTCAGACATTACATATGCCCCGGCATCTTCGTTGAAGGATTTCACAGGTATTCTTGACCTCCAACAAAAAAACCTTCCGGAAGCCATTTCTGAAGAAGAAGCACAAAAGGAAGGCTTTTTAACGTGCAGGCATGATGAAGGCCTTTTGGCACGTATGAACACCCCTTATCCGCACATTATTGCACTTTACGAAGGCCAGGTCGTCGGCTATGTGTTGGTCATGCAAAAATCTTTCAGAGCGAGCTTTCCTGTTATTGAACCGATGTTTGTGCAGATTGAAAAAGTAGTTTTTAAGGGGCAACCGCTGGATGTTTATAATTATGTAATCTTGGGACAGGTTTGTATCGATAAATCATTCAGAGGGATGCGGATTTTCGACAATCTTTACAAGCATTATCGCGAAAGCCTCGCGTCTCATTTCGATTATGTAATTACAGAGGTCGCCTCACGCAATCTACCTTCGCTTAAAGCGCATTGGCGGGTTGGTTTTGAGACGATTCACACCTACACCGACCCTCGAGGTGAAGACTGGGAAATTGTCATTTGGGCACTCAACGAACAGTAAAACATTCCTGCTACGCTTATCTTCCCATATACACCAATAGCACAGAAATGTCTGCTGGATTAACGCCGGAAATCCGGCTAGCTTGCCCAATTGTCATTGGCCGAATCTTGGTGAGTTTTTCTCTCGCTTCCGCGGAAAGAGAAGTGAGCTCATCGTAATTGATATTTTCGTGAAGGCGAACTTCTTCGAGGCGATTCATTTTATCTACCATCTCCTGTTCTTTGGCAATATACCCCTGGTATTTGATGGCAACCTCAGCCATTTCGCAAATCTCATCGTCAAACCTTTGCAGGAAATTGTACAGCTCAGGCAAAATACCTTTCAACCTGGTCATACTGACGTGCGGCCTCACTAATACAGAATGCAATTTCACTTGTTGTTTCAATCGGGCTGAACCAATTGATTCAAGATAATCATTGACATCATCCGGTCTCACACTAACTGTCCTGAAGAAATCTGCAATTGCTTTGGCACCTTTTTCTTTTTCTTCCACCCTGGTCATTCTGTCATCCATATTCATCATACCAAGTGCTTTTGCAATTGGCGTTAAACGAAGATCGGCATTGTCTTGGCGCAAAAGGATACGGTACTCCGCCCTTGAGGTAAACATACGATAAGGCTCTTCTGTCCCTTTATTGATCAGGTCGTCGATTAATACACCAATGTAGGCATCTGACCGACGAAGAATAAACGGATCTCTTTCGTTAACGGCAAGATGTGCATTGATCCCAGCTACCAAACCCTGGCAAGCAGCTTCTTCATAACCAGTGGTACCATTGATTTGTCCAGCAAAAAACAGGTTTTTGACCAGCCTCGTTTCGAGAGACAGTTTCAATTGTGTTGGTGGAAAGTAATCATACTCAATAGCATACCCCGGCCTGAACATTTTAGCATTTTCAAACCCTTTGATTTTTCTCAGGGCTTTAAATTGTACATCCTCTGGCAAAGATGAAGAAAAGCCATTGACATAAATTTCAACCGTATCGCGACCTTCCGGCTCTACAAACAACTGATGTGAATCACGGTCGGAAAAACGATCAATCTTGTCTTCAATGGAAGGACAGTAACGAGGGCCCAAACCACGAATTCGACCATTAAACATTGGCGAACGGTCAAATCCTGTTTTCAGAATATCGTGAACTTCTTTACTCGTATAAGCGATATGACAAGGAATCTGGTTTACGAGCTTTGGCGTGTCGGTATGAGAAAATTTACCCGGGTTTTCGTCTCCAGGTTGTTCATCGAGGATTTCCCAGTTAATGGAACGGCCATCAATACGCGGCGGAGTTCCTGTTTTCATTCGACCAGAGTCAAAACCCAGTTCGACCAGTTGTTCTGTTATTCCGGTCGCTGCTTTTTCACCTGAACGTCCTCCACCAAACTGTTTTTCGCCAATATGGATCAGGCCATTGAGGAATGTCCCATTAGTCAGAATGACCGATTTTGCGGGGATCTCAATGCCCATACCTGTTCTCACACCCACTACACGATTGTCTTTAACCACCAACCCCGTCACCATCTCCTGCCAGAAGTCGATATTCGGATGCTCTTCAAGCATATTGCGCCAGAGCCGTGCAAACTCCATCCGGTCACTCTGTGCCCTTGGACTCCACATTGCAGGACCTTTTGACAGGTTAAGCATCCGGAACTGGATCATGGTATGGTCGGTGACGATACCAGAATAACCCCCAAGTGCATCCACCTCACGGACGATCTGTCCTTTGGCTACGCCACCCATAGCCGGATTACACGACATTTGGGCAATCGTCTGCATATTCATGGTCACCAGCATAACCTTTGACCCAAGGTTAGCGGCAGCAACCGCTGCTTCGCAACCTGAATGGCCACCTCCAACTACTATAACATCGTATTGTGGGAACATAATGTATCTGAATAAAAACGTGCAAATTTACGGAAAAAACAGGAGCAGTAATATTTTATCCCAATGATTGAAAAGGTTTGGATTTATTAACCTTTTAAAAGTATGGCATATACTACCTTTAGATTGTTTTGAATCTCCAACCATTTTGGAATGCGTATAGTTCATTTTCGTAGTTTACAAATAAAACACTGATGGCAGAACCACTTAAGAATATGTTTTCCCCGGACTTTTATGACAAGTTCGCCGATTTTGCAATTCCCTTTATTCCTGCATTCGATAAAGCCCGTTTTATTGAACAAATATTTGATGCCGAGTGGGAAGCCAGAGCGCTCAAAGAAAGATCCCGACACACCAGCAACGTACTGACCAATTTTCTACCATCGGATTTTGCGGAAGCAGTAAAACTACTGGTGCCGCTGTCAAAAGGGCTTGAAGAGGAAAAGATTTCGAGGTATGGTTTTGAATTTATTTTCTTACCTGACTACATCGAACAAAACGGACTAGGGGACTATGAAGCAGCGATTTTCGCCATGGAAAACATCACACAACTGGTAAGCTGCGAGTTTGCTATCAGACCATTTATCATCAGGTATGGTCGGCAGATAATGGACCAAATGCTGGCCTGGTCAACACATTCCAACCACCACGTCCGAAGATTTTCGAGTGAAGGGTGTCGACCAAGGTTACCATGGGGCATGGCGCTTCCCGATTTCAAAAAAAACCCAAAACCTATTTTGCCGATACTTGAAAACCTGAAAAACGATGATTCAGAATTCGTGAGAAAGTCCGTTGCCAACAACCTTAATGATATTTCAAAAGACAACCCGGAGATCGCTCTTGCCACCTTCACACGCTGGAAAGGCAAAACTAAAAACACCGATTGGATCGTCAAGCACGGCTCCCGGACACTTTTAAAGCAAGGCAACCCCAAGGCTCTACAGCTATTCGGCTTTGGATCAACCGAAAGTTTGAGTGTAGAAGATCTAAAAATTGAAAAATCAGAAATCAAGATTGGAGAAGACCTACACTTTTCATTTTCACTCAACAATCAATCCGACAAACCCCAACTCGTCCGTATCGAATATGGCATTTATTTCATGAAATCTAATGGCAGTCATTCCCGTAAGGTATTCCAAATCAGTGAAAAAGAATACCCTGCCGCTTCAAGCACCAAGATCAAACGCAAGCAAAGTTTCCGGATTATCACTACCCGCAAATACTATTCAGGATTACACAAGTTGGCGGTGATCGTAAATGGGGTGGAGATGGGGATGAGTGAATTCTACCTCCCCTAACCCCTCCTCCAGGAGGGGGACGGACTTGAGTTGAATAAACCGACGACAAGCCCCCTTCTTGGGTACCTCCCCTAACCCCTCCTCCAGGAGGGGGATGGACTTGAGTTGAATGAACCGACGACAAGTCCCCTTCTTGGGTACCTCCCCTAACCTCTCATCCAGGAGGGGAACGGACTTGAGTTGAATGAACCGACGACAAGTCCCCTTCTTGGGTACCTCCCCTAACCTCTCATCCAGGAGGGGGATGGACTTGAGTTGAATAAACCGACAACAAGTCCCCTTCTCCTGGAGGAGAAGGGTTAGGGATGAGGTGGCCCTAATTCACCACCATCACCTTCCCACTCTCACTATGTCGGCTATTAACCATCTGGTATATGTAGGCACCAGTGGCTAGTTTTGCTGTAGGGATTCTTAAAGTCATGGTCCCGGGCTCTAACTGGCAAGTATGGATCAAGCGCCCCTGGATGTCATAAAACCCGAAGGTAGACTCCTCTCTCAAGTCTTCGTATTGCACGATAACAGCTTGCTCCGCGTTGGTGAAATATACTTTCAGGTAATTTTCCGCAATCGGCTCCTCGATTGACGTGGAAATGCCAAGATCTGTAGCCGCAATGTGATTAAAGGGGTTAAGGTCGATATTTTCAAATAACCCACCTGCAAAGAATTTGTCATCAAAACTAGCTGCAGCTGTTACGGTAGAATCAAAATGAGCCGCTCCGTCAGCATAGACGTAAAACGGATCTGACAGGAGTGTCAAGCCAATCATGTTGCGACCAAACAAACCAATACCGTCAGGATAAATGTAGAAATTGCCTACTGCATACAATTCATCATTATGGGGTTGAAACTGGTGAATTTTCCCTTCCGGAATGGGCGACAACTCGTTACTCAAGAAATTAGAAGTTGATGTCCATTGGTTATCATCACTTTTAACAAAAATGGCATCATTGTCGGCGAGATATAAATGCTCATCGAAATAGCGCATTGCAGAAATCGCATTATGGTCACCATCTGAAGTCCAGGTAATACTATTGCCATCCCAGTAAACCAGGTAATTAGCGTCTATTGGTAAAACTTCAGTTATCAACTGTTCAAATTCTCCTGCGATAGCCAGTTGGTCTCCGACTATTTCAAACTGAGTAACTGGTCCTGAAGGCTCAATACCAAAATTGTCCCAGGTCCACATTCCAGAATCGAAAGCAGCCCAGTAACGCATGCCTTGTCCATCAAAGTTCAAGAAATCACCACCGATATACAGCTTCCCATCAAAAGACTTCATAGTGAGAACTGTCCCCTGTAGAATGCCTATATGCAAGCCCTGCCAGGAAGCGTATTGTTCGTCCCAAACCGCCACATTTCCCCAGGGGGCACCTGTAAATAACTGGAAATTACCCGCGATGTGGATCTTGCCATCATGCTTTTCTATAGCATGGACGGATCCATCAAAATTATTACCCATGGCTTCCCAGTTCGAGCCATCCCACGAAACAATACTGGTACATGTTGTACCATCCATATCATCAAAATCACCCGCGATATACAGCTTACCAGCTTCTTCATCGTGATACATGGTATGGATTTCACCATCAGGGCCACCGCCGTTACCAAGGGCTGACCATGGAAGTGTTGGGGGACTATACGCAGGCTGTATCCACGCCAGTTCTGCAATAGTAAATCCATATTTTTTGGCCCAGACTGGGATTTCATCATATTGCATTTCCATAATGTAGGCAAAGTTGGATTTTTGCCTTACCTGTTGCGCAAAATCGCTAAATCCACTTTCCTGTAAAAGGTGGCCAACGGCACAGGCCGTTCCAAAATTATCGATAAAATAAGGCTGCCTGGCCAAGTGCCCGGTATTGATGGGAAACTGTCCTGTCTGCCAGTAAGTTCTTAGTTCGTCAAGCATCTCAAGTCTCTTCTCCAGTTGGCTACAATTCAGATGGTCTGTATTGCTTTCACGAAGAAAATGCTCTACCAGTTGAAGATGAGTCTGAATTCTACTGATATCATCATTAAAATCTGCGTCAATCGTCAATCCAGCAACAGGTGCTTGCATGACTATCCATTCTTTATTCACTTCGACCATATGATCGAATAGTGAGGTTGTCGTACGTGGTGAAAGGGGGGAAGCGTTGGTTGTGATGGTAAAAATGCTAATGGTCACTACCATCAATAGTGTAGAAATTTTCATAAAATGAGGTTTTTAAAAGAAAAATACTCGTCTGACAAGACAGACAGGGCTACACTGACAAAAGGTTGGGTTATTTCAGCATATAAGTTAATGGTTTTTTAGATTTGATGAAAGCTGCGCCACAAAATGTTGCCGCCTTCGGCATACTTGATTAATTTGTTGACACAAATGAAGCCTTGACTTTATTCTTTTTTTTTGCGTAGAAAACATAGAGCTTGAAAAAGTTTTCATACCAGATCATCCTTATTTTGTTATCCAGTATCCTGGTGATCTGGATGGCCGGACCTTATGTTCTCTCGCCCAATAAGTATATCACACAAACTACGGGAGATGGGTTAAAAGCCTATTACATCCCGGCTTATCATTTGAAGTACGGAGATGGGGTACATTTTGATGGCCTGAATTATCCTTACGGAGAGCATATCTTCTACACAGACAGCCAACCGATTGTACTGAGCATTTTTAAATTTGTTGATAACCACCTTTTTTCTCTTGAGGGGAAAATTGTTGGGATTTTCAATTTCTCGAAATATGCCAACCTGGTCCTTTGTGCCCTGTTTCTATTTTTGATCCTGCGAAACCTGAATCTGCCACCCTGGTACGCACTATTCATTGGCCTTTTCATTGCTTTCCTCAGTCCTCAAATCACTCGAACTCTTGGGCATTATAGTCTGAGTCAGGCCTTTTACTTTCCAATGCTGTGGTATATGCTATTATGTTTTTTCGAAAAGCAGCGACCATTACTTTTGGGGTTGTCCATCTTTGTTGTATTGATTGTCTTTGGCCTTGTGCATATGTATTATTTACCGATAGGGGTAATCTTCATTTTGGGCTTCAGTTTTTTTTACGGGGTATCCCAATGGCGAAAAGGGCAACTTTCTTTAAAGCCTCTGGCATGGCTAAATCTATTGGCTGTTTTGGCACTTGTGTGCGTTCAACTTCTGGTCTCCCAAACGGACCAGATCATCGGCCGAGGCACTTATCCTTTCGGTTTTTTCCATTATCATGCTTTTTTGGGTAGTGTCTTTTTACCAGCTAACGGGCCTGTTAACGATTTGGCTAATGCCGTTTTTGCGAAGGTCACTAGTCGGCATGAATCGCAGGTGTTTATTGGTCTTGTGGCAGTAGTGTTTTGCATTATGGCCACAATCAGAGCCTCCAGATCGTTAATCAACAAGCAAGGCTTAAAAGCTTTTTCATTTACCCGAACACCTATGCTCAACGCAGCGCTTTGGTCGGGTGTGCTGGCATTGATCTTTTCCATGGCTCTCCCCTTTCGCTGGAATCTTCATTATTTACTGGATTGGTTTCCATTCATTCGGCAGTTCCGTTCACCTGCCCGATTTGCATGGATATTCTATTATGTTGTGGGTGTTTATGCTGCTTATTATTTCTATCTGTATTTGCGCAAGCAAAGTGTTATGGGCCGAAGACATATTTTCCTTGCCGGAATGGGGTTGATCTTCCTGGCCTGGGGCTTCGATGTGTTTGTCTATCTTGATCATCATCGAAAACGCCGTTCTGTAGTCTATGAAAACACCTATTTCAAAAAAGACCTGAATCACTATTCCAAATTCCTTGGTGACAATGGCCATCAGCCTGATGACTTCCAGGCGATACTACCATTGCCTTATATTTCTATCGGCTCCCAGAAGTTTGAGTTGATCATGGGATTGGATGCATTCTCTCAATCCGTAAAATGTTCTTATGAAACCGGGTTACCCGTTGCTGGTGGCATCCTGTCACGAAGTTCGATCACCGATGTCAGTAAGCTGCTGCAATTTTTTAATCCTCCGTTTGCCGGAAAGGCCATATTAGAGGATCTACCCAACCAGAAACCGCTTCTGGTAATAAAGACTGAAGAAGCTTTAAACTCTTTTGAAACCAGGCTGCTTAAGGTTTGCCAGCCAATTGGCCAGTTGGATAGCATGACACTCTACAAACTGGAACTAAATGACCTTGATGACGATGGTTTATTGGCACAACGCTTTCAAAACAAAGACACCCTTTTCGAGAATGGTGATTTTCTTCTTTCCGATTCACTGGCCTGGGTTTATCGCAATTCATTTATTGCTGACGGGGAAATAACCGACCGCTCTCTTACAGAAGGGAAATCCGCTTTTCAGAAAAACGGCACTTTTGACCTATATAATGGTTCATTCAGCGAGGTTGAATTTCCAATTGAGATGGAGGCTAGCATATGGGTATATATTGACTACGATCATTATTTATTTCCAGAATTGCGTTCACAGCAATTTGATGACAAGGGCAAAATGGTTTCCGACAAGGTGACCTTGCCTCAACGCGTACCGATTAATGATCGTGGTTGGGTGAGAGCGGCAACATCTTTTATCCTCAAGTCTCCTCAGGATTCAATGCACATCTGGATGGCGGGTGACCGGATCAGGGTTGATGAATTCCTCATACGTCCAATGTCAGTTGATGTTTTTTACAATGAACAGGAAGACGGTTCTTTCATGTATAATAATTATTTTGTGCCCCGATGAAACACCTGAAGCGCTTTGGGCCACAGCTATTATTAATTCTGATTGGGACATGGTTTGTGTCAATGGCTTTCGGAGATTTATTCTGGAAAGCTAACGACTATCTCTTCATTCCTGCAGGCGACGGATTGAAAAACTACTTTTCCTTTGCGCATTATGTCAAATATGGTGGTGACGGTCGATTTACGGCAATGACCTATCCATACGGCGAGTTTGCCTTGTTGACGGATGGTCATTTTGCCCTGGCCTCCTTATTGCATTGGGTAGATAGTCACCTTTTTGATGTTAGTGATTATTCGATCGGTATTCTCAATTTCCTGATGCTGTTTTCTTTGGCGATTTGCCCGGTATTCATTTATCTCATTTTGCGCAGGTTTGGGGTATCGATCTGGTTTGCCTGTCTTGCTGGTCTGGTCATCGGGTTTCTATCACCCCAGGTTCAACGATATGCGGCCCATTATAGCTTGTCTTATGCGTTTTTCCTACCCATGGTCTGGTATTTCCTCCTCAGGATGATGGCAGCCAAACGGCCAATATTTTGGGCGGCGGGCACTGTTTTGGCGATTAACTTTTTCGGATTTCTGCATCCTTATTATGTGCCTTTAGCGGTATTCTTTCTGCTTGCCTATGGCTTTATTTACAGCCTTCAGCATTTGCGAAATTTCAGGAAACATCTGGCCACTAACCTTTGGATCTATGGAACGGGCCTTGCAGCCATCCTGATCTTTATGACGATTGCCTCGCTTGGTGACCCAGTAACCGATCGTCATCCGGCGCCTTATGGTATTTTTACTTATTTCGCCACATTCGAGAGTGTTTTCTTACCGAGCTTTGGACCTGTTCTTGATCTGTGGAAATACTTCACCCTTGTGCAGATGGCGCCAACGAAGGAAGGTATGGCCTATGTAGGTGTATTCGGCGTATTGATATTGGCCTTCACGACCATTCGCTTTGCGCGAAAGCTGCTAAAACGCCGGAACTTTACCGCATTCCGGTTTACCTGTTCACAACATCTGAATGGTATGCTTTGGGCGGCTACCCTAATGTTATTATTGGCAACAGCATTTCCATTTCTCCATTTTGAATTTTTACTGGGGTTGTTCCCACCTTTTAAACAGTTCCGCTCCTTAGGTCGCTTTGCGTGGGTCTTCTATTATGTATTTACGGTTTATGCTGCGTATTATCTATACCTGGTTTATCGGTCGCTGTCGAACAAAGGCAATCACCAGATTGCCGTATCTGTGGTTTTGGTGGCTATGTTTTTCTGGGGTGCCGATGCTTTTGTGAACGTCAACTATGCCAGCAAAAAACTACATAAGGCAAGAGGTAAAAACACCATTTTCGTAGATACTAACCGCGATTACTCGAATTTCCTCAAAGATGCCGGCTACGCACCTGAAGATTTCCAGGCGATGCTGGCATTCCCATATTTCAATAATGGATCAGAGAAGTTTTATATCTACAGAAGCAATAAGGTGGTTTATGAGACTATGAAAAGCCTTTACGATATCAACGTTCCGGTAGCTTCATTCCTTTCCCCAAGAACTTCGCTTTCTCATTCATATAAATTGGCTCAACTCGTTAGTAGTGACCTGATAGAAAAAGAGATTTTGCCTGAGCTCAATGAAAAGCCTTTCCTGATACTCAGAACCAAAGAAAAATTAAAGGCTGACGAAGAAGCATTGATTAAAAAAGCTGAAAGGATCTATTCCAATAAATACATTGAGCTTTACAAATTACCGATGTCAGCCTTCGAAACCAGGATTGATGAAGTATTGGTCGACTATCAACTAATCAGGGACAGCATTCCGGTAAACGGAAATATACAAACCCTAGCGCCTCAATCGCTAATCAGGTTTGAGGATTATGAAGCAGAAACAACTCCACTTTCTTACGATGGGAAGGGGGCTTTGTATGGCGGCGACCTCAAGCGAATCACCTTTTTTGAAGATAGCCTGTCTACTGAAAAACCATTAGACATAGAGTGCTCCGTATGGATTTATGCTGACAGCGAAATGGCCTCTTTTCCCGCCTTGTTTGTGGAGGTTTATAATGAGCAAGGCGGCAGGGTCAAGCACCAGGAATACAATCCGAAGTTCTTTATGGAATATTCGGAAGGTTGGGTCAAGGCAACGGTTAAGATGCCCTATAAACCTGGGCATCGATTAGTCGCCTATATGAAGCATGAAAATCGACGGATCAGCAATTTCATTGCTGACAACTTCATGATTCGACCAGCTGATACCGATGTATGGCATTGGACTGAAAATGGCGGATTATTTTACAATAACTACAAAGTCTCTCCGGAGTTGCCTGCTGCAAATTGATTGAATGGTCATGATTCCAAATTCATGATAAAAGACAGTTTCTATTTTTTATCATCGAAGCGGTACATCACATCCGTTCTGAGCACGTATTTGATGCCTTGTGTTACTGCTGCACCTTCATGGAATAATTGATGAAGAAAAATAAGCAACATGCCTTTTTCAGGCTTTATGGAGTGTTCCCGGAAGTTAGTTTCGCCGCCTTCGAAATCATCATTCAGGTATACCATAAAGGTAAAGAAGCTCAATTCCATGGCATTCCTTCTGTAACTACCGTCGATGTGGCCTTTAAAGCGATGCCCTACTTCGTATTTATAAAACCTGAATAATTCGTTTAATCCAATGGCTTTGCATTCTCCAAAAGCAGATGGGATATATGGTTTAGCCTTTTGCCATATGTTTTCTGCGAGGCTAACATCTCTGTACAGGAGTCGCTCGTTATTTCTTACGGAGTCCAGGACTTGAGCACCTCTTTCTGTATTCACTTTGGCTTTTTCATAGCCGCGTTGTTCACTCATATTGACAAAATCATCGCATTCTTTGGAGGAAAGGAAGTGGCGAACAAGGAAAATTTTGTCTGTGATTTCTTGAAATTCTTGTTTTGCTTGCATCTATTTATGAAACAGTTGCTCTTTATAGTTGGTTCCTCTCCTGACAAACAAAAAAAGGGTGACCGTACTGGCCACCCTTTTTTCCTAATTGAAAAGGAATATCATTTACTGGGCTTTCACAAATTTCTTCGTGATGCTTGCACCAGTTTCGCTAGTAACATTCAAGTAGTACATACCACCCAGGAGATTACCAACCGGGATGCTATTTCTTCCTGTAAGAACTTCACCAGTCCATACGATACGACCTGTAACATCCATGATACGACCTGTAAGAGCTTCACCTGGCATATTAACTTCGATAGTAACATTGTTGCTTGCCGGGTTTGGATATAGACGCATGTCAACTACTTCGTCAGTTATTGCTGGCTGTATACCAAGGCTGCTTTGCGGGATTTCGCCTGTTGAGCTACTGGATACAGCACCTACAACAACTTTACCGCCGTCATTATTGGCAACCATAGCAGCGCCGTTTGAACAACCAGACAGGGTCACATCATCGATATATACTCTATCATTATTGACTGTAGAATTACAACGGAAGCGTACACGGGTATTTGAGGTAAAGGTTCCACCTCCGGTAACCGTCACGGTGACTGTATAAAAATGCCTTACGTTGTCGCCATGAACAGCATTGGTATATGTAGAAACAGTCTGGTAGGTTGCACCACCATCAAGTGATACTTGTAGCCAGAATTCATCAGTCGACTCCATTGTTCTCATGATGAAATTGAAATCGACCTCTAATTCATGAACATTTGAAAGATCAATGTCATCTGTAGTCATGAATGACGTATTAGAGTCGTCTCTTAGTCTTACACAGAAAGAACCACTGTTGGCCCATGCAGCATCGTTTGCTGATCTGCGGCAATCAGATCCACCGTCATTCCAAATACCCCAGGTATCGAAGTTATTGAAGTTATTGTAGACTTCAGTACAACCAGCACTAATTGGGGTACCCTGGCAATTACAGTTACCATCCCATTGGTCATTTTCAGTATTTGCATTACCATCATCACAAGGTGTTCCGGCTGGGATACATGATCCTGCACAATTACAGAAACCATCTTCTACATCGTTAATTGTAGCTGAGTCGCCATCATCACAAGCTGTGCCTGCTGAAGGACATGGCGTACCTGCACAGTTACAGAAACCATCTTCTACATCATTAAATGTAGCTGCATTACCATCATTACAGGAAGTACCTGCTGAAGGACATGGTGTACCAACACAATTACAATTACCATCTTCTACATCATTAAATGTAGCTGCATTACCGTCATCACAAGGTGTTCCGGCTGAAGGACAACCTTCACCAACACAATTACAGTTACCATCCCACTCATCATTAATGGTACCTGAGTTACCATCATCACAAGGTGTTCCGGCTGGGATACATGATCCTGCACAGTTACAGAAACCATCTTCTACATCGTTAATTGTAGCTGAGTCGCCATCATTACAAGCTGTGCCTGCTGAAGGACATGGCGTACCTGCACAGTTACAGAAACCATCTTCTACATCATTCTCTGTGGCTGGGTTACCATCATTACAAGCAGTACCTGCTGAAGGACATGGTGTACCTGCACAATTACAGAAACCGTCTTCTACATCATTCTCTGTGGCTGGATTGCCATCATTACATGCAGTACCTGCTGCAGGGCAAGGTGTACCTACACAATTACAATTGCCATCCCATTGATCATTTTCTGTGGCTGGGTTGCCATCATTACATGCAGTACCTGCTGAAATACAAGTACCTGCACAATTACAGTTACCGTCTTCTACATCATTTATTGTGGCAGGGTCACCATCATCACATGCAGTACCTGCAGCTGGACAACCTGAAGAAACACAGAAGTTAGTCGTTTCAGATGAACCAAATGAGCCACCTGATGCTAAAGTATTACCCTGGTCATCTTGTAAGGTGTAATCACCGATTCCATAGCCACAGCATATACCATCACCATATGAATCGTAAATTGTGAAATCGTAGCAACCATCTGAAAGACAAGCTACCTCAACTACTTGTGAACCATCAGGCTGTGAACCGTATGCTCCACCTGAAGCTACAACAGTTCCTCCACCATTACGGATATCCCATGTAGTTTCTTCTGGATAGTTGTCGAGATTGATTGTCAATGTAACAGTAGTACCGTTACAAGGACATGGTGCACAGTCTGAACCGCCACAGTCAACGCCTTCTTCGTCTCCGTTTTGAACGCCATCATTACAAGTTGGGCAAGCTGGGCAGGTAGCACCACCACAGTCAACACCAGTCTCATCTTGATTCTGGATACCATCACTACAAGTAGGAGGTCCGCAAGGGCTTGTACAATTTGCGTTATCAACAGTATTACGAATAACCGCACCTGGCTGAGGGCCAAAACCTAATGAAAGGTTGATCCCTACACTGGTAAGGTGACAGTAACTCATAATGGTACCACCACCTGAAGGGTTACCTGGGCTTGAACATGAACCTTCGGTACCGCCAGCACAACTATCAATAGCTGTATTATTACCATTCCATACACATGCATGTGTGTGGCGTGAGCCAATAAGGTGACCCATTTCGTGGGTAACTACCATTACTGACCAAGAGTAAGTAGGTACACTGTTGTAAGAGGTTTCGATACCACTCACACAAAGGCTGTTATCTACATTATTACTACAAACACCTGAGAACCCAGCAGCCACACCACCACTAATTGCAAGGTTCACATAGTGACCAAGGTCAGCATTGTTAATACTCGCATAGCTATTGTGCTGTGATTGGAAAACATTCAGGTTAGATGATGAGTTGCTTCCTGAGTATGGATCATTAGTATCCCAAACAAAAATGGAAGACACTACCATTGGAATTGACTCGTTAGCATACAAAGTAATAGACTCGTTAAACAGACCAGTAATGAAATTAGTAGCAACACCTACATCATTACTTGCAGCATTATAAATGTCTGTTCCAACTTCAACATATACACGAAGACAGTCACCAGGTGCTTTTTCTTCTGCAGTTTCATGAAGTTCGTCTACTGTGTAACCTGAAAAATTATCATCAGGCATTGAGCAGTTGAAAGATGAATCTCCTAACAAATCACCATCGTGATAGAAAATGTGGAAATTGTCTTTACTCTTCTCGTCAAGACGACCAAGGACCATATTGCCAAGGTTTTCTGAGCTAACAAGACCCATGATCTCGTTGTTAATTACTGATAAAGCAACCATTGAACCAGGAACATCTTTGATGATACCACGGTAGTGAACACCAAGGTCACCAACTTCCACTGGCTGGCCATTTGAAGAGGAGGTGTAAACAGCAAAATCTTCAGAGAACATGTTAATTCTAACAAGCTCCAATTCCATCATGCCGAAATCTACTGAAGGAACTTGCAATGTCATTGTGTGCGGCTTGCGCTCTTTGACCATTGCGATACTTGCTGCATCCGGAGCGAGAACAGTACCAGATCTAACAGCATTTAACAAATCAGTTCTTACAGACTTGACGTCCTGAACGTTATTGTTATTAAAAAGGGTAACAGGGGTGAATGCACTTCCATTTTGTTTCTGGTTCAGGACTAGATCAGTCGTGTAATGATCGTAGCCAGAGCTTTGAGCGTTTCCAGAAATAGTAAACATGCAACACACCACGAACAACAGGGCTATTCTGATGTAATTCATAGAAAGAGAGTTTAAGTTTTGGAATAAATTCTAGTTTAGGATTAAAAAATCAATTATTTGTAAATAAAAAATATAGTCGTTTAGCGAATTTACGCTTGCGGAATAAATGTAAGACAAAAAGGATGAAATCAAAATAATATCTTTCTCATTCTAATGTCATATAATTAATTGTACCGTAAAAAATGAAATTTTATGGACAATAACAGCATTAGAATCTCCTCCCAACAGAGATTACACTATTATAAAGCGGCAATAAGGGGTGTTTTAGCTTAATCTGAGGTGAAAGATTACGCCAGGTCGAAGTAAATGCAGAGCCAAATTAGTTAAAAACTTTTCTAATCCCAAAAACAATAATCAGTAATAAGACCAAAAAACCAATAATTACGAAGTGGAAAGGAATAAATGATATCCCAATTATATGCATCCGGTCAAAGAACCACATCATCCCAATCAAAGCTGCCATGATAAAAAGAAAGCTTGAAAGTTTATCAAATCCGGGGATGTGCTGAAAGGAAACATTTTGCCTGATAAAATAAAGGGTCAGGATCATTGAGATAATCGGTAAGACCTGAGTATAGATCCCCATTTGCATAACACTTTGTCTTTCAAATAAAAACAAATATACATTTAGCGTCAAGGCAAATACCCCGGGTATGCATGCCAAGTAGATCAAAACGCAATAGACATTTCGCCAGGGAGATTTATGCCCTTCTCCTTTTCCAAGGAATAATACCAACAACGCTGTAAGCGGCAAAGCGATAAAGTAAAGCAGTAAAATTATAGGATTAGCCGAAAGGGCATCAAAAAACTCCTGTAGTGTCATGGTCAATTTGGTTATCGCTGCACTAAATAATTACTTTTTACCTCGAAATCACAAATTTCTTGATTGCTTCTCCATTCACCTGCAGGATATAAATGCCATTAGGTAAACTTGAGAGATCAAGATATTTGCGACCGCCGGTAAGTTCCATCTGATCATATTTCCGGCCAACGATATCATAGATCGCGACATCAACCCAAACACCACCATCCCATTCCAGGGTGATCATTTGGTCGGCGGGGTTAGGATAGATCTCAAGTCTGTAATCGTGCGAGACTTCCATCACAGGAGTCAATTGATCGCAAAATTCAGTATTCGGATTCGTTTCCAGATAGCCTATCGGATCAAGAGTTTGTCCATCAAATGCATCATAGTCGGACGGGTACCTCGGGAATCGGAAGGTGAGGTTGTTATTGATGCTTAGCTCGGTTCCCTGATCGACCGGATTACCAGCCAACAGAGGTGTACGATACTCCCATACAATTTCTTCCTCGGGGGTAATCTCAAAGACATATCCAAAACGCCCTACACAGATCAGAGCATTTCCATTAGGCTGGAACTGGATGCCTGACAAACCAGTAGAATGCATCGTCGTTGGATCGGGCGTGCTATATGACCAGGAATAATCTTCTGGCCCCCACTTACCGTTTTCAAAGCTATATGACCATTTGTACATATCCCATATAGGGGTAAAAACATTAACTGTGGATGTTGTATCTGTAACTCGGTTATTATAGAATGCAATCTTGCCAAATTGAGGATGTGTGTTATCCACGAAATCATCGACCCAATGAGGATCGTGCTGGTAAAACATTTTTTGATCAGTTGAATCACCCGCATTATATGCTGCTGGGTTACCCCAGCGATACATCAGATCACCCCCAAATCCACTCAAACCACCAAAATGGCCGGCAGCTTGTTGTGTGGTGGTGGTTCTATCAATAATCCATAATTCGTTAAAGGTTGGAATACTAATCATTACCTGAGAAAGTGTCTCGTGGTAATCTATCGCATTCGCATGGTGCCAATCATCAGGTCCATCATCCTCAGGGTAGTTAATGTCAATGAGTTCCGGATGATCACCGACAACCCCAAAATTATCTTTAGTTGAATCAAAATCCTGAATGAGATGATCCCACGCATGCCATTCCCAGACGATCTCATCTGTGTTCGGATCGACTTCGATAATCATTTCTGGCCAGAGTTCTCCATCAGGAAGCATAGCCGGATTACGGCCCGCTTGAATTGCTTCTTCCATTGTTTTCAACTCCCAGGCAATCATGATTATATTGCCATTGGCTCTAATCGCTATATCGTGATGCAAACGAGTGGTATCTGTATTCATTTCAAAATCCCAAAGCAAGTTGTTGTTCCAGTCGCGGATTTCTACTATAGCGCCACCACCACCTGCCCAAATTGCATCATTGACAACTGTTGCATCGCGTTTGGTCTTTATCAGGTTGCCATTTGGCATAAGGTATGCCGTATTACCAGGTCTGAAATTGGGTTCATCAGTCCAGGTATGAACGATCTCACCACAATTATTCAACAGATAAACATTGGGCTGATTATGCGGATACAAGAGATTGTAGCCATCAAACGTACTTGAAGGATCGTACGACAGTAACCCTACTGTATTTTGGGCAGCGAGTGAGCTAGAAAAGAACAATATTATGAGTATGAAGGATTGTAGATTTTTCATCATAGCTTATGATTAATTCAGGATCATTCTTTGTTTACAATAATTTTCTCAATAACGAATCGAGATCGACTTTCGTCGAAAATTCGCACAAAATACATACCGGAATTCAAATAATTCACGTTCGTTTCAGAAATTCCTTCCCTTAGGTTATGATCGATTATTTTCCTTCCGGAAAGATCATATATTTCAAATGAGAGGAATTGCCCTGTCTCGTTTTCAATATAAAGGGTTTCAGCGATAAGATTCCCCAAAATTTTCACATCATGGAGCACTTCTAAAATAGGGGCACTGGTTACCACTCCATCGTAAATCATACAATCATATTGTAATGGATCAACTTCGAGGGGCTCTCCTGGTGTCAGGTCCTTTCCAACAAATCCGGGAAAATCTGCAGAGTATTTCAATGCTCTGAAAACATTATTGCCATTTGGAGTCGTTCCTTGGGTTACCGCTCCATTACTGGTTATCGGTGAAACGTATTCCCAACGAACAGTGCCATCCAGGTCAACTTCAATAAAATTCCCTTTCGTTCCGTCGCAAATCAGGATATTTCCATTTGGCATAGCCAATGCGCCAGAAATATTAGACGAATAGAAAAACTCGTCAAGGTCAGTACCATAAGTCCAGAACAAATTAACCGGACCGTATGCCTGATCATCAACATAGGTATAATTGCCGCTCAAATCTACCGGAGGATTGATGATATCAGCACTGGAACGATTCCCACCCGGACGATTCACGCCATTGTTAAACACAAGGATTTTACCTTCATTGGGGTAACCCTGGGGAATCCAGGTAGCGTGATGCTGGCTATATAATTTTTTATCGGCAGATGTTCCGTGATCATACACTTCCGGATTGCCCCATCGATAAATGATATCTCCTCCCTTTCCAGAATTTCCTCCGGCATGTCCGGCAGCTTCTTCTGTCGTTGTACTGTGATCAATGATCCAGATTTCACTCATCGTCCGAGAACTTAGCATGATCTGGTCGAGCTCAGCGTTATACGATACTGAATTGGCATGTATCCAATCCGGATTTTGGCCCGGCCCGGAATTAGGCACAAAGTTGAAATCCATTAGTTCCGGATGATCAGCCACTATGCCGTAATTTGGTTTGGTTTCGTCAAAATCCTGGATGAGGTGGTCCCATAGGTGCCATTCCCAGACAATGTTAGCACCATTTGCACCTGTAGGTTCGATCTCCACAATCTGTTCGAGCCAAACACCTCCGCTACCAACTTCTGAAGGATCACGGCCAGCTGCGATACATTCTGCCTGTGAATGAAACTCCCATGCCAGGATGAGGATGTTCCCATTTGGCAATGGCTCGATATCGTGATGTTGGTGGTAATCTGGGGTGGAATGGAGATAGCTCCACTCGAGTTGACCATCCCAGCTATATCGTTCAATTCTGCCGCCTGTGCCTCCACCACCAAACATACTCGGCACTCTGACCGTCCGCAACAGGTCGCCATCTTCAAGCAGGTAGGCAGATAGACCAGGCGTATTGGTAGATGTCCATGAATTGATCTTTTTCCCGCAATTATCGATCAGGTAAGTATTCAGGCTGCTATTGGGGGCAAACAGGGTATACCCATTAAAAGCCAACGAATCATTTTGAAACAAACCAACTGTCTGCGCATTCCCCGAAAGGGAAAATAAAACAAACATGAAAAAAGGAAGTAAGTATCTACTCATGCACGACACCGTTTAATTGCTCGAAGTAATAAAAAAGACACGAGAAAATTCATTCTCCATTATTATGAAGCAAAAATAATATATCCACGCTATTTGAAATAAATGTAAGCCAGCAGATTATCTTCTGAAAACTTCAGCTTCTGCAGCGATGTATCCAAATGCCGACCAGTAATCTGATTCAAGTAACTGGTTAAAGAGTGTAAAAGCCTTTTCCTCTTCGCCATTATAGAGATACCAGTTGCCAACCCCGTACCCCTGTGTGACGATATCTATTCTGGCCTCATCATCAGTGTTCTCAAAATCGAGGAGATCCTCAGGTTGTTTAAGGCCTTTATACATGAGGAGTCTATTGTGATAAGATGTGTTTTCGATGATTTCCATTTCAGGGGTGATCGTTTCGAGTAGTTTGGTGGCTTCTTTTTCCTTACCCAATCGTCGATAAGTCATGTACAACCAATCTGTCGTTGCGCACAGCAAATCAGGATTTGTCGAGACTTCCATGCAAGCTTCCCAAGCATTAGCGGCCGACTCAAAATCGCCTTTCAGGTAATGGGCAAGGGCCAGGTGGTACCAAATATTAAACTGCAGGCTTGATAGCGGGATATTCAACTTATTGGGTAGCCCATCAGGTTCGATCTCAATATCACGACCTTCAGAGTACGTAACAGCTTTTTCAAAATCGGAGATGGCTTTATCAAATTGCCGGGTCGAGATATATCGATGCCCGCGATGCCTAAACAACTCGGGGGCTTCGGGAAAAGGAATCAGACCAAGTGTATAAATCTCGATAGCTTCCATAAACCGCGATTGATATGCGAGGCGTCTTCCATACCAAATGATGTTGTCAAGTTGGACTGGAATGTGCAAATAATTATCACGAGCGATTTGCAGGAGACTATCCTTTTTGATGCGTGTCGCCTCGCTATCCGGTATGGTGTAAAGGGGTGTCGAGTCAAGGCTGTAGGCCTGTATGTTTTTTTCTGGTTGGTTCGTGTCGGTTGATGGTTGATCGCTGACAACTGGTTGCTGGTTGCAAGCCATGATCAATATAATCAAAATACCCAGGGAGAGAGAGATATGTTTCATGGGATTATTTTTCTTTTTTGGTTCTCAGTTGGGGAATTTTCTTGCCTTCGGCACTGGATTCGATCAGGATGCCAAGCCTTCTTAACCGTGTTTCTTCTTTTTTGGCGCTCATTACCCACCAGGTAGTTTGTTTTTTATAGCCCGGCGCCAGTTTTTGCCAGAAGATCCATGCAGCTTCATTAGCTTTCACCTGATCTTCATAGGCCTTTGCCAATTTGACATTTTTCTGCTCGAAAGCATAGACTTTAGATCGTTTTTCGCTGCGTTTATTCCAGGCTGCCATCCCTGCCGGCTGCATACGGCCTTCTTTTATCAATTTGTTGACTTTATCGATATTGACGGCACTCCATATACTGTTTGGCCGTCGAGGCGTGAAGCGCACTTTATAACTCTTGTCGTCTACTGATTTCCGGATGCCGTCAATCCATCCATAGCAAAGTGCTTCGTCAACTGACTCTGACCAGGTGATGCTAGGCAACTGGGTGGCTTTCTTGTAATACCCTACCCATAGCTCATCAACTTCGTCGTGGTTGGCATCTAGCCATTGTCTGAAGTCATCGGGAGTTGGGAAGTAGGTGGGCATAGTTGTTGGCTTTTTCAGTCGGCAATCGGCGGGTAAGGAAATCGGTATTTTGACTAATTCAAAATATTCAATCTAAAATCTTTCAACTAAATGTGAGATTGCAGATTGAGTATTGCCAATTGCTATCACCGAATGGCTTACAACAAGTTAATTAAAATGCCTTAAAAGCCACTTCCCCTGCATTAAAAAAGGCTTGAGTGGCTTCGACGGCCAGTTGATCGTTGAAGTCTTTGCAGGTATAGATGATCATAGAAAAAAAACGCTGATTAGACCAAACAGCCAGGTAGATACCTGAATCGATTAAAGGAACAAAAGCATCGTAACCCTGGTTTTCATCTTTACCTACACCGCTGGTGTGATGGATGATCGGATCACCATAAGTCGCCAATTGCAGTTTCCCGGTAAGGGTGGAGAAGAAAGTGCGAATCGTCGTTTCGTCAACATCAATACTGAAATAGCCTTCTACCATCAGTCGTTTGCGGAATATGTTGGGAGCTAGGTTTTTCATTGGTTGATGGTTGATGGTTGATGGTTGATGGTTGATGGTTGATGGTTGATGGTTGATGGTTGATGGTAAAGATTAAAGAATTGATTTGAGATATGACACTGCTTGTCTTTCCCTGCTCAAAGATGGTAATGATTGCTTAGGCATTATCCCAATGAACTTCAACCCTTTTCTCATGGACTTTCTTGTCAATTGCACTTCTACTATTTCGTTGTGCTCGTTACCAAAAAAGTAAAAATTCTTATTGTAAGTATTGACGTCAGTCTGTTTAATCTGCGTCATATTCTCACTTTGGCTGGAATCTTTATAATGCATTTTCAGGAAAACACCACTACCTCCAACCACCTTTATCTCAAGGAATGTATTTTCATCATATTCGGGGAGGATGGATGCTATTTCTGAAGAAGCAGCCCCTTCACAATTTTCAATAAAGCTATTAAAATCAGAAACGAGGTTGATACTCTTAGTACTGAATTCTACAGTAACTTCTGAATAGGAAGGGTTGACAGAATTAAGGAACACATTTAAAATCTTGAAGTCTTCTTTCATTTCATACTTCGAAATTTCATTCATTACAGCTAATGGATCGGCAGTGAATTTGCCTGTGACACTATGGATGATCGTCTTGCTAAACCCCTTTTTAAATTGTCGCGTTCCATTTTCATCCACAATAAAAAATCCGGATAATTTGTGGGTGGGAATATTATAGATCTGCCCTTCATGCCTGACAAAAACAGTATTACTTACCGTGTTATATTTCAGTTCGAGCTTATCGTACTTCTCCCCTTTAGAGGTGTTAATACCACCTGCAAACCAAAAGATCTTTTTTTGTCGGTACCTGGGATCCAGGAAATATTCGATCCTGTCAGTAATTGTTTTAGCATTGACCTTTACGCCATGATCATCTAAAAAAGATTCAAGACTTTCTGCGTTAGCAACCGGAAGAAAAACAAGGAGAGAGAGTGCAAGGGTAGAGAATAAAATTTTCATACTATTTGCAATCTTGATTTCTGGTAATTTACAAATATCCTTTTTCGGATTCAATGACCTTAAGATTCTTTAACATTTTTTTAGTGCTTGGCTTATCCTTTTACATCTGCCTGACATTGGTCGGGCTATAACTTGTACACGATAGGATTAAATGCTTTTGAAGCCACCAGGACTTTATCTCCCGGATTCAGTTCGCGGGCCTTTTCTTCGCCTACAACTACTTTCACCAGGTTATTGCCGATAAGGATGGAAAGGATATAAACGATATCGGCTTTTTCCACTTTTACCACTTCGCCGGTAAACTGAAATTTTCCGCTGATGTTCCGATTGGTGAAAATCTCTTCCGGGGTGCCTTGCTTGGCTATTTTCCCTTTTTCAAGCATAAACACACGGTCAGTCATCCTGAATATTTCGCTGATATCGTGACTTACCAGGATAGTCGTAAGTTCATATTTTCGGTGTACCTGAATGATATAGTCCTGTAGCTTGATGCGCATTTCCCGATCGAGCGCCGAAAGTGGTTCATCCAACATCAGGATTTCAGGTTTTCTTACGAGGGCACGGGCAAGAGCTGTTCTTTGTTTTTGTCCGCCTGAAAGTGTTTCGGGTTTTCGGTCCTGCAAATCGCGTAGTTCGATTATATCAATCAACTCGTCAATAATCGCATTGTCCTGCCCTTTCTCAAGGGCATATTCCAGATTTTGCCTTACCGTCATATTGGGGAATAACGCGTAGTTCTGGAATACAAATCCGGCTTTTCGGAATCGGGGTTTAAGATTGGCTTTCGCGGAAGCGTCGAACCATACTTGTCCATCTATTTCTATTTTTCCCTTATCGGGAATCATAAGACCCGCGAGCATTCGAAGGATTGATGTTTTCCCAGCCCCGGAATCTCCGTAAAGTGTAACAAACTGGCCTTTTTTTATATGCATGTTAACATCCAGCAACAAATCCCCGTCGCTACCCTTCAACTTTTTATTTAGGTTGAATGTGATCATCGGGCATATCGGTTTAATCTTCCACCATTAACGACATAGACTAACAGCAGGATCAGGAAAGTAACGACGAACAAAAACAGCGAGTAAGCATTGGCGACGGCATAATTCATTGCTTCCACTTCATCGTAGATAGCAATGGAGGCTACTTTTGTTCTGTCAGGAATGTTTCCACCGATCATCAAAACCACCCCAAACTCGCCAATCGTATGTGCGAAAGAGAGCACCAGGCCAGTGAGCATTGACGGTTTGATATTAGGCAAAAGCACCTTAAACAGCGTTGTCAGCCTCGACTTGCCCAGCATCTGAGAAGCTTCAGAGAGTGATGTAGGCAAATTGCGAAATCCGGCCTGGATGGGTTGTACCATAAAAGGCAGACTATAGATCACTGATGCGACTACCAAACCGCTGAAAGAGAATGCGAGACGAAAGCCAAACCAGTCTTCCAGCACCTTCCCTACCCCATAAGACGGACTAAATGCCAAAAGCAGATAAAAGCCGACTACCGTTGGCGGCAAGACGAGTGGCATACTAACCAGAGTCTCCAATACCGGTCGCCACCTGGTTTTGGCGTAAGCCAGCCAGTAAGCCAGTGGAATGCCGATCAATAGCAAGATGCCTGTGGTGACAAACGCCAGTTGAAAGGTTAGTATGATGGGGCCCCAATCGATCATCCTGCCAGCATTATTTCATTGGTTTTGATCAGTGCTGTTACCGTTTCACCGATCTCCAGACCAAGGTTATGGACTGCATTGGCCGTAATTACCGACATGATCGTTCCTTCTTCGTGCTTTAGGGTCAGCTTTCCGAGCAAGTCTCCTTTTTCGATTTTTTCGATCTTACAAATAAGCCGGTTGCGAAGACTAATGGCGTGTTCTGTTCCCTTACCAATAATCACTTCAGTTTCCTTAAATAGGACATCTACGTTTTTACCTACTTCAAGATATTCTGCCGTTTCCGGTGTTTCTGTAACTATTGATTTCATGTTGGCGCTACCAACAGATAGGTTGACAACGGAAAGACTCCCACTTGTTTCAATCGATTCTATTTTTCCGGTTAGCCTGTTCAAGTATTCTCGAATTTTTCAGCAAATTGAATCAAAAATAAAAGCGCTACCCATCCAAGAGTTGATGGTAAGGAAACAAAATTAGGAATGTCGAGCGAAAAAACGACTTTTATAACCTCAGCGAGGAATGAAAGCCACGCCAAACCATAAATCAACATAAAACCACTTTTGGTCAAGGGGTGAGACCTCTCTCTTACCAACGGCCACATCATCACATACATCAAAACGAAAACGTTGGCCATAAGCAAGTTATAATCTTTTTCCAATAAAATAAACCATAGTGAAACCGTGGCAAGCAACAACGTCAACTTCATAGCATCACGATGAGAAAACTTAGGCACCTCAGGGTGATGTTTTGACCGAAAAACATATTGAACCGTGTATTTAAGAATGTAAGTCAAGGACAAAAATACAGTTATCGCCATGTAGATCATCCATAACCATTGGTCATAATGAGATTCATACTGGCTCATGGGGATTGCCAATAAAAGGATCAAATAAAAGATAAAACCAATCACCTGGAAACCCATGGAAAAAGGATATGAGATCCATCCCAAAGGCACCGAAAGCACAAATGGAAAGTACTTCCCGATCCGGGCATCGATCCAGGCATCCAGTTTTCCTTCATCGGGTTCAAGTACATAAGATTGCCTTAACAGGTTTTCTGCATTCTTGAACTTTCGCCTTGATAATTCTACAAGGCCCATTCCAAACATTGCACCTGCTGAGGTCGGGTCCTTTTCCATTTGCTGGGTCAGCAGCTTTTTGAATTTGCCCAGTTTAAGACTTGTGATCGTATTGTGTGATTCAGCATATCTCACTAACTCATCTTCCGGATCAAGCTTTAGAGCCTGTTTCAGGAATCTTTCGGCCTTGAAGGGATGGTCATTGGCATTAACCAAATAAGCCAGTGCATGAACAGAGGCAACTGAAGATCCCTGCTCCAGGCAAACATCAAGATGCTCTTTAGCCTTTTTCGTGTTTCCGGTATCGTGAAGCATCAAGCATAGCCTCTCTCTTGCATCCAGAAACTCAGGGTCGAGTTTTATGGCTTCCTGATAGGCTTTAAGCGCCTTATGGTCTTCATCTTTTAATTCGTGATAAGCGCCTAACATCCTGAAAATCAGGGGTTCTTCAGGCCATCGCTGGAGCCCGTCTCTTATCATCGTCAACGCCTCTTCATGACGGCGAAGCTCAAATAATGCTGATATGCGTTTAATCAGATCTTCAATCGTTAACCCGGTATCCATACCTTTTCAAAATGTTTTTCCCTGTATCTGAAAACAAGAATACCATAAACCTGTCGGCTTGTTCAGCATTCGAGTCAATATTCCTTTTCTTTACTTTTACCACGCCTTGCTCAATAACCGGATAAATCTCTTCATCCAAAGCCTTCCAAACACCCTTGTTTTGCATTCCCGGCGCTAGTACGGTTGACATAGACGTGATCCCTACATTGGCGGCTTTTGAAGCAATAAACTGGTTGGTTTGGGCCAGGCTTTCGCCAAATACGAGCTTGTCTTCCACTTCATTATAAATGCCTAAATTCTTCAAAAATTCAATAGCTGCTGTTCCATATGGGGCCAGTTTGGGGTTGGCAATGGCTATGTGCCTGATATTTTTCCCGGTAAGGGCATTAATTGCTGGCAAGGAATCACCCAATGTCCACAACACCAGGGTTCCGTAGGCATAAATAGCTGGAGGTGCTTCAGAAAAACCGGATTCAAAAAGACGCGTTGGGTAACTCATATTAGCCGCAACGAAAACATCATAAGGAGCACCCTCCATGATCTGTGCGGTTAGGGCACCAGAAGAGCTAATAATAAGCTGGCATTCAATATCGGTTTCTTCGGAAAAAGTCTCTACTAACTCATCAATGGCAAATCGCATATTGGCAGCCGTAGCAATGGTAAGTTTATCATTTTCATGATGAGTACAAGACACCACCCAGACCCACAACACGATTGACATCGCTACCCAACGAAATCTGGACATGTCATTATCAATTTTTAAATTTGAGAGGTCACTCCAAAAATAGGACCTATGCGCAATTTACTCTTTTCTGTTTTAGCAATCGTTATTTTATCAGGATGTTCGACTCAGGATACTTCGCCCAAAAACCACCCGGGGCTTAATCATCTTTTTACTGAAATAGCTGTCTACGAAAAGTCAGTTAATCCTTTTTCCGAGCTTGCTTCGGGTAAACACCCTACCGGGTTTCCCTCTGTAAGCCACGAGGAGATGCAAAAGTCGACACAACAGTTTGAGGCATACCTTGAAAAACTGAATAATATTCCAACTTCAGAACTTAGTCACCAGGAGGTGATCAGCCAATCAGTAATGGCTTTGAAGCTAAACGATATCATCAGCGACGTAAAGTATAATAACCATCTGATCCCTTTTAATGCTGAAGGTGGCTTTTATAACCTGATCACCTATTACCTTGGGTCGTTACCTTTCGCGACCACATCTGATTATGAAGCCTATTTTAACTGGCTACCCAAATATGCAGACTTTATCAATCAAAATCAGGGCCTAATGGCTGAAGGCATTCAACAGAAGGTAGTGGCACCGAAAGTAATCGTCAATAATATGACAAATACGATCAAACCCTGGGCATCTGAGGACATGGAAATTAATCCTCTTGCCAGGCCTTTACTGAAGTTGGATATTAATGCTTCAATTTCAGAATCAGAGAAAACAGAACTCCTCAACAAGGGAACAGATCTGTTAAAAAACACAGTCGTTCCGGCGTATAAAGAATTGCTCGCGTTTACTGGAAATCAATATCTTGCAGCAGCTTACGATGAAGTGGGCATTTCAAATGTTCCGGATGGTAAAGCCTACTATGAAGACAGGGTCAGATATTATACCACCCTCGATATGACCCCTGACTCTATCTACAACCTGGGACTGCAGGAAGTCGCCAGGATTCGCACCCAAATGGAAGCTATTATCAAGGATTTAGAATTTGAAGGTGATTTTGGTGAATTCCTCACATTTCTGAGAACTGACGAACAGTTTTACCCCAAAACAGCAGATGAACTTTTGCATTACGCGGCCTGGTTAAGTAAAAGAGCTGAAGGCATTCTTCCTCGATATTTCCACACCCTTTACATGATGCCCTTCACCGTCGAGCCTGTGCCTGATGATATCGCACCTACCTACACTGCCGGCCGCTATGTCCAAGGTATTGCTGCGCAACAAAGACCGGGCATCTACTGGGTCAACACCTATAACTTACCAAGTCGAAAGTTTTATTCTTTGCCTGCTTTGACGCTTCATGAAGCGGTTCCGGGTCATCACTTGCAAATCATGCTTGCTGCAGAATCAAAAACTCTGGATGTTCCTAAGTTTCGTAACGATTATTACATCAGTGCTTTTGGTGAGGGGTGGGCGCTTTATGCAGAGTACCTCGGTGAAGAAATGGGGATGTACCCAAGTCCATATGACATGTTTGGCAAATATACTTATGAGATGTGGCGAGCCTGCAGACTGGTAGTCGATGTTGGCCTTCACTACAAAGGCTGGACAAGAGACCAGGCGCGTCAATACCTCGCTGACAATACAGCCTTATCGCAACATGAAATCTATACTGAAATAGACCGATACATTGGCTGGCCCGGTCAGGCAGTCAGCTATAAGATCGGCGAGCTTGTTATCAAAAGCCTTAGAGAGGAAGCCAGCGAGAAATTAGGCGATAAGTTTGACCTGCGTAAATTCCATCATGTTATTTTGAAAAATGGTTCAGTACCGTTGTCTGTTTTAACCGAAGAGGTAGAGGCTTATATCGAGGAGACTGCGGGGTAGTGATTTTCGAAAAGGCGGTATTTTTTTTACACCCGGAGTCGCTGAGACGCAAAGATTAATTTTACCCGTGAATATTGTTTTCAGTGACCTTTGCGCCTCGGTGCCTCAGCGTGAAAAAAACACTATAGCTTAACCACTTTTATCAAAAATTTTCTCCTTTCGTGTGATTTTTCATCCTCAACTGCGAATAATAGGGTGAAAAGAAATCAAGTCATGGGTAATCAGCAACAAAAAGACGCTTTTATAGAGATGCTTGAGCAACACCGGAAATTGTTGTTCAAGGTTGCCAGCACCTATGCCAAAACTGAAGAAGACCGCAAAGACCTGATCCAGGAGATCACGCTACAACTGTGGCGGTCATTCAACAAATATGACGGACGCGTCAAATTTTCTACCTGGATCTATCGAATCGCATTGAATGTATCTATCTCATCCTTCCGGAAGGAAAAGAAAAGATACTCGACATCACCATTAAAAGAGGAAATCGTTATCACGTTAAAAGATGAAAGCTTTGAGGAAAGAGCGGAACAAGTCAAGCAGCTTTATACATTTATCGGACAGTTAAAGGTTATCGACAAAGGTATTATGCTGCTTTACCTTGAAGACAAATCACACGAAGAGATCGGCGTCATCCTTGGACTTAGTAAATCCAATGTTGGCACCAGGATCAGCCGAATCAAGAAGAAACTGAAAGATTATTTCGAATTAATAAACAAACAACATAACGTCTAGAATCTCAAAAATTGAAGATTCAAGCCACCAAAAAATATTCTAAAATGGAAATGCACGAATTAATAAATGTCTGGAAAGCATACGATCAAAAATTGGACAAATATCTCAAAGTCAATGAACGTCTGCTCAGGGAAGTCAGTTTTGGAAAAGTCAGGTCGTTGTTACGAGAATTCAAGTTTACACAAATCTTTGAATTGGTCTGTAATGCCCTGTTTACCATTTTCCTGATGGGGTACCTTATAGACAATTATGCCGTTCTCAAATTTCTATTACCTGGGCTTGGATTATTGGCTTTAATGGTTTGGGGTATGTACTGGAACATTACGGCACTCGACATGATGGCCAGAACTGATGTCGACACCCCGGTGATTGTGGCTCAGCAACGCATTGAAAAACTGAAGATGAGGGAGAGAATTGAAAGAAATGCCTTACTGGTCATCATCCCCGTATTCTGGATAGCCTTTATGATCGTCTTTTTCAAAGGTGTTTTAAATCTCGATTTTTATGTGATCTTTAAGGGATTGATCTGGTCATCTTTTGCAGGTAGTATTATTGTAGCCACCATCATTGTCTGGTTTCTCAAGAAATTCCCTGACAAAAAAATGGAGCAGGCTATTGAATTTTTAGACGAAATAAAAGCAATTGAATCCAACACCTAAAATAACGTTCAGACAAGCAGATATAGGTGACCTTGATGATGTAGTCGCTATTGGCAGAGAAACGTTTATGGTCACCTATTCTGGGAAAAATACAGTTGAGGAAATCACAAGGCATCTTGATGTCAGTTTCCATCCCGACAGGATTAAAGCCGAAATTCTTAACCCTGAATCAACATGGTTTTTCGCTGAATTGGAGAGTGAGATTGCAGGATTCATAAAACTGAATATTGGCAAAGCCCAAACGAATAATCCAGAAGACAACAATCTTGAAGTTGAGAAGATCTACTTGCGAAAAAACTTCCAGGGGAAAGGCCTAGGAAGGGCGATGATGGATATGGCTGTTGAGCGGGCAAGGGCCCAGAAAGTCGATTCTGTATGGTTAGGTGTGTGGGAAAAGAACCCGGAGGCAATTGCCTTTTACAAACATTATGGGTTTAGGCAAGATGGCTTTCACCCTTTCATTTTCGATGGGGAGCTGGTTAATGACCTATTGATGCGATTGGATTTGGAGAGTTGATTAGGTTTAACGCACAGACGCGAAGATGCAGAGGTTTAATTTTATTTTACCTTTTTAACCATATCCCCTGCTTTGATCGTTCCGGGCTGGATGACTTTGGCATTTACGCCTCTCAGGTGGTTTTCTTTGCCGACTGGTGAGTTAACAAACTTTACAGCATCTATGCCGAAACGCTGTGTGAATTTTTTGCAACCGTTATGAGGAATGGGTGTTATCTCGACTATTGCTGTGCCTATTGAGAGTTGAGAACCTGCGGGTAGATTCTCGTCACTCAGATTGATGTCAATATACAACTGATCGCCTGCTAGTGGCCAGCGGGATTTTTCTACAGCAACCAGTGCTGCTGACCGGGCGTTCATGATATTGAGCTGTTGTTCGGGATGGGCGCTTCCATCTTCTGTCTTTTTACTACCCCTTGTCTTCCAGTTGTCGCCTTTTAGTCCTACATCGAGGTCCAATTCGCCGATTTCTAACACTTGGCGTTCGCCTTCTTGAGGTCTGATGACGATCATCTCGAGTGTGCCTTCATCTTTTGGTGAATTGAGAATATGATCTAATCCGGCTTCCAATTCTTCCTTTGTCAGATGTTTTACGTCACTCATGATTCTTCAATTTTTTTGAACATATCCTCCATATTGATGTACCCCAATGAGGAAGACAGGTTATTTATGTTAGCCTCGAAATCCACATTTTCCTGATCTTTAAACGTGGTTTTGATGCCTTCTGCTAATAACTTTGGATCATTATGTTTTACGATCATCCCTGTTTTATGGTTTTGCACCAATTCTGCGAGGCCGCCTACATCGGTAACCACGACTGGCTTTCGCATCCCATAAGCCATCATCAGAATGCCTGATTGAGAGGCAGAATTATAAGGCATACACACCAAATCAGACGCTTTGAAATACAATTCCACTTCCTCATTTGGGATGAATTCGCTGACCATGATCGTTTGGTCTTTGATCCCTTCTGATTCGATCAGGTCATGATATTTTTGGGCATCTTCGTATGCTTCTCCTACAATTAACAACGTTGTGTCAGGGTATTCGTCCCGGATGTATCTGAAAGATTCTATCAACTTATCCAATCCTTTATATGGCCTGATCAACCCGAAGAACAAAACCACTTTTGAAGTTTTGATACCCAGCTTTTCCTTTGCAGAATCCTGGGTATAATTTTTCAGGTCATAACAATCAAAAACCGATAATGTAGTTCGGAATACTGTCTTGTTTTTGTGGACCTTTAATAATTGTGTTTTGGTAAATTCTGATTGACAGATGAAAAAATCTGCTTTCCGCAAGGTTAACTTACTTGACAAATGATCGAACCAGAGATTTTCGTGCGAAACGTAATTTTCAATCAGGAAAACAATTTTCGTTTTTAAAAACAGCTTTAGTAAAAAAGCAATCGTCCAATAACAAGGACCAAAAAACGGCATCCACCAAACGAATATGGTAATATCAGGCTTGAGTTTTCTTATTTTCCTTGCCGTCTTCCACCAGGAGAATGGATTGATCGAATTGATCATCCGGGTGATTTTGTCGTCGTGTGGATAAAACCTAACCCCAGACTCATCGTATTGTGTTTTCCCGGGAAAAAAGATTTTCGGATAAAGTAAAGTGAATGAAATCGTATGACAATCGTAACCAAGATCGGTAAGCGTTGAAAACAAATGGGCTTCCACCAAAGCCTGCCCACCTCTGTAGGGATATGCAGGGCCAATTATCACTACTTTTTTCATCAAAGGCAAAAATAGAAAAATAGACAGGATTCAAAATGGCTAAAAGCCGATTTGCCTCAGGCGATTATTCTTTTTTTTCTCCCTTTTTTACGAAATAATAGATACAACTAATGATCACCCACCCTATGAGATAGCCGATAATCAGGGACGTACGTACATCCTTGACCACAATATACACCAGTCTTCCTGCCGGCATTGTTAACACGGCAGGACCAAAAGTGAAAATATAAATTATCGACCACGGAAGGTTTTTCAGGCGATCAAGCCAATTTGGCATCGGGTGTTAATTTGCTGTTGGATCAACTTTAACAAAGATGTAACCACCTTTTGTCGGTCCCCACACAACATTCCCGTCTTTATCGAATCCCTGGTCAAGACTAATAATCCTGTCCTTTTCAATTCTGACGGTTGAGTGTGCATAAGATGCTTCGCGTAAGGTAGAAGAACAAGTTTTGTCTTTTGTAGCACCTTCATAGACATCTTTTTCGGTATTGGTGAGATAGACTGCACACCCTTCCCTTTCTTCCAGAATTGATTCATCGAATCCGTTAAAAAAGGCAGGATCTTTCCATTTACCTATAAAACGATCCTGGTTTTTCAGTTTATACACTACACTCCGATATTCGCCAGCGCCTACTTTTTCAACTTTATAGACCCTTACCCTATAAGGCTTCTCCTGTCGGCTGGTCATGGCTTGTTCGACATAGAGCCAGTTACCATTTTCATTCTCCCAGATGGGATACATATGAAGGGTAATATTGAAAAAATCAGAATCTTCTTCAGCCTGTTGCGCACTGTTAAAAGTACCGACCATCAAGGGGTACGGTGACTTGGCGTTAGGAATGGCCGAGACCTTTTTCGGGGTTTTACAAGCACCTGCCAAAGCAGCAATTGCCAAAACAAAAATGAGATGTGTCAGTTTAATTCGTTGCATAAGGATGGGTTTGAAGTTGTGTAATCCGTCACAAGAGTTGACTTAATTATAAGAAAGATATTGATTTTTTGACATAATTTATTTAATTCGTAGTAATTCAACGTTAATGTACCTTTTGGAGTGTTTTTTGTGGTTCTACGATTGATTGTGACATAATTAAAAATTAGACATGGAGATAGCACATTTTTACAAAAAGGTAGTACGACTCTCACTTTTCCTCTTAATCACCTGTTTTTCAATAGTCTGTACAGGTCAACAACTCTTTCCTTTTGTTGACATGCACAATTATGGAGCTACCAAAGCATTTGGCTCCAAATCCTCAATGAAGGCCTCTGTATGGGAAGAAGTCAGGCATGACTGCAGCTATGATTTTCAACCGGCTTTTATTCAGGCATTTTCAGAAATGGGAAAAACTTCCCAGGCGAACTTTGAAGCACTTATGCGTTCTGGTGCACCAATTACCTGTTTGAGCTACGAACCATTGCAGAAGCCTTTCCTCAAATCTTCAAGGATGAGTCCTAACGAACTGAAAGGTACACTATCGTGTTTAACAGGGGTCGTTGCTAGTGATGCGATCGGTTACGTTTCGGACATCGATTACTTTGGTGATTTTGTCAAGTTTTACAATTTCCTCAAAGAACAAGCTATGCTTGAGCACGAGCAGTTTGGCAAGGTTTACTCATTCACTATTATCGACAGCAAAGAGACTTTTACCAAGACACGACAAGACCCTGACAATCTTGGTGTAGTGCTTAATTTATCGGGCGGTCATATACTTGGTTCTTCTCTTTATATCGAAAATAACCTTACTGCCTCTCCGGAATACGCCAGCCTTATCCTTCAAAATATCAAAAGACTAAAGGGTGAAATTCCCCTTTATGAAAATACACGCGAGTACGTTATTCATCCCGTCTTTTCTATTTCCCTGGCGAGTTATTTCCCAAATGGCATTTGTGGTTTTTCGCAATCATTTACCAACCAACAGGCCGAGCTTTTTGGCGCTCAGTCTCACCTTGAACAAGGTATTACAAAGCTTGGCACAAGAGTTATCCGCGAATTACTCAACCCGGATAATGGCCGCCGCATTCTCATCGACGTATCCGGAATGAGTCTTTTGGCAAGACGCCAATATTATGGCATGGTTCGAGAATTGCGCGATATTGCAGGCGATGAATTCCCAATCATTGCAAGTCATGTTGGCATTAGTGGCCTCGACTGGGATGATGGCAGATATCAGGATACACGCATTACCAGTAGAGGTGCAAACACTTACCTCAATCATACGACGACCAATCTCTCCAGCCAAGACATCCTTCACATTTATGATTCAAAAGGCTTGATTGGCATAACATTGAATAAAGACCTCATCTGTGGTCCAGCCGTTCAGCAAGAACTTAACGGGATTGTAGCGGGATCTGCTCAGCACAGGGAGTTGTTTCTCCACTCCATCATGGCTAATATTTTTTCTGTCGTCAGTGTAGTGCAAAATAGGTTTGCCTGGGATATGATCACCATTGGATCAGATTTTGACAGTATTATTTCTCCATTTCCGATGTATGATTCTGTTAAGGAAATGCCAGATCTTGCTAATGATATGTTAGAGTTTCTAGAAGATCCTGAAGATCTTTTCGACATTCTGACTGCACAACAAGTCAAGCAATTGATGTATGGTCAGAAGCCGGCGGATCTTGTCAATAAAATCTTCCATGGCAATGCCATTTCTTTCCTGGAAAAGAATTTGCCTGCTGATGGGTTGGCGCAGGATTGATTGGCCACCTCATCCCTAGCCCTTCTCCTCTAGGAGAAGGGAACTGATAGCTTGATTTTTGTTGGTGGTTCAGCAAATAAATTGCTACTCCCTTCCTCTAGGAGAAGGGAACTGATAGCTTGATTTTTGTTGGTGGTTCAGCAAATAAATTGCCGCTCTCTTCCTCTAGGAGAAGGGAACTGATAACTTGACTTTTGTTAGTGGTTCAGCGAATAAATTGCTGTTCTCTTTCTCCAGGAGAAGGGAAATCTAAGTTTGTTTTCGTCCTCCTCCTGAAGGAGGAGTTAGAGGAGGTGAAGAAGGGAACTATGCGCTGGATTCTTTTAGTCGCCATTGGCAACTAAAACTCATTATTTAGCATTCTTCTGGTCTTTCGCCGATGCCTGATTCGATGAGGTATTTGGTTAGTAGTTTTTCGTAGTAATCGAGTAAGAGATTGCTCATATTGAGTTCAGTTTCGATACGCCTGAATTGACCACCTTTTTCGTCTTCGCCATGCTCATAGGCTCCCACCTTAATCGGTGCTTCCATGAAATTGAGTTGTCCTCTGACTGTCCACGCGCGGGCGAGACCGAGTTCCATGTTATTTTTGAGTGAGAAGGTGATTTCACGATCAGTGGTTTTCTCCATGGCCTGACCTTCATAGAAATGAGTAAATGGTGTTCCTTCGGGAATTTCTAGTGAATTTCGGTAACGGGCTCCACGGAAGGTGTGGCCATCTGAATGGCCGAGGATATTGATGAAGAAATCTTCTTTGCAGCGCATGCTTTCTTCACAGTATTCTGCCAACACCTGTGTGTCGACCCAGGTCGCGATTTTCTTATAATACTCAGGATCTCCCATTTTCGCGAGATCAATTTCCTGGCAGAGATAAGTGGTAATTACGTATTTGATACCAATAAAGCCAATTGGTTCATAACTAACTGTTGTTTCGCAGGGTAGTTTGTCACTATTGAGATCATCCTGCATGGTCTGTGCAGATAGTGGCCCAAAGCGCTCACGTTCTTCGTGGGTTTCCTTTCTGGCACGTCTGACAATTTCCCAGTAGCGGCAGTCCCAAACCTTGATCCGCAAACGCTGGATTTTACAATCGAGAACGTCGTCATATTGTAGTCCGTGCTTACCCTGGAAAGCATCAATCTTATCGAGATATTCTTGTCCGGAAGCGCATGACTCAAGGTGACCTTTTATTGTCCAGGCTTTGATCTGGTCCATTTTATCACAATAGAATTCGCCCAATTCAAATGGTCGTATTAGCGTATCGCGAGGAACAAATTCTTCCCATGCATTTTGCAGTACTGAAACATCGCCATCGAAAACACCGACTTCACCTTTTAACCATGCTATCTTTTTAGCGAGGTCGTTCGGTACGGGTTGGCTGTTATTGGCTTCTAAAGATTCGATCTTTTTCAGCATTTCGGCGCCTTCTGTGCAAAGGTTAGCTGCTGCCCTTAACATATAAGCTTTCATGAGCGGAATCGGATTACATTCCACTAAGGGAAAGTCGTATTCGAAACCGGGGGAAACATCAGTTTCCATGTATTCTTTCCAGGCGACGCCTACTTTGGGCAGGACGCTGAATACTTTTTTCATTTTCCGGACCTCTTCGGGTAAGCCTTGTACGTCTTCTGCTTTTAGCGAAGTGCGTTCGACGAGTTGCAGAACTCTTTTTTCGAAAATTTCTTTTGCCTTGCCGATGTCGCCATTACAGTAATGTACATAGGTCATCATGTAGGAAATTTTGGCGAGGGTGCCTTTTTCACAAACGCGCTTGGCGGCTTCTACGCTATTGATATCGTCGAGGGTGGTGTTGCGAAACTCCAGAAAACTCAACCACATCTCCTCCACTTTGTGTGAGGCTTCAATTTTAGTGGACAAGTCGTTATAGCGGTCAGAAAATCCGGTAATTGTGCTGTAGGTGGATTCGCCAATCTGCTCAATTTCCTTCATATACTCTTCCGCTTCTTTCATCTCTGCGGCGCAGAAATGCGAATTAGCGTAGATCAGGCAATAACGAACGTAGTTGATCTTTTGATCTTTGTTTGGTTTAACCAACTCACTGGTATTGGAGATCTTATTGTTTTTCAGAAATTCCTGCCAGGTGTCTTCGAAGTTGACAAACTGGGCATTGGCAGAAAGAGTAAACAGGGCAATACACAAGCCTGTGCAGAGCAGGGAGAATAGATTTTTCTTCATGTTATGGGCATTGGATCAGCTTAAAACAAATAAGGGCCGATGAGGATTGGATTATAAAAAAACGGCTTTTTTCGGGTAATAGAAAATCAAAAGCCGTTCCAAGATTGATTATTGCAAAAAAAAGACGGATTGGTTGTAGGTTTTCACCACAAAGGAGTGCTAAGGTATTCGGAGAGAAAACGCTAAAGCTTTTACACGCAAAGGTGCGGAGACGCAGAGATTCTTTTTTTTGTGGGGTGATAAAAATTTCTTTGTGGTACTCTGTGAAACGCTTTGTGACACTTTGTGGTGAATAAATCCTCCTCGTCACCAACTTTTGCTAAACATTTAAATTATCCTATATTGTATGAGGACAATTTAAATCACCACCAAAGAAACAAATTCAATATGGCTTTTAATTACAGGCCCGTGCGCAGTTCTAGGCGCGGAGGCTTACGCGGCAAGGCGCTCGTAGGCACACATTCTTGTATCATCGGCTGGACAATTGATGACCTTCGGAAACGAAATGGGTTACTGGGGTTTGCTATCCGTCGAAAAGACATTGACCCTAAAACTGGCGAAGTGCTTCGGCTCGATTGGTTGGGCGGCTATAAACGATTCGAAGAAACGGATAACGGGAAGGCTGATGACGTACGCTCTTTAGAGGCGCCTTTCCAACGCTTTCGCTGGAATGACTACTCATTAAGACCTGAGCGATCATACAAGTATGAAGTGTTTGCTATGAGAGGAAAGCCCGGTGATTTGAAGCGTGACTCTAACCCTCTCGTATTCAATGTAACCCCATCACAGGAAGATCAGGACGATCTGGGAATATACGTCAACCGTGGGGTAACGGCTGCTATGGCCTATCTTGACCGTTTTAAAAACAAGCACCCCTCCGAGGTTGGTCCTCCGGCTTATGCATGGTTGTCGAGAGGCTTAAAAGAATCTATTCTCGATTTCATTGCGCGTATTCAACCCGGTGAGGCTTTGCATATTGCGATTTACGAATTCTTCGATCATGAAATTGCGCAAGCAATTAAAGATGCCCTTAGCCGAAATGTGGATGTCAGTATCGTGCATGATGCCAAGAAAGGGAAAAAATCAACAAGGGAAAACTTTGAAACCATCGAGCATTTCCACCTTGAGTCGGTAACCATTCCGCGAACAACTGTTAATATCAGTCATAATAAACTGGCGATTCGACTTAAGAATGGAAAGCCTGTCGAAGTATGGACTGGTTCGGCTAATTTTTCAGAAAATGCCTTTAACTTCCAGACCAATACAGCATTGATTGTAAGGGACGAAAGAGCGATGCAGCATTTTGAAGATTATTTCCAGGGCCTTACGGGAAATCCTTCGAAAGCGGATAGTAAAAAGATTAACCGGGGCATTATGGATATTGCGGATGCAGAAGATGATCCATTCGCCAAGCGCATGTTCTTCTCGCCAATTAGTCAATCCGACATCCTTGAAGCTTCAGTTGATCTGATCAAGTCTGCTAAATCTTGTTTGATGATCAGTGCACCATTTGGTGTCGATAAAAGTATGATCGAGGCGCTCCATGGCAATTCAGGGAATATTATCGAATACGGGTTGGTCAATTCAACAGCTAAAAAGAAGATTGAAACATTGCGTAAAAACAATACCCGCTTTTTCACCCCTAATCGACTGGAAACTTATATGGGTCAGAGTTGGGATGCCAAAGCATTTGGCGCCCATAAGATCCATGCCAAAACAATTGTTGTTGACCCATGGAGTCGTAACCCGAAGGTGTTTATCGGTTCGGCTAATTTCTCAAAAGCCTCATGCCGTGACAATGATGAGAACGCCATGCTCATTACCGGCAATCGGAGGCTGGCGGCCATCATTGCCACCGAGTTTATGCGGATGTACGATCACTATAAGTCAAGGTACTATATTGAGAAGATGGAAGACGATAATAAACGGATTGCAGCAGAAAACAAAAAGCGGATAAAGGAAGGCAAAAAGCCAAAGAAATTACGCCAGTTCAATGTTCATCTCAAAAGCGACAATTCATGGAGCAATACGGCCTTCAACCCCGACTCCCCCAGTCATAAGTATAGGGACCGGATCGTCTTTTCCGGCGGCTAAGTACAATTAATACTTGAAGTAAGTCATAGGCTTTGCCCCTAACCCATAATCAACTAAAAATCAACCAAATGGGCAAAAACAGGTATATGGTGGATCCGTCAAATGTTTAACATAATTTATTTATAGAAAGACTACCTAAGTGTGGAATCATAAATGGACAGTTTGATTTTATACCAATTTAAAGTTATCTTTCACAAGTAGATTTAATACACCATTTAATTAAAAATTAATGGATAAGGAGATTATCAAAGAGTACACAAACAGTGAATTGGTAGTTGTTTGGAAGCCTCAGAAATGCATTCATGCGGCAGAATGTGTGAAGGCCCTTCCTGAGGTATATCGACCTAACGAAAAGCCATGGATAAAAGCTGAAAATGCTTCAACAGAAGCGCTGAAAGACCAAATTTCGAAATGCCCTTCAGGAGCACTTAGCTACTATATGAAAGGTGAATCAATGGAAGAGATACAAACTTCAGGAACTAAGGTACAGGTATTGGCTAATGGTCCGCTTTTGGTGCATGGCACGCTGGAAGTAACGGATAAAGATGGTAACATCTCAACAAAGTCAAAAACAACGGCTTTCTGTCGATGTGGTGCATCCGCTAATAAGCCTTACTGTGATGGCATGCATAATAAGGTTGACTTTAGTGATTAAATTAAAAAGGCTGCCCTTTGGCAGCCTTTGAAAATAGGATTATTGAAACTGAAAAGACATCCAGGGTACTTCACAACCCCTGGACTTTAACACATTACATTTCCATGAATTCTATTTTTCCTGTGTCGAGGTCGTAAACGCCACCAACGATTTTGATTTCACCATTCTCCTCCATTTCTTTCAGGATAGGGCTTTTTTCACGGATTTCGTTTATGGTATTTCCGACATTACTTCCTACGACACTAGCAACAAATTCTTGATCTTTTGAAGTCCTTTTGTTTTCAAACCCAGGCACTGCATCAACAGCCGGTTTGATCTTGGCAAGTAAGCCAGTTATATTGCCTAATACAACATCATCGATAGCAGCTTTCACAGCTCCACAATGCTCATGCCCCATTACAACAACAAGTTTGGAGCCTGCTACTTTAGTTGCAAATTCCATACTTCCAAGGATATCTTCATTGACAAAATTTCCAGCAACTCTTGCTACGAAAATATCACCAATACCTACGTCAAGGACGTTCTCCACAGGCACCCTGCTATCAACACATGATAAGACAATTGCCTTGGGGTATTGACCACTTGAGGTTGCTTTTACTTGTGCTGGCAAATCTCGGTTTGTAAGCTCGTTTTTCATAAAACGCTCATTGCCTTCTTTAAACATATTTAACACCTCTTCAGGAGTTAATTCACTTTGTTTTTCAGCAGTCATTACGCTTTTCACAAGAGGGGTAGTCACCTCCTCATTAACTGGTTTAGTATTAATTGGAGTGTTTGTTTCACTTTCTGTGGTAGCATTACAACTCCAGAAAAAGGAAATCATTCCGATACAGGCGATAAACAGAATGGAATTTTTCATTTGATCTAAATTTAAAAGTTTAGGAATGTGATAAGGTTAATTTGATCTCTATTAGCATCACCCAGGAATTGGTTCATATACCCGGCTTCAACACGGATCAATTTATTGACTTTATAGCCCAAACCACCGTACAAGCGATTGCGATCATAAGCGCCGCCTTCGGTATTTAGGAATATTTCGTTATAAGCAGACAAATAAAGCGTTTTATCGGTCATTTCCTTTTGTGTAAGGGCTAAAGAAACCCCGAGGAAATACCGAAACCGCAATTTGAAATCGTCTTCAACAAACCTTTGTTCAAAACGGTATCTGTGTTGAATGCCTACCCGGCTAAATTTTTGTTTTGTTATGAATTGTTGAAACAAGCGATGTTCAGAAACGCTACTCTTCTCATCCGAGTCTTCCAAATAATTTTCACTCAGGATAAATCCATATCCAAAAAGTAAATTATTGTTGTTTTCAGAAAGATTAATGCCCAATCCGGTCCTCAGTAATAATTGCTCGAGATCGCCTATTGCATTATAATTCCTGTATTGGACTTCATGGTGCCAGTTCAATTTTGAGTTGATTTTCTTACTCCCAATGTAAATTATCCAGTTTCCCAGATCAGAATCCTGACCATAGGAAGAAAAGGAGGTCGCGAAAAAAATTAGAGGAAGAAAAAGTTTAAGATGCCGTTTCATAAAAGTTGTTTTTGGTCATTTGATTGTAGTCATAGCGCATAAAAAGCAAAACAATTTAATGTGATAGTAATACTACTATGGCTGTTTTCAAAGCTATTAACCGACCAAAAACAAAATTGTTTAAGACTTAGGGATTAAAATTTGGGAAAACTTTTGACCTTATTCCAAAAAACTGATAATCAACTGATTGGTACAAAATCAGATTAAAATATTTTTTGAAGTTCCAATCACTATTTTAAGGGTTCTGTTAAAATAGAGTGAATGGTTTTGATACCGTCAATATAGTTACCAACTCGCAGGTTTTCGTTTGGACTATGCTGATTATTATCTCTTTGCACGGTTGGAACGATGACTGCGGGCACGCCGAGTTCGGTAACGAAAGGTGATATTGGAATGCTTCCACCTGTAGTTCTAAGTTTTAATGGTGCCTTTCCGAAAGCCTTGGTAAGGGCATTATCAAGCCAGACGCCTACATCAGAATCATAGGCTGTCCGAAAAGCAAGATAAGATGTACTTGCTCTGAAGGAACAGATCTTAGGATATTTGACTCGCTCTTCTTTTGTTGGAGTCCCTTCTATAAGATGGTACCCTTCGCTAGTGATATGATCACGGACAAGACCGATCAAGCGATCAGGATCTGATTCCATGACCAACCTGATATCTATCTCAGCTATAGCTGTCGCCGGAACAATAGTTCTCCGCTCCTCGCCTACCCAACCCGAAGCAAACCCTCTGACATTTAGTGAAGGATACTGAAGTGACTCCTGGTAGGTTGGTGCCAGGCCCTGGGGTTGCGCAATACCAAGTGAGTAATTCATCCTTGGCTCATTATCGGGTATTTGTGCAAGTGTGTTTTTGACTTCTTCTGACAATTCGATCCCATCATAAAACCCGGGGATAGTCACTTTCCCATTATCAGCTTTCATACTTGCAATAAGTCTTGATAAATGGACGGCTGGGTTAGGCACCCAATTGCCATAATGCCCGCTATGCTGGGGGAAATTAGGGCCAAATACTTTTAGTGTAATCGAGGTAATACCTCTTGCCCCATAGGTCAGGGTTGGTTGATTGGAAATATGCATTGGTCCATCAAAAATGATCAGCATATCCGCCTCCAGCGCATCTTTATAGGTAACGACTGTTGAAGGCAGTCGGGGTGAACCAATTTCTTCCTCAAAATCCATGATGACTTTCATATTGAAGTTGGCAATTTCGCCCTTTTCAAGCATAATATCATTGGCTGTCAGGAACATGTTAACCGCACCTTTTGAGTCTGAAGTAGAGCGAGCAAACATGCGCCAATCGAGATCCAACTCTCCTTCAAGTTTATCCCATGGAATTGGCACCCAACCTTTGTCTTCTGTTCTTTCCTTGAGGACAACTGCGTAAGGATCATCTTGTAACCAGTGTCTTGGATCTACAGGTTGACCATCGACCTGGAGGTAAATGAGCACCGTCTTTGCCCCTTTAGCTATTGTTCTTTTTTCAGCCAAAAGCAAGGGTACAGTTTCTGTTTCGAGTCTTTGTAATTCAAATCCCCGTTTCTCAAATTCAGTTTCACACCATTTAACATTGACCTCGATATCATCAGGGAAATGCGCATCGTTGGGCATACTGAGGAGGTCTTTCAGTTGCGTAAAAGAACGTTTGGCATACGCCGTGTACTCGTCATCAGTGAGTTTTTGCCCAAATAGGGTTGAAGAACAAAAAAAGATGATCAAAAACAGGACAACCCTAAAGAAAGCAGCATCCGAAATCATTATTTATTGTTTTAAAAAACTGATTTTCAAATAAATACGAGCATTATTCTACAATTTTACCTAAGGTCGGTTCGATTCTGTTATGCATTTTCCGATAAGGAAATAAAAATTCCAATAGGTTGGACTATCCCATTATAACTTAAGTTCTTCAACCACAGCTTCGGGAACTATTTTTTGGAAGAGGCCTTTCATTTCATCACTATTTTCGATGATGTACCAACGAGTGTCTTCAACTCTTCTGATCCCTATCATTTCTGATTCGTTCGAAATATTGAACATCTTGGTATCCGTATTATACTCAACATTACCTTCTCCAAATTGGGCTTCTAAAAAGGGTAGCATAAAGGTGGCCATGCCGTCATCTTCTTCATCGCTTCCGAACCCCATACCCATGTACCCCCAATAGTCTATTCGCGCATACCTGGTGCCTTCATGGATTATCGGCCCGGTTACTTTTGTCACTTTGACTGAATCGAAAGAAAAAACCATTGAGGTGTCATTGAACAGTTCATTGAACCCTTGCACCAACAGTTCTTTAGGCACCAGTTCAAAAAGGGTGGGATGCATATAATCAAATGCTTCAGAAGCTTTTTGTTGTTTCATCAGATCAAAATAGTCTGTTATAGTTTGCCTGATTTCGACTTCTTCAGGAGACATAGGTCCCTGTTTTTCTCCTACTACTTTTTTTGTGCCTGAGCATGCAGTAAGCAAAAGCATGCTTAACCCCAGAAAAACCGGAGTCATAATTTTCATTGATGTCATTTTAATTATTTAGTTAGTTGTTATCTCCTTTTCCCTTTGCCAGGTAATAACCTAAATACCCCATTGGGAAGTAAGCCATAATCAGGTCAAGTGCTTCAAACCATAAAGGTGCTGGCAATTGGACCACCATCATAATACCTCCGATCATGAACAAACCTCCGATCATAAGCGCCAAAGGCATTTTGTTGCTCGCAGCAATTTTTGCAGTAGCAAAAGCCCCGGCCAAAGTGCCGATGGCATGAGCCAGGAATGGGAAAATATAATTTTTAGGTGTGAAGAGCGGAATAGCGGCTTTAAACCCTTCAGGAGTAGTCACATCAGCACCTTCCGGGGGCGGCACAACGGTAACACCAAGCATAATCAGCCCCATGTTTACGGCCCAACCTACCAAAACGCCAGCAACTACAGCAAGTATGTTTTTGACAATAGGATTCATATGGTTTTATTTTTTCTGAAATTAACACTTTAGACTGGAATTTCACTCGAAAAATACTTTATCGTACTCAACCGTCCCATTAACGCCGCTAAGCCCCTTCTCAACCAACTCTATGGCCATACTATTTTCATCAGGAACCTCAAAAGGCAAGCGGATGTTAAAATCAGATGCTCTTCGATAACCAAATCGTGGATAATAGCCTGCATGTCCCAGCAAGATGACTGATTTAAACCCCAGGTTGATGGCCCGTTGATGACCTTCCTTGATCAATTGTCCTCCTATCCCCTTCCCTTGCCATTCTGGTGCGACTGATACAGGTGCCAGGGCCAATGACTCATGTACCTGGCTGCCGTCTGTGATCTTTATCCTGGTAAAGAGAATATGCCCTACAATCTTGTTGTCAGCTTCAGCCACAATCGATAATTGAGGAACAAATGCTTCGGATTTTCGAAGGCGGTTAACTAAAAGATGTTCAGTTTGATCGCCGTGCGGATCATCCTTGAATGCGGCAATCAAAATTTCTTTAACTGCTTTGAGATCATCAGAGGTTTCTGTTCTCAGGTTTATTTTCATGCTTTTGTCTATCGTTTCTTAAACTAAGGTAACTGGTGGAATTCAGTCGAGAATAATATTGAAGTGGTCTTTCAAAATTTTATTGTAGTGTTCATCATTCCGAATGGGTATTTCAGTTGTTTCTTTCCCAATTTTGATCTTGAGAGTATCACCGGTTATTGTAATCCTGCCATCATCGGTTGGTATTGTACAAAGCCTTTTTTTTACAAAATGTGAATCTGGATGGGTTTGCATATAATAACACATGGGGATGTATTCGGTGTAAGTCCTTTCGAGTGTAGTAAATAGATATTCAGGGTTGACTTTGTCTTCCAAAACTTTCTTCACTATGAAATAATGGTCATCATGGTTTTCGAAAACAAACTTGCCTCTTGGATCAATTTGGGTTTGCCCCAATGCAAATTCGAGTGGAAAAAGGGCGAATTCGCCATAGCCGACTTCTGTGAGGTATTGTTTACCATCGACATTTACAAGATTGGTCAGGTGATCGTATTCAGGCCCCAGTCCATTTTCTTCAGAAAAGACCCGAGCTGAAATACGTGTTACTTCAAAGCCGATCTCCTTTAACAGGAAATGAAAAATGCCATTGAGTTCGTAACAGAATCCGCCACGATTATTGTGTACTACTTTTTCGAAGATTCTATCCGTATCGAGAATTATTTGGCGACCTATGTGGATGTCGAGGTTTTCGAACGGAACGGTCATCAGGTGTGCTTTCTGCAAACAGCGGAGCGTATCGAGAGTAGTTGTTGGTTTTCCTTGAAAACCTATGCGTTTTAGATATCGGGCTACATCCATACTAACTGCGAATTTATTCTTTTCACTGCAAAGCATCGCAAAGATGTTGTCGCAAAGCAACGAATTAATATTTTATCAAGGGCCTACCTTCAACACATAAGGTTTTTCTCCCGGCATTCGATTGCTGTTTAGCCATTTTACGAATCTGACGACATGCCTTGATTTGACTGTACCAGATTTTGCGCCCATGATAGACGTCGACTCCGTATAGCCCCCACTGGTTTCCAGTTCACTTGCATTTGGAGCGCGTCCGACCAGTTTTTGGAAATCGGCAGCGGTACGGTGGTATTCGTCTTCGTTACCCACCAAATGACCAAACTCGTGAGCAGTGGTGCTCGCCTTAGTATTCAATCCCCAATTCCCTGAGTCTGCTCTGGGTTTATTCTTGTGTACCTTCACGCTATAATGAGGCTTCTTGTCTGTAAACTGAGGATCAAAAACAAGTTTGAGCTTTTTCGGACCATCTATATGGAATTTACCATTCCATGCGCTGGTTATCCCGGTTTTCCATTTTGACCTAAGGGCAGCTGTCGTACTTTCACCGGTCAATTTTATGCGGACGATTATCCGCAGCTGGTCTCGACGATACTGGATGTCGTAATTTACATCCTCTGTAAATGTTTGGAGTTCGTAATTGCCTTTCTTGTTTTTGTTGTACAGCTTTTCGACCAGCTTTTCTTTGACATTGCCAGAATACAGCACACCATGGTCCAGCATTTCTGTAACCATTTTGAAATTCTTCTTGTTCAGGTTTTTCTTAAGTGTCTTTCGATGGTTGGCATTGACTTGTTTGAGTTGTTTGTCTGGGGCGAGTCTGATGACTTCGAAGTAGTATTTCGCTGAAACATCTTCAGCCATTTGCCAGTTGAGCTGATGCTGAAGATGGACTTTCATTAGCTTAACAGCTTCGGTCATTTCTTTATCATTGCATTCGCTGACGAAAAAGCTTCTGAGTTTTTCGCTAAAATAGACTTCTTCTCTTTCTTTTTCAGGTGTGGGTTTCTCGAGTTTCTTCTTCATCAAACTCCAGTTCGATCCTTCGGCTTCCATCCAGAGCAGTTTCTGTTTGAGCGTTCCACCTAGCAAGTTGACGGCTGTTGCCATTTCTTCGTCGTTACAAATGCTGACAAACTGTCCTTTCATCCAGTTGTCTGATCGCACAACATCTTTCCCGGAAGGAATGAGTTTAACGATCTTATTGACCGACTCCCAGTCTGTCCCTTCATCGAACATCCATTCCAGGGACTTGTACAGGTTACGCTTCATGGCTTTCATCGCCCTGAACATTTCATCGTTACCGAATGCGCTAATGGCGAGGCCTTTAAACTCGCGACTTGCCAGCACAGCATCTTTTTCGCCTTTGTCGAGATTGCCCATTGCCGTGATGGCTTCAGTCTCATCGTCGTTTTTCAGATGCGTGCGAACGGCCTCAATGCCTTTAGTATTAAGCGGTGTGCGTCGGATTTCGGAGCTACCACCAGCAGAATTTGCAGAAATAGACATTGGAGAGAAAAAAGGAGATGAGCTGTTATGCTCCGTAGAAAAAAAACTGTCTTTACCTTGTTTCGCGAAGAAAGGCTTTTTTGATTTTCGTGACGCAGGTCGACGTGACTTAACCGCTGAAGATCTCATTAGTTTGGGGTTTTAAGATCGTGTTTGATAAAAATAAATTACAAAAAATAATAGTGTGACGGAAGATGTTTTTTAACCGCAAAGTATATTGCAGTGATCCACAAAGGATTTCTTGGTATGGCTTTGTCATCTTCTGCGGTAAAAACCTGTCAAGGCCTATTCTTTCCTTCTAATTTCAATTCGCGTAATCTTTCGAATCAGACGGCTCATCGTCATTCTGTCTTTTTTCAACAAGTATAGTTGGCTATTGCCTTTCGTCATATGCCTTTGCTCGCGAACAAGGGTTACATCCTTGAAGTCAAAAATATTCAGATCGTCTTCGAAAAACAAGTCGGCGATATATTTAAAATCTGCGCGGTTGTCCGAGGAAACGACATCAGTTCCCTGAAGGCGATCATAGCCTACCAGGTTGTTTCCTAGGTCAAAAGTGCGGTAGATGTCTATTTGTTCCAGGGTTTCCCAGTCGATAGACTCCAGGAAGGCTTTTTCGTCTGGCGCCAGTCCTTCCGTATCAATTTCTTCGGTATCTTTTTCATGGTCAATGCTGCCACTTTTACCAACAGGGATATCATATCCATCCATTTCGTGAATCAGGGATACTTGCTTAACCAGTTCTGCATCCAATTCTTCTTCATATTCAAGATAATATTCAAATTCTTCGATATATCTTTTTAGTTCTTTTTTATTTTTTTCAGGAATACCTGTTTCGATCATCGCGTTCATTTGGTCTTTGATCTCCTGTTTGTCTGTTATTGCTATCTCATTTTCTTCATTGACGGTATAGGTGAAGCAGGCTGACACAGGTTGAATTTCGAAATAGATCTCTTCAGTTCTAAAAACTTCGAGGCCAGGCATGCATTCTGTAATAATATCATTGTAACAGGCTTTATACGAAGACAGTCCAACTGGTTTAATGGTAATATCAAACTCGTGGCCTTTTTCCTTAGGTTCGCCGTCCTTGAATGTAAAACTGTCGAAGTAGATAACGGTAAAAGTAATGGCATTGGGGTCAGTCAGGGTGTCCTGGGCCTGGAGGTTTAATCCAAAAGCAAGTAATAGGGCCAAATTGAGGATGACTTTCATTTTGATTGAGCTGTTTTAGGTTGCGGTGAATATCTAAACACGGAGGCGCGGAGATCTACTTCTGATTAATGAGGCTCGCGAAGAGGATTAAAGTTTAAAGATTATTTTTCATTTGCCAATTCTTTAATGGCTGATTCGATTTCCGAGAGATAGATTTTGTCCAATGTTTCGGTATAGGTATCTGACCTGAATTTGCCGGAGCGGTAGTATTCCCTGGCTTTCATCAATGTCCGGGTAGCATTTTTCATATCTCCTTTCTCCTTTTGGATTAACCCCATGAAGTAATAGGTTTCTCCCATGTAATCATTTTCTTCAACCTGGCGTTCAAAGCTTTTGAAAGCTGCATCATATTCGTCAAGTTCATATTGCAGAACACCGTAATGATAATAGTCATACAATCCTGTATGCATTTCATTTCCAGCATCCAGCCTCGACTGATAGATTTGCATAGCTTTGTCTGTTTTACCGATTGCCTTATAGCAAAGTGCCAAAACGATTTCAAGATGGTAATCACCTGTTTGGCAAAATCCAAGATCGTAATTGATCATTGATCTCAGTTGTTCGATGTCGCTGATGCAGCCTTCGTAATCTCGTAAAAACTGTAATCGACACCATCCCCTGTATCCCAGGAATTCAACAGGATCGTACTCAACTGCCTTATCGATCATGGTTTTCCATTCGATGAACAGACCGCGTTTTACGAATGGGACCGCTTTCTGCATATGCGAATAAGCAAACCCGGGGCATAATTCTAATGATTCGTCAAAAAGATCTTGTGACTGCCATGATCCTTGCCGGAATGTGATAGCATCCAGAGCTTTTTGACAACCTGCGTAACAGGCTTCGTCATCTTTAATTGCTTCGCAGTTTGGTGGCGCAAATAATGGTAAAAAGCCAAATAGCAATAAAAGTACCAGAATCCCTTTTTTCATGGCATAATCTCCTTGAGCCGACCATCCACTAACTTGAAGGTCAGGTATTGATAAAAATCATAGTCTTTGCCTTTGTAATTTACAGGAATCCAGCCATCCAACTTCTTAATTGCTGCATGAAGCGTAAATACTATTTGTTTGTTAAATTGCTTTGGTTGATAATCTAAGTCCATTTCATCAACCCGGTATCTACCCATTTCTCCTTCACAGTTTACAATAAATCTGAAAGTGAGATATCCGTCTTGCCCTTTCATCTTGGGTAATTTGCACTCGTTTGCAAAATGCGTAATCAGTGCAATTTTCTCTCCCTTATAACCAGCGGGGTTGTCAGGCGTATTCCGTGCATAATATTGTTTGATCTGATTTTCATTACAAAGCTTGAAATTTCGATCGTCTTTTATGGGGTCGAAAGGAATTTCACCAACGTTGTATTTGTCTTTATTGACATCATTACCCGTACACCCGATTATCAGACAAATGCAGAAAAAGAATACCCAATTACGCATGCATCACTTTTATTTTATTTTTTAATTATCGGCAGCATTATATCCGAACCATGCAATTTTTTGATCTACCAGTTTACCTGAAATCACCTCATCTAACCACCGCTCGTACCAATCCAGGAAGTTAGCCTCGTGCGTGAAGATCGGTTTATAGCCATCCGCATCCAAATTAACTACTTTTCCTTTGTGTTGTCCATTTAGCAAAAGCGCATGATAATAGGTACATCCCTGGCTACCAATGGTCAGAAGTCCTCCATGCATATTGAGTTCAGCTTTTTCATAAACATCATCCGGGACTTCCTCGTCAGCGTAAATGATTTGTACCAGTTCCTCCCATTCCTCTTTTGCCATACCCGGGAAAATCTTAACCGGGAGCCGCAAGCTAAGTTTTGGATCAGGACCAAAAAAGTCAAGGTGTTTCCCGAACGGGAAAATGCCATAAAACGGTCCGGCTCCGGAGTTCATATAACCTATCCCGCCACTACCTATCTGGGTTACAAATGATCGATAGCATTCCGGCAAGGTAATACCGAAATGATGTTCGAATGCTGTTACAACAGTTTCATCAACAGGTGGATTCAGGATATATCGATGTGACGAGGCGCCAAAAACCTGTATGGCATCTTTAGTGGCGCTGGCAGTCTCCAGTTTCCTTTTTATTCTTTCTATTTGGTCAGCAGTCTTCATTTTTATTTAATAATGATAATAACCCAGAGATGTCCGAAATAATTCTGCTTCCTAATAAAATTTATGCTTTTACTCCGCAAAAGGTATACAATCATGTATGTCAGCGGGTTACTTTATGGTTGAAAAAGCTTATCCCTTTTATAATAAATAAAATCCGTTCTAAGCGGTTTGATCCCATTATTCCTTAGGTCAGACATAATTTGAGCCCGGTGATGGGTGAAATGGTTCGTGATATGAAAAAGAATGTCTTTCAGGATATTTTCATAAGGATTTCCCTTTGAATCATGAAAACCAATCACCGCATCAAGAGCATAATTATCAAGAATATGTTGGCTATTCCTGAAATTGGTTTTATCTATATCGAGACATTTTTCAAGGGTATGTACCTGGAAAACTCCCATTGGTTGTTCCTGCATTATCCGGGCATTCCAGATTTGATGTGCATTAAGTGAATGACAAAGCCAATTAGTCGATTTCTCTGAAATATTTTCCCGGTTTTTTATGAAAAGATTAATGACCTTCTGGTTAAGGATATGATGGTAATTGTGGAGATCTTCAAAAAATGCTTTCATAATTCAAAAATGGCTGGTTGTCTGAAAGATACAACAATTGATCGTGCGAAATTGATAAAATGTTGTTAAGGCTGTATCTTACAGCGCGATTTAAAAGCACCATGAAAAGCATATGAAATTTATTGCTTCACAGTTATCGGATTACCTGATGGACAAGAGCGTCAGGCGAAACATGAAAATGCTCATGAAATATGTTGCATTCATGTTTGGTGTAATTGCTGTATTTACCATTCTTTTCCAGGTTATCATGGTGAATATTGAAGGCGAAAATCATAGCTGGATCACGGGATTTTACTGGACTCTCACCGTCATGAGCACACTTGGTTTCGGGGACATTACCTTTGAAAGTGATATCGGGCGATTGTATAGTATTGTGGTTTTACTGTCTGGCATCGTCCTGTTGCTGATCGTGCTTCCATTTGCATTTATTCGATATTTTTATGCACCATTGCTGGAAACGCAAACTAAGCTACGAGCTCCCAGGGAAGTTCCACCAGACACAAAAGGGCATGTTATCATTTGTAAATACGACACAATTGCTCCTGGTCTGATTCGTCGACTGGAGCAGGATGGTATCCCATATTTCCTGATTGAGCCTGACCCCAAGTTAGCAGCAGACAAACATCTCGACGGCATCTCTGTAATTTCAGGGCCGGTTGATCATGAAACCACATATGATGCAATGCTTAGCCATAAGGCCAGGCTTATTCTGGTTAACAGGGAAGACACCATGAATACGAAGATCCTGCTGTCTATTAACCAAAAGAACAATAACGTTCCATTGGTTGCCATTGCCAGTCAGGAGGAATCAATTGATGTTTTGGAACTGAATGGTGCCACCAACGTACTTCCTTTAAAAAGTTGGCTTGGCGAGCAATTGGCTAACCGTGTTAGTGCGATTCACGCCAAATCACACCCTATTGGGCAGTACAAAGACCTGTTGATCGCGGAATTACCGGTATTAAAAACTCCCCTTGCCGGGAAAACAGTTAGGGAGACAAGGCTCCGTGAGGTTTCAGGGGTTTCCATTATCGGAATTTGGGAACGCGGTCGTTTGTCTCCAGCCAGACCGGACATGCAGTTAACCCGCTCCAGTGTACTTGTTGTTATTGGAACAGAGACCCAGCTAAGTGCGCTCGATGACCTTTTTGTTTGCAACGAAGTCAACACAAATCCCGTATTGGTCATTGGTGGAGGAAGAGTCGGAGAAGCGGCAATAAGGGCATTAAGAAAAAGAAAGATCGAAGTGAACCTTGTGGAAAGGGATCCTAATATCTGCAAACGTTTAAAGCGCCTTTGCACCCAGGTGTTTGTTGGTGATGCTTCAGATTATCGGCTTCTGAAGAAAGCTGGTGTCATGGAAGCCCCATCAGTTGTACTGACCACCAACGACGATGCTATGAATGTATTTCTGGCGTCGTATTGTAGAAAACTGAATAAAACACTACGCATCGTAAGTAGAATCACTGAAGAACGTAACATTGATGTTATTCTTCGGGCAGGTACTGATTTCGTTTTAAGTTATGCCTGGCTGGGAGCTGAAGCTGTCTTATCTATACTACAGGGAGAAGAAATGGTTGTACTTGGTGTAGGCATAAACCTTTTTACTACGACCGTCCCTAAATCGCTGGCAGGAAAAACGCTGGCAGAAACCCAGATTGGAGCATTGACCGGACTCACAGTTATCGCTTTACGGCATGACGAGGAAGTCATTACTAAACTTACTGCCTCTACAGTATTGACTGCTGGCTCACAAATTCTTATGATGGGTGATACCAAACAACGTCAGGATTTTGTTGACAAGTTTGGAAATGGCAGCTAAACACATGTTGCAAATGCGCAAATTGACCTGTATTTTTGCACCCCATTAATCCAGCATATTTGAATTATGACAATCCATTTCAAGATCCATTATAATACCCAGCCTGGAGAGAACATCTGTATCTCTGGCACGACCAAAGCCTTTGGCAATTGGGACCCTATTAAAGCATTTGCCTTAAACTATAACGACGGTGGCTTCTGGACTGGCACGATCAAGTTATCCAAAAACACCCGGAGGATAGAGTACAACTATATCCTCATTAATGATAACGGTTCTATTCTGAAAGAATGGGGTGTCACCCGGAAAATGGTATTCTCTGAGTTTCAGTCCAACACCATCTATACCCATGAATTTTGGAGAGCCCCTGCTAATGAGGAGAAAGTATTATACAGCTCGGCTTTTAGCAAAGTCATCTTTCCTTTGAAGAAGTCTGGTCGTGGCAACTCCTCAAAAGCTAATAAAAGCCTGAGATTCAAGATTGACGCCACACGCGTTAAACCCAGGCACCAAATATGCATTTTGGGTAACCATAAATATTTCGGGAATTGGGGTGGCGAAAAACCATTACTGCTTTCTCGGAAAGAAGGGTCTACCAAATGGACCGGCTCCATTATGTTAGAAGGATTGGACCTTCCCCTTGAATATAAATATGGCATTTTTGACACGAAGACTAAAACGATTGTCGAAATTGAAAAGGGTGAACCCCGAAAAATACAGAACATTCCTGCCCATGAAGACAAGTTCGTTTACCTCAGATCTGACGAGTCTTACAGGCATCCTACTGGCGGCTGGAAAGGCTCTGGCGTAGCGGTGCCTGTTTTTTCAATAAGGAGCAAAAACAGTTTTGGTGTTGGCGATTTCAGTGACCTGAAAAGCTTTATCGACTGGGCTGCCTCTACTGGCATGAATATGGTTCAGATCCTGCCCATTAATGAGACTATAGCGTCACATAATTGGCTAGACTCATATCCTTATAAATCGATCTCAGTAACGGCATTGCATCCCATTTATATGAATGTTGAAAAAATGGGGCCCCTGAAATCGAAGCGGGCACAAAACAGCTTTGAAAAAAGGCGAAAAGTGCTGAACGAAGAGAAATTCGTCAACTACCCTGAAGTACTGAAACTAAAATCCGAATACTTCAAATTACTTTTTGATCAGGAAAAAGCTTCTTTTTTTGATAATCAGGATTATAAAGACTTTTTCAGGAGTAATAAAGATTGGTTAGTCCCTTATGCTGCCTTTGCTTATTTAAGGGATAAGTATAATAGCCCCGATTTCAGAAACTGGGGTGCCTTTAGCCAATACGACGCTAAAAAAATCATCAAGACCAGTAGCCCAAAGTCAAAAGAATGGGATGATATCGCCATCCACTATTTCATCCAGTTCCATCTCGACAAACAGCTCAAGGCCGTTACTGAGCATTCGCGCAAAAAGGGCATTGTGCTTAAAGGAGACATTCCAATAGGGATCAGCCCGAACAGTGTTGAGGCATGGACAGAACCGCATCTGTTTAATCTAGATGCCCAGGCTGGTGCGCCACCAGACGACTTTGCCATCAAAGGCCAAAACTGGGGATTCCCGACCTATAATTGGGAGGCTATGGCCAAAGAAGATTATGCTTGGTGGAAAAAGCGCTTACGTAAAATGGGTGAGTACTTCGATGCCTACCGTATTGATCACATTCTTGGATTTTTCAGGATTTGGGAAATTCCAATCCATGCTGTCGAAGGATTATTGGGATACTTTAATAAGGCCTTACCGCTAACCGCCCAGGAGATCGGATATTTTGGTGTGGATTTCGACTTCGAGCGTATGGCCAAACCGTACATCCGTACTAGTACGCTTAATACTTTATTCGCAGAAGATGCAACAGAAGTTGTAGAACAATTCCTTAGACAGACTACAAAAGACAGCTTCGAACTCAAACCTGAATTTGACACCCAGCTAAAGATCAACCAGTATTTCCTTAACGGAATTGAAGAAGAAGACCTTACTGATATTGATCGAAGGATAAGAGACGGTCTTTTCGAATTGGTCTCTAATGTGCTTTTTGTCCAAACCGGACCCGATGAGTGGCACCCTCGTATTATGTTGCAGTCTACTTCATCCTATGCCGAACTTGGTGATCAGACAAAGGCCAACCTAATGCGGCTCTATAATCATTTCTTCTACCAGCGTCATGATGAATTCTGGCACGATGAAGGTATGAAAAAGCTGCCCGCTATTATGACAGCATCAGATATGCTGGTTTGTGGTGAAGACCTGGGCATGGTTCCTGATTGTGTGCCACCTGTCATGGACAAATTAAATATTCTCAGCCTGGAGATTCAGCGCATGTCCAAAAAACCTGAATATCGGTTTGCTCATCCGGGCCGAGCCCCTTACCTCTCCATTTGTACCACTTCGACACACGATATGTCGACCATCAGGGGTTGGTGGGAAGATGACCGGGAGCTCACGCAGAATTTCTTTAATCACGAACTAGGTATTAATGGCAGTGCACCTTATTTCGCTGAACCATGGGTTTGCGAAACCATTATCAAACAACATTTCGACTCACCAGCTATGTGGGTAACGATTCCTATCCAGGACCTCATTGCTATTGATGGTGATTTTCGGTGGGATGAAACCCAATCAGAACAGATCAATCATCCGGATAATGTCCGACATAAATGGCGTTTCAGAATGCATCAAAGTATCGAAACATTGAAAAAAGCCAAATCGCTGAATGAGAAACTACGGCAGATGATTGAGGACTCGGGTAGGCAGTAGACAGTTTATTGTGGACTTGATTTGGAAATTAAGTTTGTGGTTATTTTTTTTCTTTCTCTTTATAGCTAATTCTGTCTCTGATCGAGCCGTCTTTCCTGTGGATAATCACTGATGAGTTATAGTTCTTCGCAATTTCTTTTGCGCGATCAATGGCATCATCCTGGTATTTATAGACTGCCGTGTACCGTTCATTTCCCTCGCCTTTTACAGCCCAGCCATCTTCGTGAGGCACTACGTGTTGGTTGTGAGTTGGTGGCCTCGAGTTAATGCCCAGGTTTTTGAGGATAATCTTTAACACCTTTTCGAGGAGGCCTGACCAAAATTTACGTTCTCTGAGGTCTGACATGATCAATAAGTTTGATTTTAACTTACTGAAGATAAAGAATTTCAAATATTAGAGTTTACTCTGTTCGTGTTCCAGGAGCCATTTCTTCCTTTCAAGGCCGCCTCCATAGCCAGTTAGTTTGCCATTTTTCCCAATGACACGGTGGCAGGGGATGATGATGGCGATACGGTTCTGACCATTAGCAGCTGCTACAGCTCTAACGGCGTTGGGGTTTTCCAGCTTGATCGCTTGCTGTTGGTATGAAGCTGTTTTTCCGTAAGGGATGCTATGTAAGACTCGCCATGCTGCCTGTTGGAATTCAGTACCCGGTGTATGCAAACTTACTTCAAACTGTTGCCGTTGTCCGGCGAAATATTCTTCAAGCTCAATTTTCAATTGTGCAAGGTGCTGATTTTCTCCGGCGAGGATAATGGCGTCTAGTCTTCTTTGCAAATCGCTAAACTCTTTTTCGAGAATCTTACGATCGGCGAATTCCAGCAAGCAAACTCCCTGTTCTGTGGCGCAGGCGTACATGGGGCCGAGTGGTGTGGTAAATCTTGTTATCAGGATGACATTTTTATGTTTGCCAGTTTCAGGCGAACTGCCTATCATCCTTTTGAAGGTGTATCCAAATCCGCTTAGAGATTCATAGCCAATCCCGAAGGCCGAGTCAGTAACGCTGTTACCATTTTGCAACTCCTGGAAGGCATTATTAATCCGCAACATGCGCTGATAAGCCTGGAAGGTAATCCCATAATGTTTTTGGAACCATCGTCTAACTTTCTCTGGTTGAATTCCGTTTTGACGTAAGTTTTCGTCTTTTATTTTTTCTTTCGGCGATGCCTTAAGCAGGGATAACGCTTTCTGTACGGGCTCAGGTGTTTCATAGGCATTTTCGGTAGGCTTACATATTTTACATGGTCGGTACCCATTTTGCAGCGCGTCATTCATTTCTGTAAAAAATTCCACATTCTCAAATTTGGGCTTTCGTGCCCTACAGGTCGGAATGCAAAAAATACCAGTTGTTTTTACCCCTGCATAAAACAAACCGATATAAGCGCTGTCTTTTTCAACTAACGCTTTATAGTATTTTTTCTGTGAATTTTTATTGGTGACTAACATGATTTTTTTCTACAAATAAAAGGTAGTCAAAAGCTGTTGGCAACCGAAAAATTGACAGGTATTTTTTTGGTGATAAGCTTATTGTTTACTCAACTTGTTTCACGTGGAGGGGTGAAGACGCAGAGTGCTTATTATAAATACGGCATTTAAGGAATAAAATTCCTTAAATGCCGTAATAGATATTCTTTTCCGCGTTTAAAAAATTCTTTACGCTAAACCTCTATTCCCCCTTATCGATCCTTTCTAGCATCATCCGCGCATTGTCGCCGATTGGGCCGTCGGGATCCATCGAAATGGCTTTGTTGTAGAGTTCTTTGGCTTTCTCAACCTGACCTGCGCGCCAGTGACCTTCTGCAAAACTATCGTACGCATTGGCTGAGTCAGGAAACAACTGGACAACAAACCCGAAAACAGCCATAGCCGTTTCAATATCACCAGCATTTAGTAACTGATACCCTAATTGATTAAACTCACTTTCAAAATCGAAAAACTGGTAAGCAGGACTGGAGACCATTCGCACTGCCTCAGATTGTAACTTCTCTTGTTGACCAGTTTGATACAGATTCGTCAGGTAAGCCATAGGGTCAAGAATGAAATTGTCTTCCCCGAAATTAAGAATAGCCTCGAGCACCGGATCCTGGTTTGTCGCAAACTCTTCAAAAGTCATGTCGACTGCGAAATGAGGCGCCAGCCAGTCGTCGTTTTCCCATTGGGGTTTGTCTTGCCACCATGCAAACGACAAGAAGGCCGGTATTTTGCTGTTTGGCAGTGCTACCCTGCGATTATCACCATAAAAATTTATGTTTTCGGCTGTTGGTTCACCTACGAAAATTGCCTTGGTATAGTTATCTAATTCGTTAACCAGATTCTGACAGGCTGAAAACGTTCTGCGACCTATGATCACAAATAATTTACCTACCTGGTTGATCTTTTCTGTCTCAATAATTCCGGTAACGATAGGTTTGTTTTTATAATTGTTGCCACCACCATTGAGTCTGACATCAAGTACCAGTTTTTCTACCTCGTTATCTTCAACAAACTTGAAAAGACGGTCATAGAAAGTGGGAATATCTTCCGACGGATCATCCTGAATTTGACTGTGTCTAACATAAACCGTCTTTTCTTCAGCCAGATATTCATAGTAGTATATGCGATCCAGGTTTTTAAGATAATGCGGGTTGGTGCTGTTGTCGCGTGCATCTAACCAATCACCATTTTCAGTTATTAAGCCATAGCTTCCCGGGAAACGGGTTACATCAACTTCCGAAAAAGTTTGATCGAATGTCTTGCCGTCTTTTTCCAAAGTCAGGGTAACCGTATTGGAAAACTTGTCAGTAAGTCCTTGTGCATGTAATGCTTCAGGAGCGCCGAGTACTTCAAGGCCCCATGCCTTAAAGAATTGTTCGTTTTCAACCGGGAACACCGGTTTGATCGCAGAGATAGCCTTGTTGATATCATGACCTTCTATTTTAAGCACCTTTGCGCCAAGCGCTTTTTCATAGTCCTTATGACATCCCTGGATATAAATGCCATCACTAAATTGATAGAGATTGTAAGGCATGCGGGTAAAGCGATAAGGTTTTTGACCAAACCACGAACCATAGCCTAAACGGGTATGGCCATACTCAAAAAGAGCAACGATCCGAGCAAGTCCAATAATGACTTCGTGCTCTTCCATCGAAGGAATCTCATTGTACAATTTTTCGACTGCTGCATCAAATTCCTTGGCCGTCGTCTTTTTGAACAAAAAAGCATATTGCTCGTGTACTGTATTCTGCAAAAAACGCAGGTCTTCCTGCCATTCTTTAGCAGAAATGCCGATCTGTGCTGTAGCTGTAATTGTGAAGAGTGAGAGAAGAACGAAGGTTAGAATTGCTTTCATAGAAACGTGTTTTCTATGAAAGACAATCGATTTTTGCGAGGGTTGCAGTTACGATTTCTTCTTTCTTTTTTTACTGGCTTTCGCCAAAGGGTTGAAATCTATGCACAATTGGATCCAATGCTCCAGGTCTTCGTCGGTATCAAAACCCTCAGGGGAAATAAAAACATAGCCTTTCATTGGACGACCAGTAAAATCCATGGGATGGCAGCCTTCCCGCTTGAGGGCGACTTCTGTAGCGTCAGGACCAATTCGTGCCATGATGAGGTCTATATTTTTCTTTTTATCGAAATGAACACCGGCACACATCTTTCCATCAACCATAAAACACAGGCCTGCAAACATCTTTTTCTCTTCGAATGCCGTATTTTTTTCTTTGAATGCTTGTCGCATGCGGTCAGCCAGGAATTCGTCGTATGCCATGGTTTTTTATTTAAAGTTAAATATTCCGAGTTGTTTGTTCCGAGTTAACTATTTGGAGTTGATGGTTTATGAGAGGAGCCATTCAGTTTTCTTTTTCAGAAGGTAGTTGCGTTCGGCGTCGTTTCTGACCGTTTCGAGTGCTTTTTCGATTTCGGCGAGTGCTTTTTTGTAGGCTTTCTTTTTCAGAAAATATTCTGCGTATGAACCGAAATACAGGTAGGCTCTTTGTTCTAATGTTACCGGATCTATACTGTCAAGGAGCTCCTTTACAGCATCCAGGTTCTCGCGTTGCATTTCCACTACGGCCATATTGAGAAGTGTGATCGGCGCAGGCTGTAAAGCATAAAGCTGTTGACACCATTGCAGTATCTTGTCCCAGTTGGTGGATTCGAAATTACGAGCCATCAGATGCTCAGCTGCGATGGCGGCTTCGTAATGATAGCTGGTAAATGCTTCCGTGTCGACCGCCTTATTCATGGTTACATTTCCGAGTTTAACCAATGGGAAATGCCATTTTGATCTGTCCTGGTTTCGGAGATCTATGATTTCGTTGTTTTCGTCCACCTTGCTGTCTAACCTTGCGGAATGAAAACACATCAGAGCGAATAAGGCGTACGTTGAAGGCTGACGGGTAAAGTTGTTTTTGAGTAACATTTTACAAAGACGTATTGCTTCACCACAAAGCTCTTTTCGGATAAGGATATTCTTTCGATTAGAATGGAAGCCTTCGTTGAAAATCAGGTAAAGGACTTCCTGCACCCTTGCCAATCGGTTGGGTAATTCCTTTCCGGAAGGAATTTCGAAAGCCAATTCTTGTTGGGTAATAGACTTTCTTGCCCTGGTCAACCTTTTTTTGATAGTTTCCTCTTTGAGTAATAATGAGGATGCAATTTCCTGGCTACTGAAACCTGAAATTGTTTTTAAAGCAAAGGAAATCTGATCTTTGGGATTTAAAGAGGGATGACAAGCCGTAAAGATCATCCGCAATTGACTGTCTTCGATCTCGGTATCGAGAAACAGGTCATGAATTTTAATGGAGCTGGGCCCGTTTTCAATCTTGGGAACTCGCTTTTGTTCTGCCGATAATTTTCTAAAAAGATCGATAGTCCGGTTTTTAGCAGCCTGCATTAGCCAGGCTTCCGGGTTATCAGGAACTTGATTACGCCATGACAGCATCGCCTTGACGAAGGTGTCTTGCACTGCATCCTCAATGGTTTCCAGGTTGTGGAGTCCAAAGATGCGGGTTAAGATGGAGACCATCTTTCCAAACTGGTGTCTGAAAAGATGATCCATCATTTTGTCTTTTTTCATTGTTCGAAAACCATTACTTCGCGGATTTCGACAGTTCCTCCCAGGTCATAGTCAGGGAAGTCCTGGGCGATCTCGACTACGGCATCAATGCTTTCAGCAGAGATGACATAATAGCCACCAACCAATTCCTTTACTTCAGCTGATGTGAGGTCAGAAATGGTTCTTTGCGGGCCGGTAATTCTCTTGACCTCTGGGTGAAGGGCTTCTCCGCTTTTGACGATGCCTGCGGCTTCCATCTTACCGTGCCATGCCCACCATTTACCCATTCGCGCTTGCATATCTTCAGGTGAAAGGCCTAAGTCTCCGTAATCAGCGCCGAGGAAAATCATCATGAAATCTTTCATTTTTCTTTAGTTTTTTGAAGTTGTTAAAAAGAAAACTCCGTTTACAAATTTAATATCACTTACATGACGAAGCAATATTCAAATGAGGGGACACTTTTTTAAAAATTTATAAAATTTCTTGTTGAGGCTCCAAATTAGTTGAAGCGACACAATCAATTTTCCATCCATCCGGATACTTTTTGTAGATAGCAACCCATGAATATTCTACAGTCTCTCGGACTTTTTGATCTTCTTCTCCGTCGTAGGTCACAGTAACTTCTTTATTTACGATGGTGTAGGCCATGGAGCCATCATCGGAAAAACGAATTACAGGTGGTTTGAGATCATCCCATTTCTCAAACTCAACCGCTGAAAAATAGCTGGAAAATCTCTTGGCATTTTCCTCTCTTGTGGGCGCGGAAATTCTGCCTCTATTTACCGAAATATGATTGTCGGCTAAAAGGTTCGCAAATTCATCGACCATTTTATCGACATGGAATTTTTTCTGCAAATGATGTAATTCGAGGATTTCTGCTTTTGCTGCTGCTTCATCAAATGTGGCTTCAGTACAATTGTAGAATGTCGCAGAAAGGATGATGACCAGGAAAAGCGTTAAAGGTAAAGTCTTGTTTTTCATTTTCCGGAAGGAGATTTTGGTTATCAGTGAAAATAACGCCTGTGGCTAAAGCGTAAGGCAACCTTAACTAAATTTAACTTTTATCCCATTGAATATTTTTTTGACAGGATTTACAGGATTAACTTTTTTATAAAAAAAGCGAGACTCCATTTCTGAAGTCTCGCTTACGAGGTTCAACCTCATGCTATTGCTAAGAGCGTATTTTGAATTCGTTTGGAAACAAACCCCGAACACGCTCTAAACACAAAATCAAATGGTGTCTTATAGTGCCGATTTATGATTTTTTCAGGTAGACATTGCTGTAGTCTGAGCAGAGTTCGATATGGCTATTTCCGCCATTATTCAGCGATCCGACAATTATAGTTTTGTATGCCTTGTTCGTACTTTCTTCACTGTTAATGTCAAAATCGAGGTCGGTGTAAATCTCGCCATAATTACTTTGAAGGCTGATATCCGTTTTTCCGCTACCAGGCATATTCAGGGTAACCGAACTATATGTTGAGATTAACTTATAGGAGTCGAACGAATTAGCTGCTGAAGCCTCGATGGGCCCGTAGGTGTTAAACACATCTGTATTTTTTGGTGCTTTTTCGATCGTAATGCCACCATATGTGGATTTAACTTCCAGGCTACTAACCGTCGATGGTAACCAAATTGCGACCTCTGCTTCGAAATTCCATCCACCATACTTGTTGGATTTCTGTTTTTTCCACATCTCCTTGATCTCCTCGCAATCGAGTTTGTCTATTTGCTTTGCGCGCTCTTCTTCTGATAGTTTCTCCCATTTCTTGATATCGGACTCAATGTTCAGAGTACCCGTGCTACTGTTCCAGCTAAAGGTTACTGCATCGTTAGCGGGGATGCCATTAAACAAGAAAGTACCAGTAACCTTCATCTCACTCCCACTACCCTGATGAATGGTTACGCTGGGATAATCAGCTGTTACGCTCACCTTTTTTGTTGAACCGATATTGAATGATTTTTGTACTTCCTGTCCAAACGACAGAGCATAGGTCAGGCCCAACGCCACAATGATAATTGCTCGTTTCATAATGTTTTTATTTAGTTGTGATTATTTTTTCCTTAGGTAAATATTGCCGTAGCTCGACTTCAGGGTAAAGTCAACGCCACCTCCATTTGCTTTGGCGGACATATCTTTCCCGCTGAGGTTTCTCATACCTTCGTCATTAACAGGATATTCAAGATCGAGGTCGCTGTAAACATCTCCATAACTGGCTTTTAGTTTGAAGTCTGCCTTGGCGGAAGCCGGAACGGCAACATCGACGCTACTGTATACAGAGTAAAGAGAAATCGGGCCTTCCTGGCTAATGGTGGCAAATTTGGCATCAATCGACCCATAAACCGTATGGATTGCCATTGGTCCAGTTACGCCTGACAATTCGACGTGATTATAACTTACAGAGACATCCAGTTCAGCCTTTACGTCTTTGATGATCAGTTTACCAACATCCCAGCCACTCGCTTCGTAATGGACCAACATGCTTGCAGGCACTTTAAAAATGTAGCGTTTACCTTTTCTATTGGATACTTTTCTAACAGTAGTTGTATTGCCTGCTTTAGTGACTTCCAATCCGATCCCTGTGTTGTCTTCAATTCCTGACGGACTGATCAGTTTCAAGCCTTTTGCTTTTTTCGGGCTGTTTAAAGAATCTCCTTCAATTTCAATGGTGACTTTATTATCGCTCGTACCAACTAATGTCACTCTTTTTACATCGTGAATCACCAGTTTTCCGGAGCTTTCATTTATTACATAGGTATTCTGGGCACTGATCCAAATCGGGATGCAAATAAGCAAGCCGGACATCAACGCCAATAGTGAATTTTTCATTTCAATAGTATTTTTATTCCAGATTAAATATTACTAGAAAGCTTTCTTAAACTTATATACAATTCATCCTTGACCATTTTGTCAAGATCTGATTCGTTAAGGATCTTTTCAAATTCGGGGATGATAGATTTTTGGCCGCTTCGGGTCAGAATATCGATGATAGAAATCCGGACGATCGGTTTGTCGATTGTTCTAACGGCTTCAAGGAGCATGGTTTTTACTTCTTGCTGATCAAAATGCTCAGTCAAAGATTCTACAACTGCCAATTGCACGTTTGAGCTTGGGTCATTGTGCAGGATATCGTTGAGCGTTTCGAGCACATGAGCATCCAGCTCGTTTGCATTTTGCAGCATGTTGACGCCTGAGATCCTTTGACTGGTTCTCTCTGATTTAACGAGTGTTGCAAATTCTTTTTCTTTCTTAAAGGCAACAGGTGTGTCATTATTAAACTGAAGTCCGATAAAGATTCCAGCGGCTAAAATGGATGCTGCTACTGCCCAAACCTTCCAAGAAGAAAGACTAATTGTCTTCGTCTTTTCTTCTATTTTGTTGTCGACCTTCGATATCTCCGTTTCGAGCATTTTCTCAAACTTTCCGGAAAGGCGATTTGAATTTTTATCGTATTCAAAGTTGTTGATCGAGGACAATAATTCTGAGTATTCAGCAAATTCGCGGCTGGCCTGGTCGCTGTTGACCATCTCGGTTTCGAAAGCTGAACGTTCTTCTTCATTCATCTCACCGAGCAGGTAGGCCAGTATTTTATCTTCTTTGTTCATCGTGTCGAAACGTTTTGGAAATATGCTTTTTTCAAACTTTTCATGGCTCTGAAGACGCGGGCTTTTACCCCGGTTTCGCTAATGCCTATGATTTCAGCTACTTCTTTGTAATTCAGGTTTTCGAATTTGGTCAGCATGATGATTTCGCGATGTTCTGTTTTCAGTTTTTCCATCGCTTTCAGCAACTGCTTTTTTTGTTCTGAATATTCTTCGCGATTATCAATTGGTATTTCTTCTGCTACATCGAATCCGTTTAAGCCAACATTATATCGGCCTTTCTGCTTTCGCGCATGCACGATCAGCACATTTTTGGCGATTCTGAATAGCCATGATTTGAAAGCCCCTCGTTCTTCGTAAGCATGCCTTGACCGGATAACGCCTTCAAACACATTTTGAGTAAGATCTTCACTCAGGTAACTGTCGCCAGTCATTTGCCGGAAATAAAGGAATAGGCGATCAGCATACCGATCAAATATCACAGATAGATACCTGAGCTGGTCTTTTTTTACCAGTTCCATTATTTGAGCATCAGTCATTCCCTGGCTGAGGTGTTTCCCGTTAGTGTTTGACCATAAAGTGAGAAAATTTTCGGAAGGTTGCGGTTTGGGGAAAGATTTTTTTATTTCTTAAGTGAAATATCTGTACTTTCCTATACAAATTTACATTTATGCAAATCTCCCTCGACCAACTCGAAAAATCGTTAAATCGCTATAACGAAAACGTCCCGGAAACTACCGAGACGGAAGAGCAACTCTCGGAAACGACCAAGTCTATTGGCAATATCTTCGAAGAAGATGTGATTGAAGACCATCGCGACATGGTCAAAAGGCGAGAGATGATCAAGTCAACAGGCCATGAACCTGTGGATTTCGCCTTCGAGCGAGCGATTGGTAAAAACGATTCTGTTTATAGCAACTTTGTAGATCTCATTGTCGATGCAAAACGAAAAGTCGGCCGCATCGCCATCAAAAAAGGGAATAAGAACCTTGGATTCGCAACAGGCTTTATGGTTTCGGACGAACTGATGCTCACCAACTGGCACGTATTCAGGTCGAAGGGAGAAGTGAATGAAAGTACGATTCAATTTCACTACGAACTCGACAATAATGGCGAACCATCTGACCATATTTCGTTTAACCTTGCGCCTGATGTCTTCTTCTACACCTTTGAAGAACTCGACTTTTGCCTGATCGCTGTTCAACCAGAAGATATTTCTGGGCAGCATAAGCTATCTGATATCGGATTTATCTTTCTTGACCCTGAAACAGGGAAAGTCGGTGTCGAGGGTGTCGAACGTCTCAACCTCATTCATCACCCTGACGGGGATTACAAGCAGTTGTCCATTCGGGAAAATCTCTTCAAGAAAAAACTGAGGAATACCCTTTGGTACGAATCTGACACATCACAAGGGAGTAGCGGAAGCCCGGTTTTTAACGACCAGTGGCAGGTGGTGGCTTTACACCATATGGGCATCGCCAAAAAAGACAGCAATGGCGACTATCTCGACAAAAACAATGAAGTTATTCCCATCATCGAAGGGAAAATCGATATTTCAAAAATCCACTGGATTGCCAATGAAGGGATTCGCATAAGCGTAATCAGAGAACATTTGCTCAAGGAATTTCCAGACTCCACACAAGTGAAAGCGGTGTTTAATCCTTTCCATCAAAGTTTTGGAGAATCCATTGAACCTGCAAGTCAAAATTTACCCGCACAAAACTATTCGAATATAGCCATGAAAGACGCCATCAATATTTCCATCCCAGCAGACCTCTTGAAAGAACAACCAAATATTACAGTCAGCATTTCAACTAACGGCGCTATGGTTGGCAATTCCGTTCAACTCAGTCAGCCTCAACACCTGATGCTTGGCTCTTCAGGATTGGCAATGGAAACGCTCAAGATCGAACGGGAAACCGACTACTCAGATTGTAAAGGCTATCGTTCCGATTTCCTGGGCAACAAGTTTAGGGTATCAATTCCAAAACCATTGAAATCGATCCGGAATCACGTCGCCAGGATTGTGGGATCAAGAGCCTATATTCTCAAATACTACAAGTACAGTGTCATCTTTAACGAACTTAAAAGGATGCCACTTATCAGTGCCATTAACGTGGAAGGCGACCCCGATTTACGTCAGGACAATTCGAAGCGCAAAGACGTCTGGATCAGGGACAACCGGATCGACCTCGATACCCAGCTCGACAATAAATTCTACAAAAAGAGTGGATTTGACCGCGGCCATATGAGCCGTCGCGAAGATGCGAATTGGGGTGATACTCCATTAAATGCCAAACGCAACGCAGATATGACTTGCATCCACACCAACGCCTGCCCCCAAGTTCCTGAACTGAACCGAAGCAGCCGAAAAGGACTATGGGGACAACTCGAAAAGATCATATTGGAAAAAGGTGCAGAAGAAGAAACCGGCAAAACCGGTAAGATCTCTGTCTTCAGTGGTCCGATCTTTAATGACGCCGACCCCATTTTCAGAGGTATCAAGATCCCGATGGCTTTCTACAAAGTTATCCTTTGGATCAGTGATGATGGGAAGTTGAAAGCCACCGCATTCAAGCTTTCACAATCGAAACTTGTGGAAGAAATCGACTTCGAAGACATCGGTGTCGACCAGGATATCAAATTCAAAGAATATCAAATCAGCCTGAAAGATCTTCAGAAGGAAACGCAAATAGATTTTAGCGATATGGTCCCATTCGACACCTTCAAAGGTAGAAAACGGGAAGTTGCGATTGAAAATGAATCGCAATTGATGGAGATGCTGAAGGCTTAGGTCTTATTGTAAAATTAGTTCCGTTACCAAAAAAAGTCTCATGCCATGAGTTTTTGGGAGAGGATGCCTGACATCAATTAGATTTTGTGCCATTTTTCCAGACTTCCTTTTTCATGAGATTGCCTTGTTCATCCCATTCTTTTAAGGTACCGTCCAGTTTTCCATCCTTGTAGTAACAAATGAATTTCTTTTTACCCGAACTGTGATAAGCTTCCCATTTGCCGTTCTTGACATTTGAATCCTTGAACTCCTGGATCATTTTTAGCTTCCCATTTTCAAAATAAAACAGGAGCTTGAAGTTATCCTTGTTACCATCAATTATCCGCTTCTCGTATTCCAATTTACCATTGACGTAATTTATCGTTTTCTCCAGTTCCCGGAAGGCATATTTGTAAATGGTTTTTGTCACATTATTATTGCTGATATTTTTAGTTTCAATAAGGTAGCCGTCGCGATGGTAGACATTCATAACCGTCTTCACTTTGTTAGCGGATAACAGATCGCGATAAATCAAAAGGTATTCATCCCTCGTCTGCTCCGGACTCATGCTGTAGTTGATAATACCTTCAAGGATGACCTGGGTGAAATAAAAATTAAGCTTTTCCAGTTCAATCGCCACTTCTGGTTTTATTGGTTCATCTGGCTCTATTTCGAATGATTTTCTGCCGGATTCCATAAGGTAAATCATACTTACCAGGCTATCGTTTCTAAAGATTTCTTTGGTCTTTAAACTATTGTACCTGTCGAATCGATATGTTTTCCACTCTCCCTGTTTTTGTCCATTTTTATACTTCCCCTCAGCATATTTCAGTTTTTTATCAGTAATTTGAAAAAACGTCCAGCTACCTTCTTTTTCACCATCTACGGTTTCTCCTTCTCCATCTATATTTATGTCAAATTGACCCAATGTCTTACCTTCCAGTAAATCGAAACTTTGGGCATTTGCAAAGCAGCAAAAAAACAAACAGGATATTAAATTCAATACCTTCATAATTTTCATTTAAGGAAAATCAAAAAAAGAATACCCTAAAAAATTACTCACCAATAACAGCTTTCGGCATATGCATTGTCGCCAGCATATGCGGTACATCAACCACTTCAGACAATAAAAGGTCACCAGCCAAAGAACACAACACATAAGCCTCCTCAGTGGATAGCCCATGCTGCGACTCGAGATGCCTGACCATGTACATGGTTGCCTTACGGGCCGCTTCATCAGTAGTCGTTGCAAAGCCGGTAGTAGCGTAGACCTCTTCCGTTTCGTATTGGGGTTCACTAATTGATCGACCTTTCAGCACTTCCACTTCGTAAATTACACGGAGTGGTACTTCAATTGCCGTACCACAAACTTCTCCATGACCTTGTGCTGCATGTCCGTCGCCAATTGATAACAGGGCACCCTCTACAAAAACAGGCAGATAAACAACCGTTCCTTCAGTCAGATTGGGATCATCCATATTACCGCCATTAGCCCGTGGAGGAATGGTTGACAACATTTCGGTAGTGGGAGGAGCCACGCCAAGCACTCCAGGGAACGGATTAAGTGGTACATCAATCTCGTCTGTAAAATCAACATGACGGGTATCCGGCGTAAATTCATAAATCCGGAGATATTTCATATCAGGAAAAGAATCCGCGAGGAATCCAAAACCGGGAATTACAGCGTTCCAGCCCCAATCACCAAGTTCGACTTCATGGATGGTTACTTTCAGGATATCACCAGGCATCGCCGTTTGAACGAAAACAGGTCCAGTCAGTGGATGGATAGGCTCAAAGTCCAAAGAATCGAGATCTGCTAAGGTCGAATTTTTATCAAACTGGTTGTCCGAAGCATCTTTGGTATATGCCTCAATGACCGCACCAGATTTAACCGTCAGTATCGGCGGAATATCAGCACTGAACTTGTTATGGGTATTGTTGCTGGTGAGGGTATGATCGGGTGTTGGGACAGTCGACTCCTTGATTGGTTCTGAAGTTTCAGATGATGTTGACAAAGGTTGATCACATGCGAATACAATGCATACAACCCAAAGGAGTAAAGGATAGAGAGATTTCATAGTCAGTAGTTTAGTTGTACTAATTTAACAACTATCCAGTTACCTGAAAAGAGACGATAAGCTACTAACCTATTAGAAAGTCCTGTAAAGGGAAACCAGGAAAAGAAAGGTCCACAAAATCGTTCTCACCAGATTCTTGCTGATCAGGCTGTTTAACGTTGCATTTTCAAATTCATTGCTGGCAATTTTATTATGCAAGGGTACAAAAACGACCATTGTCATTCCCCAAAGGGAAAGAATAATAACAAACTCTGCTAACATCAAAAAATCAAATCCTTGCCAGACCTGAATAGCACCTATTATCAACTGCACAAACATTAAGGGGAAAACAACGAGCGTAATTCGGCCCGTATAAATCTGATGCCATCTGACAAGGTCCGCTTTCGCGTAATATCTGAATCCCGGATAGATCACCAACTGCACAATCCAGATGAGCACTACCAGTCCAAAGTCGACTAATAATCGAAACAACTCAAGTATCATTTAACTTCCAGCGGGTTTGGGTATGCACGTTTTTCAGAATAATAAAAAAAGGAATCCACCAGATGAAATCATTGGTGATCAAGGTGTAGATAAATTCGAAAGGCACCTTCCCCTGGAGGTAATTGAACACAAAGCCCAATGGACCAAATATTTTCCCCATGAAACCTACCGCAACGATCGGCCAATGACGTATCGGATCATAAGACGCCCACCAGTAACCTAATCCGTATACACCAATCACCATACCCATGCCTTGCCAGACCATCGGATGATTCAATGGCTCCATGCCTACCAGGTTAAAGAAATGATCAGGGAATAAGACAACCCAGGCACCCCAGAGAATATTATAAATGGCGGCTAATTGTAGTGTCAGTTTCATAAAACATGATTCATGATTACATAAAATTAGTCCTGTTTGCGTGACCGCAACTCTGCCTTCCTCATCGGCATACCGTCAATAATGCTGAATAACTCGACTCTTTTCAAGACCTCACTCTTCCTGAGCTTAACCCCGCCATCCAATCCGATTAAAACCACTTCAAACTGACTTTTTGACTTCTTGTACTTTTGGTAAAGCCCGGTTTTAAATTGCCAATCTGGGTCAGATTTCAGGCCTTTTGTAAACTTATCAGGATGGACATGATAGACCATAAGCTTTCGATCTTCCATGCCTTCAACATCTTCAATGAAATGCTTTATCTGTTGATAATAGATATCCGAAACCGAATCATCAAAAAGCACAAGGATCAGGCGATTATTCCATCGGTATTTTGACAAATCCTGAGCGTTGAGTGTATTTAGTAAGTTGATCATGAATAGTAGAATCACAGTAATTGACACATATTTCATGAAGGGTTAACACCAAAAATCAGTGAGTTGTTTTATAACGTGTTCATCAGATATCTCAAGGATCACGGTCAACTAGCCTGGAAGTGAAGAATCAATCATAAAGCTGGATTTTGATTCCAAAACCTGATTATTTCTGCCTAAATTAATCCAAACCAAAAAATGACCAATGAAAACCCTGCTTAAGGTGCTGCTTGCACTTATCCTGATTGCTTTAATTGTCGTTTTTATCCAGATCCAAAGAAACACGACTAAACCTGCCAATAATTACCTTACCGGAAAAGTGACTTTCAGTATTAACTCTACAGAGGCCATGACAGGCAACTATACTTTCGCATTTGACGAAGCAGAAAACCAACTGGAAATCCGTCATAGATATTCCAATAACCCCATTTGGAAAAGCAGTGCCAATATTTCATTCATCATGGCAGCCAAAGGTGAAGAGCACGTCGAAGAAACACGAGGCTCATTTTCATGGAAAGATAAACTTGTTGAAACATGGACTGATCAAACCGTCGAATCTGTATTGGTTGATAGTTTGACTTTAACCGTTACCGGAAAGGTGCAATCAGCTGCATCCGCTATTGGGTATACCCTGAACTGGGTTACGGATAGCCTGGACAATCTAAACTTTAATATTCAATTTGAAGATGCCCGGATCAATCGCACCTATCTCAATTTTGGCGGAAGCCAGAATGAGGTTATATATGGTCTTGGCGCTCAATTTTCAAAATTCAATATGAAGGGATCAGTCGTTCCCGTTTACATCACCGAACAAGGTATTGGTCGCGGGGACCAACTGGTGACCTCCTTTGTTGATTTGGTCGCCAAGTCCGGTGGTAACTGGTTTACAAGTTATGCTTCCATCCCATTTTTTATTAGCAGTAATGGCTATGGGCTTTCTCTTGACAACTACGAATACACGACTTTCGATTTCCGGAAGGATAACATCATTCAAATTCAAAACTTCTCAAATTCTATCCGGGGTTCATTGTACAATGGCGATGGCGCATCAATTATTTCTGATTATACCGATAATTTTGGTCGCATGACCGGTTTCCCGGAATGGGTGGATGACGGGGTGATCCTGGGTTTCCAGGGCGGGACTGATATCGTGCTGGAGAAATATCAAAAAGCAAAAGAAGCTGGTGTTAAAATATCTGGGGTTTGGATCCAAGATTGGGTTGGACAGCGGATCAGCTCCTTCGGCAAACAGCTTTGGTGGAATTGGGAACTGGATGAAGAGCGTTACCATGATTGGGAGAATTTCAAAGCCACACTCAGAGCAGATAGTGTTAAAGTACTAGGCTATATCAATCCTTTCCTGGTGGATGTCGAATCACGAGGCAACTATAATCGCAACATGTTTAAGGAAGCGCTGGAGAAAGATTTTCTTGTCAAAAACGAAGATGGCTCACCGCGAATGATCAGGAACACCAGTTTCTCCTCAGGCATTATCGACCTCAGCAATCCAGAGTGCCGAGAGTGGATTAAAGGGATCATCAAAGAAGAGTTAATCGGCGCAGGCCTCGATGGCTGGATGGCTGACTATGCAGAAGCCCTCCCCTACGACGTTCAACTCGATCAATCGACGCCAGCGACTTATCATAACGAGTATGCTGAAGTTTGGGCTGAAGTTAATCGTGAAACCCTGCATGAAGCTGGTGTGGAGGATAGTATTTTCTTTTTCAGCCGATCCGGGTATACCCGAAACCCTGAAACTGTAACCTGTTATTGGCTAGGTGACCAAATGGTGAGTTGGGGTAAGCACGATGGCATTAAATCCGCTGTTACCGGATTAGTCACGGCAGGAATTTCCGGCATGGCTATTAATCATTCTGACATTGGTGGCTATACGACCATTAACCGATTCCCGTTGTATCATGCCAGGTCTTCAGAACTGCTCATTCGTTGGATAGAGTTGAACGCTTTTTCACCTGTTTTTCGATCTCATGAAGGTAATGACCCGGAGTCTAATGTCCAGATATACAATGATGATCGAGCACTTGCGGTCTTGGCCGAGTATTCAAAAATATTTGCAGCCTTAGACCCTTATCGGAAAAAACTGATCACAAGACACCAGGAAACAGGCCAGCCTATGGTCATTCACCCTTATTTGGTTGAACCAGAAAATGAACGGTTCAGGAATTACACTTACGAAGGCTTCTTTTTCGGTAACGATATTTATGTTTCTCCGGTAGTCGATAAAGGCGTGACGAGCAAGATGGTTTATCTGCCGAATGGTGATTGGAAATATCTTTGGTCAGGAGAATTTTATAGAGGAAACACAGAGGTAAAAGTCGATTGTCCGTTAGGCAGGATTCCTGTTTTTGTTAGGCATCATTCAGACGTAGGTATTTTATTGGAACCTTATAAGGAAAATTAGCGAAATGAGGATTTTTTTTGAAGCATATAAGTGGGACAATCAGACCATAAATGTTCTTAAATGCCTTATATAGTAAAACATCACCTAACTTCTCTTCGTCTCTTAAAAAACACGTGAACTTGCCGCAAAACTATAACGGCGATCAAAAGGATAAGCATCATCAGTCCATCTCCTGTTACTTTGACTTCCCTTAAATAGAAAATTAAAAACACGGCCCAAATCCAGTAACTGCCAACCAGACGAAGGGCTTTCCAATAGAGTGGGTTCATCTTGCGCTTTATTCTTGGGAAGGTCGTAAACATCAACACATAGATAAAACCATAAGCAATAATACCGCCGATAAGTGAAATGGTATTGACTGTTGAAAAAACCGATTCAATAGACGAATCCAGCCAGATTATGAAAAACAGGTGAAAGGTGTGTGACACTCCGAACACCAGACCAATATGAGGCCGCAGCCTGAATATCAGCTTTGACCATTTATCTCTCAGAAAGAAATAAACCGATGAAATGCCAAACGCAACCGAAAACAGGATAGCACTGGTATAAGCTGTAGTAGCAATTAACCATTCTATTGATTCCTCCCCTGTACCATTAACCTGTACCTGGATAACTGTTGCCAAAGCAAATATCAAGGTGCTGACCTGGAGGACGATATGGTAGTTGTGTTTTCTCAAATTCTGTTGTGAAGGTTAATTAAATTTTAGTTTTTGGCTTTTTTACCACAAAGCTCAACAGAGGAATTCGCAAAGTTCCGCAAAGGAAAATTTAGTCTAATGTTTCAGGGCGTTGAAACTCACTCTTTTCAGACCATTGTGGCCATGCATCTGAGTTGGCAAGCCCCCAGCCTATGTCTGACATTAATTGGGCGTCTTGCATCATACCAGCGAAGTTCCAGGTTTCGTCGAACTCATCGCTGGGTGCGTGGTACCGCTTGCTGGTATAAGTCTTTTTGAACTCCATGGCATATTCTTTGCCTTTTTCAGCGTGATCGTATCCGCCTTCAGCATAAAGGACCGGAACACCATTCTTTGCGAAATTGAATTGGTCTGATCTGAAGAAAAATCCTTTTTCCGGTTCCTGACCTGGCATGACGTAGCGGCCATTTTTTTCAGCGTATTTTTTGGCCCAAACGTCCATCTCTGAATACCCCATTCCAACTATGGTGAGGTCCTTCATCTTTCCTGCCGGGTTGAGTCCGTCAAGGTTGATATTAGCAACGGTCTTCTCTAATGGATATATCGGATTTTCTGCATAGTATTCTGAGCCCAGGAGGCCTTGTTCTTCAGCTGTCACGAAAAGGAAAATAACGGACCTTTCCTGTTGGACAGGGGCATTTTTCATGGCTTCAGCCATTGCGAGAAGAGAAGATGTACCACTGGCATTATCAAGTGCACCATTATAAATGACATCTCCATCAACTTCCCTTCCAATACCAAGATGGTCCCAGTGAGTCGTGTAGATAATATACTCGTCAGCTCGGGTAGTTCCCGGAAGCAGGCCAATAATATTCCTGGAAGTACAAGATGAATAGGTGTTTTTGAGCGTTGTACTCAAGGTAACGCCCATTGGCTTTGCTTTGAAGTCTCTTTTCCTGGCGTCCTGGATGGCGGTCTTCAACTCCATTCCTGCAAAGGAGAATAGCTCTTGTGCTTTCTGAAGGTGAATCCAACCTTTTATCGGACAGTCGTCTGATCGGTCGATACCTGCCAGTCCTTGCTGAGCCCCTGTCCATGAGCTTTGAACAACAAACCATGGATAGCCTGCCGAAGTGGTTTCATGGATGATCAATACACCTGCTGCCCCTACTTCGTCTGCGACATCATATTTACGTGTCCAGCGGCCGCCAATGGTCATGGTGTTGCCTTGAAAAAAGGTACTATCATCACTTCCGAAGCCCGGGTCGTTGACAAGGACAACAGCAATCTTATTTTTCATATCAATGCCTTCATAGTCATCCCAGTTCTCAGCTGTTGAACGGATGCCATACCCACAAAAGACGAGTTCGGCATCTTCGAGGCGAATTTCATCTTGCGAGCGCTCACTATGGATGACAATATCATTACCTTTTGCCAGGGTGAGTTCACCTTTCCCGCTTTTGAAGACAAATTCATCTTCCATTTCTGATTCGATAGAGACCAGTTCAACATCCTGGGTTGCTTTATTTTGGTCTTCCGGCAACACACCGATCCTTCCCAATTCCTGCAAAAGGTAAGTCGTCGTCAATGTATCACCTTTAGTACAAGGCATACGCCCTTCAAACTTATCAGCTGATAAAATTTCAAGATGCTTAGCTGCATTGGACTGCAGCAATTGAGGATAGGATAACTCCTTCTCCGTATTTCCTGTGCTAGGGTCGCAAGAAAAGAAAGAGAATAAAGCAAAAAGGATAACGAATAAACAGGAAATTTTAAAGGATTGCATAACTATCAATGGCTAGATTTTCAATTCCACCAAAGATAGGTTTTTCAGGAAAAATCAGCTGGCTTTGGCATCAGAGGGAGGATTGTCGTTGCCAGGTACATTTTTCGCATTTACCTTTCCGACAAAAGATTTCGAGTTTAGGGTTTTGATGATTTCAAATAATTCCCCCGGATTAACTTCCTGATGGATAGCAGAAAGTTGTTGGATGATTCTTGTTTTTAGTTCGGGAATATCGTTCAAAAAGGAGAACATCTTTGTGATTCTTTGTCTCCAATAAATTTAACACAAATTCGGGATTGAAAAAGTTAAATTTTCGTTGGTATTATTCCCATTCAAACTCCCAGATTGGCTCTGCACCAAGCAGGTGTTCGACGAAATAATTCCAACGCAGTTTCCTGAAATACTTCAAGGCCTTGCCTGTATATCCATGTCGCTGACTTGGGAAAATCACCATATCAAATTGCTTATCGGCATTGATAAGGGCTTCCGCCAATTTGAAGGAAGCCGATGCATTCACATTATCATCCAGAGCGCCGTGAGTGATGAGTAATCTCCCCTTCAGGTTGGCAGCATTAGTAATATTTGACTGCAGATGATAAGCAGAATCGACGGGCCAACCCATATACATTTCGGGCCACCATGCTTTTTCCATGCGATGATCGTGGTCGGCAGAGCTCGAAACCCCAACCTTGTAGAAATCAGGATACGCCAACATACCTCTTCCAGCATCATAGCCACCGGCAGAATGACCAAAGATGCCAACCCGAGTGGTATCGATCCATGGATAGCGTTCGCCTAATTGTCTGATCGCAGCTACATGGTCACCTAATGTTCCGCCCAGGTTTTTATAAGAAAAATTGTGAAATGCTTTGGACCTGCCTGAAGATCCCCGACCATCAACCATCATAACGATAAAGCCCAGTTCTGCCAATGCCTGGTTACCAAGGCTGATCACTCGCCAGAAGTCTTTGGGATACATTTGGGTATGTGGCCCGGTGTAGCTATGATCTATGATCGGATAGGATTTGGAGGCATCGAAATTGGTCGGCTTCCATAATGCACCATAAAGCCTGGTTTTACCATCTGTTGCTTTTACTTCAAAGAGCTGAGGAGGTGACCAGTTTTTTAAACCATCGGTATTCGCTTCTCCCATTTCGGCTATCACATTGCCGTTTTCGGTTGACCTGACTGTGGTTTTGGTAGGATCATTAGCCGTAGATGCATTGTCTACAAAGAATTTTCCATCAGGAGAAATGCTGACTTGGTGATGCAGATTATCATCGGTCAATGATTTAAAATCTTTACCATCAAAGGAAACGCTGTATAGCTTATGGAGGTATGGATTACTGCCCTTGCCCTTTCCGGAAGCACGGAAATAAATCTTTTGATTTTTTTCATCAATCCTATCCACGCCGTTCACGTAATATTCCCCTTTGGTAATAGCTTTCACTTTCCGGGTATTCAAATCAAGGCGATAGAGTTGGCGCCAACCCGATTTTTCCGAAAGGAAGAAAATAAAACCAGACATCTCGGCAGGATAATATCTGAAGTTATCTATGTTGGTTTCACTCGATTCCTCGTAAAGCAGTTGAAGTTCATCTTTGACCAGGTCGTAGTTGTAGAGGTACACATTCTGGTATCCCCTGCTTTGCCAGTACAAAAAGGCTCTTCCGCCAAATTTTGACCAGGTGATGCTGGCATTATTAATATGGGTGGAGCGCGGAAGGCCAGGTTGGCGCTCCTCACCTGTAGTGGCATTGTAAAACACCGGTGACTCGTAGACCATTGACGTATCGCCAGGGGATCCGCGAAAATAGCCTAGCAATCTTGGTTTGTACAACGTATCGACACTCCAGTCGAGCATATACATCTTTTCAGCATTGCGATAATCTATTATACTGGTATACAGCCACTGGCTATTCTCGTCCCAGTTGACGTAAAACCTTTCCGGGCGATTACCGTTTTCACCTTCGGTTTTGTCGTACCAGCCGTACCATGTCCCGTACTCGACCCCCTTAAGCCCTTTGTGGCTTAGTTGTTTGATCTCTGTTGAGTCACTATTTCTGACAAAGAGGTTATAGTCTTCGGTATAGGCTATCCATTTTTTGTCAGGAGAGGTTTCCTCAAACTCATTTTTACTGGGTACCGTTTCCGGAATGGAAAGCGAGTAGTCTTCCAGATTGAGCAGGAACTGTCCTTTATCGAGAGATAGCTCAAGAGTCTTAGCATCTTTATATCTGACCTTTGTTAGGGGAATCGCATTGGGATCGACTTTTTCGTTGAGCGAATCTGTCAAGACACTGGCCAGTCTCTTATGATCGAAGAGCTCGCTTTTATCACCTTCCGGTAAGGAAATCTTTAGAAACTGCCTTTTGTCATAAGCATGATGTTCAAACCATAATCCGGTACTGTCTGGCAACCAATTGGGCCTGATGTATAGGTTAAATGCCTTTTTATTATTGACATTATCCCACATAAATCCGACAGCCCGTTCATAGTCATCGATCGTTATTTTTGGTTGACTGATGACAAGTGCAGGAATGAGCCCCAGAATGGCAATTAGCAGTTGTTTCAATACCTCAGATTTACGGGTCAATCGTACCAACTGATTCGAGGAAAAGGTTGAGGTCTCCGGTCTTTTTGCTCAATTCAGAAATTAAGACCATACCTGGTCGGCTTTCCGTTACGTTAATAATTGAACGTTTTGAGTCGAAAGCTACGTCTGATTCTTTATCCTTATTCGCTGCTTTTTTCGACATCGGCAGATACTTCACTTCAAAATCTTCAGCGGTGCTGTTTCTGAGGTTGAGCATGCCAACGCCAACTTTACCTGCATTGAAGTCTTTAAGTTTGGCACTGACCAATTTGCCGTCTTTTTCTCGAAGGTAATCCAGGTAAAATGCGATAGCCTCACCTTCAGCGTTAAGGCCGGTAAAGCGATACGGCAAGCTTCCGCTTTGTTTAAGCAATTGGGCAATCCTAACTCCTCCGGAAGTTGTATTTGGCAGGAAAATATTAGTGCGCGCTTTATTTACACCATAAAAATCTGTGAATTCCCCTTCTTCAGTGAATGTAAATACAACGAGGTCTTCTATAGATACTTTGGTTTCTGTGTTAGTATTGCCTGAAAGCATACCCAATACCTTGCCCGCAGTGTTGATGGTAAATAGTTCACCTATCAATTTAATTTGCCCGGTTGCTTCATCATAAATGATATCTTCAAAAACGACTTTAGGCTTACCAACCGTGAAACTGCTTTTCGACATTTTAAGGAAGTTCTGCAATTTGCCTTTCCAACTTTGAGAGGTATGGCCTATTTCCTTCCCATCGGGAGCAAGATGGGTGAAGAAAACACCATCAGAGTTGACGCCTCCGATCTTAGATCCATCAAAGTACATACCTGCAGCAGATACTTCTTTGTTTTTATTGATGGCCAATTCGGTAGGTAACAAAACTTTGTCTGATTTATTAAAATTGGCTGTCCACAATTCTTTCCCGTCTGTTCCTGAAAAGGCAGTCAAGTCGACATCTACTTTCTTGCTCATTTTGCTGCCTTTTGACAATTTCAGAATCACCAGTTTGTCAGCATCACTTTCGGCATCCATTACAACTTGAAGGCCCTTATCAGGGAAATACGAACTTCTCCATTGCTCTTTAAGGTCGTTGTCGTATTTGATGATATTGAATCCAAATTTTGGTTCTTTATCAGGGATGACTGCATAAAATCCTCTTCCATGGTCAGCGTAATATGAGGGTCTGTAGTCATCAAGGGTCATGAATTTCGTTTTGATCCCGTCAACTTCAATCTCAGCTACTTTTTTGCCTTCTTTATTGTAGGCTAATGTTATGATCTTGTCTTTTTTGCTATCATACATAGCAACAAGGAAGTTTTCGCCATTATAAACGGCATCCACCACAAAGCTTTTCTTCGGGAGTTCGACAGATGATTTTGCGATTTGTTTCAGGTCATAATCCCAGATGTAAAGCTTAAATATTTTGTAACCTTTTTTACTTTTTTCATCCATTGCGAAACAGTAGTAACCAAGTCCTTCAACAGCTTCCACCCCTCTGAATTTGCGCATTTTGGGAGAAACATTTGATACAGTAAGATCTTGTGCAATGGCGCCAAAAACAACGGCAAATACAAGGAAAGTTATTGACAACAGTTTTTTCATGATTTTGTAAATCCTTTTTTTGAACAATAAATTAATAAAGGCGGAGGTAAGTGGCTACAAAGATGCCAATTACAGGTTGTTAATGCAACGTTGGGTGATATAAAAATTTAATGCTTTTCTAAAATGCTTTTGTTTTTCTCAACGTACAAGTATTTTTTTTAAAACGCAGAGGTGCTGAGAAGCTGAGATTTTTTCACGCAAAGGCGCGAATTAATTATTGCTGAAAAAGAGTAATAGACTTTCATTCTTTCAGGCTGCTGGGGGTTGGTGGATTGCTTAACAAGCCTTTGAAGAATTCCCATCTTTTGTCGGGTTGGTCGGGGGTACCGCCTAGAACAGTCATGTGGCGGGCGACCATGTCTTTGCCGAGGTTGTAGTTAATAACGTAACTGCGGTACTGATCGATAAACCTTGTCCGTTGCAGGGCACGGTCCGGAGCATAAAGCAGGTATTTTTCGATCCATGCAGCTGCCTGTTCGCGGGTGAAATCGCCATTCAGGTATTGCCTGGCGGCTTCGTTGCCGGCATAGTTAAGGGCTGAGCGCAATGCTTCGATTCTATAATACTGGTCCGCTTTTTCCGGATCAATTCCCGCTAAGGGAAACAGGACTTCTTTTTCGTATTTTACTCTTTCTTCGCCCGGGAAAGCCACATCGATACCATAGTTGGCAGTACCTTCAGCGATCAGAGAATTAGGGCAAAATAACGGATAAACCGAATATTCAACCCAACCTTTTCCCTGGTAGAGGTTTTGATCCATCAAGGTCATAAACACATGATGGCCAGGGTAGCCTTCATGACAAGCCAGGTCAATAGCCCTATCGATGTACATCGGAAAGTCGGTATTTAACTGTATGAGGCTGACTGCATTGCCTTTATAATAGTTGTATCCTGACCAGGATTTATCGGTAACGTATTCTACTACAAAACTTTCATTTTCGGGAAGGTCATAACGTGCAGTAGTCCTTTTGCGAGCTTCGTCGATGGCGACTGTAAACACAGTGTCGAGCTTGTCGGTTGGGATCGCGAAGTCTTTTTGGTAATCGAGGAACCGCTCTTTTATCGTTCCTTCACCTGGCAACTCGCTATCAAGTTTACTAAGCAGATTATCGAAGTGGGCTGCATCGTATTTGGGGGGCTCTGCATCGTAAAGCAATTTGGCTTCTTCATCAAAACTATATTTCTTACCATTCATCATTTCCACTTTGGTCTTGACGGCGATGAGCTGTTTGCGCAAGCCTAATAAGCGCATAGCATCTTCTTCGGTCAATTGTCGGTCGTTGATATCAGAACAGACACCCAGAAGATCGTCTACATGACTGATAAATCGGGCGGCTGGTATTTCTGCTTCCTTTTCAAAATCGGGTTTCCATTCTTCGGGACCGAAATAAGCATCTACAAAGTCATCATCGTACATACCAACTTCAAGACAGAGTTTTACGTATTCTTCGGCTACTTCATCGATGGTTGGCAACGGTGAGCAAGTCCAAAAAAGACATGTGGTTAAAAGGAGTAAGGTTATTTTTTTCATTACAGTAATTGGTAAAAAGGGCAGTTTTAATTTTCTCTTGCGTATGCTAACTGTGTCTTGAGCTCATCTACAGCGGCCTGCCAAACAGATTGGGAGATAGCGTCGGAGTGAGTTGTGCGAGCTTCAATAACAGCATCTCTGATCTGGTTACTCCAGGCATCAAGCATTGCTGAAGTTTGGGCTTCTGAAAGTGGGCCATCGATGAAGCTTTGCTTTATCTGGTCATATTCTGTCGAAAAATTGGCCCACCCAGCGGTTAGTTTATCGCAAGCGGCAGACCATTGCGTCACACCAAACCAACCAAACGGGAAGGGTTGGCAATTGGCAGAGGTTTCTCCCCATTCATCTGCAATTGGTGTAACCGGATTGGTATTGACAATGATATTTTCGAAAGCATTATCAAGGTCCCAGGGGATCAGATGCAAGGTCTGCCCAGAAGGTTCTTCATACCAATAGTAATTGTGGTTAGTGCACCAGTTGCCATCACAGTACCAATGAAATGGTCCGTCATCGTGCCTGATCGTTCTGTCAACTACGATATGAGAGATGATCTCTGTAATATTCATTTTCGAGGCTATTACGGCTTGCAGATCTTCTTCCGAGGCGTCAGCAATATTTTGAGCAAAACCCCTGATTAATGCTGCTGAGGGATTGTCTTCTTCATTAGTTTTCAGCTTGTTAATGAAGTCTTGTTCGGCATAAGGTTGTCCATCCATCCTTAATGGCCAGATCTCTTTATACAGGTTGCCATCGCCATCGTCAAAGTTGTACCTGGTGAAGCGACCATCTATTTGCTCAGTGAGTGCGAAGACACCAACAAATTCTCCGTTAATGACCAGTCGAGCATGTACCGAACGGGGAGCCGGAACTCCCATTTGTCTATAGAACCAATACCCAAGGCGTTCTCTCATATGAGAATCATCGTGGTTCATGGAATGGAATTGCAGTTTTTTGAGGCCATAAAACTTATCGTCGGTATCATTCCAGTTGATCTTTACCTTCATCGATAGCTTGGTGCAGGTTTTATGACCTGACGGGTTAGCCCAATCAGTACCGGAAAGGCAATTCACGAATGCGCCAATAGATCCTTTATAACGAATGCCAACCGGGCTAATCGACTCTCCGTCAAAAGTTAACATGCATTCTACATATTGTTCAGCAACTGGATTTGCGTCAATTTGTGCCATTGAGGCATCAGGAATATCAATTTCAAATGTATGTAATTGTTGTTGATCAAAAATGACGTCAGAGTTTTCATTGAGGTAACGCTCATTTCCTGTTGGTGTAATCGTAGGTACTACGAAATCAGAAGCAGGCGGTGGTGGTGGTGCAGGCGTAAAACCGGGTTCTTCTTTTGAACAACTGATGATCAAAAGACATAAAACCCCAATAGCTGTTATGAATTTAAGTTTCAAAGCAGGCATTTCTACTAATTAATTGAAAAATACGTTTTGTACCAATCCGTCTCATCATGGTCGATAGCATCAGGATTGACTTTGTGGTTAGGGTCAATTTTGGCATATAATAACTCTAAAGATCGGAAATCTCTTTGACTAACAATCTTGAACCCGTTTCTGTGCAGTTGAGCAGCGCAAACCCCCATTCCAATCTGGTAGGCTTTGTTTTCAGAAAAGCGATGGCCATCGTAAATGACCTGGCTGCCGCATGCTCCTGAAACATCCATCATTACTGCTAGTTCTATGTTTTCTTTTTGAGCAAGTTCAAGCATTTTTTTAGCCCCTTTAATCATTCCTTCGGTCCAGTCTTTTCCAGTTTCAGTGACAACCCTGGCTTTCCCATCAAGCACATCAAAACCGTCTCCGCCTTCGATGTCTGGTGTCTCTCTGGGTGTTCCGAACGAGAAATCTTCAGGACAAAAAGGGATCATCCTGACATTTTTGTACTGGAGTAATTTGAGAACAGAGGGGTATCTGCCATTAGCAGAACCATCTACCCCACACAGGGTACCTATCAAACAGGCTGAAGTTAAAATACGCAGCGGATTGTCCACTGTTGGTTGTCTCAGATTTTTCAGATAGGTTTTATCAGTCATGAAACCGGGTTTGCTTTAACTAATCCAAACAGCTTACCTAACAGTGCAATTATTGGGAAAATATAATTCTGGACAAATGGTGGAACATCACCTAACAAATATTCTCCTTTGACCTGGGTCAATAAATATGACCCGTCAAACGGAGAGGGTAATGCAGATCCTCTGCGATTGCAAGATTCAAAGATCTCTGTTAACAGGTATTCAATATTTAGTGCCGGTTCAAAAACGACCCTGCATCTGGTGGGCTCATCACCTATGGCATAACAGCTATGCAGCGCATTTTTGGGAACAGTAAAAGATTCTCCTGGTTGGAGCACCAGCTCATCCCCTTCGCACATCAGGCCTAACTGCCCTTCGATGGTTTCAAATAATTCCGATTGTAGAATATGGCGATGAGGCGGCGGGCCTTCTCCACTATTAGGTAAAGTCAAAATGTACTCAACGTAGGCACCGTTAGTGTCTGCAGCCGTTTTGGTAAATTCGATTATTTCCCCGGTAGCCTTAAGTTCTATTTGCTTGCCCATACCCTAAAAATAAGAAACTTAGGGGATTACAGGAATCAAGACTAAGGACAAATAGTGTCTTAATTGGGACTACGACTTAATTATTGAGCAGTGCGTAAGCGTTTAGTGACGTGGCGATGAGCAGCCAGACGAAATAAGGTAAGACCAAAAGGACTATCGCTTTCATAGGTCCACGATAAGCAAAAAGGAAATAGCTGACTAAAATGGTCAACAAAGAAATAATGATCAGTCCGGCTAACATAGCATGAAACTGGAAGAATACAGGGTTCCAAATCACATTGAGGATCCATTGAACTGCAAATAGTCCGAGTAGAAGTTTCTTGTTGTCGACCAGTTCCCAGGCGTAAGCCATGTAAATGGCGAAGCAGATCATTATAGTTGTCCACGAAAATCCGAACACCCACCCTGGCGGTGTCCATGGGGCTTTATTGAGATTGACGTACCAGTCTGAAGGCACACCTTTGGAAGTGAATATTCCTCCTATACCCAGAGCCGCGAAGTTGACCACCAGGAAGATCAGGATTCGAACAAGCATTTGAGGTTTCGTTTTGGTTAGTTAGAAAGATAACGAATTATCCTTCAACACCTTCCAGTTCTTTGAGAACTTCTTCAGCTTCAGCATATTTTTGATCGCTTAAGGTGCGGTTGGTTTTTGACAGTGCGAATGCCTCTTCCTGTAATTTGCGGTAACGATCTTCTAAAACTTCTGTTTTGGATTTCTTCTTGAATAGATTAAACATGATACTTACTTTAAACTTATAGAATCAATTTCGAGTCGGAATGACTCTGCCTTTTTATTTGCGATTAGAAAGGCGATTTCCTCAATGGTTTCGCCAGGGTAATTGGGCATTCTGAGGTTCATACCTCTGAATGTCGGGTACATATCGGCCAGGGTTACCTCGATTGTTTCCCATTCACCACTCGTTTGAAAATAAGTGATGTAAGAGTGATAGTCATACATGTCAGACTTTACCCTGAACTGGTATCGTTTGCCATCACCTTTAAGCCTGATAACCATTTTTTCATAGCCCTTGGCATCAACATCTCGGAAACGGCACCTTACTGAAGAAAAGCCGCCATTGTTTTCCAGCCTGACATCTCCCTGAAAAACAGCATGACCTGCTTTGTTGATAGACATTTGGCCTTGAGAGAGGCCGCCCATCACGCCATCATCTACGATGGCCCAGTAATCGAGGTCTTCCTTTCCGGAAAAATCAAACAACACCATATTGTTTGGAGACATAATTAATGACATTAATATGTAGAGCGAAATCATGTCAAGAAAACAAGAGGAACAGGCAATTGTTCTGAAAATTCACATATCTGACCCTTATTTGACGATTCAGCTCCCCTTTTCTACGATTCGGTAACCTTTTTTTTGAACAGGGTCGTTTCAACCCCACTTTTGTATCGAACATCAACCGAATCACAATTCATGAAAAAGATATTACTCACACTCGTTTTTGTTTCAATCACCCTTAGTCTTATTGCTCAAACTACGCTCAGCGGTGTTGTAACGGACACAAAAGGCCTGTCAATTCCTGGTGCCAATGTTTTTATTGAGGGTTCTTACGATGGTACATCCACGGACCTCGACGGTAAATTTTCCTTCACTACTTCAATGAAGGATTCGGCGTATTTGTTGGTAACTTTTACAGGGTTTAAAGACCATCGAGAAGCGGTCGTGCTTACCGAAGCACCAATGACTTTTGATATTCTGTTAAAGGAAACCATAAATGAGCTCCAAGCCGTCGTTATCACTGCTGGTACATTTGAAACAGGTTCTGGTGGTAAAAGCGAGATGCTTAAACCGCTTGATATTGTAACCACCGCAGGGGCCACTGCAGACATTTCGGGTGCATTGAATACCCTTCCGGGAACGCAGACCGTAGGAGAAGAAGGCCGTTTGTTTGTAAGGGGTGGTGACGGGTACGAAGCCACAACTTTTATTGACGGGATGATCGCAGCGGAAAGTTATGAGATTGCAGCCCCCAATGTACCGACCCGCAACAGGTTTTCGCCGTTCATGTTTAGTGGTGCAAGTTTTTCTACAGGTGGCTACTCGGCTGAATACGGGCAGGGACTCTCCTCTGCGCTCATCCTGAAAACCAAGGAAACAGCGACAGAGACACGCACCGACTTATCTTTCATCACTGTTGGCCTCGAACTAGCACATACGCAGAGTTGGGAAGCATCTTCGCTTGCCGCAAAAATCGGTTATTTCAATCTTGACCCTTACTTCAGCATCATCAAGCAAGATATCGATTGGGTAAATCCACCCACTTCTTTTGACAGTAATATCGCCTACAGAAAAAAAGTGGGTAAAGATGGCATGTTCAAGGCTTATGGCAAACTTAACCTTGCCGGAATGACGCTCAACTACGAACCTTTTGAACTATCCCAACCAGCCCTTGAAACTCAATTACGCAACCAATACGGCTATCTCAACACTTCCTATTCCGATATGATCGGCGAAAAGTGGATGCTGAGAACGGGTGCCTCTTACGCCCATTCAAATGATGAGATCAACCCTGGCACTGACCAGATTATCGAACGCGATCACCGCTTGCATTTTAAATTGGCCGCAGATTACGATCACTCTGACCGTCTCTTTATCAGAATGGGAGGGGAGGTATACACCAAACTTCACCACCAGGACTATACCGATGGAAATTCTGGTTTCTTCAATCGGTATGCATTTGACGAAAACATCATTTCCAATTTCCTGGAAACTAAAGTTTTCATCTCCAAATCGGTTGCCGTTCTTACAGGAGCACGCACAGAGTTTAATACGCTGTCAAAAACATTTTCAGTAGATCCTCGCATCTCACTTGCGGTAAAATCAGGAAAGAATAGTCAGATGTCGATGGCCTTTGGCCGATTCAGACAATCGGCACCGACCAATTTACTAAGGATCGACAATCAGCTGGATTCTGAAATGGCTTTGCACTTCATCGCCAATTACCAATGGCAAAAGAACAGGCGAACCTTCCGAACCGAATTTTACTGGAAACGCTATGACAATCTGATCAGCTATCAGCAAGCAGCAGGCGAACAACCTTATAACCTTAACAATTCAGGAAACGGATATGCCCGTGGTCTGGACCTCTTTTACAGGGATGGTAAAAGCATAAAAAATGCTGAATACTGGATAAGCTATTCTTTCCTGGACACAGAAAGAGATTACAGAAACTATCCGACACAGGCCGCACCGACCTTTACCTCAAAACATAATTTATCAATCGTCTACAAACACTTCATTACACCACTTAAAAGCCAGATTGGTTTGACCTACTCTTTTGCTTCAGGCAGACCTTATAATGACCCGAATACTGCAGAATTTAATGGTAGCCGTACACCATCTTATCACGATCTGAGTGCTAATATCAGCTACCTGCCGAGGCATAATGTCATCGTATATCTCAGTGTAACCAATATCCTGAACCACGATCACATTTTTGGATATGAATATCGGTCGCAGCCGAATGAATCAGGTGTTTACGAAAGTCGACAACGGAAGTTGCCAGCGCCTCAATTTGCATTACTTGGCGTCTTTGTTACGCTTTCCAAATCAAAAACATTGAATCAATTACCTAATCTTTAATAAATCACTACATCATGAAAAATTTAGTATTGTTACTCGTTATGGTTCTGTCAGCCACTTTTACTTTCGCAGAAAATGACAATTATACCAAAGCCATGTCGGCGGCATTGACAGCTTTGGGTGAAGCCAGTTCTCCAGATGATTTCAAAGCTGTTGCCAATCAATTCGAACGCATTGCCAACGTAGAGAAAGATCAATGGCTTCCCAATTATTATGCAGCTTATGCGTTGTTGATCAATGCCTCAAACCAAAAAGAGGCCACCAAAAAAGATGGTGGACTGGATGCGGCACAACAGTTTCTAAATAAAGCTGCTGAAAACGAACATGACAAATCAGAAGTCGCCGCTTTGCAAGGATTTATCCATATGATCAGAATTGGAGTTGACCCGGCAAGTCGTGGTCCGCAGTACTCTGGCATGAGCGCGGCTGCATTGCAGAAGTCGATTGCTATCAATCCAAACAATCCCAGAGCGATGCATCTTTTGGCGCAACTGAGTTTCGGCACTGCCCAGTTTTTCGGATCAGACACTTCTGAGGCTTGCGGACAAAATGAAGCGGCAATTAAACTGTTCACTACAGAAGAATCGGCTCAGAAGAACGATCCATTAGCACCAGCATGGGGTAAGCATATGGCTGAGGGTTTCCAAAGACAATGTGGCGGATAAAAGTTTGTTAAAGAATTGATCGTATATTTCAGCAATAAAGCATTGTAAAATGGGATTTTTTCAGAAACCCCGGGTTCGATATCATATCAAGAGTACCATACTTGTCGCAATATTTGCTTTTCCTGCAGGGCCTCTCTTCTGTAAGGCCTGTAGGGAAAGTTTTGAGGGTATTATGACGGTCGGATTACTCACTTCTGCCTTATGGTTAGCGATGTGGAAAGGTAATGAAGCCGTCTCTGGATATCTGGACAGTAATCTGAGTTGGCAGAAAACACCTAAGAAAAGGTTAATCGCTTCCACAATTGGACATTCAGTCTATACCATCCTGGCAATGATTATGATGCATGTGGTTGGTATGATTGTTTATAACTGGCCAAAGTCAGCATTGAGCTTCAAGGCTATGGTCAATGAGAGTATTCCAGCATTGATCATCACCTTGATCATTGTGACTTTCCTGACGGCCAGAAGTTTTCTCATGTCATGGCGCCAATCAGCTATCAATGAAGAGAAAATGAAACGGGAGGTTATTGCAACACGCTTTGCGGCATTGAAAAACCAGGTAAACCCGCACTTCCTGTTTAACAGTCTTAATGTATTGTCGTCACTCGTTTATAAAGACGCTGACCTTTCCGCAAAATTTATTAAGAAGCTATCCAACGTTTATCGTTATGTACTTGAAGTTCAGGATAAAGAACTGACCGATATTGACTCTGAACTGGAGTTTCTTCAATCATTTACCTTCTTACTAAAAATCCGACATTCGGAAGGTTTAAATGTGAAAGTTGATATTCCAAAAAACTCCGGCTATCAGGTAGCGCCATTGGCTTTACAGATGTTGGTAGAAAACGCCGTTAAACATAATGTAATAAATGGTGAAACGCCATTGAATATTGATATCTCAACAGAAAACGGTTATCTCGTTGTAAAAAACAACCTTCAAAAGAAAATGGCTAAAAAAGAAGACGGAACCAGTATTGGCCTGGCAAATATCAGGGAGCGTTATGGATTCTTTACAGAAAAGCCAATGACCTTTGGAGAAACTGATGGTTTTTACGAAGTTAAATTACCGCTATTGAAGCTCGACAAATGAATGTCCTGATCATAGAAGACGAACAACTGGCAGAAGACTACCTGGTCAAATTACTGGATAAAGCTGACGCTGAGATTAAGGTAGTTGGCAAAGCCAATTCCGTAAAATCGGGAATCAAGTGGTTTTTGAAAAATGATCATCCTGATCTTGTTTTTACTGATATTGACCTTGGCGACGGACTTTGTTTCGAAATATTTGAAGTTATTGATGTTAGTTGTCCTATCATCTTCACAACAGCTTTTGACCAATACGCCATAAAAGCCTTCCAGGTACACAGTATCGACTATTTGCTAAAGCCGGTTGACATTGATGAGTTGGCGCGTGCTTTGCAAAAGTTTGCACAGTTAAGCGACCGGAAGTTGGTCAATACCTCAGGCATTCAAAATGCAGGCAAGATGCTTTCTGCCGGATACAAAGAACGTTTTATTATTAAGATTGGAGACCGATTGAAATCCATTCCGGTAACGGAAATTTCCTACTTTATGAGTCAGGATAAATCGACATATGCCTGTACAAAGGAAGGCAGACAGTACCTGGTTGATTATTCGATGGACCGCGTTACTGAGATCCTGAACCCAGCAGAATTTACAAGGATAAACCGGAAATATATCATCAGTTTTAAAGCCATCCTGGATATTATTGCTTATTCGAATAGCCGACTTAAGATTAAACTCGAAGGCAGTAAAGATGATGAGATCGTCGTTGCTCGTGATCGGGTTGGCGATTTTAAGGCATGGCTGGATAGATAGTTTTTTACCTATTAGCCTCTAGCTATTTTAAACGCGGAGGCGCGGAGAACTTTTCTTTTAAGATACGCAGAGCGATGTTGGCGTATTAGATTTAGCCGCCGAACAAGTAGCCTGCGCAGAATTGGAAGAGCATGATAATTGACCCTTCTGAATCACCACCGCCTACCCTGACCACGTCTTTAAGCTTGATATTATAACGGAATTGGGCAAACCAGTTTTCGTTGATGTTGTAGGTAGTGCCGATCACGATTCCCGGTGCTAAAGTCTTGAAGCGGTTTCTGCGAAGGGTGTTTCCAGTAGTTCCGAATTTGGTTTTTTCGATTACTTTGATGCCCATCTTTAGTCCTCCTTCTGCGCTAAAGTTATCTGACACCTGGTACCTCACCAGTATTGGAATATTAAAATAGGTGATCCTGTCATACCCGCCATTTAGTTTTTGTCCTTCTATTGAAAAATGGGGTTCTACGGCTAAGCCCAGTTTGTCAGTCAGAGATTTATTACCAACCACACCGGCATTGACTGAAAATAAAAATGAATTATTACCTACATCGCCAAACATGTTGGAAACATTGATACCCACCCTGGCTCCTAATTGCCAGTCGTTAAAAAACCCTGCGTTTTCAGAATCGGATTGAGCGTTTGAAAATGGTAAAGCAGCTACAAAAGCGCACAAGAGAAAGATTATACGTTTCATGTTCTTCGATTTTATATATTCATCGAAGAGCGCCGTCAAAAGTCATCATTAATAAAAAAATGCCGTAAAATTACTTGCCTCTTGATTCATTCCAGGAGCGGGTGCCACCATAAATCACATTATCAATGACCAGAAAATCGAAAAACCCCATTAGCTCAGTTTCGAAGATACGAGACCAGGTTAAACCACCATCATCAGAAATCGAAACACCGTAGTTATTGCTGAGGATATATTGACTCCCGACTTTGGCAACCTGGTAAACATATGTACCAGCATTTGGTGAATAGATACCTTGCTGCCAGCTGGCACCCCAGTCATTTGAAAAATTTAGATTTCCCATGATGACCATTTCAATTATCGTCTGGTCGATCAGGATCGTATAATGAACAGCTCCTTGTTGATTAATCCAGCGCCATTTCCCAGGTCCGTTTTCGGAAAGCAAAGAGCCTTGATTAGTGCCAGCGACAAACTTCCCTTCATAGTGATTAAGCGATAAGACCTGAACATGGGGGAAAGACAGTATCCAGAACTGGTTTTGGGCATCCAGCTGAAAAATTCCGCTATCAGTACCAACCAGCAAAAGATCTCCTACTTCCAGGATGGACTGGACCCTAAGATCAGGTAAATTAAAATTATAGGCCTCCCATGTTTGTCCTTTATCAAGGCTTCTGAACAGTCCCTGACCATAAACACCTGCATAAAATGTTGCTTCGCCAAGATAAAGGGAATTGATCTTTTTGCCCGGCAGACCACTGCCTATAGGTTTCCACCTGGTACGGTTGTCGTAACTAATATAAAGGCCATCATTGTCCGTTGCCATTAGTATCTCATCACCAAATGGCTCAAGAAATGACACCTGGATATCGGGATTCAGGCCTTCGCTAACTGGCTCCCAGCTCCTGCCCTGGTTTCTGGATATGTAAACCGGAACTCTCCCGGTTGATGTTAATTTTTCATTCCGGATAAGTTGTATTTCGGTATTTTTAGGTTCAGGTTCGATTCGAGATTGTTGCTGTTCAACTTTTGGCTGACAGCCTAATAATGCAATTCCTAGTATCAAAAAACACAAAATTCGAATTGCCCTGAAACTTTTCATAACTCAATTTGAAATCTTATACCCGATTATCGCTTGGCGTCGTAAATGATCCCGTCTTTGATCGTATAGCGCACACCGCCTACTCTGACCACTTTACTATCATCCGTAAATTTGATCGCGCCAGTACCATAAAGGACTTTGAGATTCATCAATGATAATGATATCAGCTTTTTTGCCTGCTTCTAGTTTTGACCGTCTCGCCGTATCGATCGGCACCCCCGGATACCCGACGACCTTGACTTCCTTGATGATGTTGTTTTCAATCACTACATCGACAGGTCCGATAGGGGGTGCACCTGTTGAATTGATTAATATTGCTCCACGGATAATCAATTGGGGAAATGGTCCTTCCCCTTCATCGACTATTGGTGCTTCTGTTACCTGTCCATACGCAAAACAGGTAACCAGGAAAAAGCACGCAATAAAAAGTAGTGGTCTCATAGTGGGGCTATGGTGTTAGTCCTTTAGGTCAGCTTTGCCTTCAAGGTTCAGCACCCATGTGTATTCGAAGGCTCTTTCGCGGTAACGCTCATACCTGCCTGATGCACCACCATGGCCAGCTTCCATATTTGTTTTTAGAAGGATGGTGTTATCCCCCTGATGATGATCCCTTAACTTGGCTGCCCATTTCGCCGGCTCCCAATATTGTACCTGAGAATCAAAAAATCCAGTTGTGATGAGCATGTTCGGATATGCCTGATCTTTGACATTATCATATGGTGAATAGGACAATATGTAAGCGTATTGATCCGCAATCTTGGGGTTACCCCACTCATCAAACTCGTTACTGGTCAATGGGATCGACTCGTCGAGCATGGTACTGACCACATCAACAAATGGCACTGCAGCGACCATACCGTTAAACAAATCAGGAGCCATATTAGCAACTGCTCCCATTAGTAATCCGCCAGCAGATCCTCCTCGTGCGTATAGGTGATCAGGAGAAGTATAATTCTCGTCTACAAGGTGCTTCGCGCAATCAATAAAGTCGTAAAACGTATTTTTCTTATTAAACATTTTGCCATCTTCATACCACTGACGCCCCATTTCCTGACCGCCTCGAATGTGCGCCAAAGCGTAAGCAAACCCCCTGTCCAGCAAACTCAGGTTTACAGAATTGAACCATGGATCGGTCGAACTACCATATGACCCGTATGAATAAAGCAATAGCGGGCCTTCTCCATTTTTCTCAAACCCTTTTTTGTAAACTACAGAGATCGGAATCTTGGTGCCATCCCGGCCTGTGGCGAAGATGCGTTCAGTCTCATAGTCTTCGGGATTATGACCACCAACAACTTCAGTTTGCTTTTTCAGCGCCTTCTCCTTTGTCGACATGTTGTAGTCATAAGTCGAGTTAGGTGTGGTCAGGGATGAATAGCCATAACGCAGTATATCTGTGTTGAATTCTGTGTTCGTTGACGTATAGGTCACATAAGCATCCTCACCAAAATCGAGATAGTGCTCTTCATTGGTCTTTTGGTCGATAATCTTCAGTTGGGTGAGAGCATTCGAACGTTCTCTTACAACAAGATAATTTTTGAATATTTCGACGTCATCCAAAAGTACATCCTCCCTATGAGGAATGACTTCTTTCCAATTATCTTTTGACGTTGCCGTTTCAGGGGTTTCCATTAACCTAAAATTTATTGCATCAAGGTTGGTGACAAGGTAGAATTTATCTTCAAAATGGACGATGCTGTACTCATGCTCCTCGTCCCTGGGTGAGAATTCACGAAAATCGCCATCCGGATTATCTGCTTCAAGGATGTGGTATTGAGTTACCAGTGTACTACTGTTATAAATGATGAGAAACTTTTCAGATTTAGAAGCATAGACGCCGATGTAATAAGATGGATCCTTTTCATGGTATTTCAATTCGTCATTAGCCTGGTCAGTACCAAGTTTATGCTTCCATATCTTTTCAGAAAGCAAGCTGACTTTATTTTTGGAGGTGTATAAATAATTCTGGCTGTCTGACGACCATGCACCAGAACTTGTGGTACCCTCAAGAACATCTGGTAAATACTCACCGGTTTCCAGGTTTTTAAACCGAATATGGTAGACCCTCCGGCTGAGTGTATCTTCGCCGAATGCCAGGATTTTATTATCGGGGCTCACTCTGAGTGATCCAGCGCTGTAGTAAGCATGTCCTTCTGCCAACTCGTTGACATCAAGCATAATTTCTTCTTCGGCCTCGAGATTGCCTTTTTTACGGCAATACAGGGGGTATTCGCCACCTTGCTCATATCTCGAATAGTACCAATATCCATTTTTGAAATAAGGTACGGATTCATCATCCTGCTTGATCCGTCCGATGATTTCCTGGTAAAGTTCTTCCTGGAAAGCTTCTGTTTTTTCGAGTACTTTTCCGGTGTAGTCGTTTTCAGAATTCAAGTAACTGGTCACTTTTGCTGTCTGGTCGTCCGGATTTTCAGCGAGTTTCTGTTCGTCTTTAAGTCGCATCCAGAAGTAAGGGTCTACCCTTTCGTCTCCGTGAATGGAAAGTATGGTGTCGACTTTTTCTGCGTCAGGTGGTGTTAGTGTAGAAATATCAGTTTGAGAATCGGTTGGCTCACTGTTTTGACATGCAAAAAAGGTCAATGCCAAGCATACCAAAAGCATACATTTTGTACTCAGTGTAATTTTCATTAGAATGGATTTAGAGTGTTAGTAAAACTGGGAATCTGATATGAATTTAAGCAAAAGAAACGAAGGCCTTTGGTGAAGTATTGAATTGTTTCCTCAATTTTTCTTATTTTACATACCAACCGTTTAGTATGTAAAATATTTTTGCTACATGCCCTTACAAAAAGTTACCCGTCAGGAAATCATCCTTGGAAGTATACAAGTGTTTCGTCGCAGAGGATACTACCGGACGAGTATGAGTGATCTTGCCAAAGAACTGAATCTCACTAAAGGCGCGTTTTACCATCATTTTTCCAATAAGGAAACTGTCATGTTACAGGCTCTTGATGCCACTACCGCATGGTTTCGGAGAAAGATTTTCAGTGTTGCCTATGAAGAAGATCTGACAGCAGCGGAGCGGCTTAGGAAAATGGGGGATTACACTTATCGCGCATTCACAGATTATCCGGGCGGATGTTTTTTCGCCAATACCGTACTGGAAACTTCCCACGTAGAAGACACCTTTATTGATAGTGTACTGCGTTTTTTCGGACATTGGGAAAATGCTCTAATCAACATTTTAAAAGAGAGCAAACCATTAGCCCAGGCCAAAGCCGATGCCCAAAAAATAATCGCAGATATAGAAGGCTCCATCATTCTAATGCAATTGTATAAAGACCCCTCAAGGCTAAAGCAAGCGCTTGACAGGGGATTAAATTTTCTGAATCCATGACAACGACAACCACAAAATCATCCGCTTGTATCTTGTGTTCCCAAAACTGTGGTATCAAGATCGATATTGATGTAAATCAAAATTTTGGAAAGATCCTTGGCGATAAAGACCACCCGGTTTCCGAGGGATATATTTGTCAGAAAGCCACAAGACTCAACTATTACCAGCACCAGGTCAGGCTCACCTCCCCGCTTCGCAAAAAAGCAGATGGCACCTTTGAAGAAGTTTCGTGGGAAACGGCCATCAAGGAAATCGCCGACAAATTAGTAGACATCCGTAACACTTATGGCGGAAAGGTCATTGGCTATGCAGGTGGTGGTGGACAAGGCAATCATATTGGCGGCATCTACAGTTCTGGTTTGAGAGCTGCTTGCGATACTCCATATTTCTATTCTGCTCTTGCACAGGAAAAAACCGGTAATTTCTGGGTCAACGGCAAACTTTTCGGTCGTCAGAATACCAACTATTGCGAACCCGTTGCTGAGGCCGACTTTGTCTTTATCATTGGGGCTAACCCAATGCAATCTCATGGCTTGCCTAAAGCCAGACCAACCATAAACAAAATCTCCAGAAATCCAGATAAAACCCTGGTTGTAGTTGACCCACGACTAACCGAAACTGCTAAAAAAGCGGATATTTTCCTCCAGGTCAAACCGGGCAAAGATGCTTATTTGCTTGCCGCAATGCTGGGTGTGATCATTAACGAAGGGCTCGAAGACAAGGCATTTATTGACAAACACACCAATGGATTTGACGAGATCAAACCACATTTTATGTCAGTGCCTGTTGATGAATATGCCAAAATTTGTGGTGTTGATGCTGACCTTATCAGGCAAGTTGCCCGCAACCTCGCAGCAGCAGACACGGTTGCAGTGCGATCAGACCTTGGTATCGAACAAAGCCATAACAGTACACTAAACGCCTATTTGACCAGGCTCCTCTTCCTGGTAACAGGAAATTTTGGAAAAGAAGGTACTAATAGCCTCCACACTTTCCTGCTTCCTTTGATCGGTCACTCCAAAGAGCCTGAAAAAGGAGGTATTTCAACCCCGGTTACCGGAATGAAAGAAATTTGTAAACTATTTCCACCTAATATTCTGCCATTGGAAATTGATTCAGACCATCCTGACAGAATGCGCGCCCTGATCGTGGAGTCAGCCAACCCGCTCTCCTCCTATGCTGACATTCCCGCTCAGAAAAAGGCTTATACCAGGCTTGATTTGATGGTGGTCATCGATGTCGCTATGACCGAAACAGCCATGGCCGCCGATTATGTTTTGCCTGCTTCTTCTCAATTCGAAAAATATGAATCGACTTTCTTTAACCTGGAGTTTCCTAAAAACTTCTTCCACTTCAGGCATCCGGTGGTTGAGCCATTGGTCAACACGCTGCCTGAACCTGAGATCCATCACAGGCTGGTGACAGCGATGGGTGAATTGCCAAAATCCTTCCCCATCCTTGCCACAGTCGCGAAATTGGACAGGATGATCCCGGCATTGCGCCTTTTCCCGCTAGCAATTGCATTAACCTTTGCTTTAAAACCAAAATGGAAAAAGTACGGACCAACAATTCTTAGAGCTACGCTTGGCAAAGCTTTACCAAATGGGGCGGCATCAGGAGCAGTGCTTTGGTTTGCGGCGCATCGCTATGCAGAAAAACATACTAAAGCCGTCAAGCGCGCCGGGTTTAAAGGCAGTGGCTACATGCTCGGAGAGAGTCTCTTTAACGCTATCATCAACAGCCCGTCAGGAACGATCATGAGCGTACACGAACAAGAGGAGCATTGGGATCTTATCCGCCACAAAGACAAAAAGGTACATTTGTCGATACCACTTATGCTTGATTGGTTGGATGCCTTGCCTGAAAACGCTAAAAAGGAGGCCAGCTATGAAGCCGAATACCCGTTCAACCTGATGGCCGGTGAGCGACGCACATATAATGCCAACACAATAATTCGTAATCCTGAATGGCGAAAAAATGACCAGGAAGGCGCCCTGAAAGTCAACCCCAAAGATGCTGAATCGCTCGGCATCGAATCAGGAGACCTTGTTACCTGTACTTCCAAAATAGGATCGCTTAAAATCGTGGTCAAAGTAACGGATGAAGTACCTAAAGGAATCATTTCGATGCCACATGGCTATGGATTAGAGTATCCAGACCTCGAATCGGATGCAAACATTGGCGCAAAAGCGAATTTACTAACGTCGACTGATGATTGTGACCCCATGGCGAAAACACCTTACCACAAAAACGTGAGGGTAAAATTGGAGAAAGCAAGTTAGCAGGTTAGAATCAAAATTGCTCCCATGCCAATAATGACACCTGACAGTCGGTCTTAAAGGTCCCAGACATCAGGCTGAAATAGCTTTTATTGGGCAGTTCATGCTGCATAGCAATAATTTCATCTAGTAAGGCTTCAAGGTTGCTATTGTACACAATTTGTAACCAGTTAAAATCACCAGGCATATTAAATACTCTTAGCCTGATCATACTTTCATTTTCGAATAACGCCAGCCCCGCCTGGAAATTAGGCTGAATTTGGTTCATTAAATATGCATCGGCGTTTTGGATGACGTTTCCGTCTTCTGTAGTTAGGTGTAAACTTTCAGGATCATGGACGTTGGACCAGCCGTTTGTGGTTAATTTTTCGGTAAATTTTGATTTCATGGGCTTAGTTTGAGGTTAAAAGGTTAAATTAATGATTAGAATAATTTTTTGTTCTTTTTTGAATAATATTCTTTTCCCTTGATGGAAAAGAATCAAAAGATCAAGGCTTCTTTGAAATACCTAAAAATCATTGCATTCCGCGAAAAGTTTTAAACTCCTCCCTATGGTCGTCAAACTGTAAAACTTTTTATTCGCTCCATTCCATGATTTTCTTTACGGTATTACAAAAAGGCCGAACTTGCTATTAGACTAATAGGCAGAGGGAGGCCGTCAAAATACTGTCTGAGCGAAGCGAGTTTATTTTGACGGCCTTTTTTTTGTTCGTTTTTTTGAGCGACTGCAAAAAAATGAACGCGCATGAAGCAAGCATTCAATAACCACCCCCTTTAAAATTCTTAAAAACCCATTCTCCATGAAACCAATCAAAAAGAAAGACATCCATCCTGATGTTTATGAATTATTCGACCATTATGTGCATAGCAAAATTGATCGACGTGAATTTTTAGAGCGTATCTCAGTTTATGCCGTAGGTGGCCTGACTGCATCTGCCATGTTTGAATTTCTGGCGCCGAAGTATGATGCCATCCAGATTGATGCCGATGATCCGCGGCTAACGTCTGAATTTGTCTTATACGATTCCCCGAAAGGGGCTGGAGAAATGCAGGGCTTGCTGGTTAAAAAGACGAAAAAGAAAGGCAAATTGCCGGGAGTAGTAGTCGTTCATGAAAACCGGGGACTTAATCCGCATATTTCAGATGTAGCGAGGAGAGCTGCCATGAAAGGATTTTTGGTCATTGCCCCTGACGCCCTTTACCCCTTAGGCGGTTATCCCGGAACGGATGACGAAGGCAGAACACTTCAACGAAAGCGTGACCGCCATGAGATGTTGGAAGACTTCATTGCTGCTTTTGAGTATTTGAAAAATCATCCCGGTTGTACCGGAAAAGTGGGTGTTGTTGGTTTTTGCTTTGGTGGCTGGATTTCCAATATGATGGCTGCGCGATGTCCTGATCTGGCGGCAGCTGTTCCTTTTTATGGTGGGCAAGCACCTGCAGAGGAAGTGCCGAATATCAATGCCCCTTTACTATTGCAATACGCTGAATTGGATGAGCGGGTAAATAAAGGCTGGCCTGCTTATGAGGCTGCTTTAAAGGAACACAACAAATCCTATACGGCTCATATGTATCCTGGTGTGAAGCATGGTTTTCATAATGATACTACGCCACGGTACGACAAAAAAGCCGGTAAGTTAGCCTGGAAACGAACGATCAGATTCTTTAAAGCGCACTTATCGTAGTCACCAGCGCAATTGTATTCTGCTCTTCAACATTAATGGATGAGGTCAGGTAGTACAAAAGGAAATCCAACAAAGGGTCAAGGTTGGGACTTGAGGTAGTGGCTTCAATGGCATTGTGGCCATCCTCACGATTATATCTGTAGCTTAATACTTCGGTTTTTGCTTCACGTAAGACCCAGCCATAGCCTGAACTTTGGCCTTGATATAACTTATAGGTTTTCCCTTTGAGGTCCAAGGTCATGCCCGTGGAATATAATTTATCATATGCAGCCCGGGCAACGAGTTCGCCTTCAAGGGTCTGTATCTCAATGGCTCTTAGCCAGAAGCCGATTCTTTCGATGGTGTATACTTCACCATCAATCAACACAACCGCTTTTTTAGTTTTTGAATCGGACAATTTTTGGAGTGTACCAACCTTTTTTCCATCGAGGAAAAAGGCAAAAATATCTTTGGCCGTCTCTTTCCAGATTTTGTTTGACATTGGATGAAAAATTTGTGCAGAAGGTAATAGATTCTATAATGCAAATGGTTTTTGTTCGACCAATGAACTGCAAAAAACGATTAATTTTTACAGGTTATTTTTTCTATTCCTCTATTCCAACATCTTTCATCAGATCAAGTCCAAAATTTCGAATGGTTTCTATGATCGGGACAACAGATTTTCCTTTTTCAGTAATGGAATATTCAACTTTTGGCGGCACTACCGGATACACCTTTCGGCGAATAAATCCATCTGCTTCCAGTTGCCTCAATTGTGAGGTCAGCATCTTATCTGAAATATGGGTAATCGATCGTTTAAGCTCGCTAAATCGATAGACCTTGTCTTTTAACCGCCAAAGGATTGGCATCTTCCATGTCCCTCCAATTCGATCCATTGCAAACTCCACAGGATTATAATACAGCTTGTTCTTATAAAGAAACTCTGGCATAACTATTTGCTTTTCAGTATACTTTCTAAAAAGTTAGTATCATACTATATAGTAAGTATATTGCAACTTGAAAGTACACAAGATAACTTTGTTGTATCATTTAATCAAAAAAAATATTGCAGCAATGAATAACCAGATCAAAGAAAAACAAGCTTATGTACACGCTCATGGGATGCCGATAAAAGGTAAAATTCTGATGGTAGCAAGCAGTCCTTCAGTATCACAACAAACTGGCTGGCCTATCGGGTTTTGGGCAGCAGAACTTACCCATCCCCTACTCCTTTTCAAGGAAGCCGGATATGAGGTGGAGCTAGTTTCAACAAAAGGTGGTCAAATTGCAATGGATAACTATTCAGATCCTACTGACGAAAGTGGCTATTCTGCTCACGATGTCATCTCATTGGGGTTCCTCCAGCAGGATTGGTTTAACCAAATGCTCAACAACACCAAAAAGCTGACAGAGGTAAATCCTGATGATTTTGACGCTATTTTTCTTGTAGGCGGACAGGCGCCAATGTACACTTTCAGAAACAACTCTGATCTTGAGCAATTATTCGCAGCATTCTACAGTGCTGGCAAACCTAGTGCTGCCGTTTGTCATGCAACAACATTACTTTTGGAAGCCCGTAACGGAGGCAACGAGCTCATCGTAAAAGGAAAAACCTGGACTGGATTTGCCAACCAGGAAGAACAATTTGCAGAGCAGGCTGTAGGCCAGAAGATCCAGCCTTACTGGATTGAAGAAGAAGCCATGAAAATTGAGGGTACCAATTTTAAAGTAACAACGCCATTTTCCGCATACGCAATCGCAGATGGTAACCTGATCACGGGGCAACAACAAAATTCAGGAGCAGCAGCAGCAAAATTAGTAGTTGAACAACTGGAAGGTTAAATTTGTCAAAAATACATCAATGAAAATAGCAATAATAGGAACCGGAAATGTCGGTGGCGCATTAGCAACGAAGTGGGCCAAAGTCGGTCATTCGATCTTTCTGGGTGTTCGAGATGTCAATCAATTTAAAGGTGGCGGTTTATTAAACAATCCGAACACTTCAGTACACCTTACAAAAGACGCTATCAGCTTGGCCGAAGTTATCTTAATCGCAACACCAGCCATGGCTGCTGTCCATGTAACTAAAAGTCTGGGTGACACCTCAGGCAAGGTCATTATCGACTCTATGAATATTGTAATGGGTAGGGGACCTGAGGGTTATAATAACACTTCTGATGCGATATTGGAAAATACATCAAGTAATGAGGTGGTAAAATGCTTCAATACGACAGGCTTCAACAATATGGAAGACACCGATTATCACAGTACCATAATCGACAACTTTGTGGCTGGCGACAGCCAAAAAGGAAAAGAGATAGCGATCAAGTTATCTAACGATGCCGGATTCGAGAATTGTTATGATGTGGGTGGTAATAACAAATTTCACCTGATGGAACAATTCGCGAATTTCTGGATCAACCTGGCTATGTTTCAGGGACATGGCCGGGAAATCGCTTTCAAGCTTTTGAAGCGTTAGTCGACCAAAAACTACACATCCATATTATAGGGGTTGTTCGGGATCAAAGCAACAAATTCTGAACAATCCCTTATTTTCGGGATGATGATTCATGATGATCCAAATCTGCGATCCTGGTTTTCAAAATTCCAGGTCGATCCTGTAAGAGGTTTTTTACCAGCTGAAGATCCTTTAGCTGCCTTACCGGAAAGATATCGGGCGTGGGACCAATTGGCGGATGAGTTAACCCCATGGATCAATGCCGGAAAAATCAGAAAACGTATTGGTCAATTGCCTTTGATCGATCATCCAGAATTTCAATCAACTACAGAGCTCGAGCGGGCAATGCTGCTATTGTCTTTTTTCGCGCATGCCTGGGTCTTCGCTCCTCCTGAACCAGAAAATGAATTGCCTGCTAACATCAGTGTTCCGTGGACTAAAGTGGCTAATCAACTGGGGCGGCCTCCGATAATCGCACATGCTTCTCTGGTTTTGACCAATTGGCGAAGGCTTGCCCAATCCAAACCTGTTTCGTTAGGCAACCTGGCGACGCAGATCCAGTTTTATGGAGGTGTGGATGAAAGTAATTTCTACCTGATCACAACTGCTATAGAAAAAATTGGGGCGAAAGCTATCCCAATGCTTTTGGGTGCCATGTACAATGCGCGGATCAAAAATTACAAGACCGCGGCCGATCTGCTTTATGAGTCCATTCCCATATTGAAAGCCGTTCATGAAGAGTTGAAAAAGATGTACAACTTTTGTGATCCGTACATCTTTTTTACCAGGGTCAGGCCATTTATCGCTTCTTTCGAAAATGTCCGATACATTGGGACAACCCCGGAGATAAGAAGCTATCATGGTGGTTCGGCTGCTCAAAGCAGTTTGCTTCAATTCTTTGATTGTGCGCTCGGCATCAACTATGAAAATAATGCATCTACGAATGCTTATCTCAAGGAAATGCGGAAGTTCATGCCGCCACATCATGCCGCTTTTTTGACGGAAGTTGAAAAGACATCTGTCCTCCGGGAAAGCCGGGATAAAGACTGTATGCTTAAAGCGGCATATAAGGAAGTTGTAGATCAACTTATTGCTTTCCGCAATGAACATTTGAAGATCGTCAGCCTGTACATTGTCAAACAGGCCAGGCTGCTGGAAGCCTCCTCTGTAGGTACAGGTGGCACCAATCCGATGGTGTTTTTGAAGTCCATTCGCAATCGAAATGAGGATCTAAAATAATGGCTCACCCATGTACCAACCAGATCAACAAATCGGCAACCACATCATTCCAGTGAGCCCCATTTTCATAATCCGGTTTTCCATCTTTTAGCTTAAAAAAATTGTGATCAAGTCCGGGGTAAGGTATGTAGGCAAAGTTTGTTTTCCCAGCTTTTATAAACTCAAGTGGTACGAGATCTGCGTTTGCCGCAATGAAATCATTCGTTCCCCAAGCCAAATAGATGGGGGCTTCAATCTTCAGCAGGTATGGCATGTAGTTTATGGAAAAACTTAAGGCTGAATTATACCCTTTCTTGAAATCGTCGGGTGAATCATTGATGGCTCGCCACTCATCATAAAGGTTTTCCAGATTGTATAAATAATCTTCCGGTTTAATCTTTCCTGATTTGAAGGCTTCACGGTTTCTTCGAAGTTTTTCTTCGTAACGTCCGTAAGGGTTGAACCCGAATAATGAGACCGTACCAATAAGTTTATTCTGACTAGCGACAACGGTGGCTATCTTGGCCCCTTGTGAATGGCCCATTAGATTGATATCAGTGCCCCACACCCAACTCCTATCGCACAGGTCCTCAATGACACTTTGGGTGCGGTTGACATAAGTTTCCAATACGTTGGCCTTGAGGAATTCTTCAGAAAATGACTGAGGGTTTTCTGGATCAGTTAAGTAGCAAAATGAATTATTGAGCTGTTTCTTTTTGGCAAAAACCGGAGTTCCGGGCATTGAGATAACTACCAGATGGTATCTCTCGATAAGATAAGTCGGATCAAAGGGAAGATTAACATGATTGAAGTTATCAAAACCTATGACCAAAGGAACCGGAAGTGATCCCTGCAAAAAGATCATTACCGGTTTTACAGACGTTGTATCAAGACCGACTTTCATATAGTCGATAACCCCGTCTTCGGTTTTGACCTTGTAATGTAGTGCCTGTGTATCTTCGATGCGCTCCTGCGCAAATGCATCATTCAGGATAAAAGCAAACAAGATGAACAGGTAATATCTCATTTCAAAAATTAGTTAAAGTTGAATTACTTTACTTTACTTTCCAGGAATTCAAGAAATCGTTTTTCCATGTAATAGCCTTCCTGGCGATATTTGGTTAGTCCGCCAGCGTTCTCTTTGAACGATACTTTTTTATTCCAGAAACCAAACAGCCATATCGGGCAATAGCAGTCGTAAATCAGTTTGTCGTTTTCGATGGCTACTTCGAAAAGCAAAACGGCGCCTCCATAAGCTGATTTATAATAAGATTCAAAGCCTGCATGTTCAATTAACTTTACAGAAACCGAATGGCCATTCCAGAAATTGGAGACAAAGGTCTTGCCATTTTCAAATTCCGCCTTTTTAAACCCTTGTTTTTTAAACCAGTTATTTAGGTCTTTTAGGCTGATCGAATAATCAGTTTTTTGCATATTGTGAGATAATCGTTTTTTTGTTTAATGAAATTACACCTGTCAATAAAAGTAACGCTTTACAAGGAATGTATGTCAATCGTCAGGCAACGGCTCGAAGAAATTGAAAGTCGGCTGGCTGCCATAAAAGAAGCACGTGACAATGAGACCAAAAGCAGCGTAGGTGACAAGTACGAAACAGGAAGAGCCATGATGCAGATGGAAGAAGACAACTTTTCAAGGCAATTGGTACAAGCCAGAGAAGTCGTGAAAAGACTATCGACCATCGCCCCCAACAAGACCTATGAAAAAGCAGCGCTTGGCAGCCTCATCTCAACGACAAAGGGCCTATATTTTTTGGCGATTGGTTTGGGAAAGGTTGTAGTTGATGGAAAGACCTATTTCTGCATTTCAGTCGACTCCCCTATTGGCAAAGTCCTGCTTAACAAGCAACCTGGTGATACTGTCTCTTTTAATCAAAATGAGATCAGGATTATTGAAATCCTTTAGAAAAATTGATGTAAGATACGCAGAGTCCTCTCCAATAGACCCTGCTATGACATTTTCTTTGGTGCGACCTCGCTGAGGTCGGTGATTGAGATTTGGGCTTTTAACTAATGTACTTTGGCCGCTCTGCGGTCATTGTTTTCAACCTACTTCGTTAAGGAGAAGGCATAGTTTTCAAATGTCTTTGTGGGATCTCCTAGAACTCTACTTTGGTGGAGGATCTTCCTAATAGACATGGATTAGCCCCTAAACGTCTAAACAGAGTCTCCTGAAAGGAACACTGCGTATCCTATATCAATAAGTAAAAAAAGAACAGTCTACCTAAAAGCTCATAGGCAGACTGTTTGGGATCCATCCTGGTGATTGGGTTTCTATTTTTTGGTGATCACCAATTTTCTGGATGTAAAAAAGGATTCAGTCGAAATTTTAATAATGTAGGTACCCCCATAAACCGTTTGCAGGTCGAAGTAGGCGATGGTTGCTCCGGGGTTGATACTGGTTATATTCACGAGTCGGCCTGTGATGTCTAATAATTCTACCCTGATGGTTTCATTTACAATACCGCCTACCTGGATAGCCACGAGGTCTGAAGCAGGATTGGGAAAGACAGACACATCCATTGCATTAAATTCTGCTTGTGAAATAGACGTTACTGTGGGTGTATAGACGGTAGTTGGTTCGTTAATCGAATTAACCCGTCGGTTTTGGGCTACACCATAAAAAGTAGGGCCGACAACATAAGGAAAGGCGGAATTCCAGTTAGCATCAACTGTCGCGAAATAAGCGTAGGTACCCATCGGGTATTCAGGGGTCACGCAGAAACGACCATTGTGCTCGTCGAGGTAATCCTCCTCTCCTGGATGCTCAACAAACTCGTAATCTTCCCTAAAATAGCCCAACGGGAAATTATTAGAAACTGGCGGTCCGTCTGGTACGTTAATACCGCCTGCCCAATGGGTCCGCAAGGTAATATTACGGAGTTGATAACCTGATTTTATTCTTTCAATACCACCTGTCCCGTCGTTGTTTTTGTACCCGTAGGCACCGTAAATCGGAAAGCCATCATATGCATACCCGATCAATGGCGAATGCTCATTTGGGTCAATCGCGTACAAACCATCAGCATCGTAAATATTGCAGATATCAGAGATTACATTCAGATCAAGTTTAAATGCTGAAGGATTCTGGTGGTGATGGTAGTTCCCCATAGCCGGGTGACCTTTTGAGCAATCAAATCCATCTCTTTCGGCAAGAATGGCATCTCGATTCCAGTCAGACCCCATTGGGCCACCTGGGCAAGGTGGATTTCCCGGTCCACCGCATAAAGCATTGGTGGATGGATTCCAGCCAACTCCATCTCGATAATCAAACAGGGCGACACCATTAATGAAGATCCCGATATTCCCCAAATTTGTTGGAGTCGGGGTGTTGGGATTCTGCTGCGGGAATCGCGGCATCCTAAAAATGGCTGACTGGTTTTCGGCTTGTGACGGATTCCCGTCAAGGAAAGGCCCTGTAGGATATGAAGGAATACCATTGGTGGTGACGTAAACAAAATTATTGGAATATTCCACCTGCTGGCAATTATAAAGGATGCCATTATCAATTGCTGTCGGATTGCCCTGCATATAAAAACTACCAGTACCAGTGGTGTTTTGCAGCCATGATGTTATGACCGGATCCTGACTATTGGCCGACAAGGTCAGGATCATAGATATCATTAAAAAGTAAAGCGATTTCATAGTTATTGAATGTTTGATTTTTCAAATTTTGTATTCTAATTGCCAGTTGATGGCAGTAATATATCTCTTGGGAACTGGTGTTCCGGTTTAAATGCAAATGATTTATCGTTTAGGGTCAACAGGAACGCTATCAAATCTGTCTTCTCATTGGAATTCAAGACAATTGGTTGCTTTAATGCTTCTGAAAGTGTGGGACTTTGATGAATACCTTCAACATAATGATTCAGGACCTGCCCCAGTTTCCGGAATCGACCATCATGCATATAGGGCAACGTGTAACTCAGATTTCGCAAAGATGGCACCTTGAACAGAAGGCTATCCTCAGCATAATTAGTAATGGCACCTTTACCATAATCGTTAAGTGTTGAATCAATAGGTAATCCGTTATTCGCAAATTCATAATTTGAGAATAATGGTTCAGTATGGCACGAATTACAATGGTGCTTGAATAAGGCGTATCCATTAAGTTCCTGTTCGGTGAACGTCGCTTCTCCCCTTTTCACCTGATCAAATTTTGCATTGTCAGAAACGAGGGTCAATTGAAACTGCGACAGTGCTTTTAGCACATATTCCCCTGTTACTACCGAGTCTTTGAATGCCTCATAAAACAGCGGAGGATAGATCGGGTTATTTTGCAGTTTTTGAATGACATTTTCGATACGCTCATTCATCTCTTTCGGATGTGTGATCGGTGCCAATGCCTGCATGTCGAGGTGATTGACGGCACCGTCCCACATAAATGAATTTTGCCATGCCAGGTTAAATAATGCAGGTGCATTTCGGGTGCCGATCTGGTCGTAGATGCCATGGCTTAGATCATGGTCGGTATGCGCAAAAGCATTATATGGCGAATGGCAAGATGCACATGAAGTGGAATTATCTTCCGACAAAATGGTGTCATAAAATAATGCTCTTCCCAGTTCTATTTTTTCATGGGAAAGCGGGTTATTATCAAATTTATATTCCGGTAACGGAAAATAAGCCGGATAGTTAAACAACGTATTCTCAAAGGTGGTAAACGCCAATGACGTCATCACGAAAACGCCTATGATGATTTGCCATTTTTTCATCGCACTATAGAGAACATTGAGGGTAATAGAATGGCCAGTTCATGTGAGATTTTATTTGGACTCATGACCTGGTAGGTTTCTTCGAGATTTATTTTTCCCATAAAGTCTTCAAGGCGTAATTGGATATTGACTTCCTCAATATTAGCAACAGGAAGCGAGACAGTTTGCAGTGCTTTGTAAGGCCCCTGGTAACCCCCAATATGAAATTGAAATCGGTTATGTCGTGCTGGACATTCTGCTGCCACACCTTCCAATTTGAAATTGATGTATCCACTTTGCCATGTCCAGTACATGCCGTTACTGGGGTCGAGGTCGCCACCAAAAGCGCCGGATACATTAGTGAGGCTATCGATGCCGATTTGGAATTTGAGGTGGGTAATAGGATTTTGGGCGTTAAATTCAAAATTCAAGCTCAAATTCAAGCTCAGTGGATTCGAGACATCGAGCAGATGGAAACTATTGGGTTCTTCGTAAACAATTTCACCGCCATTGAGGAGCTCGACTTTAGAAATGTAAAAGCGGAAAGTTTCAATTTGAATATCCTTGCCGGAAAGGTCAGCCTCATCGTCAGTGAGCACAAGGGGCTCGCCATTGAAGGTTGGCTTAAAATTAACCGATAAATTCTGTGAATCCTGAGCGGATAAATTGAACGAATTCAGCAAGAAGAGCGCAAGTAAAAATTGCTTCATATCTCTTTTTCGTGTGTTTGAATGATTGTCTCCTGACAATCAGATGTCAAAAACATCAAAAACTTGCGCCTGATCATATTTTTTTTCAGTGAGCAATGATTTTGGGATTTAGGAATCCCTCTACCGACTTTTGGCTCGTTGCTCGGCCAGGAACTTCAGCGCTAGTTCAACCTGCTTGTCTATGTTCTTAATGCGGGTCATCGCATGTATGAGGCTGCGTTTTCTCCCATCTGTCATTTTTTCATAACTGGCTTTGGCCTCTTCATCTTGCTCTAATAAAACTTCCAGGACTTCAGGCACTTCAACACCAAGTGGATTGGGATCTTCTTCAAGGAAAAATGTGATCTTATCTCCCAATTGTTTCTTCAACTGTTTGATGTACCGGGTGGCAATAATGATGAAGAAATGGCCATCGCCAAAATGGTTGAGACCGCACTGATAGGATAGTTTGCCGTCAATTGTACAGATTAGCCTTGTAGCCCGCTTCCGTTCAAACTGATTAACAATGGATGCATCAATCTTCAGGTAAAAATACCCCCCTTTTCGTTTTTCTAATTGCTGGACGGTGGTTTCAAAAGTAAATTCTGGCATAATCCTTTAGATCGGAGATGATGCTTGTATAATGAATTTTGCACACCCATTGTTCGTTAAATAGATACGTTTTGGAGAATAGCCACCTAAAACCCGGGATTTAGATTACTTCAACATTAGCTTGCCATGCTTCTGAAAGTAGGCCCAACTTTCAATGATCGATTTTTCATTTTCAGGAATGAATTGCAGGTTGGCTTTGTCCATAAACATGGCTTCAGCAATCTCTGCTTTGTCTCTCACCTCAAGCACACCTTCAAATTTATTACAATAAAATTCGATAGTAAAGTATTGGATTAAATCTCCATTGGGATAATGTACTATTTCCTGGGCTGGCCTGGTGCTGATACCTATCACTTCGAGTTGCAAGAGCTCAATACCCGTTTCTTCCTTGACTTCCCTTTTGATGCAGGTTTCAATGTCTTCATTTTCTTCAAATCCGCCTGCTGGAAGGGCGAGTCGATCTCGATCTGTTTTTCTGACAAAGAGGATCTCCCCTTTTTCATTTTCGATGATAATCCGGGCTGCGGGATGGATGAACAGATCAGTTCCGATTTTGGAACGGATCCTTGCTACGTAGTCTTTCATATTCCAAAATATAAAGATTCGGGAAATGCTATTTTGCGATCAGTAAATTCTTTTTTTTCACCGCAGAGAACCGCAAATAGTTTTCGCAGAGCTATGCAAAGCGAATTTTATTTTCTGATTTTGTACCAATATCCTAAAAATCTGGAGTTGATCATGCTGAACAATTTTCCCGGAAGGAAATAATACAGTATGAACAGGATAATCGCCGCAACATTTGAAAACATCAATCGGATTAAGTCTGACCCTTTTAATTCACCCTTTCTCCCTGAAGTTATGACAGGGTGTTTGTGCAAAACAGTAAATCCCTTTCTACTCTTTTTCCCTAGTTGCTTGAGGCGGAATATGAAGTCGAATTCCTCCAAGGCATAAAGTTCATCACTAAATCCTTCTATGGTTTCAAAATCTTGTTTCCTGCAACCGAGAAAAACACCGCCACTGAACTTGAAAAATCTGAAAAAAGGATTTAGCCGTTCCATCCTTAACTTGTTAAACAGGCTGCCGTCTTTGACAGTGATCGTTGTGCCAAAGCCAATATGTTTATCAGTTTTAATGATTTGTACCACTTCCAGTAAGAGGCCTTCATTAGGATAGGAGTCGGCATCCAAAAAGATCAGCCAATCGCCTTTTGCAGTGGCGGCACCCGTATTACGGGCTTTTGAAATCTGATTTTTGGGTTCGAAAACCACATTGGCCCCCATGTCTTTTGCCAATTGCGCCGTACAATCCGAAGAGTTGTTATTGCAAACGATGATCTCCCAGCTCAAAGCAGTTTGCTCTACACTTTTCAGGGCTGTATGTAGTTGCTGAAGAGTATTGGTAATGTAGGCTTCTTCATTAAAAGCCGGAATGACAAAAGAGATCAACATTAGTCAATTACTGACTAACCAGGATCGAAGCAGACCTTGCCGGCATTTCAAGGATCAATCCTTCTTCTCCAAAGCTTAATGGCTGGTTTCTGAGCATATCCGCGTAGGCTTTTTCGAATTTGCGCGGCACCGAAACTTCTTTCGTTTCATTGCTGGTATTGAAAACAGCGATCACTTCATTGGCATTATCAAATCTAGAGTACGCCAATATTTTATTGTCATCATCAGACTTGATGAATTCGATATCGCCTTTGGTCAGCACAGAGTTGTTATTGCGGATACTAATCACCTTCCGGTAAAAATCGAATAGCGTCTGATTAAATCCGACCTCATCAAGGTCACGTGGATTGCCATCCCAACCAATCGTTTCCGATTCGAATTCCATATCAGGCCAGGTCAGTGGTTTGCGGCAGGAAGGGTCATCCCCTCCCCACATACCCATCTCGTCGCCAGCCCAGATATGTGGTGATCCGATGTAAGTGAATTGATGGGCCAGCATCAATGCAAGTGTCGCGTAGGTGGCTTCATCTGGTCTATGGACCTTGTACTCCCATCCTTCAAAAGGTGTACAATTATACTTGTATTTGTTTTTGTTGAATAAGGATGTCAAAACCCTGGGCGAATCGTGGCTGGCCATGAGGTTCATCATTGAATAATTGGTAGTCTTACGGAGGTTTTCCCCCAATTGTTTGAGTTTGGCAACAAATTCAGTAACGGGAATTTCATCAGGTGCCGCATTGAAGAAATGCCTTGCTGCCCGGTACCAGCGATAGTTCATTGGTGCATCGAAAATATCGCCTTCTACGAATGGTTTCGGGTCGAGTAATTTGTCGGGCCATACCTCCCACCATACTTCACCAAGCAGGTACGCATCTGGATTGATATCACGAACAAATTTGCGGTAATCTCTCCAGAACCCAAAGGGTAATTCTGCTGCTACGTCGAGCCTGAATCCATCAACCCCATCCGAGGGATTGCCATCATTATTGGGGTCGAGCCAACGTTGAGATACATTAAAGATATGTTCTTTGACTTTGCTGTTATAGAGTTGACCGTCAAACGGGACGATGGCTTCTGCATGGTCGTGGTATTCGGTTTCCCGAATTTCCGGAAGGTCATGAACGCCAAACCAGCCGCGGTATTCGAATTCATTCTCCGGTGTAGCCGGGTCATCAAAATTTTTGATCCAATACCAATCAGCGTATTTGGATTCCTGTTGTTTTTCCAGGACATCTTGCCAGGCCCAAAAGGTATGGCCTGTGTGGTTCCATGAAAAGTCGAGGATCACTTTCATTCCGCGTGCATGCATCTCGTTGATGACCTGCAGAAACATTTTATCGGCTTCCGTCCACTGCCATGTGGATGGGTCATCAGGGGTTTCAGCGGCCATGGTGGCGATGTCTTTTTTAGGGTCAGGCCCGAATGTACGGTCGACGTGTCTCCAGTGTCGAGCATCGTATTTGTGCAGGGAAGGTGCATCATTGACCGGATTAAAATATACCGCTGTCACACCTAATGAATCGAGATAATTTATTTTATCCAACACACCTTGCATGTCACCGCCATATCGGCGTAACTGTGCTTTTTGGCCAAAGTTTTCAATTGGCCATCCGCCGAAGTCTTTTGCCCCTTCCAATTCACTAAACCAGTCATTGGGTTTGTACCAGTCGTGGGTCCATGGGGTCATGGCCCAATTTTCGGGAATCACCCCCGGATAAGTGCCTTCGATATCGATTTTGGTAGGATCGTTGGTTGGGTCGCCATTGCGGAAACGCTCTACAAAAATCTGATACCAGACTACTTCTGAGGCCCATTCCGGTGCATCTTCGAAAGGCGTTGATGGTTCATTGGCTTCAATTTGGGTGGGCTTATCCGGGCTGCTATTGCAACCTAAAATGAGCATTGCGGTAAATGCGAATATTAAATATTGTATCTTCTTCATCATTGGGTGATTTTAGTGTTATAGTTTTGGAAGGACGTTGGGGAATTTATCCATGTAACTTTGTCGGTTTATAATGAGCACTTTGTCATCTTCAATATTCAGGTACCCAAATTCGTAACAAAAGAAGTAAACATTTCCAGATTTGGTTCTATAATACGTTGTAAAATACCTAAAATCAAATCCTTGTAATTTCAAATATTCCATTTTAACAGTACTCCTCCCTTGTGGATTTATGGCTTTCAGTATCCCTCTGTTTTTTCTTAGGATTCGATTGATCTCAAGGATATAGCCTTCTGACTCTCTTTTTTTATCATTATTAAAAACGGCTCTGCACTGGTCGGTGCAAAATCGTTTGTCTCTACGTCCCTGGATAGTATCTCCGCATACCGGACAGTGTCTTTTTTCCATTTTTCTCATTTTATCCGGATAGTTCCGGAAACACTCGCTTATATCCGTATATATCCGGATAATTAACGACTAATATACTCATTCTCCTATTTATTGCAGGCATGATGAAAAAGCTGAATAAACATATCACACTTAAACATCTCCTGATTGAAGGGGAAAAGAAGATCGGGCTCCAGTTTTATCCGGACAAAAATCTGATGGGCCTGGTCAATGATCTACCGGAAGTTCAGTGGAACGACACGATCGGCATGCCTTTTTTGCCTAATACCCCTGATAATCTGAAGTTGATCTTCAAGACGTTCAAGGGCACGGCGTGGATCAACGGCAATTATTTTTATTCGAACAGGCGAAAGGCAGCAAAGAATGACCCCTTAAGTGTTGACTTCTATCGCAACCGAACTCTGTCTGATAGCTACAGGCGTTGTCCTGAACCCTACTTACAAAAATTGGAAGTCCATCGCTATTCTATAAATACGGTCAAGGCTTATGTTAATTGCTTTGAGAAGTTCATTAATCATTTCACTGAATTGGAGCTTCATGAGATCAGCGAGAATGAGATTCAGAGCTTTCTGCAAGTGCTTGTTCAGGCGGGGAGATCCAATTCCTATCTCAACCAAATGATCAATGCCATCAAGTTCTATTACGAGGTAGTTTTAGGTATGCCCAATCGGTTTTATGCTATTCCTCGTCCTAGAAAGGTGCGAAAGTTACCCACAGTGTTATCGAAGGAGGAGGCCATCGCCTTGATCAATTCGACCAATAATATCAAACATCGTTGTATCGCCGGCCTTTTGTATTCCGCAGGACTAAGAATGAGCGAACTGCTCAATCTCAAGATCTCTGACATTGACAGTAAGCGCATGTTGATCAGAGTGTGCGGCGGTAAAGGCAAAAAGGATCGCTACACCTTACTTAGTCGTAGTGCCATCACTGACCTTCGGACGTATTATCTCGAATGGCGGCCCAAAGACTATCTTTTTGAGGGTCAGGAAGGCGGTCCTTATTCTGGTCGAAGCGTACAGTCTGTCATCAAAGGCGCGGCCCGAAAAGCGGGTATTCGAAAGCGTGTAACGGCGCATGTCCTTCGCCACAGTTTTGCTACCCATCTGCTGGAGTCTGGTACTGACCTAAGGTCGATCCAGGTATTATTGGGACATAGTAGCAGTAAGACGACTGAGATTTATACGCACGTGGCGATTAATCGGTTGAGTAATATTCGGAGTCCTTTGGATTTGGTAAATTAGGGGTGGTGATATAAAGTAAATATACGCAATGCGGGTATTTACTTGTTATGCACATGTCTACACGTGGTCTGTGTTATATGAAATAGGTTTTGCCTGAGTAACGTAGCAAAACCGGAACTGACAATAACAAAACTAGAATTGCAATTTTTTATAGCAGAACCAAGTAACGGAGAATCAGTACGAACCACAATCCAACCGGAAGATTTTCCCAGAACTTCAATACTTGAACAGCCAATAAGTCTCCAGACCAAGAGGACGACCAAATAAGAACCGGCAGAAATTAATAGAATGTTTTTCCAAACAGGATCACTCTAGATAGAACCAACCAGAACTTTAAAATTGCAAAAGCGAACAAGTTCGGCTAAATTAGGACGGCAATGTTTCGAAATCTTCGTAGGTGAATTTGAAAAATGCGCATAACAATATGTATAGTACAAGGCTCTAGTGTTAAGTTTGCTGCGGGTAGGCCAACAGTTACGCCTCGTCCTATACATTTCCGTTAGCCCTGATTACCACTCTCCAGTTAGAAATATTTGGCATTGCGGATATTCTCCAGATAACGCAAATACACGCAACTCCAACTCTTCTTGCAAACTTTTATCCGTAGCTATCCGTATAATACACGGATAATTTCGTTTACCCCAAATAGGCAAGAATTGACGAAACTTAATCCTCATTTGAACTACCAACTCAACCCAAACTCAATGTTTACAAGGGTTGAACTATTCTTAGAAAAACTCCATCTTAGTAAAATGATATAGCGCAAATACACGCAATGCGGATATTTACTTGTTGTTCTGCCATCCTCGCTTCGCTCGGCCGGCAGGACAACGTTGTGGGCAGGCGCTGTCATCGGCGTCTAAGTGGATTAGGAAGACGTGGTTTCCCACGACCACTTGCCTAATCTTTGAGCATCACTCCTGCGAGGAGGTGATGGT
>JBCCHF010000010.1:0-149729 GCA_039028895.1 Bacteroidota bacterium | reverse complement strand
GTTTCTACACCTTTGTGAGCAGCATGATTTAATGTTCCCGGAAATTAAAAGCTATGCAGGAATTTTTATTCCTCAGTACATTGAGTCGGTGATAAATGGAAATTTAATTACAAAAAGAAAAATTCACACAATTTCTCTAGAGAAAGCTTCGCCGAGTAAGGTGTTGTTTGTCGATTTTAATATCGATGTCCCAGTTTTAATTGCCTATTTGAAAGCTGATGAATTTATTGAAGAAGATGAAGTTTTCTGGATTAACAGTGATTTTAAGAAAGAAATAAAAGAAATCGGGTTTAATGTAAAGAGAAATAGAAATGGTGAGTTGGCCTATATTCTATTTTATGTGAAAAAAGAAAAATTAGACCTATCAGGGAATAGGTTGAACTTTTCTGACATCAAAAAAAAATTATTCAATTCATATGAAAAAGATATGTCTGAGGCATTAAGTATTGAGGGCCTCGAAGACTTGCTAATAGATGCCGGGAAATATCATTTGTGGAAAAAAAACGATTTGCAATCCAATATTATCACATACTTTCCAGCTTCAATAAAATCGGCAAAAAATAATTATCCAGAAAAAGATGATTATTACAGGATTAAGTCGCAGCATATTGGCAGTATTTTTATTAAAGAAAAATGGCATAATCAAAATAATGATTTATTCAATTATCTGGTTGATGCCCGAAATGATATCTTGTCAAGAATGTCAGATTATATCTTACATCGATTGAATTTGGTCCATTCAATTGATAGTTATAAGCGTTTTGCCAGAAGAGCTGCCATTGCAGCTATTAGTGCCAGGAATGTATCACATAATATTGGCAGCCATGTAATCCCATCCATAAAAAAAGAAAAACATGGAAATAGGTTAAAAGAAATTACAGAAAAGGACAAGGTTTTTAAGGTAATTCTTGATCAGGATAGAAAAAGAATCATTTCCAAATTATATCCAAGCATTAACTCATTTTACTATTACGACACATTTCTGGAGTATGTTTCTCAAAGAAATGACTTTGTTAATCAATTAACCTCAACTAATACCACGTGGTCAATATCGGTATGGTTTGTAAGAGAACTCATGGCCAAGTTTATGAATCAGTATTTTTTGCTCAATGCACTTGGAGAACACGAAGGTTTGAGGATATATAATTTTCAAGAGAACAGAAAATCTAAAGATTATAATTACCCAACCTCTAAATATTTCGTTGATTATTTTAAATGTGATAGGAAAGAGAGTATAAAAAATGTAATGCTCTATGGGAATATCATTATAAGCGAATATGGATTTTTCATTTTCCAAAATTATAAAGAACAAAAAATAAAAGTGTGTGGTGAATCATGGAAAGATAAAGGGATTAGTTACGATAATTTAAAAGAAATTATAAAACATCAAAATAAAAGAAAACTAAGATTTAGAGGCAACGTTACTTATGATTACAAGAATAATGAAGGTGAATACCTTCTCAAGGATGGTGAATTAGTAAGTGGTAATATTATCATTAAAGTTAGACTTAGAAAGTATCGCCGTTTAGATAATCAACAGTGGTCTGAGCCATACGATTATTCGAAATATTTAGGACTTGAGAACCTTATAGATCTAAGAAGCAGGAAATATGAGAATTCTAATTCGTTAGAGATTATTAAAGAATTTGAAGGGAGATATATTTATGGCATAATAAAAGAGATCAGAAATGATAGGAAAGTAATAGAACTTTCTATGTGGGGAGAAGACTGTTCAGTAGAGTTTAAAGAGCATTTACCCGAAGGTGCTAATATATTAAAGCCAGGAGCCAGGATAATTTTTAGAGCTTTAAGTATCGACCCAAATAATATTAAATTTTTAGACGCCACGTTACATGAAATTTCTGTTTCTCAGCATTTGCTCACCACTAACCCTGAAGTAACTCCGAAGGATATAATTGATAATGATATTAAGGTTTCAATTCCGGGAGGCATCTCAGGGTATCAAAGTTTTTATACCATTCTTGAGAATGTTATTAGAAATTCGGTAAAACACAACTGGGTGCACTTGCCTCCAGAAGAAAAAATCGCCAGAAATCTTGAAGTGAAAATTGACCTGTCCAGGATAGAGGGAATTGATCACTACATAATTAAGGTATGGACAAATCTTACAGATTTAAGATACGCTAACGCATTAGTAAAGTACGATAAGGAACATAAAAAAATTGACCCCGGAGAATTGCTTAATGGTTCTCAATCTTTGACAAAAAAGTTAAACAAGGTTTATGAAGGCGATATCATTAAAGATAATACAGGTGATTTCTTGCGAAGTGATCTTGGTTCCATAGAGACCAAAATAAACGCCGCCTATCTATATAATTCAAATGAAGAGTTGACTAGCGATATTGTTATGAAGCAAGATGTCTTGTTAGATGATAAAACTCCGGAAAACATCAATAAAGGCTACATCAAGGCTAGTCGAATTTATGAATATTATAACGGTGAAATTATTCCCAAACTAGGAATTAGATTTAAGGTCAAAAAACCCGTAGAATTATCAATTTATGAGGAAGGGCAATATTTTAAAGATATAGTTAAGGACGACGATACTATTCAAATAGTCAAAAAAGAAGATTTTAAAGACCCAGGAATTATTCAAGGTGATATTTTCCTCGTTGTTGGTTCCAGGGGGAATAGAAATAAGAATTTCAGTTATAAGGACCCAGATTTTGAAATTAAACTTAAACAATTAAATTTTTTAGAAATTATCCATCTGATAATTGAGGCACCACCTGAAGTAGGCGTTTCAAATATTGAAAAGATCTTAAAATTATTTACAAATAAAGTAGAAGAGTTTCCTTATCGGCTGATTTATGCTCATGACAAAGAGGATGTCGTCTCCAGATTATATAGTAAATACATAGGGATATATTTTGATGATGAAAGCTATAGTGCTTCGAAGCATGGGAAAAAAATAAAGCGAGCAATGGGCTCCAAACCTGACGCTGATTTGCATTTTCCAAATATGTCAGTCACTAAAGAACAACTTAAAAAGCTGTATAATGACTTATTGTTGTTTAAGTTTTTTCTGAATAGAATTTTCTTTGTTCCCTTTGATGAAATAAAGGAAATGTCAGGCGTGAGTGTTGATAATGGAACCTACTTTAAAAGACTAAATAAAGATTGCGAAAAACTAAAGTTGTTCCTCTACGACAAGTGGATTTCCAGGCATAGCTTTAGACGTGTTAAAATAAACACTCAAATTTTTCTTTCAAAAGGAGATGCGAGTGAAAATAACAAGGATGATTTGGTAAGGAGTCCAAGTCAGTATCCTGATATTGACAATATTTGTATCAATATCTCTGATTCTATAATTTTTCCTAATCCTGGGCAAAAAGAAAGTAATCATATTTCGTATTCACGGCATGGACATGATAAGAAATATGGCTATAAGCACAGGATATATTGTGAAAATTTGTCGGGTAAAAAGTTGTCTTACAACCTATTTAGTATATTTTCTTCTAGTGACAACTATAACAAATTGAAACTCAAAATACGTTTGAAAGAAAATGGTCTTCTAAAGTATTTAATTCTGGATGAACGTTTGATGAAATATTTTGAAGGCCCCGGCACAGACGATGAAATCATTAAAAGATTCCATAGTATGGGTATAGCTATACCCCATTATTTCGAAAGTAAAGGTAAGCCGCGAGATGTTAAGTTGAGTATAGAAAAGGAAATAAAAGAAAAACTGGAGAAACAATATTTTGATAAAGCAGAAAACAGTAGAGAGAATGAAGATATGGCGATAAAATACCTGTTGCCTTACAATAAAGATGTTGAATACAAAAACGTAATCAACACCATCTTTATACACCAATCTATCCTTGAAAAAATGATAGAGGATATGCCTGGTGCCAAAGAAGACGAAATGAATAAAATCATTTTATCATTTAAAAAACTTTTCCCTTCAGTCATTATTACTTCTGGAAGGAATAAAACAGCACATCAAACTAGCGCAAGATTTCTTCCTTTTTCTGTGATTGAGGAGTTGTTATACAATGAAAATCCTGATAAAATAAATTTTACGGAAACAATTTTAAAGACCAATCTATGAGTAGAATTGGAGAATATCAAATCACATTTCTTACACCAAAACCTGAAATTGAAAAAAATATATTTCGTGGAGAAGGTATAGATATAATTAAAGCAAAGGATTTTTCAGTTGACCTTGGTGAAAATAATGATGAGGTAATTAAAGCTGTTAAAAGTCAATTAGCTCAGAATCCAATTAACAAACGTCTTGTGCTTATTCATTCCAGCGAAAGAGAAACTTTTCGCCTTTGTTCAGATTTAAGAAATGCGCTTCAAGAGCAATTCCCAAACACCTTTTTCTTTACCTATTCCATACATGGCAGAGGCTTGGCTCATCATTATGGATTTGTATTTGATGGAGGGTCTTACCCTGATAAGGAACTGTTGTTTCAGTCGTTTCAGGTTTATAATGAAATCGAAAATGATACGGCGTTAAATGATTTTAGAATTGAATTTTTGGACCACTTTGATTTAAATAAACCTGTTAATAATAGTCATTATTCTACCTATTATCCGGCGCACTCGAAACTTCCGGATAATATTGATGACCGGCGAGAGCTAGAAAATAAATTTTATAATGAAGTTTTTAATAAATGGAATCATTCACTTTGTTTTAAAAATGAAACGCTATGTGACTACTTTTATCCACTAAAAGAATACAAAAACTTTTATTACACGGAAAATGAATCAAAAAATAGCAGCTATGATATGCGTCGTTATTTTTATGATTCCAGTATCTGGTTCAGATATATGTATGGGGTAGATGGTAGGTTGCAAACAGGAAAAATTAAAGACTATCGTTCTAAATATAAAGATTACCTTAATCTTAAAACCTCAAAAATAACAAAGCTTTTCCATGTCAGAATGTTTGAAAACTCATTCTTGATAGGCGGCAATAATAGCCATGGTCAGTATATCATTCCATTTAAATTTCACTCTGAGACATTGATGGAAAATGGTGCAGAAAATGAACTTAATAAAATAAATGCCTATCTAAAGGGCGCAGGCCTTAAATCCTGGAGCTGGAATTTAAAGTTGTTAGATGATTATTCGGATACTGCCCTTAAAGGAGATGCCAGCGAAATGAAGTTCACCGATGGACAATACGCCGGAAAAATAATGTCCAAGCATAATATTATTCGACATACTTTGGATCTGGATGGGAATGGGGCCTTAAAACTTGATGATTCAGAGATACAGTTGAATTTAACTATTGAAGAAAAATTCCCTGACCCTGCTTCCAATAAAATTTGGTACGCAGATTACTCAGAAGATATCCTGCTCATAGATTATCTGTTTACCCAAAATACGCCAGACGGTAAGCATAGATTTGGAGATGAAGTCGTTAAATATTTTGTTAAAGGAGATGGTAACAGCAAGCCACCAAAGTGTAATTCACCGCTTGGGAAAAATTGGATTTTTCCAGTCTCCGCATTCAATTTCGTTTTTGTTGACAGCCTTTCAAGCCAGGGGATTGACTACTATGGTTCTAATATGATTTTATCACAGGGAGGAGACCCGATTACAACACCAAACCTCTTTCGATATCGGTTTTTTAAATTCCTGAGATTACAGATGGAAGAATACGGTGTAAATGCCGGAGACCAAATGGAGGCACATCTAAAAAAAATGAAAGACTATATAGTTGATGAAATCTTCAAGAACATTCGCACCAAAGGAAAAGAGAAAATTGAAGAAGAAAAAAAAGAATACATAAAAGAAGAGTTTCCTGAAGTAGTGGAACTGGTCGCTAAGTATAGATTGTTTGTCAAAAAGATTGATCAAAATAGCCTGATTTTTGGAAATACAACATTTGGATCGGATATATACATTCCCGAAGCCGTGCAATCATTTATATATAAAGTGGCCTATGGTGGGAAAGAAGAACATAACGTCCTGCAACAAATGCTTGAAAATTTTTCGGATATCAACTTGAGAGATTACCTATTTACAATATGGAAAGGCAATGCCTGAGTTGATAAAATATAAAGGCGGAGATCATGACATATTCTATTTAAAGGGTCATGAAAAAGATAAAGAAATAGCTATCTATTATTGGGTTGGTGAACATAATTTAGTTTGCTCATATACGATCACCAAAAATCATAAATCTTCATATGGCCATATATTCTCCATTGACTATAATGAGATTGATGATAAAAGTTCTGATCTATATGGCTCTACAATCACCCTTGATGCAACGGTCCATAATAAGCTTTCATTATTTAAGGATTTTATTCTGGCCATTTATTTAACGGAAGCCGATAATAAAAACAACCATAGATTTGACCCCATAATTATCAATTACCTGGAGAAAACAAAAAATACATTAACAGATCTTTGGGGAAATTTCCAAAATTTAATTGCAGGGAAAAAGGTTAATGCTCAAGAGACGATTAATCTGAAAAGTAAAATTGTAAAGGCCATTATTGATGAAGCCAATCATCAATCGATACGAGACAATATCCTCTTTGGCATCATGGATGAGGAGGATTTGTTAAGTGAGGTATTGGCAACAGGGCCCAATTACAATAATATGCTAATAGAGGATTGGCCCAAGGTGATAGGTTTTTATTTGGATCGTTATAATTTTCCAAAAGCAACTGGCTTGCTAAAGAGTGGTAAAATACTGGAAAATGTGATTTCAAAACTTTTGCTCTGGCTCACTAATCCTTTGATACATTTATTATTACTTATAGTTGGGGCACTTATTTTTGGCCTAATTTTTAAACCAAGTTCGTTTGTACTTTATGCCGCTCATACTATTTTCTATTATAGCATTTCTTTTACTTTATTTTATTTAATAGGCGTTATTCTACTGTTTGTATTTTCGAAAAGGGTGGTAAAACCAAAAGTGCCTCCTCCTCTTACCCTTTTAAGCCCCAAACTAGTTATTTCGAATATTATCGGCTGGTTTTTAATCCTTCCCGTTCTCAATTTATTTTGGAGGATTAATGCTTATATATCTTCAAATGTATGGGTTTATGGCATCTTGATAGGTTTACTTTTCGGACTTGTTTGCCTTTTTATCTATAGCGAATTAAAAACGATAAAACCAAGAATTAAAATAAGTGATGCTTTGTATCGATTGTTAGTCCTGTTTTTTAAAGGACTTCCAATTTCATTATCCTTTGGAATACTACTGATGACTTTGGTTTTTCCTTTAGTTATGCATAATCCAAATGTATACTCCCCGTCAACTTCCTTGCAAAAGTCAATTGAAGATTTAAAAAATATTGATCATGTTCCAGTGCAATTAGCAGAACTGATTTTAAGTCCGATAGAAAATGCCGAATATGGCGGTGAACCACTGACCCTGGATACGGTGAGGATATTTCGGAACCAGTACCTTAAAGAGCGATATGTTAATTTGGAAGATAGTATCAACGCGCTAGCCATGTATAAAATATCTGTTGATAGCCTCGGCTCTTACAAAGCGAAGTTTGACATATGTAAAGCCAATTGTGTTGTAGGTTTACGCAGTGAAATAAAAGGTTGCAGCAAGGAGTTATTGGCGTATAAGTACGACATTGTTAGAGTAATTGCCGAAGAAGAATGTAAGAGCTCGGGATTCCCATGTATAGTTCCAATAACGAAAGGCATATTTATTTTTCCTCAATTGTTGTTGTTAGGAGCAACCATGTCTTTTTTGATCGGCTTCTTTATTCAGTTCGTAAGGACTTCGCAGTTTGTAAGACATAATGTCTAGATTTTTTTACAACGCAATCAAAATCTCTGTCAACACCGCACAGGTACTGAAAAATCCGAGACCATCGTTGCTGATGTTTGTCGGCAAAGAAGAAGGATTACTATAAAATAAACTCGCCGTCCAGTCCGTCTCAATGACCAATGCTTGCAAATACTCTGCAAAGTCGTCGTTGAGTCCAAATTTGCGCACAACGATAATACTACCCCTCGGAAACGGAAGATCCGCCCTGTCAGGTCTGACCAATTGACTGATGTCAACATTGTTGAAAGTATAGAAATAGGTTTTGGCAACATCGGCAGCATTTCCCGTGAGATGCGACCAGATGATATCCACTTCATACATGGCCTGCTGGTTAGGGTGGTAGAGCGGGACAAATTCGTTCAACACCAGCAAATTATCTGAATTCCCAAACTGCCTGTAAGTCACTTGCGGAATCGGATATACGTTTGACAAATTGCTTGTAGATGTATAGATCTCGCTTTGCCATTCGACGGTCAACTCATAATCCAGGTTGTCAACTATCGGAAAAGGAATTTCACTCCTGTAAATACCAGGGAAGGTATCATTGTGAATAAAATTTACAGATGCCCCCGGAATGGAAAGCGTTACAATGGCATCCGTAACAGCAGGCGGCTCGCCATTGAGCTGATCATAAGATTGACTCAACTTTACCTCCTGAAAACGCAACTCATCAGTGAGAATTGCCTCGACCACCAATTTTTCGTTTCCTCCGGTTGCTAATTCCCAGTCGACTTCCTCTTCGCAAGACATGAAGCCAACTGAAACAGTCAGGAGTAAAAGCAATAAACGAAATGTAGATATCTGCATGATACTAGAGCTTGAATTTATAAGTCAATGAAGGAAAAAAGCGAATGAAATCGGTCTGACTGGCGATTAGGGTGTTAATCGCCAATCGGTTAATCGGCACAATTGGCCGATCACCTTCAACCGGAATTTTATTAAAGTTCAGCTTTACGATATTCTTGTGTGCGGTGGCATTATAGATCGAAAAGGTCAGGTCATGCTGAAATTTGCTGTCCAGCTTTTTATTTAAAATGAAATTAAATGACAGGTCAAATCGACTATATGCTGGCAGGCGATCATTATTTTTTTCCCCGTATATCGGAATGGTTTGATCGTTGAAATTAAAAAAGCCGGTTGGTGAAGAAAATCTTGCTCCGCTAAAAATGGTCCAATAACCAGTGAATCGTACTTTCGGCCCGAAGTGGTAATTTAGGAGTAGCGATAATTCATGTGGTCGGTCCTGGAATGCGAGATAATCTTCGCCATTGTTCAAATCAGGCGTGTTTTTGATAGCCCTTGACAGGGTATAACTGATCCAGCCATTCAACTTGCCGGTATTCTTCTTAAGCATCATCTCCAATCCATACGAACGCAGTGTTCCGAACCGCAAGTCGCCGTCTAGTAATGGGTTGAGCAGGGTTTCTGCATGGGGCTTATAATCAATTTGATTTTCTGAATGTTTGTAATAAGCCGAAGCGCTAAATTCCATATTCGGACGTTCAAAATAATTGAGGTAACTCAAACCAAGATGTAACGCTGACTGGGGTTTGATGTTTGGTCCAGCAGGCACCCACACTTCCATTGAGGTAAATGGTGAACCGGAGTTGGAAGCCACCTGTAGGTATTGCTGGTAAAGGCCGACATTGAGCTTCAATCTTGAATAATCATTTATTTCATATTGCAAACTCAAACGAGGAGCAGCCCTCAGGTAATTATGATAAACCCCATTACCAACAGAAAGGGTGTCGCTTACTTCAAAGTTTTCATCAAAGTCGAAATAGGTCACCGGACCAGTATTGGCCCAATTGATGACACGCAAACCTGCATTCAAAGTCAGCTTTTCCGAAAGGCCAAAAGTGCCCTGGTAATAAAGCGTCAGCTTTCTCGAATAATTGGGTTTTATGTCAGGAAAAATAGGCAAATCGGTGTCAAGCGATATTTCACTGGGATTGATAAAATAGGCTTGCGCCTCAATGCCAAATTTTGAAGTAATCTGCGAACTGGTATAGTGCGTAAAATCTGACTTCAGACTCAAGGTGCTAAGACCGGAAAGCCAAAAGTCTTGGGTTGAAAAAATGCGATAAGCATAATTCCCGGTATAGATGGTTGTATTTGAAAATAGCTTCGGCCCGAAGATATGATTCCAGCGAAAGGTCGCAGCGGAATTGCCCCATTTAATACCTGATTCTGCCCCGTTGTCACCCCTGCTGCCAAAATTATCGCCAGCTATGATAGTCGTGAAATAAATCCTGTTCTTGTCGTTGATCTTGTGATTCCATTTGAAATTTAAATCATAAAAGAAAACCCTGCTTTCGGGTTGACTGCGCTTATATAACCATTCATAATTGGATCTTCTGAAGGAGACAAAAATGGAGCCTCGCTTCTTCACGAATGGCGCATCCACTGAAAACCGATACATGATCGGGTTGATGGCTCCACTGAATCCAAATTTATTGATGTTGCCATCTTTGGTTCTGATACTTACGATCGAGGACAACCGATCACCAAGGTCAGCTGGCATATCAGACTTGTAAACCGTAATGCTCTTCGTAAAGTCAGGAATGATCAAAGAATAAAAGCCGAAGAGGTGAGAAGGATTATAGATCGGGGCATCATCGATGATCACAACATTCTGATCCCGCTCCCCGCCTCGCACATAGAAAAAAGCGGACCCATCACTATGCATGCTGACGCCTGGAAGACTTTGCAAGCCTTTCACCAATCCTGACTCACCAGCAAATTCGGGCATGCTTTGTAGTGCTTCCGGAGACATTTCAGGCGCAGAAGGTTCTTTTTTGTCCAGGAGATTGCGCAAGGGGATTCCAATGGTCACATCGGGCAAATCGATGGGTAAGGCCCCAAGTGTCATATCCTGTTGCTCGTTTTTGGAGAGGTCGACAGCCACTTCCTTATTTTCATACCCGATGTAAGAATAACTCAGGGTGTACTTTCCTGGCTTTAATTGAATAGAATAAAACCCGAAAGCATTGGTGAATACCCCACGAGAAGTTCCCGAAACGCCTACAGTAGCTCCGATCAATACCTCCCCTGTTGATTCATCAGAAATAAACCCACTTAAAGTAAGCGGTGTGCCATCCGTAACCGGATTTTCCGAAAGGTTAATAATGACGAAATCATCAATCACTTTGAATTCAGCATTTACCTTTTTCTCAAGAATGGACAATACCCTGGAAAGTGATGCTTTTTTTACAGAAAGTGAAAGGCGTTGTTGCGGGTCAATATATTGCGGGTTGTATGAAAAATTGACACCAGCCTGCTCACTGATCATATCCAGCACAGCTTCAAGCGTTATGTCATTTTCATTGACTGTTATTTCACCTGAAGATGTTTCAGCCTGGGCAAAACTTACCAGGGCAATGAATTGCAAAATGATAATTAGGGGTCCACGTTTTCGCATGTCTATTCACATTTGTCGCCGGACAAGACATAATTGCCGTCAATCTTTTCGGCTGTTATGCCCAGCGTTTGTTCAATAACTGCGATGATGGTCTCCAGTGATTTATGGTCGAAAGTAGCCGTGATCTCACAATTTGAAAGATCAGTGACCTGGATGGTAATATTTGTGTTGAAATGCCGATTAAGGACAAAGACCACTTCCGTAATTTTGGTGTTTTTAAATTCTAGAATATTTGTTTGCAGAGACTTGAAATTGGTGTCACCGTTTGGCTGCTCGACCAGCGTTTGTCCAGCTTTCTGATAAACGGCCTTTTCATTTGCGGTTAAAACAACTTCCTGTTCACCAACCTTCACACCTACAGAGCCTTCCTCGACAATGACCTGCACCTCTGGTTCATCAATCCTCGAATCGATATAGAATGCTGTACCTAAAACCTCCACCTGCACCTCACCTGCTGAAATGATAAAGGGTTTTGTCTCATCTCGTTCTACATCAAAATAAGCATCGCCGATCATGGTGACGAGACGTTGGGTTTGCTCATTGTTGGTTTCATATTTTATGGACGAAGCCTGGTTGAGCGTAACCAAAGTACCATCAGGCAGTTTAACCTGTTGTATCGAATCAGTGGTTTGAACGATCATTGGTTTGTCGCTCCCCAGATATTGCCACAGTAGGAATGCGGCCACCAACAAAATGGCGAGGCCCGCTGCATAGCGCATAAATCGACTCTCCATAGAAACTACTTTTGTCGATTCTTTTTTACCGTTACCGGAAAGGAGCTTCTCTGTTTGAGCCCACTGCTTTTCTACGTCGACCCTATTTTCTGACTGGATCAATCCGCTAAGCATCCATGCTTTTTTCAGGTCTGTAAACTGCTGTTTATGCTTTGGGTCGGCCAATACCCATGCCTCCAGTTCCTGAATTTCTTCCGGACGGGCATTCCCGCTAAGGTACTTTGTAGCGAGGTTGAGCATATTTTCGTTGTGGCCGTTGGCTTTCATTTAACTTGGTGCGACCCCGCTGGGGTCGGGATTTTTGGTTAACATAGTTTGACCTCTCTGAGGTCATTGTTTTAGTACACGCAGTGAGGTGCTTCGGTAATCTTTTCCTGATTTCTTCATAGCTCTTGGCCGAGGAAATTACATCTTCCTTTCATCTGGTTAATACCATTTTATTTCAATTCCTCTGATGTCTTTTTTTCGTACAATCTTGCCTCTGTTTCTCCCATGTTTTCTTTCAGCTATTGACCGCAGCGTGGTCAAACTATTCTTAATACCCTTCAAACTGCTTCTACCCTTATCCGCTAATCAACATTTCTAAAATAATCATTACCATCAACATGTAATCTTTCAACTGTTCGCGTAAAGCCTTCATGGCTTTTGACATGTGCGCCTCTACTGTCTTTTGTGCAATGTCAAGTTCTTCTGCTATTTCACGATATTTCATGCCCTGAAATCTGCTCATTTCGAAGACGAGGCGGCACTTTTCCGGCAAGTTGTTCATAGCTTCTGCTATTCTTTTCCTGAGTTCGTCTTGTGCAAAATAATCTTCTTCCTCTCCAGCTATATCGAAATCACCACAATCAAGATCCAACACCTTGCTACGGTATTTTTTCTGGTCTCTGATGTAGTTCAGACACTTGTTCTTAACGGCAGTAAACAGGTATGACTTAATGGACTTACCGGGGTCCATATCTGCCCGCTTCTCCCAAAGCACAATGAAGACTTTCTGGGTGATGTCTTGTGCGGTATCAATGTCTTCGACATATTGCTTTGCAAAATTGCACAAATAGGCAAAATGTGTTTTAAAGAGCTGTTCAAAAGAAGCGCGGTCAAAAACGATATTTTGGTTCGGGTCAGACATTTGAGGTTTAATCGAATTCTGGTCACACTGCGAAAAGTGTTCCTAATTTCGCAGAAATCCAAAAACAACTATTTTTAGTAAAATAAAATTTTCCAATTCTGCATCCAAAAACAAACCTTAAACTTATAAATGAAAGATTGCATTTTCTGCAAAATCGTCCGCGGCGAAGCACCATCATGGAAAGTGATGGAAACAGAGAAAGCCTATGCTTTTCTTGACATTAACCCAGTCAACGAATACCACACACTCGTCATCCCCAAAAACCACTACACCAACATCTTCGACACGCCTGAAGAGGAGATGAAAGAGATCATAGCTCTGGTTAAAAAGGTTTCAACGCTCTACAATGAAAAACTAGGCATTAACCACCTGCAGGTCGTAAACAGCAATGGCCACGAAGCTCAGCAAGACGTATTCCACATCCATTACCATATCGTGCCTAGAAAACTAGGCGACGGCCAAAACATCAAATGGACCCCACACCCGGAGTGGAGGGAGAGGTTTGATGAATTGTTGAAAGTTTTGAACAAAAATCCAAGAATATGACTCGCTTTTTTCTGATTGCATCACTTTGTTTTTGGCTGGGGAGTACTCTTTCAGGGCAAGAACCTGTTTCAGTCATGGTTAATTTTGAACATGACACCTTTAATCTTTTGGAAAGTGAAAAAACAAAAATTAACGAGCAGGTTCTTGGTCTTGATGCTGAGATAATTACCTTGTCCCTTTTAGGACATACCGATAGTGACGGGGCTGATGCTTACAACCTTGACCTTTCCAGGAAAAGAGTAAATACAGTTAAGTCATATCTGGTGCTTGCCGGGATTGATGAAAGTGTCATTTCAACTTCTTTTTTTGGCGAGCGGAATCCGGTTTCAGATAATGAGACCGAAACAGGGAAATACCTGAATCGCCGCGTTGAAATCATCATAATAACAAGTCACCCCAAGGTCATTGTGGAAGACATAGTTAATGAGCCACCTTATACCGATTCGAAAGTCGCAGAAATATCCGAACCGAACCCGCCTCCTCCACAGAAAAAAGACACCACTATTTCTCAGGGCCTCCTTCAGATCACCATGAACAATGAGGAATACGAAAAACTTAAGGATTGCCTGGTTTTCACCCCGATTCTTGATGCAGAAGCAGCTCTTGAAAATAATTACACGACCATTACTGTTAACAACCGACGACTGGCAAGTTGTGGAATGATAAAAATTGAATTAAAGGAGCCTTGCGAAGGTTGTTTTGATCATCCGGTTAAAATTAGATATCCTGCCCTAAAACCCCAATGCCTTGTTTGTGATTTCGTAAATATTTATTCATGGAGTGAAGGTGGAGGCTGGGAGTCCCGGCCGGAAGAATCTCTCGAAAAATTGGAGATCAATGGGAAGGATTACTATGAGATGACGGTTATATGTCCAGGCTCAAAAAATTGCGATTGTTTAGTTGAATCAATTCCGGTAAAATTCAATTTCCCAGAGGAATACAAAGTTATTAAAATGAACGTGGTTTCAGACTGTCCTCTGGTCAACTATCCACTCGTTCAAAAGTCAGATAAAAAACATCAGATGATTGGCGAGTTGCCTTGCGAACTTGCCGGGAGAAAGTCCTATGCTTATTTTACCGTTGTAAATGAACAAAAAGATACAATCGAAATAAGGAAAGTAAAACTTAACGATTTCAGACATTCCATAAAGAAGAAATGTAAATATCACCTTGAGGGCCGATTCCTGGGTGTGTTCCCAAAATACAGGGACAAGATATTTGTCCGCTACCGCTTAAAGCCCAAGATGATGACCCGTCTTGAAGAAAAATCAAAGCGGTATAAATGATATACAGCATTATCTTCTTCAGGGTCCTCTTCGAAAGACGCCGGCTTTGCGGTGAAAATCCAGCAAAGTCTGACTACATGTTACGTCGATATTGCCCACCAACTTCGTAAAGGGCATTGGTTACTTGTCCAAGGGAGCAGGTCTTGGTGACTTCCATTAACGCATCGAAGATATTGCCATTGTTGACAGCTACTTGTTGCAAATGTTTGAGCATTTCAGCCGACTTTTCCGGATTTCGGCTTTTCAGCTGATTGCGGGTTTCGATCTGGGCCTCTTTTTCTTCTTTAGCAGCCCTGATCACTTCGCGCGGAAGTACGGTTGGTGAACCCTCGCTTGACAAGAAGGTATTGACGCCGATGATCGGAAATTCGCCTGAATGCTTGAGTGTTTCGTAATACAAGCTTTCTTCCTGAATCTTGCCGCGCTGGTACATCGTTTCCATTGCGCCAAGCACACCACCACGTTCAGTGATTCGGTCGAACTCCACCAAAACAGCTTCTTCAACGAGGTCAGTTAACTCTTCGATGATGAAGGATCCTTGTAGCGGATTTTCATTCTTGGCAAGACCCAGTTCATGGTTGATAATCATCTGAATAGCAACAGCTCTGCGCACTGACTCTTCCGTAGGAGTTGTAATCGCTTCATCGTAGGCATTGGTATGCAACGAGTTGCAATTATCGTATATCGCATAAAGCGCCTGGAGGGTTGTGCGGATATCGTTGAATGAAATTTCCTGAGCGTGTAAAGAGCGACCAGAAGTTTGAATATGGTACTTCAGCTTTTGAGACCTTTCATTGGCGCCGTATTTTAATTTCATGGCTTTCGCCCAAATGCGGCGGGCAACACGGCCGATAACAGCGTATTCAGGATCGATGCCATTGGAAAAGAAAAATGAGAGATTAGGTGCAAAAGCATCAATGTGCATGCCTCTCGACAGGTAGTATTCCACGAAAGTGAAACCGTTGGCAAGAGTAAATGCCAATTGCGAAATCGGGTTAGCACCAGCTTCAGCAATATGATACCCGGAAATGGAAACAGAATAAAAATTCCGAACATTATGATCGATGAAATACTGCTGGACATCACCCATCACCTTAAGTGAAAACTCAGTAGAAAAGATACAAGTGTTTTGTGCCTGGTCCTCCTTAAGGATGTCAGCCTGTACAGTACCACGCACAGCAGAAAGCGCTTTAGCTTTGATTTCATTATAAATGTCTGTAGGTAGAATTTCATCTCCTGTGAGGCCCAGGAGCATTAAGCCAAGACCATCATTACCTTCCGGAATGTCACCGATGTACGTTGGTCGGGGCAGGCCCTTTTTATCAAATTTTGCTTTGAGTTTTTCTTGAACAAGATGCTCTAAACCATTCTCTTTAATGTAGATCTCACATTCCTGATCAACGGCAGTGTTCAAAAAGAAGGCACAAATTGTAGCTGCAGGACCATTGATCGTCATAGAAACTGACGTGGTGTTTTTTGTTAAACGAAAACCCGAATAAAGTTTCTTGGCATCATCAAGACAACAGACCGATACACCGGAGTTACCTACTTTGCCGTAAATGTCGGGCCGATAATCCGGATCTTCACCGTACAGGGTAACCGAGTCGAATGCCGTTGATAAACGACTAGCCGGCAACCCTGCTGAAAGGTAATGGAAACGACGATTGGTCCTTTCGGGTCCACCTTCACCAGCGAACATCCTGGTAGGGTCTTCACCTTTCCGTTTAAACGGGAATACGCCTGCTGTGTAAGGGAATTCGCCTGGAACATTTTCCTGACCAACCCAACGGAGAATTTCACCCCAATCTTTAAACCCGGGAAGAACAACTCGAGGAATGCGCGTATGGGACAGTGACTTTGTGAAAGTTTTGACATTAATATCTCTGTTCCTGACTTGGTACGTGTAGGTATCCGCCTTATAGGCGGCTTTTTTGTCTTCCCAGTTTTCGATGATCCGCATATTGTTACCATCAAAATTGAGCGCGACTTCGTCGTAGGTTTTTTGCAGGCCTTGTTTAAGCTCTTTTTTATTGTCTACCGAAACCTCATTGAGTGTGTCAATGGATTGCTTGAGACCAAATAACTTGCGGGCAATTTCACTTTGCTTTTTGAGGGCTTCGTCGTATTGACGGTTATTCTCTGAAATCTCTGAGAGGTAGCGCGTACGCTTTGGCGGAATGATATAGATCTTTTCAGACTCTCCTTCACCTGGATTGTATCCTGAATTAAACGTTGCCGCTGTTCTTTCTGAAATGGCGTCAATGATATTCCGGTATAGCGTATTGGTGCCTGGGTCGTTAAACTGAGAGGCGATGGTTCCGAATACAGGAAGATCATCCAGCGATGCTTCCCAAAGATTATGATTGCGCTGGTATTGTTTTTTAACATCACGAAGCGCGTCCAGGGCTCCCCTTTTGTCAAATTTGTTGATGGCAATGAGGTCCGCAAAGTCGAGCATATCGATCTTCTCGAGTTGTGATGCTGCTCCGTATTCCGGGGTCATGATATAAAGTGAAACGTCGGAATGATCAACGATTTCAGTATCTGACTGACCGATTCCGGAAGTTTCGAGGATGATAAGATCAAAGCCACCGGCTTTCAGGATGTCGACAGTGTCCTGCACATAGCGGGAAAGCGCCAGGTTTGACTGGCGAGTGGCAAGCGAGCGCATGTAAACCCGTTCGTTATTGATCGAGTTCATCCTGATCCGGTCGCCAAGCAGGGCGCCGCCAGTTTTCCGTTTTGAGGGGTCGACTGACACAACAGCGATGGTCTTCTCCTGAAAGTCGAGTAAGAAACGGCGGACGATCTCATCTACCATTGACGATTTTCCTGAGCCACCTGTTCCTGTAATGCCGAGTACTGGTACTGTCCGTTTTGCGGCTTTTGCCCTGATTTCTCCAAGCCATGACTGGCTTTCTTCCGGGTAGTTCTCCACCGCTGAAATCAATCGAGCGATTGCTCCTTTATCATTTTTGAGAATGGCGGTTAGTTCGCCGTTTACAGAAGCGCCGGTCGTGAAATCACATTGCTGAAGGACATCGTTGATCATGCCTTGCAGGCCCAGTTCGCGCCCATCATCGGGCGAATAGATGCGTGCTATACCGTAATTGTGCAGGTCTTCTATTTCAGAAGGAAGGATGGTGCCACCTCCACCACCAAAAATCTTGATCTTGCTCGCGCCATTTTCTTTCAACAAGTCGAACATGTATTTGAAGAACTCATTGTGCCCACCCTGGTAAGAGGTAATAGCGATACCCTGTACATCTTCCTGGATGGCAGTATTGACAATCTCCTGAACCGAACGGTTGTGACCAAGGTGAATGATCTCAGCACCCGAGCGTTGCATGATTCGCCGCATAATATTGATTGCTGCGTCATGACCGTCAAAAAGAGATGCTGCGGTGACTAACCTGATCTTGTTTTTGGGTTGATAAGGGACCTGTTGTTGCATAAAATGTCTTTTGTATTTCTACAAATTCACGGAATCGTTTATTCCTTCAATTCGGGACTGCAAAGGTACGAATTTTTGGACTTAGAATCTGTTCGGGGCTTCTTGGTTGTTGCTTTATTGCAAAATTTTATTCTGATTCTTGTAGATTTTCTCTATTTAGCTATTGCTTGGTTTTTAAAATTAAGCCCGAAGCATAACAAAATTCGGCTGATCAGCATATTCAATATGGCTTCTAAAGGCGTTTAACCAAAAGAATAAAATTCAAACAAGCACTAAAAAGGAAAAAGGGTCAATCCGCTTTTGGACTGCCCCTTTTCTTGGTTAAGACAAAGACAATTAAATGTTTCCTCAATAATATTGAGATTGGTCAAATAGCAGAAGCCATAAGCCAATAGGATTAAGGTCAGATCGCATTTATTGAATAAAAATGGTCTTGGAGATTAGTCGTGGAAAGAGAGTCAGAATGAGTGTCTCTTTCTAAACGAAGAGTCTTTAGCCTTTTTTATTACTCCAAAGTTTATCGAAGGAAGAGCAATTGACGTGAGAATGTTTTGCCTTTTTTACACGTCAAAGCCCCAATCAATAACTTATGTTTACGTGTGCCAATGTTTACTGTTTAGCCTCAGATCGACAATGGCTGGTAAAGATTATCGGAGCATGAGTTTTTTAATAACATATAAATGTCGTCCGATTGTAAACATATTAAAAATTTGGTAAAATTTCAATTCAAACAGCTGGTTTTAATTTAAGACAATGTTATTATTTTTAATATGTATTCATTTTTATGCCAGTCTTCTGACACTTGCCTCTTGATCAAATCTACCGGATTCACCGAAGGTAATTAAATTGATTCCTGGCCGTTTTCCTGGCTCAAAACTTCCTAACTCCTGGTCGAAACCAAGTGCCTGGGCACCATTCAGCGTGGCCCATCGGACCAATGTTTCGAATGAGACATAGGACTGAAAACGGGCTATGGTCTTCATCTCTTCCAGGATACTGAGTTGCCAATTGGAGGTCAGGCTGTCTGTACCAAGCGTCACCCTGGCTCCCGTATCTATGAATACCTGGTAGTCTGGCAGTCGATTTTCGATATACAGATTCGCATTTGGGCAAGAAGCCCAAAAGGTGTTGTCGCTCCACAATTGAGCCGCTTTTACATCTTCGCGCGTTGTGAGGGTATTGTGTACAAAAAGCGTTCGGTGCGAAGGATCCATATTCGCCAGTGCATAATGGATCGAAGTTGTGTGTGGTGCTTCAAATTGATCAAGTGAAATATCAAACCCTTTGTAAAAACTAACAAACCCTCCAGTTTTAGACAGGAAGAGTTTATTTTCCGGTGGTGTTTCCTGGTTGTGTATGCTTATGGTTCCTGGCTTATGGGCATTTGCATGACGCAGTTTTTTAAAAAGCACCTCTGAAACACTGTAAGGAGCGTGTGGTACCATCGATTTTTGATCACCAGGCCCTAGATGGCATTGATCATAGACTGCGGCGTATTGTTCAAACGTTTTTTCGGCATCTTCATTTTGAAGAAAGTCAAACATTTCCACAAAAGTATAGTACCTGATCTGACTTTCAGCCTTACATTTAAAAGTATCTGGTTGGTTTGAAATATCCCCAACAGCTACGATGCCAGCTTCAAACATTTCGCGATCGGCATTAATAATAGCTTGGTCAATCTCTTCCTGGGGAGAATTACGCTTTTGAACCACCGCAGTAATGAATGGAATGAGACTGGTACCTGTGTCGACTTTTCCTTCCATATGGGAAAGCTCCAAATGGCAATGTGTATTGATAAATCCCGGCATAATTACGCCAGGATGGTATTCGAATTTCTCACCTTTGAAGTTTTCAGGTTTTACGACCTCAGCAATGGTGCCATCATCCTCAATAACCACGATCCCATTTTTTATAGGAGGTTGACTGACCGGATAAACAATGTCTGCGCAAATTTTTCTCATAATTTCAAATACTAATTTGGCCTAAAGATACCGCCAAATAAGCAGTTTGAAAATTTTTCATTTTTTATATTCCTCAATAAAATATTCCCTGAATATCACTTTGCAGCCCTTTGTAAAAATCTTTGTGTTTCTCTGCGGTTAAAAACGCTTTTATGCTCACCACAAAGTATCGCTAAGGGTTACACAGACATTCGTAAAGTTTATACACTCATAAAAATCGATCCTATTCAAAACATTTCTTAATTTTGGAAGAGTCAATAAACTGGAATTCAATACTATGGAAAGGAAAGAGAAATTTGTGGCCGAAATGGAGGCCGGATATACATTTAAAGGTGAATCCCTCACGCTTGGTGGAGCCATGTTGGATGGAGAATGTGTGACTGGTACACATGTGAAGATCCCGCTTAAAATGATGAACAGGCACGGGTTGATTTCCGGCTCGACCGGTTCCGGAAAAACAAAAACCCTTCAGATCCTTGCTGAACATCTTTCTCAGAATAGCGTCCCTGTCCTGCTTATGGACATTAAAGGTGACCTTTCTGGTATTGCAGAACCCAGTGCGGGCCACCCCAAGATCGATGAGCGCCATGAAGCGATTGGATTACCTTTCAAGCCTGACACCAGTCCGATCGAATTCCTGACACTTTCCGATGAACCGGGAGCGAGACTAAGAGCTACGCTGACCGAATTTGGTCCTGTGTTATTTTCAAAAATCCTTGGCCTTAATGATAATCAATCTGGCGTTGTAGCCGTCGTATTCAAATATTGTGATGATAACGATCTTCCATTGGTTGATCTAAAGGATTTCAAAAAGGCGATGAATTATCTCGCCTATGAAGGTAAGCACGAGATACAGGAGATTTATGGGCGTTTGTCTACATCCTCTGTTGGCGCCATACTTCGTAAGATCATCGAGATCGAGCAACAAGATGCAGAACGCTTCTTCGGAGAAATCTCTTTCGATGTGGAAGATCTTTGCCGGATTGAACAAGGAAGTGGAAGAGGCATTGTGTCGATTTTGAGACTTACTGATATCCAGGACAGGCCCAAGTTATTTTCAACTTTCATGCTGCAGATGTTGGCAGAGATTTATAGTTCTTTCCCGGAAGAAGGTGATGCAGATGCGCCGCGACTGATTATTTTTATTGACGAGGCTCACCTCGTTTTTGACAAGGCGAGTGATGCCTTGCTCGACCAGATCGAGGTGATCATAAAGCTGATTCGTTCAAAAGGGGTTGGTATTTATTTTTGTACCCAAAACCCGGTAGATATTCCGAATGCAGTTTTGAGTCAATTAGGCTTAAAGATCCAGCACTCGCTGCGTGCCTTTACGGCAAAAGACAGAAAAGCCATTAAGATGGCTGCCGAAAACTACCCGATGACTGAATACTATACCACCGAAGACCTGGTGACCCAATTGGGTATTGGGGAGGCACTGGTTACGGTATTGAACGAAAAAGGTATCCCTACGCCGTTGGTTCATTGCATGTTGCGGGCACCACAATCGCGCATGGACATTCTGACCCCATCAGAGATTAACGCGGCGTTATCATCATCCGTGCTTTCGCCAAAATACAATAAGGAGATCGACCCGGAGTCAGCATATGAAATTCTGACAGAAAAGATCAAAGACGCCAAAGACGATGCCCACCAGGAAGAAATGAAGAAGATGCGCGAAAAAGAGAAAAAATCGCGCTCAAGCCGCTCAAAAAGGAAAAAGTCAGTTGTTGAAGAGTTGCTGGGCACTACTACTACACGCCAGATAGGCCGTACTGTGGCAAGGGAGTTGACCAGAGGACTGCTTGGTGTGTTAGGGATTGGAGGGAGAAGAAGGCGATAAGATTATTTCTTCAACGCGGAGGCCCGAAGAGGCAAAGAGAAACCCTGAGTTTTTCTACCTGGCTCAGGCCCTAAGCGTTTTAAATTCCTAATTTCCAATAACTTTTCGAACTCTTTCCCAAATCCTGTAGTTATTGACCTTACAAATCAGGAATTAGGCAAAAAATAAGTGGCTGTTCTTTTGGATAAAGAAAAAAACGCTATAAATTTGTGCCGCTTCCTACAGCTGGGGTGCGGTAGCTCAGTTGGTAGAGCAACGGACTGAAAATCCGTGTGTCGGCGGTTCAATTCCGTCCCGCACCACTAAAACACTTAAAACCTCTTTGTATTCTTATACGAAGAGGTTTTTTCATTTTAGTAATTAGACTAAGTAAATTATGGATCCTAACCATATCGAAAAGGCATTGCAGTTGATCAATTTGCGGCGCTATGATAGTGCGGTTTCTGTTTTGTTGAAAAATCTTTCTGAAACAACAGGGGGATATTCTTATTACCTTTTAGCCTTTTCTTACTTGCAACTGGATGATCTTCCTCGGACAAAACGTTCTATTGACCTGGGTTTAAAGAAAGATCCTGATTACCCCGAATTACATGGGTTACTGGCCCAGTATTATGAGGAAAAGGGGCAACCGGGTAAAGCATTAAAGGCATTGGAAACCGCGCTTGAATTAGACCCTGAAAATGGTAGCCTGTTAGCCGCTCTTACACGACTTCATTTGAATAATAACAGAACCAATGCAGCAGAGAAAGTGCTAAAAACCGCTTTTGCGTTATATCCGAACATGGCAGAGTTATTTGCACTTAAAGCTTATATCCATGCAGCAAGAGCAGAAGATAAGGCAGCTTTCAATGCAGTAAATAAAGCACTTCAGCTAGAGCCAAACAATGAAACTTACCTTGCACTGAGAGCAAGATTACGTCTTGATGTAAACCCACAAGAAGCTGAGGAGAATGCTATTGCGGCTCTGAAGCAAGATCCGACCGATGAGTATTCGAGGAGTACGTTGTTGGAAGTCTATAAAAACAAGAACTGGTTACTTCGTTTTTTTGTGGGTAACTCATTTAATCGCTACTTGATTGAATGGTCTGTGGGCCGGGTAATTCTGATGATCCTTTTCTGGAAAGGTGTTTTAATTTGGGGTGGCTTTGCAGTGCTTTACCTGATAGTGACCTGGTATGGAGGCGTGCTTTATAATTCGGTTATTCGCCTGCATCAGCGGTATCAACTTCTTTTGAGTAAGAACGACATTCACCAATCCAATTATTTCCTGGCTTTGAATGGGACCATATTAGTAATAGCCCTTATGCTTCGTTTTGGCATAGGTCCTCACGAAGTCATGCTGAGTTTGCTTTTCCTGACTATCATCAGCTTGTTTATTGGCATTTCCTATTTTGAAATTGAAACACAACACGGCAAAACGACCTTTGCTGGGTTCTGCGTTCTGGCAGGCGCCCTTTTGGGAATCGCTTTCACAGGTGGAAGCTTTACCTTTATTGCAGTTGCGATAATCGTTTTACTGCTTTATGCCTTCATGTTTTCGTTGCGGGTAATTGCTTACTAGAAGCGTTGTGGCAAGCTATTGGTCGCCTTTAAACTTTTGGGCTTTATACACTTCGACGCTTTTCTCAAATTCTTCGAGTGTCATCTTGAAATCTGTTCTGGCGACGATTTCTCCCTTGACAGAAATCTCTACTTTGAAGTAACCCGGGGGGAATGTTTCCAGTTTTTGACCGGCGCCATCTTCAAAATCAAATGGCCAGTACACTTCTCCCCATGCATCGCCTTCTACGTTGATCGGGTTGGCGGTAAACTTGACTTTATCCATGATCCAAACTACGAAGGTCGCCTCATAACTTTCTAACTCTCCATACTTGTCGCGCACACCTAATTTAGTGCCATCAGTAACGGCTGTTTGCCAAGTTTGTGCACTTAGAATATCTGGTGAAAGGATTAGTGCAAAAAGGAAAAAAACGGTGAGAAGTTGTTTCATGATCTTGGATTTTAATCAGTTTCCGGAAACGGCAATGCATTGATCAAGTTGTTGAAAATGCCGGTACTGTCACTTGAAAAATAAGCTTTTGGATTCAAGTTGGACTGGAAAACGAATTTCCCATCTGACCCTGTAAATCCTTTTACAGCGATTGGTTGCATGTTATTGCCTTCCAGATTGATTGTTGAGATAGGTGTTGTTTCGGTAAAACCATTGGCAAAATCAGCGCCATTCAGTAACGCAAGGCCTGAGAGATAGGCATCCATGGCTGTTGAATCGATAACAGCGCCACCAAGATTCCAGTCAGCCCCTATTTTCTGATAGTCGAGTGATTGACCAGATTGGTTAACCGTGATCTTGGTGATATCACCTTTATTGAATTTGACAAAAGTCTTGTCGCGCCAAGAATTAAGGTCGCGATTAAAGGTCATGCCGAGGAATCCGTCAACAGCGTATACTTCTTCTTCGCCAGTGACCCTGGCAAATGTGGTGAAAGTGCGCATCTGCTGATTCACACTAAATTTTCCGATAACGATATCAGAAACAGTTTTGGAGCCTTCAAGGATCTTGACCCTGGTGCCTGCTGAATCTGTTACCTCAAACTCGGCCCAACGGTCATTCGTAGTAGCCGCCAAACGTTTTACAGGAATGTTTAGCAATTGTGGAATCGCCGCATTGACAGCCGCAAGATCAGCTTCTGAGCGAAAATCATCTCTGACCACATGCCATTTATCGCCATTGCGCTCAAGCGTTAATTTCTGCCCGTTTTCAATAACCGGATAAACAACAAGTGCCGAAACTTTTGAGCTGTCAAAGCTCGTTAACTCAGACCGGAAACTGCGCTGTGATTTACCTGAATCAAAAAGCTGCGTTACCGCAAAAATGCCCGCCAATACGACGAATAAGATGATGAGATATTTGTTATTGGATTTCTTAGCCATAATTTTCTTGCATCCTTTTAATACGAATAGAATTTCTTCTGAATGAACGGAAGATACCGAGACCAATTACGAGAATGATCGGTAGTAAAAAGTTAAGCCATTTAAGGGTGTTCTGCTTGGCTGTTTCCATTTGTTTGATCGGTCTTGAGGTAACCCCCTTCGTCCTTAGATCGATAAGGCCGGTATCATCTGAAAGCCAGTCGATACTATTGATCATCAGATTCTGGTTATCTGATCCCTGACCACCGGCAAGTGGAAACTGACCAGAAGAGAATACAACGATTCTTGCGGGAACGTTATTAACAAAATTGCCTTCAAGCACACCGCCGATGTCGAGATTTGATAATGGGAAATCACCAGGAGTCCATTGCTTGTTAATATCGAAATAAATCGGGGGTGTTTGTGTGCCCGCCTGATCAGAGGTTGTTGCTAAAGCCGTGAAGGTGGAAATTTCATTGCCGTTATGTCTCAGAACGCTGGCAAAAGGAAACATGACCGCTTCAAGTCCTTTAGTTACCGGGTGGTCAGGAAAACTGCTCACCAACGGGAAGTAAGGAAAACGCACCTGGTTGGCAACCCTGAAAAATCCTTGCTGCTGCTGAACGGTAACAGACCCACTGGCCGCATCGACAACAAAAGAAGGCTCAATATCAAGTCCTTTTCCCTGTAGCCAGGTTTCAAGTCCTGTCGTAAACTCTGTGCCCTGCGCAGTTTGCAAGTCCCCTTTTACGCGATTCATAGAAATGAACATATTACCACCTCTTCCGAGGAATTGATCGAGTTTAGCGAAATGTGCAGGTGGGATAGAGTCTTGTGGGTTAACAAGGGCAACTGTTTTGATCCTTACCGGAATGTCGATATCGCCGCTGAGGTCAACATTTTCTACATTATATAAAATACTCAAGGTCTGAACAACCTGCTGCAATTCCTGCATGCCTGGTTCGCCATGCCCCTGGATGAGTCCAATGGATGGTTTGTCGATAACTGAAAGCTTCTTGATACTGGTTGACAGAGGATATTCAATCGGCGTTCCTGGTGCCATAAACGGGATGGCGTCGGTTTGCTCGCCCATCTGTATGACTGCCCCGGCAAATACGTTTTGCAATTTTAGCTCATTGTCTTTTCGCACCTGAATCTGCTGAGGAATAACGCCACTTTGATAAGCTTCCTGTTCCTGTGTCTGGTCTTTCGGATTGATAAACTCGTAATTGACCATGCCTTTTGAGATGGAATTATATTCAAAAAGCATTTCCCTGAAATCTGTTTTAGTCTTTTCCATAACGGTTGGCAGATCATCAGACCAATAGGCCTTGATCGTTACGGGCTCAGTCAGGTTTCTTAGAATGTCTTTGGTGGCATTACTAAGCGTATATTGCTTGTTTTCAGTAAGATCCAGCCGGGCAAAAAATTGCTGTGAAAGCACATTAACCAACAGAATAATACCGATGACAAGAAGTATGGTTGTCGATTGTTTCATTTTTGAATTCCGTATGTTAACGTTTAGAGATATTTACTTCGGCAAGGAATAATCCTAGTCCGGTAAGTGATAAAAAGTAGATCAGGTCTTTAGTGTCGATCACACCTCTTGTTATCGACCCGAAGTGAGTAGAGAGGCTCAGGTTATTCAATAATGATCCTACAAAGCCCGATGCTCCGGAAGCCAACATGCCAAAAATGAAGTGGAAGAAAATACCAATAAACAGTGCGAGTAGAAAAGCTACGATTTGGTTATTGGTAATACTACTGGCAAATAGGCCAATGCCGATATACGCCCCACTCATCAACAACAAGCCAAGATAACCGCACCAAACAGCTCCATGATCAATGTTGCCAAGGGTCGAAATGGTGATATAATAAGGTAAAGTGAATAACAGCGCGATCCCGATTAGACCAAGACAAGCCATAAACTTGCCGAGTACCAATTGTCGATTCGATACGGCCTTTGTAAGTAATAGCTCAATAGTACCTGAGCGTTTTTCTTCCGCAATCATACGCATGGTCAAAGCGGGTATAAAGAAGAATAATGTCCAGAAAGCAACGCCAAAAAAGGCATCCATCTCCGCCTGGCCACGAATGAATACATCAGATCCATAGATCCAGGTCAATAAGCCGCTAAAAGCCAGGAATGCTACCAATAGCAGGTAGGCCGTCAGCGAATCGAAGAAAGAAGCCAGTTCGCGTTTTGCAATAGTTACTACGGTTTGCATTAGTTAAGTGTTAAGTCACGGAAGATATCTTCCAGTTTGGTTTCGAGTGGGGTTAATTGGGTCATAACCCATTTGTTTTTCACGCAAAGGTTGAAGATTTCGCGTTTTGATGACATGTCCTTTACGCTTTCAATAACAAAAGTTCCAGCTTCATTATCAGTAATATCGACTGATGAAACGGTATATACTTTGCTCAGATTTTCATGGATGGTGTTGATGTCTCCATCTTCGATCTGTACCTGGAGTACTTCCGCACCTTGCGCTTGCTTGCGAAGGGTGTTGGCAGTACCATCAGCAACGATCTTACCATTGTTAATGATCAGAATACGGTCACAGGTCGCTTCAACTTCCGGAAGGATATGTGTGCTCAGGATTACTGTTTTACGGCGACCGATCTGGCGGATTAACTCCCTGATCTCTACAATCTGGTTGGGGTCGAGTCCGGTAGTCGGCTCATCGAGAATCAGGATCTCAGGATCGTGGATCATCGCTTGTGCCAGGCCTACCCTTTGACGGTAACCCTTTGACAGTTCGCCAATTTTTTTGTGTTTTTCCTTATTAAGACCACAAACACCAACCATTTCGCGAATTCTGGTTGGCATGCTACTTTTCGATACACCCATGAGCGCAGCACAGTAGCCCAGGTAATCGATAACTGGCATTTCGTGGTAAAGCGGGTTATGCTCTGGGAGATAACCGATGTGCTTTTTTAAATCTTCAGCGTTTTCGCTGACTGATTGCCCTCCAATAAAGACATCGCCATCATCTGAACCGATATAACTGGTAATCATTTTCATGGTTGTAGTCTTGCCAGCTCCGTTGGGGCCAAGAAAACCAAGAATTTCACCTGTTTTCACTTCAAAGGAAATATTGTCTACGGCAATTTGAGGGCCGTACTTTTTAGTAATATTTTGAATCTTTATATCCATTTAACCCTTGATTTGGTTGAATTTTGAGCGCAAAAATAATTTTTTTTGGACTCTTTTCCCAATACAAAAATCAAAATTTAACGTAACCATAACAGCTATAATAAAACTCTGAAAATGAACTCAAAGTGTTGAAATGAGCCTTTTTGAATTTCACGATTGTTTTTGAATGTCAGAACACTGCAAGTTTTTTCTCCCACATTTTGCAAAGGGAAAAAAACCTTTATATTTGTCACGCTTAATCCTCTAATTTTCACGCAAAGCCATGGTGGCAACCCTTACATATACTCTTCTTTTAGCAGTTGTTTATTTACTGCGCCGGGCCTTTGTACATTATTCCCAACATCACCATCAGCATCATCACGTGCATTAAGCCGATTGGACACGCTGACTCTCTGATTTTACTCTTTTTATCGCTGTTTGTGTTCAATTCCTGAAACTTTAGGGCTACCTGTCCTGTTTCCTGATTTTCTCATTCTATTAATCTTTTTCATTGTGGATAATTTATTAAGAATTGCAGTTCAAAAATCTGGTCGCTTAAGCGAAGACAGTCTCGATCTTATCAAATCGTGTGGTATCAGCTGGCCAAAAAATAAAAGCAGACTTGTGGCTCGGTCCTACAATTTTCCTCTAGAACTTCTTTTCCTGCGCGATGACGATATCCCGCAATACGTCTCAGACGGCGTCGCAGATGTAGGAATTGTTGGAGAAAATGAAATCGCCGAAAACGAGCAGGAAGTAGAAATGGTAGAGCATCTTGGATTCTCGAAATGCCGTCTCTCGATCGCCGTTCCGAAAGAAATGGATTTTGGTAATATTCATCATTTAGATGGCATGAGCATCGCCACGTCATACCCGAATATTCTCAAAAATTACCTTTCGGAAAATACCATTAATGCTGACGTGCATGAAATAAGTGGTTCTGTCGAAATTGCTCCGGGTATTGGCCTTGCTGGCGCGATATGTGATATCGTCAGCTCGGGAAGTACCCTTTTAAGCAACGGACTTAAAGAAGTAGCAAAGGTGATGGATTCTGAGGCGGTGCTGATTGCTAATCCAGGTCTTTCGGCAGAAAAACAAGCCCTGCTTGACCAACTTTCTTTCAGAATTCGATCGGTAAAGCGGGCAGGTCAATACAAGTATGTGCTGATGAATGTGCCCAATGCCTCCATCAACTCCGTTACTAGGTTAATCCCCGGCATGAAAAGTCCCACGGTTTTGCCACTTGGCATCGAAGGCTGGAGTTCACTGCATTCTGTGGTCAAAGAAAAAGAGTTTTGGGGCGTGATCGATGAACTCAGGCAAATCGGCGCCGAAGGTATTTTGGTGATCCCCATCGAAAAAATGATTCTCTAAAAGAAGCGGCAAAAGACATGAAGGTATTTAAATATCCGACAAAAGCTCACTGGTCAGCCTTGCTGACAAGACCAGTGATGTCTGAAAAAGACCTGGAAAACGTAGTATCTCCGATATTGGATGCCGTAAAAAGAGATGGAGACGCAGCCCTGAAGCAGTTTACCAGTCAATTTGACAAGGTCACGATATCAGCATTTGCGGTAAGCGAAAAAGAGATACAAGAAGCTGAATCCACCCTCGACGAAAGGCTTAAAGCAGCCATCAGGCAAGCCGCGGAGAATATCCGCAAGTTCCACCAGGCGCAAAGAGAAAACCCAATCAAAGTCGAAACGATGAAGGGTGTCGAATGCTGGAGAAAGTCAGTCCCCATCGACAAAGTTGGCATTTACATTCCAGGCGGTACTGCCCCACTCTTCTCCACCGTTTTGATGTTGGCTATCCCGGCAGTGGAAGCAGGCTGTAAGGAGATTGTCTTATGCAGTCCTCCTTCCGGAAACGGAAAGCTTCATCCTGCCATCATTTATGCAGCAACATTCTCGGGCGTGTCGAAATTGTTTAAAGTCGGGGGTGCCCAGGCCATTGCTGCAATGGCATATGGGACACCATCGATCCCTCGCGTTTTCAAGATATTCGGCCCGGGAAATCAATATGTGACAGCAGCCAAACAGCTCGTGACCCGCGATGGCACAGCTATTGACATGCCAGCCGGGCCAAGTGAAGTCGCTGTATTGGCAGACGAAACCGCCAATCCGCATTTTATTGCTGCAGATTTGCTCTCACAGGCAGAACATGGTGCTGACAGTCAGGTTATTCTGGTGACGACAAGTTCATCAGTAATAGAACGAGTAGTTACTACTATAGATGAGCAGTTAGTCAAATTACCGCGAAAGGAAATTGCCATCAAAGCACTCGAAAATAGCAGGGTGTTCTTGCTCAGCGACGAAGAGGCATGTATCGAGCTCCTTAATGAATACGCCCCGGAGCATCTTATTCTCAGTATCAGCAACGCAGATGAAGTAGCAGAAAAGATTACCAATGCTGGTTCCGTTTTCCTTGGCCACTTTACGCCCGAGTCAGTAGGCGATTACGCCTCCGGAACAAACCATACCCTCCCTACCAACGGATGGGCAAGGTCGTTTAGTGGGGTCTCTTTGGATTCATTTTTCAAAAAGATCACTTTCCAGAAACTCAGTCGCGAAGGGTTACAGAATATTGGAGAAACAGTAGAGGTAATGGCTGAGGCCGAAGGTCTTGAAGCACACAAACAAGCGGTCAGCATTCGACTCAAATGGATAAAAGCAGAGGAACAATGAGTGGATTCAAAGGGATAGACAATTTGATAAGGGAAAACATCCGAAATCTGAAACCCTACTCCAGTGCAAGAGACGAATACAAAGGTACAGGAGGGATTCTTTTGGACGCTAACGAAAATCCGATCGGTTCAACGGTTGATGGGGCGTATAATCGTTATCCTGATCCACGGCAGCGCAACCTGAAACAGAAGTTCGCCAAATTGAATAAGGTGCTTCCCGCAAATATTTTCATCGGAAACGGCAGTGATGAGGCGATAGACCTCCTTTTCAGGGCATTTTGTAATCCGGGAAAAGACAAGGCGGTCATTTTACCACCGACTTACGGAATGTACAAAGTATCTGCTTCGATCAATGACGTGGAAACCATTGAGGTGCAATTAACCGCGTCTTTCCAGCCTGATGTCGAAAACATTCTGGCGAAAGCCAATACAAAAACGAAACTGCTTTTCTTGTGTTCTCCGAATAATCCAACAGGTAATGCCTTTGCCGAGGAACGCATGCAAACACTTTTAAACAACTTTCCGGGGATTGTGGTAGTCGATGAAGCTTATATTGATTTTTCTGAAAAGCCATCAATGCTGCGATGGCTTGATCATTACCCAAATCTTGTTGTCTTGCAAACCATGTCAAAAGCTTGGGGATTAGCTGGATTAAGATTGGGTTTGGCTTACGCCAATGCATCGATCATTGAAATACTAAACAAGATTAAACCCCCTTATAATATCAATTCGATTACCCAAAAACTGGGCTTGGAGGCCTTAGGTCAAATCGATTTGAAAAAGCGTATGGTTACAGAAATTTTGAGAGAAAAATCAAAATTGGAAGATCAGATCAGACAATTCTCCTTTGTTCAAAAAGTATTCCCCTCAGATACGAATTACTTATTGGTGAAATTGGATGACCCATTGGGTTTGTACGAATTCCTGATCAAGGAGAACATTGTTGTTCGCGATCGGTCAAGGGTCGTGCTCTGTGAGGGATGCCTGAGGTTTACCGTTGGAAACCCCGACGAAAATGAGCAGCTCATCACGAGTATGAATCGCTATCCTTCAACTTGAAATCAAGTTATCAGTATCTGACCCAAAATTGAGAAAATGAAAAAACTATTGTTGATAGATCGAGACGGAACGATCATTAAAGAACCACCAACCGATTACCAGGTCGACAGTTATGACAAGCTTGATTTTCTGCCTGGCGCATTAAACGCCCTTTCGGGAATCGCCAGGGACGAGGAGTTCGAGCTGGTGATGATCACTAATCAGGACGGGCTGGGGACTGACAGTTTCCCGGAAGACACTTTCTGGGGACCACATAATTTGATGTTACGGGTATTGGAAGGCGAGGGCATTTTCTTTTCAGAGGTTTTGATCGATAGAACCTTTGCCCACGAAAACGCCCCCACCCGTAAACCCAACACCGGGCTGGTGAGTAAATATCTTGAAGGCGATTACGACCTGGCTAATTCCTTTGTGATTGGTGACCGATTGACAGATATGCAATTGGCTTTGAATATTGGTGCCGGGGGTATCTTGATCGGCATTTCAGAAGACCAGTCTGATGATCATTTGATCGACCGGGAGAAAATGACTGAAGTGATTAAGTTAAAGGCGGATTCCTGGAAAGAAATTGAGACCTTTCTTCGGTTTCCCGAAAGAAAAAGCAGCATTAAGCGAAAAACGAATGAAACAGATATTTCGATCTACTTGAACCTTGACGGAAAAGGAAAGGCTAATATCGAAACGGGCCTCGGTTTTTTTGATCATATGCTTGAGCAGTTGGCAAAACACTCAGGAAGTGATATAGAGATAAGGGTAAAAGGCGATTTGCATATCGATGAGCATCATACGATCGAAGATACGGCCCTGGCCTTGGGCCAAGCATATTTAGAGGCACTTGGCGACAAGAAAGGCATTGGTCGATATGGATTTTTGCTGCCGATGGATGAAGCGCTTGCCCGGGTAGCTATCGATTTTTCGGGCAGGCCATGGTTGGTTTGGGACGCTGAATTTAAAAGAGAAAAGGTGGGTGATATGCCGACGGAGATGTTTATGCATTTTTTCAAATCATTTTCAGATACCTCAAAATCAACGTTGAACATCAAGATTGAGGGAGATAATGAGCATCACAAGATTGAAGCGATTTTCAAAGGTTTTGCAAAGTCGATCGGGATGGCGATAAAGAGAGATCCCGAAAAGAGAGAATTACCTACAACAAAAGGACTATTGTAATTATGAATATCGCCATTGTAAAATATAATGCCGGGAACATCCGGTCAGTGATTTACGCGCTTGACCGATTGGGCTACACCGCTAAAATTACAGATAATCCTGCCCTCCTTGCTTCAGCAGATAAAGTAATTTTTCCGGGTGTGGGGGAAGCCAGCACGGCTATGAAATATTTACGTGAACGTGGACTGGACAAGGTTTTAATACAACTTAAACAACCAATTCTTGGCATTTGTCTGGGTATGCAACTGATGTGCAAGTATTCTGAAGAACGCGATACTGAATGTCTTGGGATCTTTGACGAAAACGTTGTCCGTTTTTCTGCTTTGGTAGATGGTGTGAGATACAAAGTACCACATATGGGTTGGAATGGACTCACGGAAATGAGCGGTGTTTTGACAAAAGGATTGAAAGAAAACGATTATGTCTATTTCGTGCACAGCTATTTCGTGGAACTAGGCGCTCATACAAAAGCAATGACAAATTACGGAACGCCTTTCAGTGCCATACTGGAGTCGGAAAACTATTTTGCGACCCAGTTTCATCCCGAAAAAAGCGGGGATGTTGGTGAACAGATTTTAAAGAACTTTTTAGAGTTGTAAGCTATGCGAATAATTCCTGCTATAGACATAATTGAAGGAAAGTGTGTCAGACTTAGTCACGGCGATTACGCGACAAAGAAAGTCTATAATGACAATCCTGTTGAAGTCGCCAAGGCGTTTGAAAGTGCCGGTATCAAATACCTGCACGTTGTAGATCTCGATGGTGCGAAAGTCGGTAAAGTCATCAACTGGAAAGTACTGGAAAATATTTGTAAATCAACCAGCTTGAAAGTCGATTTTGGCGGCGGTCTCAGAACTACCAAAGAAGTTGAGAAAGTATTCGATTCAGGCGTCAGCCAGATAACTGGAGGTAGTATCGCCGTCAAAAACCCACAGGTATTCGTGGAGTGGCTCGACCGATTCGGGGCAGACCGCATCATACTGGGTATGGACCTTAAAGACCGAAAAGTAGCGATACATGGATGGCTCGACACCTTCGACCTCAGTTGGCAAGAGATGCTGGCCGATTATTCCCGAAAGGGCATCAAGTATGTCATATGCACTGATGTCTCCAGGGATGGTGCCTTGACCGGACCGGCGATTGAGCTGTATAAGGAAATCAAAACGGCATTTCCCGATATCCAGTTAGTAGCTAGTGGAGGCGTTTCAGGAGAAATAGACCTGGAAGAGCTCGAAGCAGCAGACGTGGATGGTGTGATCATCGGCAAAGCAATCTACGAAGGACGAATAACATTGGAAAACCTGGCTGCTTTGGTTTAATAATTTGATAAATACGATTTAACTCATGTTAGCAAAACGAATAATTCCATGTCTCGACATCAAAGACGGTAGAACGGTGAAAGGGGTCAACTTCGTTGACTTGCGTGATGCAGGCGACCCTGTGGAATTAGGGGCAAGATACGCCGCCGAAGGTGCTGATGAACTGGTTTTTCTGGATATTACCGCAACGGTTGAAAAAAGGAAAACACTGGTTACATTGGTACAGGAAGTTGCCAAAGAAGTCAATATCCCGTTTACAGTAGGAGGAGGGATCAGGAGTGTAGAAGACGTAGCGGCATTGCTGAACGCAGGAGCCGATAAAGTGTCTGTTAATTCGTCAGCGGTTTACAGGCCTGAATTACTGAATGAGTTATCGAGAGAATTCGGTAATCAATGTATCGTACTTGGACTCGATGCAGGCTGGATCGATAATCGATGGATGGTCGTTACGCACGGAGGACGCACGCCCACAAATAAAGAAGCTCTGGACTGGGCAAAAGAAGCGGAAGATCGCGGAGCAGGTGAAGTTTTACTAACCTCGATGATAGGTGATGGAACAAAAAACGGCTACTCGCTTGAGTTGAATGCCAGGTTTTCGGATAACCTTGACATCCCGGTTATCGCGTCCGGCGGAGCTGGAGCACTCAAACATTTCAAAGCAGTTTTCAAGGAAGGAAAAGCAGATGCTGCATTGGCCGCTTCAGTATTCCATTTTGGAGAAATCGAGATTAAGGATCTAAAAAACTATTTGCACAACAACGGCATTCCGGTAAGGAGATAAAACAATAAATCATGGATTTTCAAAAAGGAAATGGGCTAGTCCCGGCAATCGTTCAGGACGTCCTAACATTGAGGGTTTTAATGCTCGGTTATATGAATGAAGAAGCGCTGAAAAAGACAAAAGCAGAGAAGCGGGTTACTTTTTTCAGCAGAACTAAAAACCGACTATGGACAAAAGGAGAAACCTCAGGCAATTTCCTGGATGTTGTGCATATCATTGAAGACTGTGATCAGGATACGGTTTTGATTAAAGCAAAACCAGTAGGCCCCGTTTGTCATACGGGAACTGATACCTGTTTTGACGAGGTGAACGATTCAGCATTAACCTTTCTCTCTTATCTCGAAAATGTGATCATAGACACCAAGGCCTCGCCTAGGGAAGGGTCGTACACCACAAGACTATTCGAAAAAGGCATCAACAAAATCGCCCAAAAAGTAGGCGAAGAAGCTGTAGAGGTCGTCATCGAAGCGAAAGACAACGATAACGAAAAATTCAAAGGTGAGTGCGCCGATCTGATATATCACCTCCTCGTTTTGTTAGCAGAAAAAAATATCCGCCTTACAGAAGTCGTAGATGTCTTAAAAGCCCGCCAAAAATAAAAAACCGGTCCGTTAGAGCGGACCGGTCAGGTTGTTAAACCAAAAACCCGAGAAAGCATTTACCCTTTGTTCCAGTCGACCGGAAATATGTAACCATACCAGAGTGTTAAAATTTTTTAACGGGCTTTCTTTCGAGAAGGCTTGACAAAATGGGATATATTTATTTACTTTGCACCACAAAGTACTTTAAACAAGGTCCCATGAAAGAGCAAAATGAACAATTAGAGCACTTAGCTGAGATTAGAACTATGATGGAGCGCTCATCAAGGTTTTTGTCGTTAAGCGGATTGTCAGGCATTAGCGCGGGCATCATTGCCTTGGCTGGAGCCTTTGCCGCCTACCAGTACATGGGATGGGAAGCATTTTCCAGTCACGAGGTCTATGAGACGAATGCAATGAGAGGCGGCAGGGACTATACATCGTTCCTGATTGCTGATGCACTGGTAGTTATTGTGCTGGCTTTGCTAAGTGGATTTTATTTTACCTGGAGAAAGGCGAAGAAGAAAGGGTATCAGATCTGGACACCGACAGCCCGGCGATTGGCGATCAACTTGTTGATACCGTTGGCCACTGGCGGTATTTTTTGTCTGATATTGATCTTCAAATACCACCTGGTGGGGTTGGTTGCCCCTGCGACACTGATTTTTTACGGACTGACTTTATTGAATGCGAGCAAGTATACCCTTGATGAAATACGTTATCTTGGCATCTCGGAAATAATTTTAGGCTTGATCGCTACTTTTTACATTGGTTACGGATTGCTTTTTTGGGCAATCGGTTTCGGCGTGCTCCACATAGTTTATGGAGCTTTGATGTTTAATAAATACGAACGTTAATGGGCATTATTTCAAAGTTTAATAAAGCATTTGAAAATCGCATTCGCTTGGGTGTGATGTCCATATTAATGGTTAATGACTGGGTAGAATTTAACCGTTTTAAGGAATTAATTGACGATGTAACTGACGGGAATTTGGCCAGTCATTTAAAAGCGTTGGAAAAACTTGAATATATTGTGGTACGGAAAGCTTTTATCGGAAGAAAGCCGCAGACCTCGTATGCAGCAACAGAAGCTGGGCGACAAGCGTTTAATGATCACCTTGATGCTCTAGAAGCTATACTGAGAAAACGAGACTAATTTTTTTTGGCTTCCACTTTGTGACACAAAGCTCTCTGAAAATTTTTTATTATTATGTTAGGCATTAATGTTGTTTTTGTGGTGATTTTGATCCTTGTACCCTTTGTATTATGCATATGGAGATTTGCCCGATTTGCCACCGGGTTGAGACAGGCCAGGAACCTGTCTGATGTTGCTGACTTTTATCCTATTGGGAAGAAAAGACAACTCCTGAATCACAGGATCAGAGTCGATTTTCCAGAATTTCTGTTTATGGGTGTTGCTCCTGTATTGGGGAGCATGTTCATTTATTATTTCAGGCATGATATCCATCCTTTTGCAATCGATCATACGCCCACTCTACTCGCTTTTATTAGTGTTGCTTATGTGAGTTACTGGGTTTCCAGGCTGGCAAAAAGAAGGATTTCACCTTTATTATATGCTATTCTGCCTCTGGGCATGTTGATCGGTTGTTTGTTATATGGCGCCATGTTCTTTCATTTCATTTCCGGAATGACGATACTTGGAGCTGTTGTTTTCCCATACTATGCCTTTGCCCTATATGCCCCGATACCGGCATTGCTATACAATGTAAGAGAGCTAATTTTACACAATCGGTATTACATGGACAAAATGCATGGCGATAGCTGGTATCATCCGGTCAGGCAGTCTGGCATTTTTAAATTTTTATCGAAAGGCGCATGGGCATTTCGTCCAACTTACTACCTTTTGTTGTTACCGACGATTTTTACTTTGCAGGCATTGATGCTCCAGTTTGGACAAGAGCCAATGTCTATCATCCACGTATTTACCGAAGGCAAAGACTTCCTTTTTTCTGAGGAAGGCTCCCCCTGGTAATTTTCAGCTTCCCGGACCTCCATTGGCGAGGAATTGATGAATTGCTTTTCTCTTTTATGAGGAAGGCCAGGTACTCATTTAGAGTATGAATTCCCAACATACTCTTCTCTAAAATTAAAAATTATGATTTCTCAACGGTCAGATGCTGCCGTCATAGCCATTGCTTTGCTTCAATTAACCAAAGGGTTGCGCATGACTTTGATCTCTTGGCTCATTCAAATGTCGATACCAATACTTGGTTTTTTCTACAAACCGAAACCTTGGCCTCATTCACTGGATAAAATGCGGTCTATGGAGGTGGGCACCCTGGGAAGAACGATTGCTTCCTGGCTTGACAAGTGTGGCTTACAACTCATACCCAAATACGAGACCCATGATGTCAAACATGTGCTAGCTGGCTACCCGATGACATCACTCGGTGAGATCCGCTTGCAGGCTTTCCTTTACGGGAATGGCTCTAGATCTTTGCCAACACTAGGCGTATTTGCTATAGGTCTTGTCTTATTGCCCGAGCACTGGTCAACTTTCATGGCTGACTTGAAACGAGGGACTTATTGCGAACCTCTTCACAAACAGGACCTCGCATCACTAGTCCCTCAAAACCTAAAGGCTATTAAAAATCAACTTGGATTATGAAATCAAAAAACATTTTTTCCATTGCTTTTGGCGCTTCTGTTATATTGTTTGATGTCCTTTTTTGGAAGGAAAAGACAGGACTGAATGTCTTCTTGTTTTCCGGTTTCCTGGTTGGAGTGATGATGGTTTTGTATCCGGAAAGAATAAAACACCTTCCGGTGAAAATCACCCTCGTTGGCACCTTGTTAACAGCTGCTACGGTCGTTGTGAATAATTCTATCCTGAGTGTTGCAGTTCACATCTTTTCCATGTTGGCTTTTATTGGCTTTGTCCATCGCGGCCAACTTGGATTCATTGGTTCTGCAATCGGATCTAACTTCTTGAGAAGCATTGAACTGCCATTGTTGTTTTCAGAAAAGATGTACACTTCTACAACAGAATTTAACGGGTTACCCAAAATTTGGCGGGTTATTAAATTGATTGGTTTCCCAGCTTTGGGACTGTTTCTTTTTTTTCAGATCTATATTTCTGCCAATAGCAAATTTGCAGCATTGTCGAGGGACTTTTTTGCGCTTTTCGACTTCCTTTCTTTTGATTCGCAAAACAGTATTTCAATTGGGCATGTGATGTTTATCCTGCTTGGTGCAATACTGACAGCGATGGCACTTTTACCAGCCAAGTTTAGTCTTTTCGAAAGTTTGGAGTCCATGCAAACAGATGATATTGAAAAGAAAAAATCCAATTTCAAAAGTTGGTTTTGCAACCCGGGCTCAATGATTGGATTAAAGAACGAATTTCGGTCAGCACTCATCCTTATTGGGTCTTTGAATGTGTTGTTATTTCTGGTCAACCTTGTTGATGTCCGATATGTATGGTTCAATACACTGGAGGCCAGTCCTGCTATTTTGAGTCAATACGTCCATGAAGGAACGTGGCTATTAATTCTTAGTATTCTACTCTCGATGGGCATCTTATCTTTTTATTTTCGGGGAAACCTGAATTTTTTCAAAGAAAATATCTGGCTCAAACGGTTGTCTTTTATGTGGATTGCTCAGAATGCGGTTTTGGCTTGCTCTGTAGCGGCACGTAACTATCAATATGTTGATCATTACGGACTGGCTTATAAGCGAATTGGAGTTGGGGTTTTTCTCATAATGACACTTTTTGGCCTGGCCACTATGGTGATCAAAGTCAATGAGAAGAAATCCCTTTTTTACCTGTTGAAGATGAATGGTTGGTCAGTATATCTTGTACTTGTGATGAGCTGTCTGCTAAATTGGGATGTTTTGATCACTAAGTATAACCTGACTGCTGAGACCAAATCAGCTATTGATACAGAGTTTCTGATATACGACGTTTCTGATAAAAATCTGTTCCTGCTTAACAGGTATATAGATGATCTGGAAACTGACGATCCTACTGCTTTAGTAAAAGTAATTTCAAAAGAAAAAGCCTTTAAAAATAAGCGGGCAGGCACCACCTGGGTATCCTGGAACTGGCCCGACCACAGGAATAAAAAATATTTAAAATGAAATAAGTGATGACATTTTGGTGAGTTCTCCGATGAAGGGGTAAATGATTTTTTACACCCCGTAAAACTTATCAAAATGAAAAGATTCTTATTGCCTTCAATTTTAATCGGTCTCGGTGCAATCCTCACCGCACTAAGTTTCCTGATAGGAAGTGGCGGAGGTAATGGCACCGTTGATATCGAGATTGAGAAGGCCAGCTTTATTATGCCGGCTGCTCATAATGTATACAGCAATTCCGAAGCATTGGACGGTAAGTACTACCTGTTCAAAGCGAAACTAACCAACCCGACCAAAGCTACACTGGAAGATGTGACTGTTAGCTATCGCGTACCGGGTTTTATCGAATGGACAGAGATCGCTGTTATCGGTGAAATGTTTGAAGGGCAAACAGCGTCAGTTGTTTGTTATCCTAAATTCAAAGACGACATCGTTGAGAAGATGACCGAATCCATGGAGAAAGCCGAAATCGAGGTTACATGGGACGGCGCAGATGATGATGATATCGTTGAAGAAGATTTTGCATTCAAAATCGTAGATCGTAACCTCTATATGTTCACAGGAATTCCTGGTGACGAAATTGCAGGTTGGTCTGATGTTTACGATAATGATGCTTTACTCGCATGCTTTGTAACCCCAAATGATCCTATCGTCAAGTACTACACTCAAGTAGTACAGGAAAAAGTTCTGAAAGGCGACCAGGCTTCCGTTTCCCAAAACCCGCAGGATGCTGCGAGATTCCTGATGGGCATCTATGAAGCCACGCGCATGTCACATATGGTATATAGCGGAACGAAAGGCATCCCTCAGTCATTGGACGATGTGAGTTCATTCTCACAGCACAACAGGTTGCCACGTGAGGTCATCACCGGTAACACCGGTCTTTGTCTTGAGCTTAGCTTACTTTATGCATCCATGATGTCTGCGGCAGGGCTTAATCCTATTATTTTCCTTGTTCCTGGTCATGCTTATCCTGGATTTGAGATGAAAGGCACTTACTACGCAATCGAAGCCACCAAAATCGGTGGAGAAGGACTTGGCGGCATTGGTTCCGTACAGGAAGCGCTCGAATCTGGAGAGAAGCAGCTTCAGGAATGGTTCAAAATGGCACAGATGGGTGACCCGCGTTACACCATGGTAAATGTGCACGAACTCAACCAACAAGGTGTTGTGCCAATGGCGCTGAAAGACGATGAGTTTATGCGTCAGAAAGTAAAAGAGATCGGTGAGAAGTTTGAACCTACCGTTTCTGAAAATGCAAAAGCCCCTAAGAAGAATACACCAAGAAATAACAACCCACGACCAAGACCTGATAATGCCAGTAATGATAACACCAGAGTAGTCGACTCCAATCCGAATTCCAGGAGAACTTCAGGCCCTTTATCATTCGCCATTCCAGCAAGCTGGACCTATTCAAAATATCCGTTCCCGGAAGTGCCTATTGCGACAGCAGCTGCAATGTCACCTGACATGACCGCCAATGCGATCATTTATGACATTCCTGCGAGCAGTATTGATGAAGCCCTCGCCTATTTGTATGAAACCCTTTATTATATGGGTAGCGAAGTAGCTTATCAGCGAAACGGCAGCTCCATTACAGGTGAAACCTACTCTGCTTATGGCACCTTTCGGTGGAAAGGAAAAGCCAAAAGAACCGGCTCAGGTGTAAGAATAGTTGCAACCGGTGCCAACGACATGACCTACGGTCAACATTCAGGTACAATTAATTCAATTTATAAAAGCATACGATAATGAAAGCTCCAAAATATTTTATAATCGCAATTCTGTTTTTGATCGGTACAAGCACCTTTGCTCAGCAACCAATGAAACAAAAGATTGACATGGTCCTTGACAAATATGGCAATGCAGATCTTAAAGTTTCCATGACAATGAATGCCTCCATGTGGCAAAACTGGGTACAAAGCTTTGGTAACAACCCGGCAGCACTTAAGCGCGAAATGCAAAGAGCAATGCCAAGTTACTTCCTGGATGATTTCAATCTTGACAAAAACGATATGGATCGTTCATGGGAATTAACCATGAAAGCTTATGGCGTTTGCAAAGTCGACAAGCGCGGCAACTGGTATCTCGAAACTGATGAGAAAGATGTTGACCTTACCGAATTGACAGAACACAAATATATGTACGTTGCCAGCCCACTTGAGTTTGGCGGACAAATACAGCAGACAACAATGATCGAATTCCCGGAAGAAGCTGAAGGTATTAAGGTGGATGAAGATGCATACGGCAAAACCGTATTCGAATTCGACATGAAAAGAGAAAAAGCCGGATTCAACCCAATGACTGGAGCAGGACTCTTGCTTTTACTGATCGGCCTTGGCTGGTTAGTGACCAATATCGTTAGGAAGCCAAAAGAGGCATAAAACTAATAGGATTAGATCAAATTTCGGGGAGGCAACTATACGGGGTGATAACGGAGTTCCTCCTCGAATTTGATCTCCAATACGGAAATTATTCCGCGTATATACTGAGGAAAGATGTATCTTTCTGTTTCTATTCACCAAGATGCAGAAAGACGCCACAAACAGGATGACCTTTAGCGATGAAGCCAGCATTTTACTGGCCATCAAAAAGAATGACGAAAACACACTTAAGCGGATCTATCAAGACAATTTCCGCAAAGTAGAAGTCTACGTCCTGAAGAATAATGGCGATACCGAACAAGCAAAAGATATTTACCAGGAAGCATTTGTCGCTTTTTGGAATAATGTAAAGCAAGACAAATTTCGACCAACTACAGACAAAGCAATCGGCGGATATTTGTACACAATCGCAAAAAATAAGTGGACCGACCATTTGCGGTCAGCACATTATAAAAAAGTGATCTCGGTTGAAGAACATAACCAGCTAACCCCAGACGCTGCAGAACAGGACCCTTCTGCGGAAGCAACTAATGAAAAAATGCAACAAACGATGGCTGCATTTGACCAGCTGGGAAATGAATGTAAAGTGTTGTTAACCAAGTTTTATTATGGCAAACAATCACTCAACGAGATCGCCCAAGAACTTAAAATGGAACCCGCATCAGTACGCAATAAAAAATACCGATGCATGCAAAGACTAAGAAAGCAGGTTTTCAAATGAAAGAAGAAATCACACAGGAATTATTCGAGACCATCGAGAAATATCTTTTTGGTGAGATGGATACTGTCGCGAAAGCTGATTTCGAGAATCAGATCGCAGCGGACATCCTGCTTGCTGAAAAAGTAGAAGAATTCAAAATCTTGTTTGCAGGTGCTGAAGCAGCCGTGCTCAAAGGCAAAATGGATGAATTCCACGCCGAAATGGTACCAACTTCCAGCGAAGCCAGAATCCGTACAATGCCTGTTTTAAGATATATGGTGGCAGCATCAGTTGCTTTGCTCATCGCTCTGGGCGGTTGGTGGATGTTCTCTCAGAATGATCCCAACGAACAATTATTCACCCAGTTTTTCGAACCTGATCCAGGCCTTCCAACCACAATGGGAATCAATGAAGCCTATGAGTTTAATCGTGGTATGGTCGATTATAAATCAGAAAACTACGAAGCGGCTATTCTCAAATGGACGCCCTTGCAAAAAGTCCATCCGGCTAATGATACATTAGGGTTCTTTATGGGCGTGAGTCTCTTAGCAACAGGGGATGTAGAAAAAGCCATTCCATTCCTTCAAACGGTCATTGACAAAGAAAACAGCACTTTTAGAAATGACGCCCTTTGGTATCAAGGACTCTCTTACCTGCGACAAGATAATATCGTCGAAGCCAGGAGACTTATTGAGGCTTCCAATCATAGAGAGAAAGATGCCCTATTGTCTAACCTCAAGTAATCTTTTACCTACCTTTGCGGGATGAAAAAAGATACCATCCGCATAGGAGGCGTTCCCGAACATTTTAATTTGCCAATCCACCTTGCCAATGAAAGAGGTGACTTTCAAAGCCGAGGCGTTCAGATCGAATGGACAACCTTCAAGGGTGGTACCGGGCAAATGACAAAGGCACTCAGAGATGACGAGATTGATGTATGTGTATTACTCACAGAAGGCATCATCAAGGATATCATTAATGGTAATCCAAGTCGGATCATTAGCAATTATGTCATTTCGCCCCTGGCCTGGGGTGTACATACCGCGACGGATAATCCTATTTCCAAATACGAGGAGATTTTTAAAGCCAATTACGCTATAAGTCGCTTTGGTTCAGGGTCTCATCTTATGGCCATCGTTGATGCGAATAGCAAGGAAAAACAGATCGAAAAAAATCAGTTCGTCGTAATAAAGAATCTCGAAGGCGCACTCGAGTCATTAGGTAAACACGAAACAGATGTGTTCTACTGGGAAAAATTCACGACCAAACCTTATGTTGATTCAGGGCAGTTAAAACGCATTGGTGTATTCAGAAGCCCTTGGCCTTGTTTCGTCATTGCCGCAACGGAAAAAATACTGGAGGCACAACCAGATAACATTATCCGGTTACTCAGAACAATACACGATTCCAATGATCAATTTATGCAAGACGATAACGCGATAAAAACGGTATCTGAGCGTTATAACCTGCAGATGAAAGACACAGAGCGCTGGTACCACAGCACCGAATGGGCTATCCACGGATGGGTCAGCGACAAAATGCTGAAATCAGTGATCTATTCCCTAAGATCCGCCGGCATCATTCAACTCGATCAGGAAATTCCTGAATTGGTTTGGAAACGATAGGAAGTCATTACACGCAAAGGCGCAGAGAAATACATTACAGACCTCTGCATTAAAAACATCTAAAAACCTCTCCCTCTAACAAATAAAAAATCTCTGTGCCACCGCGTTAAAAAAAACACACCATAAGCTCTTTCCTTATATGTCCTTAAATGCCTCATATGGTTCAAAAAAGAAACAATGTCAGATAAGAAAGAATACGCCGAAGGCGATATCCGAGCCATTTCCCAAAACGAATTCTTTAAACTAAGAATCCTACCAACCTTAGAGATAGACCTCCTGTACGTCATAATTGGTTCTCTTCAGGAATATTGGGGCGGCTACCAGCTACATGAAAAAACTGTAGACATGTTTTTCGTCAATGAATACACAAAAGCCCAAACGTTCAAGTTGCTTTGCGAAACATACCTGGCCTCCGTTCAGGTAGAAAGTGATGTCAAACTAACCAAAGTTGAAACCGGACATTCATATATTGAATCTAAGGCCATTTGCCAAATACTCGAAAATCTTTACCAGAAAAAGGCTAAAGATATATCCAATCGGGAAGTTGTAAATCTTCCTCCTGGTAACGAACTTTTCATTACCCCCGAGCAATTATCCGGAACCGATGGTTGGGGATATAACAATAAACGATATAGTTATTTAATCGGCGCATTGATCAAGAATAAAATTGAAGATAAACCAGCCATTGTTTTTGCCAACGCAGGCCACAAAGCTGAACTTGTCATCGACATCCTCAAAGAATTTAGTGCCTTTGGAGACCATTTATTTAGCGTCAACTACTACTTTGGTGTACCGCATGCTACCAGGATTAATTTATCGGAAGATAACATCATTTGGGGACAGGCAGATGCGTTTATCCAGCTTTTGAAAAAGGAAACTGAGCAAAAGTAGATTGACCAAAAAAATATAAAATTTACTTTTTAATCGATGCCATTAAACTTATGCAAAAAGGTATAGTCCAATAGGCATCTTTAACTTAATCGGAAAACCAAAATGCAATCATTAATCAAATGCCTCGCCCTTGTTTTAACCTTAAATTCTTGCAGTGAGATTGAAAGCATTACACCAGAATCACCCAGAGAAACCCCAGTTGTACAATCTGAATCAACCTATTCTGTCGTAGTGGAAGAAGACATTATCTACGCAGAAGGGTTAAGTCATCAAACCTGGAATAGTAATAGCTCTATCGCTATCCCGTTAAAACTGGATGTATATACCCCAGGTAATTCAAATGAGAACAGACCTGCATTTATGTTTATCCATGGAGGAGGCTTTTTTGGTGGCTCCAAGCGGCAATCTCAAATTATAGATCTGGCCAATTACTACACCTCAAGAGGCTGGGTGTTTATCTCAATTGACTATAGAGTGAAAGATGATTTTGGAACTATCCCGTCAGAGTGGTTAGACTATTCTGATATTCTGCCTGATGAATTAGTCGATCAATTCCTGGCCATTTACCCGGCCCAAAGAGATGCGAAAGCAGCCTTGCGCTGGGTCATAGCCAATGCTAACACCTATAATATCAATACCGACTACATTACAGTTGGCGGCGGCTCTGCTGGCGCGATAACAGCCATTACACTAGGGATTTCAAATCAGGAAGACTTTAGAGACGAAATCGAAAGTGCTATAGATCCAACAATTTTAGCAACCAATCTTGATCAAACGTATAAGATCCAGACCATAGTTGATTTCTGGGGGTCAAAAGTTGCCCTCGATGGACTTCAAGGCGCCTACGGACATCAGCGCTTTGATAGCAATGACCCTTCATTGTTTATCGCTCACGGGACCGAAGACCCAACAGTGCCATTTAGTAACGCGGAAGAACTAAAAGAGATTTATGAAGCCACAGGCGTACCACTTGCATATTACCCGATAGAAGGAGCTGGCCACGGTCCCTGGAACGCCACAGTTAATGGTGAACGGTTAGATAAATTGGCTTTTGACTTTATCACAGAACAGCAAGCATTGACTGTGGAATAGGCAGGAACTTTTCTTAAGAAAAATCGATTTTCCTTTTATAAAGGAAACATTCTCAAACTCTAAAAACATCCAATTTTAAAGTTTGGATTGTTGTCATATCATTTTCATTGACCCTAAAAAAAGAATATGATCAGACAGTTGATTTACGAAGGAAACCTGCAGAAACTGAAAGAAATTGCTGCCAATGAAGGAATTGAGGCAGTTAAGTGTAATGATGACCCTCACGAACTAGCAGCGATTCATTGGGCTGCGAATGCTGGAAATTTAGACATTGTAAGATTTTACCTGCAACCCCCAATTTCCGAAAACCCAAGCTTGGTCCGAAATAATAATTTTTCCCCACTCCATGCAGCTTCCATGGTTGGTCATACAGAAGTTGTCCGTCTTTTAATTGAAAATGGCGCTGATGTCAATGTTCAGACTGACCCACAAAAATATGCGCCTATTCACAGCGCGTGTTTCGGAGGTCACCTGGAAACGATTAAACTGCTTATTGAAAATGGTGCAAGTATAGCATTGCGTAATTATCGAAATGAATTACCAATAGAAACGGCCATCAGGCAAAATCAAACAGTGGTGATTGAATATTTGGCGGACCTTTAGTGGCTTTGACTTTTCAAGATTTACAAGGGATTGACGTAACCAACTCAAAATGAAAACAGCACAACAACAAAGACTATACAGCGACGTCGAGTTTTTAACCGAGCTAAGGCCCTTCCGGAACTACGAAAACCTCGAGTCTCTCGAAAAAACCTGCGTCTATATCAAAAAAGAATTGTCCAAATACGGCTACCAATGTACAGAGCAAATTTGGACAGCAGCAGGTAATCAATACAAAAATATAATCGCCAAGTATCAACCAGGACTAAAAAGAAGATTAGTAGTCGGCGCCCACTACGATGTCTGCGGAAACCAGCCAGGAGCAGATGACAATGGAAGCGCTGTTGCCGGCCTACTCGAAACGGCCAGACTATTTTCAGAAAACCAGCCGCAGGGGGATTATTGTGTAGAATTTGTGTTTTACTGCCTTGAAGAACCGCCTTTCTTTGCCACACCACAGATGGGGAGTTACATTCATGCAAAATCCTTGTATGACGACAACGTGGATGTAATGGGTATGATTTGCTACGAAATGATCGGCTATTTCTCAGACGAACCGAATTCACAGCCGTTTCCGGATCCTGCCCTGGCAAAAATTTATCCAAATACCGCCAACTTTATAATGGTTGTAGGCATCCAGAAGTGTAGAGACTTTAATACGATCGTTTATAACTTAATGCGCAAAAATTCAAGAATCAGTGTTGAAAAAATAGACTTTGGAGTCGATAGCCTGGCTGGATTGTCTGATCAAAGAAATTATTGGAAATTCGGATTTGATGCCTGTATGATCAATGACACATCATTCATAAGAAATCCCAATTATCATTCAATTACCGACACCATTGATACCTTGGATTTTGAAAAAATGACCGCAGTGATTGACTCAGCCTATAATGCCATTTCAAAATTTCCGGAAACGCACGGCAAAAGCATGGACCTGAAGAAACAATTCGAAACACATTTCAATAAAGTGGTCACCTGGGCAGAAAAACAGGAAGCCCGAATTTTAAAAGAAGGTGTCCCCCTGACTGAAGACCAACAAATCGATGCTCACCTGGTTGGTGTCAAGGATATTGCCAGGGTGAGATTGTTAAAAGTGGACCATGTGCCCATGATTGACGATCCTCAACTGGTGAAAATCGGTAGAATGGCAGGCTTCTTATCGTCACTAACATCTGGGGTTTCATATCGATATGGTATCTACATTAGGGCTGATCAATGGGACTCCAGGCGGTTGGTGGTGCATGAGCTTACCCATACCATGCAGTATGAAAGATTCGGCAGTTTCGAAGCATTCCTTAAAGCGTACCTTGAAGAGTGCCTTGTATTGGGTTACCCCAATGGGGGCCTTGAGGAAGAAGCCATTGCAATGGAAAAGAAAATTTGTTCAGACAGCGTCTAATTCGAAAAGCACCAACAAATGCGGACCATGAATCTGAAAAAATATATCCTGTTAATTATCCTAATACCAGTTTTTGGAGGATGTATAACCACATCAAAAGACCCAGACAATATTTTTTTGTCAAAAGTAGGCTACGACGAAAAAATCGTGTGGGCAGAATCCCTCCGCCTTTTTGTCATGCCAGATGAAGCATGCATCGCCTCATGGCCTATTTATGCCAGGAAAGATTCGCTATGGGCTATCCTCGATGGCAAGGGGAACCCGGTAACCCCTGTAAAATTTGAGGAATTGTCGAATTTTTGGGGGAGTTGTAATACCGAGAATATTATTGCTAAATGGGATGGTAAATACGGTGCGATCAACACAAATGGCGAAACGGTTATCCAGGCCGAATATGAACAATTGGAATTATACTTCAACGACTTTAAAGCCATGCAAAATGGTAAGTTGGGACTGATAAATGCACAAAACGAAGTAATCCTGCCATTCCAATTCGATTATATTCAATGGTGGGAAAGAAATAAATCCGCCCTCGTCAGGAAAAACAGTAAGTGGGGCGTTATAAACACAAGTTTGAAAGAAATTATCCCTTTCGGGAAATATGACAAGATAAAACCTGAATCCATAGCAGGACCTATAGGCCACTACGCCAAAGTGCATAAAAACAACGAGTGGGCGATCATCGAGTTATCCGGATCAATGCGAACAAAATTCTATGATGAAATTGACTACTTCACAGAAGAAGGCCTGACCGGAATCGTAGTTGACGGCAACATGGGTTTCGTTGACCTCAACGACAACCTCCTAATTCCACCAGAATACAAACCTTTCACACACGATAAGCTTGATGTTGTTTTAAAAACTTTCTTCGGTTGGATATGCTTACAAAAAGAAGGCAAGTACGGCTTCTTCGATCTTAAGGGGAACCCGGTAACTCCAGTCAAATACGACACAGTCGATTTTAGCAGCATTAAAACTGACCAAACCATAAATTTCACAATAGACGGCAGCAAAGGAAAATTAGATAAAAACGGCAAGGAGTTTTTCCGGTAAACGATAAATAACTTATTCAAACGCAAAGGAATTTATAAAAATAACTCTACGTCCCTGCGTTCAAAAAACCATCTAACAACGTCTCTCACTACCAAATAAAAATCTCCGCGCCTCCGCGTTAAAATTCCTGAATCATCCCCCCAATCAGCAATCGGTGAAAATGATGCACCCCCTGCTCCATACTCACAGAATAACGCCCATCAGTATAAAATTTCGAGCTAATCCCTTTCTGAACACCAAGCACAACCGCCTCATCCTCCATTTCTGTCTGGTGAATGCGCGCCTCGGCAAACTCCTCTTCTTTTTCGGGGTAAAGGAAAGTGAGAAAATGAACTCTCGTTTCCGCAATACCCAATGGCTCGACGACATTCAGCGACAATCCCCACGGGTAAAAATTGAACATCAGGTTAGGATACATCCAATAGTAATAAGCATAAACCAATTTGCCATGATCAGGACTTGAGGCAGGAATATCATATATCGGCTCATTCTCTTTCGCAATCCCCAACTGCAAATTACCCGAATGGAAAAGCTCATAGCCGTATAGGTCGTTATCGAGTGCTGCATTGAGCGCCGGATGGACAAAAGGAATATGGAAGCCTTCAAGGTAATTGTCACAATACAACATCCAGTTGGCAGGAAAGGTATAGGCGCGAGACTTTGAAGGATAAAAAACCATGTCCTCCAACGGCATCCACGACAAACGATCCATCATTGGGGCAAAGTGATCTTCAAAACTGCCATTAAATGCTGTTGCAGCAAAGATCATCCCGCCCCACTCCATAACCGGGCATGGATGTAAATGATCCTTTTCAGAAGGGAAGTTTTTGACACCTTCAAATCCAGGCATTGAGCGAAATTGTCCGTCAAGATTGAAGCAACGACCATGGTAATTACAAGACAACATTCTTGCTGCTCCTTTTTCGGTAACGAGCAAATTGCCTCTATGTGTACAAACATTAGACAAGCAATGCAATTCACCATTTTTATCCCTGGTAAGCACGAGCGGTTCGCCACATAGTTCGAACGGGTAAGTTGAGTTGTTAGCTTTTAATTCTGTAGCTGGTGCAACATATTGCCATGATTTTGGAAACAAGTGTTGCTTTTGCCATTCAAAAACGTTCTTGTCGAGGTAAAAATCGCCTGGAAGCGTATGGGCAAGCGAAATATCAGCATCAATTTTCGGTAAGTTTAGCATTTTACTTATCGTAGAAAATTTTGGTTCGTAAATTAGCGCAAAATTTAGATGCAAACTTAAGGAAGATAGGTCAACTGTATTGGAAAAAAATCCTCAATATTCACGCTGGACGATGGTCGTCGTCATACTGGCACTTGTGGTTATAAGGCTGCTTAATCCGAGATGGGCAACTTTTGACACACAGGCTGTACTCAGCTGGGATGTCATCGGCTATTATATGTATCTGCCAGCCGCATTCCTGAATGGGGATATGCTGCAGTTCGCTTTTATGCCGGATATCCTTGAAACCTATCGTAATACAGGGTCATACTACCAGGCGTTTCAGATCGAAAATGGTAATTATGTGATCAAATATCCAATGGGAATGGCAATTTGCTATTTCCCGTTCTTTCTGCTTGGAGATCTGGGAGCTTGGATCACCGGCCACGAACAAGACGGCTTTTCTGCGCCGTACCAGTTTGCGATTGGGATGAGTGCCCTGGTCTATTCGGCACTTGGATTGCACTATCTGAGAAAGGTTTTGTTGCGATACTTCAGTGATGGGGCGATCGCCTTAGCTTTGCTTTGGCTGCTATTAGGCACGAATTATCTCCAGTATGTGTCCATAGACGGAGCGATGCCGCATGGGTATCTTTTTACCTTTTACTGCTTTGTGATCTACTTTACAGTCCGCTGGCATGAAGAACAAAAGTTAAAGCATGCTCTCCTTATCGGAATGCTGATAGGGTGGGCAACGATAATCAGGCCCACAGAGGCAATTATGTGCCTGATTCCATTGTTATGGGGCGTTTATAATTCGAAGTCACTTAAAGTAAAACTTGAATTGATTAAAAAACATCCTGGTCATGTACTAGGATTAGCGCTTGTAGCTGCTTTATTCGTCTCTTTTCAGCTGATTTATTGGAAGTTGGTTACTGGAAGCTGGCTTTTTTACAGTTACGAAGACCAGGGGTTTGATTGGTTGACTCCTCATTTCTACGAAGTATTGTTTGGATTCCGAAAAGGGATGTTTGTTTATACCCCAATGGCTATTCTCGGATTCGTTGGTATGTTCTTCTTATTTAACAAAGCGAAAGAAGGGGCTATTTCATTATTTACGTTTTTCTTTATTAACCTTTACGTGATATCGAGCTGGGCAATCTGGTGGTATGCAGGAAGTTATAGCTGTCGGGCTATAGTTCAGTCTTATCCTATTCTGTTGTTTGGTGCAGCTGCGTTCTTCGGATTTTTTGTCAAAAATAAGTTGCGATTGATCGCACTTATGGTCTTGCTTTTACCTTTTACTTTACTCAATTTAAAGTCACTCTGGCAATACAATCAAGGCATCATTTTGGCAGAATCGATGAATAAGTTATACTTCTATTCAGTGGTCGACAAGTTAGTCCCTACTCAAAAAGACATGGTATTCCTTGATGTCAAAAAATCGATAAGAAACGAAAGCAAATACGACACCTCCCCCATCGAAATCCTCGACTTCTCAGTCGATAGTTTATACGATAAATTGGCCATTGGAAAAGGACCTAATGGTTCTAATGCCTGGGTGTCAACACCAGAGCACAAAATCAGCCCGATGATCGATATTCCGTTAACCCCGGAATTACAAAACAAAGATCAATGGATAAAAGCCACCACCCGTTTCAAAGCTGGTTGGGGTGCGGAAAGATCGTGGCTGGTCATTACCAAAGTCAAAGACGAAGAAGTGATCCTCTGGAAAGCCGTCAGAATGCACCACGCCCTCACCCCGGGAGAAACCTGGAATGAAGTCTACTTCTACTACCCCATCCCACTCGAAGAAGACATTGACAAACTACAAGTCTTCGTCCAAAATGACGGGAGTACCAGATTTTTTATAGATGAGATTAAGGCAGAGCTAATGAAGAGAAAATCGGGCAAATAGCCGATTGCCTACTACTAAAAAACCACCCTCACTCCCACACTAACCTCCCCATTCGTATAAGGAAGAAAACGCGAGTTGCGCCCGCTCGGCATATTCCGCGATCTGTTGACAAGAGCAGCCTTGAAGGTCAGGAAAAAAGGCTCCTTAACCTGGTAGGCCGCTCTTATCGATGAACGTAAGTAAGTTTGTCTTAGTAAGATATTGTCGTTCTGATCAGCTGTTAGGTCGGTGTATTGGCGGAAAACGGCGGAAGTCTTCCATTTCAGTTCTATCTTTTTGTCTTTGAAGGCCAGTTCCACAAAAGGTCTGATTTGGCGGTAGCCATATAATTCTTCTTGCTTGTCTGTCCGCTGGCTAAGTACTAGTCCGGTTTTCCACTTTAGTGTGGAAGAAGTGCGAAAGGTATATTCAAGTTTTAGATTGTGATATAACCAGAGGCCTTCACGGAAAAGGTCTTCCGAATCGAAGAAATCTTCTTCTGAAACCGCTTCTTCATCCTCTTCAAATTCTCCCTCTTCCCCCTCTTCTTCTTCAAATTCATCAAACTCAGGTTCATCGAAAAATGCTTCATCCGGGTAACCGGTAAAACTATTTTTGGATTGCCTTCTCTGAAATTCATACTCCATTGTCAGGTAACTTGAAGACTTGTCTTTCTTTTTGAACCGCTGGGTCGACCGGACTTTCATTTCCAATGAGTTGTATTTGTATTGTCTTTCGTTGAAGGGATCATAGGTCTTGTTAATGTAAGACGCTTCGATCAGTGTTTTGTTATACTTGATCGGCCTGAACTTGTATCCAAGGCTCAAATCCAATTTTCGGTATGGGGAAGGTATACCTCCTATCACTTCTTCCGCTGCCCCTTTCCTGGTTCGATAGATACTGAACTTTGACTTCGCGATTAAGGAGGTATACTTCCCTGTTTTGGCAGTATAATTCAAGCTAATAGCAGGCTTGAATCGGTTGGCATTATTCACGGTAGGAAAGTAATCGAATTCTGCCCCTGCCTTAATTCCAAATTGATGCAGCTCAACTTTTTTCTTCCAGTCAAACTGAAATTTGGAATACTGAAAAAAACCACTCTTTATACCAGGATCTTCCTGATCGTCATTACCTGTATTGTTAGGGTAGTCTCTGAAAATATTATACTCATATCCGGAACGTGTTTCTATTTCGAATTTGGTAGAGTTTTGTCCTAGGACATATCCTGGGATAACCAGGACAAGAAAAATCAGGATGCGCATTAATTGGGTTGTTTAGGGGTTTACTTCAGTTTTGATTTGATCGTTTTTCCTGTTCACGACTGCAGCATTAACGTACTGTATATCAGGTGACAGGTTTTGGTTTTCCACTTTGACGGTAACCGTTTGGGTCTGGTTGGTCTTGTGGTTGAGAATCGGTAAACCTACGAGGAAAAGCAGGGCTAAAACCAGGTAGGGTAACGGGGACTTACTAAACTTCATATAATTTGGATTATTGATTGAGTTTTGAAATAGCGTTTTTGAGGCCTTGTTTATTGGCCAGTTGAATGCCCAGTCCGGGACGCACGTTGATTTCTAAAACGACAGGCCCTTCGGCAGTCAGTACGATATCCACGCCCAGGTAGTTAAGAGGGAAGGCTTTGGACGTCTGGATCGCCAGGTCGACAATGGCATCCCAAAAAGGGATCGTCTTGCCACTTATCTGGAATTGATTGTCAGGATGAACATCGTAAAACTGTTTCCCGTCATAGGCCTGTGTGAGCTTGCCCTTCGCCATGTCAATGCCAATGCCAAGCCCCCCCTGGTGTAAATTGGCTTTTCCTTCAGATCGCTCTGTCGGCATTCTGAGCATGCTCATCACAGGTTGGTTGTCTACTAGGATTACCCTGAAATCAGGGACCCCTTCCGGGAATATTTCTGAAAAGAAATCATGTGGTTCGATGCAGGCTTCAATGAGTACCTGGTCGGTCGAACCAAAGGCATACATACCCATCAGGATGCGCGCCATATGTGTGAATATTTGCTTTTGGGAAATTGGTTTATCTCCCTTTAGCCATTTATTATCCTGTGTTTTTTTGAGAATTATTATACCCCCACCGCCCGAGCCATTAGCTGGCTTGACCGCTAGTTTGGGAAATTGACTGGCTACCTCCCAGCAAGCAGGAATATCGCCGATCCTTTTGATGACGGTGTAAGTTTGGGGGCAGGAAATATTGGCCCTGTGCAATTCAGTTTTGCATAAAACCTTATCATCTGCAAGTGGAAAATGTGTTCTTGGGTTTTTCTTATAAACATAACTGACGTTACGTTCATTGATCCCTAAAACACCTTTGGGAATTATATTTTTCTGTGTGAATGGAAACATAATTGGGGAAGATTGAAATTTAAAATGCAGGTTGTTGGGATAGTTCGGAAAATCTTCTGTATTCTAAAATCCGCATTCCGATCCATCGGCCAAGTAATAGCAGGATAAACAGGATAATGAAATACGTTTCAGGGTAAGTCATCATAAATCCAAGTAGGAATTCCGAACTGAAAATTGGGTAACAAAGTAGCGCTACAAAAAAAGTGGTGCCCAGTAGTTTCATCGCCTCTTGTATATTTTCTTCAACTAAAGTTTTGGCAAAACGCTCTGCAGTAATCGACAATACGACAATCGGCAGGAACATAGCCAGGGAAAGATTCTCCTCACCAACATAAAGGCCCGCTTTGCTGAAAAGCAATAAGGTTACGATGACACAAGTCAGCATGATCATGGTTTTTGGGATGTGCAACAACCCCCAATTCTCAAGATGAAAATGCAGCAAACTGACAGACAAGATCACAATACCAAATGCCAGGATGCCCCAGATAAAGCTCACTTTCACCAAAGCAAGTGCAATCAGCGCTGGAAGGAAAATGCCTATAGGCTTAAGGCCGACTACATTGCGAAGGATGGCAATAAGTAATGCAGCAACCGGCAAAAGGAGAATTCCACTCAATAAACCCATTGGAACGCCAGCCTGACCCAATAACGGCCAAAGCTGGAAAACACTTGCAGACGAACTGGCAGCTGATTGGAATTTTTTGTCAATGACAAATTGATAGTCGTATCCGATATCAGGCGTATGAGTGATCAGGAAATTGTCACCTTTATAGATTTCCATATAGTGAGCCGGCAACATGGCAAAATGATGATTCAAAACATCAAATGGGATCCAGTGGCCCTGGCTATAGATTTCAGCCCAAAGGTGGGATGTCCTTTTGCGGCCAGTTTCCATGATGATGCCACCCACTACTCTCGCAGGAATACCTTGCGCTCTGCAAAGGGCAACAAAAAGGCGACTTTTACCATTACAAGAAGCCCGGTTACGATTTAATGCAGTAAGGGCATCAGTCAAAACCCCGGTGTTCGAAACCGTGATCTTGTCGACATAATCGAAATTGGCTTTTATCGTCTGTTTGATATTGTCTGTTTTCAGACTATTCGCAAGGTCTACAATTACAGGGTCGCCAGCCTGGATTTTTGGAGAAGCTTGAAGAAACGGATTAATGGTTTCATCAAATGATGCCTCAAATCCAAGATCGGAGGGGAGGTCAAAATGAATGGCTTTCCCTTCCATTTCAAAACTTAGTTGAAACACAACCTCTTGCTCGTTTGCGGTTCTCCAAATACCCCTTATCCCATCCTCAGTGTCCAAAGCTTTAAAGTCAAGGGTGTCTCCGGCGTGTGAAAACGGTCCTATTGCCTGACGCTCATTACTTTCCGGCAGGTAAGCCTTGGTAAATGCATCAGGCCCCAGATTTGACATATCAAATTCATAAGTTACCTGGTAAACGTCTTTGGGTAAAAGGTCATTAACGGATTTAGCAGACTTGTGATACTTGAGTCCCATCGAAGCGAGAGGGATAATTAATAACAGTATTGCTGCTCCCAGGTATGATTTGCTATTGATCATAGGGTAATGATTTTGTCGTTGGTTTCCTATAGAAAGAGAAACCCAACCTTTACCCTACCCAGAAAACGATTTTTTTTATCTGGTTGAAAGAAAAACCTTAGATCAAACACCTTTGGCCGTAATTGCACCTTCCTCTAAATGATCAGATGGTCATGTTTCCTGTTTTTAGGGATGACCTTAGAGAGGTCGCATTATTGTCTATTGCGCTTTATGTGCGATCCCTCTGGGGTCGATTTTCGAGGATGGTCTCCTTGCTAAAATAGTACGACCTCTCTGGGGTCTTTTGCCAGAAGAAAAAATCCGAAAAGCCTCTAAAAAGAAAGATTTCGCTTTTTCTATCCTGGCTTGAAACCTAATTAGGAATTATCTGCATCATCTTTTCGTTAAGAATCAGAGTATTGACTCAATACATGGTTTTTGAAAATGACTTGATAAAATGCGAATCGCCATCTTTGCAGACATTCATGGTAAAATACTGCTGCCTTTTAAGCTGGTTAATCTGTATCAAAAAGAAACAGAAAAAAAGGTAGATCTTATATTGCAATGTGGAGACATTGGGGCGTTCCCATACCTGGAAAGGTTGGATAAAGCCACCATAAAGCATGCACAAAATGACCGTGATGAACTCGGATTTCACGATGATTTTGTTGCCGAAAATGAAGCCATTCACGAATTCCTGACCGAATTGGACTTGCAAATGATTTGCGTGCGCGGCAACCATGAGGATCACGAATTCTTAAATGAGCTTGAAATAGCACACTTCCTGCACCCCAGGTTCCCGATTGATATCTACCAAAAAGTGCTGGTTTGCAAATCTGGAATTAAACAAGAATTAAAAATCGGAGACGAGACCCTAACCTTTGTCGGTATCGGAAGAATTGGGGATCGAAAAGGTAGAAAACATCAAAAATTTATCCAGGACTACGAAAAGCGTGAGATTGATAAATTGATAAAATCGAATGAAGACTTTGACCTCTTGATCACCCACGATAAAAGCAGTTCAAGCGAACGAGGCTATGGCACGGAAGAAATCAGACAAGTCCTCGATAATGTCATTTTCCAATACCATTTCTATGGTCACACCGGAGAACCGTTCAGTATAGAGCCAGATGACAACGGGTTCACCAAATCCTGCAAAATCAAAGAGCTGGAGTTCACACAAAGTGGCAACCTCCCCGAAAAATGCATGGTAATTCTGGAAAAATCTCTCGAAGGCGAATTCACACTGGAAACGGTCAGCAAAGAACTCACCAAACAACTCACCAAACATAACTGGAAATACTAATAACCCTTCCAACACAATCAATACTCTTAATCCTAGCTAATACGAAAATCTAACCACCACATTTGGGGTAAATCTCAACATCTGGCGATCCAATGACTCAATTTGAAAATCCTGGATCTCATCTTCATAGAAAACAAGATATTCTCGACTAAGGATATTCTGTCGATTATAAATATTCAAAACAGACATGCCGATTTTAGCCTGGAATTTCCCTGATTTCGGGATGATCTTATACAGTACCGAAGCATCCAATCGATGATAGGCGGGCAATCTGCTCTCGTTCGTATTTTCATAATCGTAGTCCGGTAGGGCATCTTCGTTTTCATCAACGAAGAATCCATTGGCTTCGGTGTATGTTTTCCCGCTTGCGAATTTCCAGCTTAAAGAAAGGTCCCAGTTTTTGAGTTTTAACTGGTGAATGGTAGTAAAAGAATGCGGTCGATCATGTGGTGCAGGAAAAGGGTTATTATTACTATAAATATCAAATTTGTAAAAAACCCGGCTATAGGAATAGGACAACCAAGCCTGGTATTTATGCCATTTTTTCTTGAGCAATAGATCAATCCCGTAAGCATTGCCAGTGCCTTCGGAATAGTCATCTTCCTGGAAATTATTGATGAAAATCGGTGAAAAAGAAGTCAGTCCGGATAGCCGCTTGTAATAGCCTTCAATCTCAAACTGAAAGTCTGTTGGATGGAACACCAGCCCGATAGAATAATGCTCACTCCTGGAAACAGGGATTTCCTCTTCGCTGTCCGCCAAAACCCAGAGTTGCTGGTTGAGGCCAAGCTCATTAAGCTCGATAACCTGGCCGAGAAACTGATGATACAGACCGGCTGAGGCTTTAAACTGCCAATGTTTTTTGGGGAAATAGTGAATCAAAATCCGTGGCTCGATATTGAATTGCTCGTTTGAAACGCCATACGACAGCCTCAGACCTGGTTTAATACTAAGCTTCTTTTTGATACGTTGATTAAACGTCAGATAGGCTGAATGAATGGTGTTTTCGTCAATGAGCTCACTGCTGTTGTCGTCTTCGGAAGCAAATAATCGTTTAACTTTTAACGCAGATACATGATAGCCAAAGTCCAGCTTGGAAGCATCCGAAAATGCATACCGGTTATCAAGATGAAAGTTAAGATCCCTGACATCATTGGTTTGTCGAAACGATAATTCAAGGCCCGAGCTGTCTTGTTCCTGGATGGCAAAAAGATAATCATTATCCATATTCGAATAAGCGACTTTCGCAATCGAATGAAAGTCGTCTTGCCAGCGGTGCTCCCACTCAGCACTCAACCCAATATCGTTTAGATTCAGGTTGTCGCTTACACGGAATTCGTCATCAGCATTCTCAAAAAAGAAATTGAGATTATCTGTAATCCGAAATGCGCTAAACTGTATTCGGTCTTTATCGCCCGGTTCAACGAGCCATTTGGCATTAAGGTCGCTAAACTGAAAATCGAGACTAAAATCCTCGTCTTCTTCAGCTTCGTTTTGGGCATCATTGATCTTGCCTTTTTGAAAGACTCGCTGCGACAATTTTTTATAAGTCGGACTTTCTATAATATCGGTATATGCCCTACGGCCAGAGAGCAATAATACAGACTTCTTTTTCAGAAGGGGTAGCTCAATCGAGAGGTCGGCATGAGTGAAATTGATGCCCGCATCTATTTTTACCCTTTCGGGAATTTCCTGGGTGCTATTGATATCGATGACGCTTGAAACCCGACCACCATACTCCGCGCCATATCCACTTCTGAATACCTTGATATTGTCAACAATGTATGGATTAAACGCCGAGATCATACCGAAAAAGTGACCACTGTTATAAACCGGGATACCATCCCAAAGGATCAGGTTCTGGTCAGGAGTACCTCCCCGGATGTAAAGCCCGGAAGCCGATTCGTCAAGACTTTCTACACCTGGAAGAATTTGCACCATTTGGAGTACATCTGCTTCAGTGAGACCAGGTACTACAGACATTCTTTCGGGCCTGAGCACGATATGATCTAATTCTGGGGACTGCTCGATTCCAGTTGTTATATATTCCTTGACAACTACTTCCGAAAACGAAAAAGCCAATGGCTTCAAAGCCAGCGTGGGGCAGGAAGAGAAAAAGCTGGCTGGTAAGGTCATCGGCTCAAACCCGATATAACTGACCTCGACAAGGTCAGATCCGGAAATCTTGTCATGCCAATCAAATTTGCCAATTTCGTTGGCAGTTATGCCATTACCTGTCAATAATGAGCGGATATTTGCAAGCGGTAAGTTCTCTCCATCCGGACCAACAATCCACCCGCAAAGGTGGAAAAGTTCGATTGGTTTTGGTTTTATAACGATAAAAGTGTCGTCAATAATCTCAAAGGCGAGATCGGTTGAGGCAAAGATCAGTGCTAATGCTTCTTCGAGGGTCTTTTTACTGAAACTTACCGTTATATTTTGTGGAGAAATCGTGCCTTCAGTGTACGAGAAAACGAGAAGATGATCTTCTTGCAATTGAGAAAGGACTTCTGAAAGTGGCGTTTCCTTGAATTCGCAGCTCAGGTCCAATTGGGCAATTAGCGTTACAGGAAAGAACCAAATAAAAAAAGCTAAAAAAAACCTTGGCATTATTGGAGGTAGGTTTCGTTTCGGTGTTAAGAGTTCCAAACAAACTCTAATATATTGATTATCTAAAAACGTCTACTTCCTTACCGTTTATTTTGTACTGATAGTTAATTGAAGAAAAAATGACATTAAGAGCCGTTTCAAGTTCGTTATGAGGGAATCCACCGGTATATTTTGGTGTGTCAAGTAACTCTGATGGATATTTGATTTTGACATTAAATTGTCGTTCCAATTCTTCAACAACCTCTATTATATCTGCTTGCTCAAATAAGGATTGACCATTAATCCAAGACGGAGTGGCCGGATTGCCTGCAGTTTTGGTACGGCTAATCACATTTTCACCGACTGCAGCAATCTTGTCGCCAGGCTGCAACACTTCCATTTGATCCGGATTTCCAAAGTCTAAACCGACACTTCCTGTAAAGCAGGTAAGATTGATTTTATCATTTCTTGAATAAACATTGAAACTGGTCCCTAATACGCTGATGGTACCATTTTGAGTTGATACAAGGAACGATTCTCCTTTCGTTACCTCAAAAAAGGCTTCGCCCTGCAAATCAAGCTTCCGATCTTCCAAAAAACGCTTTTTGTTAAAAGAAAGTGACGAACCAGCATTGAGTTTTACTTCTGAACCATCAGGCAAAGGCACCACCAATTGTTCAGCCGCCGCAGTTTGGTAAGTTTGAATATTACCTTGCCGGAAAAATCCGAAATAAGCTATAGCAAAAATCAAACTCGCTGCCGCGATATAAGTCCATACCGCCGGAATACGTCTGATCTTGACCTCCTGCTTCGATTCAGCTTTTGACATTTGCACATCAAGGGTATCCCATGCTTTAGACTTGTCATAAGCAGGCAGACTCATTTCCCCAGAAGACTCAGCGATTTTTTTGTACAATTCAAAATCTTCGTGAGCCTCAAATTCGGCAAGTTCCTCGGGGGTCAGTTTGCCTTCGAGCCATCGGGCCAGGAACGTCTCATCTTTAAACATCTCCTTCATAATTCTTGTGGCTGAAGTAATTTTTACATTATAACGACAATTGGCAGTTTTACCCTACCGTCATCATATATTTCCAATTTGTTCACGAATAAATTTCAATGCTTTATGCATTCTTTTTTCTACGGCTTTCTGGCTGATACCCAGCATTTCGGCTATCTCACGGTATTTTAGTTTATCAATGCGATTCATGAGAAAAACGGTTCGTTGATTTTCCGGTAAGGCATTAATGCAGGCCTCCAGTTTTTCTTTGAACTCTTTTTCCTGCAAAAGGAATTCAGGATCTTCGGCGGTGGCGTTTTTTGTTTTCGTGGCCTGGAATTTTAGCTTCACCTTTTCGTGTTTCACCAGGTCGAGGATTAGATTTTTTGCCACAGTAAACAAAAACCCTTTAGCGTTCTCAACGGGTACTGAAGCACACTTTTTCCAAAGTCGAATAAATGCTTCCTGCACACAATCCTCCGCAAACCCACTGTCACCAGAACGGTAATACACAAAGTTCCGAACAGGCTCAGCGTGCAGTTCGAATAACTTCCGGAATGTTTCTTGCTCACAGGTGGATTCTCCTTTTTTCATCTGGCCGAAAATTAGATACTTTTTGCGTATTTCTTGTCGAAAACTTGCGCCGAGTTAAAATTTGCTTTATACTTGTTGCTCAATTATGATTAAAATGATTAGTACATATAACAATTGGTGGTGGACCACAGAGACGTAGATCCCTGGGAAGTCACTATTGTATTATTAACGTATTAAGACCTGCTTCTCGCAGGTCTTTTTTTTTTGTCCAAAATGAAGAAAACAAGATTACACACCGCCTACATTCGCCAATTGGCTGACACGCTCACACCAGTTGGTATTTTCCTCAATTTGAGGGATCATTTCCCGAATGCATTGCTGCTTGAAAGCTCCGATTATCATAGTCGGGCAGACAGCTTAAGCTTTATTTGCCTTGACCCGATCGCAGATTTTGAGGCAACAGGCAATCGTTACAGCGTAGAACTCCCTGATGGCACTAGAATCCAGCAAGCGGTCAAAAATGGACGTGAAGTCTGGAAGGCGTTCAGTGAGTTTTACGAATTATTCCAAATGGCAGAAACGGATTTGCCATTTAGCACATGTGGCCTTTTTGGTTATACCGCATTCGAGGCCGTCCAGTATTTCGAAGACATCAGTTTTGAGGAAAAGCCGACCGAAAGCAAAGCTAATCCCGATTTGAAATACCAGTTGTTCAGGTATGTGATTGCCATCGATCATTTTAAAAACGAGTTGTATGTCAATAAATACGATTTCGAACCTGTCGATCCTGAAGATACCGCATTACTAAGGGTTTTATCACTTTTGAAAGTGGCCCGTACTTCCCAATTTGGTTTTGAAGCAGTAGGCGAAGAAACATCTGCTATTTCAGACGAGGCTTATCGCAATATGGTATCGGTCGGCATTGCACACTGCCAAAGAGGGGATGTTTTCCAGGTCGTATTATCACGCGAGTTTCAGCAGCAATACAAGGGTGATGACTTTAACGTTTATCGTAGCGTTAGGAGCATTAACCCTTCTCCTTACCTCTTTTATTTCGATTACGGTAACTTCCGCATTTTTGGCTCATCTCCAGAGATCCAGTTGGCGGTTGAACAAGGCAAAGCATTTATTGACCCGATCGCCGGCACCGTAAAAAGAACCGGCGACGCGAAGCTCGACCAGCAACTGGCCGAAGAGATGAAGGCCGATCCGAAAGAGTACGCAGAGCACATCATGTTGGTCGACCTAGCCCGCAACGACCTTAGCCGCAACACCAATAATGTAACCGTCGAAGAGTGCGCAGAGATCCAATATTTCTCTCATGTGATTCATATGGTGAGTAAAGTCAGCGGTAGGCTACCATCCAACAATTCCGGATTGAACGTATATGCTGATACATTCCCGGCAGGGACCTTATCCGGTGCACCAAAATACCGTGCCTTGCAAATTATTAACAAACAAGAACCGATCAAACGCAATTTCTATGGCGGCGCGATCGGTTTTTTTGGTTTTGATGGTTCGGTAAATCACGCCATCATCATACGCTCTGTACTGAGCAAAAACAATGTATTAACCTACCAGGCTGGTGCAGGAATTGTAGTGGCCAGCACCCCGCAAGGCGAACTGGAAGAAGTCAATAACAAAGTCGCAGCGATTCGCAAAGCGATCACAAATGCAGAAACGATATGAAAGTCCTGGTGATAGATAACTACGACAGCTTCACGTACAACCTGGTCCATATTCTCAGAGAGATCGGTATTGATCATGAAGTGCATAGGAATGATAAAATTGAGATTGAGGCTGTCGATAAATTTGACAAGATCATCTTCTCGCCTGGTCCTGGGATTCCTTCTGAAGCAGGAAATATGCCGGAGATTATCGGACGGTATGTAAAGACAAAACCCATGTTAGGCATTTGCCTCGGACATCAGGCCATAGCAGAGCATTTCGGTGGCCGTTTGGTCAATATGCCCAAAGTTTATCACGGCATCAAAACCAAGATCATAACGACCGATACAGATGTCATTTTCAATGGCCTTCCCGAAACTTTCGAGGCCGGCCGTTACCATTCCTGGAAAGTAGATAAACAGGATCTACCGGATGTAATAAACGTAACAGCCGAAGATGAAGTCGGTGACATCATGGCTTTTTCCCATAAAGCCCACAAGCTTTTTGGCTTGCAATTTCACCCTGAAAGTATCATGACCACGCATGGTAAAACAATGATTGAAAACTTCCTTAACTGCTGAATATGAAAAAGACACTTGAATATCTTTTCGAACATAAAACCCTGTCGAAAGAACAGGCAAGATCCATACTGGTAGCTATCTCCGAAGATCAATTTGAGCCTTGCCAGGTGGCAGCTTTTCTAACCATTTTCCGCGTGCGTGGAATTACTGTGGAGGAACTGGGAGGTTTTCGCGATGCCTTGCGCGAACTCTGCATCCGCATCGAACTTGATGAGTTTGAGCCAATCGACCTTTGTGGTACGGGCGGTGACGGTAAAGACACCTTCAACATTAGCACCTTGGCATCATTTGTCACCGCAGGCGCTGGTGTGAAAGTTGCCAAGCACGGCAATTATGCGGTCAGTTCGTCGTGCGGATCATCTAATGTTATGGAGACTCTTGGTTACCAGTTTACCAACAACCAGGATCGTCTCAAACGCCAGATTGACAACGCAGGCATTTGCTTTTTGCACGCCCCTTTATTTCACCCGGCTATGAAAGCGGTGGCTCCGGTCAGGCGAAGCATGGGCATTGCGACCTTTTTCAATATGCTGGGACCGATGGTCAATCCGGCTTTCCCGAAAAACCAATTGGTTGGCGTGTTTTCACTGGAACTATTGCGCTTCTACCAGTATCTCTACCAAAACACGGATATCGAATATCGCATCGTGCATTCGCTTGACGGCTATGATGAGATTAGTCTGACTTCAGATGTCAAGGTACTCAGCCCGGTTGCAGAGCGCTTAATGAAACCAGAAGACCTATCCCAGCATCGACTCACACAAGCATCGATCCACGGCGGCCAGAATGTAGAAGAAGCAGTTACCATTTTCAAAAACATCCTTGACGGGAAAGGGACGGAAGCTCAAAACGCCGTAGTCTGCGTAAACAGCGGAATGGCCATCAACTGCGCCTACCCCGAAAAGTCAATAGAAGATTGCATCGCCATGGCCAAAGAATCACTCGAATCCGGCAAAGCCAAAAACGTACTAAAAACCCTACTCAACTTATAAAAATCTCTGCGCCCTTTGCGTGAATAAAAAAACTCCGCGTACCTCAGTGACTCTCCGAGCCTCTGTGTAAACAAAAAAGTCAAAAAACCATGAGCATACTAGACGAAATCATAAAACACAAAACCAAAGCTGTAGAAAACAACCGACAGCTAAAGCCAACCAAGCTACTCGAACAAAGTATCTACTTCGAAACGCCAGTAATATCGCTAAGCCAATACCTCAAACGAGAAGATAAGCTGGGTGTGATTGCCGAAATAAAACGCGCCTCCCCTAGCGAAGGGATCATCAATGAATACATCGATGTCGAACAATTAAGCATTGGCTACATGCAGGCCGGCGCATCGGCACTATCCGTTTTGTCTGACACACAATTCTTTAAAGGCAGTAATAATGATGTCAAAACAGCCCGCCAATTCAATTATTGCCCGATACTCAGGAAGGATTTTATCGTTGACGAGTACCAGGTGATAGAGGCAAAAAGTATTGGTGCAGATTGCATTTTGTTAATAGCCGCTGCATTGCCTGTTGAACAGTGTGAAGCACTCGCCAAACTCGCCAAAAAACTGGGACTCGAAGTTTTACTCGAAGTCCATAATGCGGAAGAAATCGAGACACACGTTAATGAGTTTGTAGACATCGTTGGTGTCAATAATCGCAACCTCCACGACTTTACAACCTCCATCGAAACCAGTCTGGCGTTAGAGGAATCCATCCCAAAAGAATTTGTGCGAATTAGTGAATCCGGCATTTCCACGCCAGGTAGTATCGTCATTCTGAAACAAAACGGGTTCGATGGATTCCTGATTGGTGGTTACTTCATGAAACATGCTCAGCCGGAAGATGCTTGCGCAAAATTGATTAAAGATGTTCAAACGCTATTATCATGAAGATCAAGATTTGCGGCATGAAATATCCGGAAAATATTAAACAAGTTGGAACCTTGAAACCTGACATGATGGGCTTCATTTTTTATGAAAAATCACCCCGGTATGTGAATGCATCGACAGTCAAATTTGCAACACGCGATTTAGATCCAGAGATCCAGAAAGTTGGCGTATTTGTCAAATCGAGTATAGAAAATGTAATCGAAACGGTTCGTTCCTGCAAACTCGATTTTGTCCAACTACATGGTGGAGAAGAGGTGTCCTATTGTCAGTCAATTAGAGAAGCAGGGATCAAAGTGGTCAAAGTTTTTCATGGAGGCCCGGGGTTTAATCTGAAAGAAGTTGAGCCGTTTTTACAAATAACAGACTATTTCCTTTTTGATACCAAAACCAAAAATTACGGCGGTTCAGGCCGTCATTTCGACTGGTCGGTACTTGAAGGCTACACCTATGATGTACCATTCCTGCTAAGCGGAGGACTCAAACCATCAGACCTTTCTGCAATAAAAGCAATAGACATTCCTCAACTGACCGGAATCGACGCCAACAGCAAGTTAGAACTGGAGCCCGGCCTGAAAGATATTGAAAAAGTAAAGGCATTGATGAATGCCAATAAAGCATAAAAGAGATCATGAAATACAATCCAGACACAAACGGGTTTTTCGGAGAATTCGGAGGGGCATTCATTCCTGAAATGCTTCATCCGAATATCGAAGAACTAAAAATGGGCTATGTCGAACTGCTCGAAGACCCAGAGTTTCAAACTGAGTTAGAGCTTTTGCTAAAAGACTATGTTGGTCGCCCAACACCTTTGTATTTGGCCGAAAGGCTTAGCGAAAAATACCAGGCTTCGATCTATCTCAAACGCGAAGACCTCTGCCATACTGGCGCCCATAAAGTCAATAACACATTGGGACAGGTACTGATGGCACAGAAATTAGGTAAAAAAAGAATTATCGCAGAAACCGGGGCCGGACAACATGGGGTTGCAACTGCAACCGCCTGCGCCCTCAAAGGCCTCGAATGTGTAGTATACATGGGCGCTAAAGACATCGAGCGACAACAACCCAACGTTGCCAGAATGCGCATGCTGGGTGCAGAAGTCAGAGCGGTACATAGTGGCAGCAAAACCCTCAAAGACGCCACAAACGAAGCAATCAGAGATTGGATAAACGATCCCGTCAATACCCACTACATCATTGGTTCTGTTGTAGGGCCACACCCCTATCCAGACCTGGTGGCAAGACTACAGGCCATCATTTCGAAAGAGATCAAATCACAACTCGTTGGCTTGCCAACCCACGTTATAGCTTGTGTCGGAGGTGGTAGTAATGCCATTGGGGCATTCTACCATTTCCTGGAAGATGATGTTGCTTTGTTTGGGGTAGAGGCACAAGGTCATGGTGTCAATACCAATAAAACGGCAGCCACAATTGCTCTTGGAAGTAAAGGCGTTCTACACGCCAGTATGAGCTACCTGATGCAAACGACTGATGGTCAGGTCGTTGAACCACATAGCATTTCCGCTGGCCTCGACTACCCGGGAATCGGTCCTTTACATGCACATTTGCATGATACAGGAAGAGTGAATTACGTGGGGGCCACCGATCAGGAAGCATTAGAAGCGGCAGTAAGGTTGACGCGGCTTGAAGGTATTATTCCTGCTTTGGAATCAGCTCACGCCTTCGCCTATCTTGAGAAAATGAACTTCACGCCTTCTGATCGTGTGGTCGTCAACCTCAGTGGAAGAGGCGATAAGGATATGGCGACTTATATCGACCACCTCCAATTAATTGAATCACCATGATAAGCATTTCGAATCATATGACTTTACCGGAAAAACTAAGTCGGAAAAAGCAAAATCTACTGAATATTTATTGTACAGCGGGATATCCAAAGCTTAATGACCTCCCGACAATAATCAGGGCGTTACACGAAGCCGGAGCAGACATGGTTGAAATCGGTATCCCTTTCTCTGACCCACTTGCTGATGGACCAACTATCCAGAAAAGCAATGGCATCGCTCTTGAAAATGGGATTACCCTCGAATTGATTTTTGCACAACTCGAACAGGCTGAAAAAGCCATACCAAAGATCATGATGGGTTATTTTAATTCAGTTTTACAATTTGGACTGGAAAGATTTTGCCAGCGTTGTCAGGAGGTAGGCGTCAGCGGGGTCATCTTACCCGATCTCCCAATCGAATTGTATGAATTGGGCTATAAAAACCTGTTTGAGCAATATGGTTTAAGCATGATCTTCCTGATTACACCACAAACCTCCATTGAAAGAATAAAGAAGATTGATGCCCTGAGCAGTACTTTCATTTATGCAGTCAGCAGTTCAAGCACAACCGGCAAAACAACTGGCCTTGGCTCAGCCAATGCATATTTAGAAGGACTAAAATCCCTTCCGATAAAGCATCCAATTTTAGTAGGCTTCAATATCTCAAAACCAGAAGACTTAAACCTCGTTTACGAACATACCAACGGCGGTATAATAGGCAGCGCCTTCATCAAACACTTACAAGGGAAAACAGATATAGCCTCTGCCACAAAATCATTCATCAACTATATAAAATCATTAAGCGAACCACTTTAAAAAAATAATTGCGCCCTTTGCGTGAAAAAGAAAAACGATTTCACCACAAAGAAAAAACTATGTGTTTTTAAGCGACTCCTCGCGCCTCCGCGTTGAAAAAATCTAAAATCAAACATCATGATAATCCAACTCAATAACTCGATAACCGACAACCAGAAAAACCATCTCCTCTCTGAATTGGAATCCTTAAAAATCCAATCCCACCCCGTAAAAACCCAGGTAGCTGATTACCTGATCTGCATTACCAAATCAGAGTTCGACATTAGAAAAATAGGCGGCCTTGAAGGCGTAAAAGACCTCCACCGCGTTTCGGGTAACCACAAATTAGTCAGTAAGAAGTGGAAGGTCGGCCGGACCAAAGTCGACATCGGAGACGATATCGCGATAGGCGGCATTGGCATTACCGTTATGGCAGGGCCATGCAGCATCGAAAGCGAAGAACAGATTGAAAAAGTCGTAGCCAAACTGGTCCAGCAAGGTGTGCGGATCATGCGTGGAGGCGTCTACAAGCCAAGAACTAGCCCATACAGTTTTAGGGGTCTCGGCTTAGAAGGGCTCAAAACATTCCACCGGATTTGCAGAGCCAACGGCATCAAGATCATTACCGAAGTCATGCAGCCTTCCCAGATAGAAGACATGTTCGATTATGTGGATATCTACCAGGTAGGCGCCCGAAATTCTCAAAACTTTAACCTCCTGGATGAACTTGGCAAAGTCGATAAACCCGTAATGATCAAGCGCGGCATCAGCGGTAGCATTGATGAATTATTGTACTCAGCAGAATACGTTTTCAAAAACGGCAACGAGAAAATCCTCCTGTGTGAGCGCGGTATCAGAACCTTCGAAACAGCCTACCGAAATACCTTCGATTTGAATGCCGTTCCGATTCTAAAAGAAAAGTCGCACCTACCAGTCATTGTTGATCCATCACATGGAATAGGATTGAGAAAACATGTCGTTCCGATGGCGCTGGCAGGCGTAGCAGCAGGAGCAGATGGCCTGATCGTGGAGATTCATGAAAAACCGGAAAAAGCCGCTACCGATGGGCAGCAAACCCTCGACTTTATCCAGTTTGAAGAAATGATGAAAAAGATACGGGCACTGAAGGCAGTTTTGGATTGACTATACTCGCTTACGAGTAAAAAAGGAGGGTAAGAATTAATTTGTATTTTCGGTAAGAGTTTGTTCTCAATCCAGCACCAAAGGATAAAACCAGAACAAACTCTAAATCCAAAATCGAATACCCAATGGCTGATAACCCCAAAAAACTGGACGCCCTGCTGAAGCAACTTGAGCTCCTGTTAGAAAAACAGATTACCTATGAAAAGGAGATTCATGCACTCCGTCATGAGGTGATCAAACTAAAAGCTGAAAACCAAAAAGGTGTAGAAACATCCGAAGAAAAGCCTGTTGTCGAGCAGAAAGGACCTGATGTTGAAAAGGTCAAAGACCAACCGACCAATGTCGAACAACCCGTTTTAGCGAAAGCCGAAAAACCAGTTGAAGAACCAAAACCCAAAAAACCGAAAACCAAATCTGACCTCGAGAAATTTGTTGGTGAAAACCTGATCAACAAAATCGGTATCCTGATAACCATCATTGGAGCGGGTATTGGGGTGAAGTACGCCATCGACAATGAAATGATCAGCCCGATCATGCGTATTGTTCTTGGTTATGGACTGGGACTGGGACTACTGGGATTTGCGATCAGGCTCAAGGAAAAGTACACGAATTTCAGTTCTGTCCTATTGGGTGGTGCTTTGGCGATCATGTATTTTATCACCTTTGCTGCCTATAGTTTTTATGACCTCATTCCAGCGATAGGTGCCTTCTCGTTAATGGTCTTTTTTACCATTGCTGCAGTGGTGGCGGCCCTGAATTACGATCGACAGGTCATTGCTTTATTAGGTTTAATAGGGGCTTATACTGTACCCTTTCTGCTTGGAGAAGATTCTGATGATTACGTCTTCCTGTTTGCCTATATGGCGATTATCAATACAGGGATTCTCGTTTTGGCTTTCCGTAAATACTGGAAAGTCATTTACTATTCTGCTTTTGTTATTACCTGGCTGATTTATGCAGGACTCTATGCGGCCGAGTCATTCCCAGGAGTCGGGAACAAGACCTTTATTTCATTTATGGCATTTGCTGCCGTTTTCTTTATGATCTTTTACATGACAGCCCTGGCCTATAAGTTGGTAAAGAAGGAGAAATTTGTCATCTGGGATATCATCTTTATACTGGTCAATTCATTTATCTTCTACGGCTATGGATACTTCCTGCTCGACTCTTTGAATGGCGGTGAAGATTTCCTTGGTCTGTTTACGGTTGCCAATGCTCTGATCCACTTTGTTGTAGCGGCTGGGATATATCGCTCCAAACTAGCTGATCGGCGCCTGTTCTATTTTGTGACGGTATTGGTTTTGGTATTCCTTACGATTGCCATTCCTGTTCAATTGGACGGTAATTGGGTAACCTTGGTTTGGGCTGCTGAGGCTGCCTTATTGTTCTGGTTGGGCAGATCGAAAGATATTCCGGTTTATGAATATATCTCTTATCCACTCATGTTATTGGCAGTGGGGAGCATATTCCAGGATTGGTCTGTTGACTATCAGTCTTCGCTGGTTAGCTTTTCAATTCATGATCCTGAAACGGGGTTTACGCCCATCATGAATATACATTTTCTGTCTTCGGTCTTAGTGATCGCTGCGTTTGCATTCATCAATTACATCCATTTCAGGAAAGTCGATGACCTTGAGCCCCGCAAACCGTTATTATCACCTGAAATGTATTTCGCTATTCCGGGAATTTTGATAACGCTGGTATATTTCGCATTTGAGGTTGAAATCGAAAACGCATGGATTCAGGCATATGCCGCGACTAAAATCGAATTAACAGATACCCCTTCCGGCTATCCTGTCATACAGTATGATCCCAATATGCTTGACTTTAAGACAATTTGGGTGATTAACTATACGATGATCTTTATTGTGATCCTGACGATTTTGAATAGCCGTTTTTTCAGGCATAAGACTTTGGGTATTTTATTGATGCTCGGAAGTGTTCTGAGTTTGACTTATTTCTTGTTTTTTGGCCTTGAGTCTATCGTTGATCTAAGGAGAAGTTATCTGAATAACAGTCTGGCCGAGTATTATCCGCGTACGATATACCACATTCTGATTAGATATGCGTCAATCTCAATCGCTCTTGTTCTGATAGCTATTAACCATGTAGCGATAAAAAGAGGAGGAGACTGGAAACAGTTAACAGTGGCGAAAGACATCATCATGCATGTCGCATTACTGACCCTGGCAAGTAGCGAGCTAATTCATTGGCTGGATATGAGTGGAGTCGAAAAGACAAATGCATTCGGACTAAGTATCCTTTGGGGGATTTACGCCTTGATGTTGATCGGCATTGGTATATGGAAGCGCAAAAAGCATGTCAGAATCGGCGCAATTGTCCTTTTGACCATAACGTTGTTGAAGCTCTTCTTTTACGATATGGCTAACATGGACACCATTCCGAAAACCATAGTGATGGTCTCTTTGGGTCTCTTGCTTTTAGTCATTTCATTTCTTTACAATAAATACACTGCCTCAATATTTGATGACAATGCAAATGATGAAAAATAGAATTTTTTCCGTTGCCGGAATGCTTTTGATCGCCTTTTCAATGTATGCCGAAAACGGACCAAACTATGCTCGCGAAATTTCAGGAATTGCTGATGCCTGGCACCGCATCGAATTACCTGCCGATCTTTTCAGACATGCCACTAAAGACCTACGCGATCTCAGGATCATTGGGGTAACCCCCGGCAATGATACAATTGAAGCGCCCTACATTCTCAAAGTAGAAAGGGGTAAGATCGAAAGTCAACAAGTTGCATTCAGCACGATTAATAATTCGACTCGCGAAGGGAAGAGATACATCACCTTTTCGCTCGATAACCAGACACCAATAAATGAGGTTAAACTGGCTTTAGGCAATACCAATTTTGATTGGAATATCACATTCGAAGGTAGCCAGGATCAGAAAAAATGGTTTACGATAGAGGAAGATTATCGCATTCTTAATATCGAAACAGATCAAACGAAATATAACTTTACAGCCCTTCATTTTGAGCAAACCAATTATCCTTATTTCCGGATTACTTTTCCGGTAACGGAAGTTGATTTTAAAGGGGCCTCCCTGAATAATTTGAAGACTGTTGAACCAGGATATGAAACATATTCAGATTTCGAGGTGACGAAGCAAACAGACAATACCAAAAAGCAAACAGAAATTAATTTAGTTTTTGATAAAGCAGTCCCGGTTTCATATATAAAAACTACGGTTAGTAGTGAATTTGATTTTTATCGGCCATTCACCGTTGAGGTGTTAACGGACAGTGTTGAAACCCCGAATGGATGGTTGCCTCAATATAAATTTGTTCACGCTGGCATTCTGAATTCAATAGAAGATCCTGAGTTTACATTTAATTCAGAAACAACACAAAAAATAAAAGTTACAATTCGAAACCATGATAATGAACCGCTTGATATTGAGGAGATTGAAATAAAAGGATTTAATTATAACTTAATAGCAAGATTTACAAAAAATGGTAATTATTCGTTACAATACGGGAATAAAAATGCCTCAATTCCTAATTACGATATCGTAAAATTTCAGGATAAAATTCCTGAAGAATTGACCACGCTTAGCCTTGGAGAAGCGCAATTTGTCGGCACCACAGAAAAAGAAGTTAGTCCGTTAATGGCCAGTAAAATTTGGATATGGGGTGTTTTAGTGATTGTGGTGTTAGTGTTGGGCTGGTTCACAATGGGGATGATAAAAAAGGAGGGTTAATGGAGGTCAAATATGTTTTGAAAAAGAAGGATTTTCTGACCTTCCAGTTATTCAATGCCACCCAATCAGAGCATTTGAGAAAGGTGAGAAAAAGAAACCTGTTTATCCTGCCGACTATTTTTATTTTATTATCTCTTTTTTTTGTTTCGAAAGGTGATCTGACAATCGTTGGTATCTATCTTTCCATTGCCATTGCCTGGTTTATTTTTTATCCGGGGTATTCGAGGAAGCGATATAAGGCATATTACGAAAAGTACATTGTTGAAAATTATCACAATCGGTTCGACAGGGAAGTTACTCTGGGGCTCGAAGACGATTATCTTTATGCAAAAGACCATGCTTCAGAATCGAAAACAAAGATTACTGAAATTGCCGAAGCTTATGAAACAGCAGACCACCTCTATATCAAGTTTTTGACAGGACATACCCACATCGTTCCCAAGCAACGTGTTGACAATTTTCAATCTTTCAGAAAAACTTTAAAAGTGCTTTCTCAAAAACTTGATATTGAATACATCGACGACCCCAATTGGAAATGGAGCTGAAACAGATAATCCATAATAAAGACTATGCAGCAAAGACTCACCATCATTACACTAGGGGTAAAAGACGTCAAGGCCTCAGAAGATTTTTACACAAAAGTCTTTGGCTGGGCCAAGAGTGATCACAGCAACGACAATATCACCTTCCTCCAGCTGAATGGCATACTACTTTCTTTGTATAACCGAGAAGCGCTCGCCGAAGATGTAGGTATTAAATCCGAAGGAAGTGGGTTTAAAGCCTTTACACTAGCCCATAACACCCATTCCGAAAAGGAAGTTGATAAACTGTTCGCTATGTTTGAAAGCAAAAACGTAAAGATTATAAAGCCACCCCAAAAAGTGTTCTGGGGCGGCTACAGTGGCTACATTGCCGACCCAGACAATAATCTATGGGAAATCGCCTACAACCCTTTCCTCGAACTTGACGAAAAAGGCAATGTCCAATAACCATAAAATAATCTTCGCGAACTTTGCGCCTTCTTAGCGCCCTTTGCGTGAACAAAAAAGAAACCCTTTTCACCACAAAAATCCGCAAAGGGATTTTGCAAAGATTCACAAAGAAAAATCTCTGCGACTCTCTGTGAAATGGCTTCATGTTACTTTGCGGTAAAAAAAACTAAAAGCCAGGTTTCGTCGACTTTTCGTCCAGATAAAAAGAAAAAAATGGACTTTCCCTTAGAACCTAAGCATATTCTAAGAAAAGAAACTATGGCAGTTCATGCACTTCACGGACAAATAAGTCTAAACAACAACAAAGCTTTAAGGCAATTATACAAAAGGTCAAAATTGGGACTAAAATCCTATGTTGAGGGTAAAAAATCAACCTCAATAAACAGAAAACCCAGCCCAGATTCACCAAAGGTTATCAAGGCAAATCGGGGCCGGGTCTTCCGTACCAGGATCGAGTATGGTATTTATATATTAATATTCATAGCCATCGCAGTTCTGGTTTTATAGGATTACCAGGCTTCAACCTGTCTTTTCTGGTCGCCTGCTTCAAGGGTAACCGTAAATGTCTTTTTAGGATTACCGTCCAGTTTAAACGGATTGACTGTTACCTCGTACGTGTCGGGGGTCAGCATAAACGTAATTTCCTTGCCGTAGGCACGTTTTCCAGTTACTTTTTTACCAGTTGTTTTGGAAGTAATATTGATGATAGCATCTACCAACTCGCCTCCGGAAGTAGCTCCTGTTGTTAATTCGCATGATTTGAAATCATGTTCAAGGGTAGTTGTTTCTCCACCTTTCACAACAACATCTTCAATGACAAGCTTGGTGCCTTCGCCTTTGAGAACAAGCGCAGACAGGGTAACATCATAGGTGCCAGGGGTAATTTCCTTTATCATTGGGTTAGAGGATGCGCTCGTATAAGTTCTGCCGCCTGCGGTCCGCTTTCCGCTTTCTTGTTCATCAATTGAGACAGAAGTGTCATGCAGTTCTCCATTATTGGTTACTTTGATAGATATTTTTCCAGGCGCAAAATCATGGCTTGTCTTGGTTGTTTCCCCAGCCGAAATAACAATATTGCCCAATGTGACTTTCGCAGACTCCCCTTTCATACCTAGTGCCAATAATTCAACCGCATATTCGCCTGCCGGCAGTTCCTTGATCAAAGGGTTGGAAGAGCTGCTGGTATAGGTCCTGCCAGCATCTTTAACCTCTCCAGTTGCCTTGCTGATAATTTTTACGGAGGCATCCTGAAGTTCCCCAAACTTGGTTACCAGAACTTCCACTTTGCCAGAAGAAAAATCGAAAACCAATTCCTGATCATCGGTCGTTACTTCAACATTAGAATACTTGATCGGATCGAGTGCCCGCTTCCCTTCAGGAGTGGCTTCGACATCAAATGTGCCAAGGGGTAACTCGAATTTAATGGGGTTGGTTTCAATGGAGGTATAGCTCCGTTTGCTAAAATCGGTGGCGTTGTCGGTTCCGGCAATATATATGTTTACCATAGCGTCAATAAGCTCCCCGTTGCGAATAACCTTAGCTGTTAAACGACCCGGGTGTTCGACTTCTGGCTCAACCGATTCTGGTTCATCAATAACTTCGGCCGTGCTGGTTTCTTCGAGGGCGTCGTTGAGTTCCAGTTTGTCGTCAGCGTCTACATACTTGCCACCACCTTCTTCAGCTGCGCATTCAAGTACGGTCCTATCCGCGTCTTTTAAGTCAAAACCAATGACGTGTAAAACGAAATCCACACCTGCGGCTTTGGCGTCTTTAACGATTTGACAAAGGTCACCATCACAGGTTTCAATACCGTCTGTAATAAGGATAACCGTCGCCGCCTGCCCAGAAGATTTTAGTTTTTCGATAACAAGTTTTGCGGACCGGGCCAAAGGCGTTTTCCCAATTGGATTAAGGCTCTTAAGGTGCTTTAGAAATGCCGCCTTATCGGTGTTGGTTACTGGTAGCAACTCTTCAATATCGTTGCAATCACCTTTTTTGCGATGGCCATAAGCGACAAGCCCCATGGACTGGTTGTCGGGCATTTCGGAAACGAGGTTGCCTAACACTTCTTTGGCGATGACGATCTTATACTCACCATCTACCTTTTGCCACATGGATCCGCTGGCATCAGTAATAAATTGAATAGCTTTTGGACTTGAAGCCTCTTCTTCTTCCTGCCCAAAACAAAAAAATCCTGCACACAAAAGTGCAGCTAAGAAAAATAGCTTTTTCATGAAATAGGGGTTTACCAATAATTAAGAAATTATAAAAAGGTGGGCAGAACAGATTTGTACCCCCAAGATAATGGTTTTTGTCCACTTATGAAATAGCCTCATAATCCAACAAAATGAAACTTCACGTCCTTTTTGGAGTTTTGCGTCTTTGCGTGAAAAAATGTGCATCCTTTATTCCGAGAGCTTTAAGGAAAATGCCCTTGCCCAAACAGACTGTTTTACAGTCCCAGATAAAGAAAAACTAATTTTCCATTAGGTGTGTGATCCGCAATGTTACAAACTCGGCTGGTCTGTGCATGGCCATCCCGATTTCGATAATCATTCTTTTTTCAAGAACATCTTGCGCTGTCATCGTTTCACCGAGTCCGACCTTCACATAAAACGCCTCTTCCGGCTTAACGCCTGCCAAGGCGCCTTTACGCCAAAGATCAGTCAGGTAGTTGTTGATTACCCCTCTTACCTCTGACCATGTATTGGCATCATTCTGCTCGAAAACAGCATAGAATGTTGATTTTTTGATGGATTCCTCAACCATATTGAAGGTTCGTCTGGTTGGAATATAACGCCATTCGTTGTCATTCCCCGCAAGGGTGCGAGAGCCCCAAACCAGCATGCCTCTTCCGATGAAACGCCTGATCGCATTGATCGATTTGCCCGAGTTCGTATCAACATTAAGGTTGTTTGAAGCAGAAGCAGTGACCTCTGCTGATAATGCATTTACCCCTTTAATAGAAATATTGGCTGGCGCCTTCCAAACGCCGTTAAAGCCATCTACTTTCGAATAAATGCCGGCCATCGCTGCGCTTGGCGGAAGGGTAATATTCATGCGGCCAATCATCAATTCTATCTTTTCAAAAAGTACCGGGTTGTTTTGGCGGAATGACTGGTCACCCATAGTCACCCCGGTCATACCAGCCAGGTTGATCGCTACATCGTAAACGTCATATCGGTATTGATATCGGGTTACTAAATGCGGCGTATAAGCGGCTCCATACATGAGATTCTGAAGATCCAGATTGGCATTTCTGAAATTCTGACCTGTTTTCAATTCGGTTTTAATTGCTGATGTATTTGTAAGGTCACTTGTGTGAATATCAACCAATGTAAATCGATCGCCAAGATCACTGCATTGGGTCAAGGCTTCATCGACCACTTCGTAGTATTCTGAATGGGAAAGGAATAATGCGTCCGGAAAAACAAGGATGGTCACTTCGTCTATTTCTTCAATTGCACTAAGCGCCATCGAAAACCGAGACAATCCGGTTGCTGTATTCCGATCTTCATAATTGCCTGCCGGAATGATATAACACTTCTTGCCACCGTTCAGGAAAAAATGCTGGATGGCATAATGCAGGTAAAAATGATCTTCTGAAGTACGCGTAATATGGTCAACGTCTTTATAGCCTGCAGAGGTTTGCAGCTGTACATCGAACGAAGCCTTGAATGCCCCGCCAAAATGTTTTTTATAATCTGTAGTACTTTCAATTAATATCGGCTGATTTGCGGCTCCTTTTTCGGTAAAACCGATAAATGCCGGAATTGCTGTTTCTACCTCAGCGACGGAAGCTGGGAGCGTTGAAATCTCCTCGATATAAACACCGGGTGTTTTATACGTCGATTGAGCAATAGCATAAGTAGCGAAAGAGAGGATAAACAAGAAAAGTAGTACCTTTTTCATTTTTAGGTGTTAATTAGAAAAAATGATTCTAGCCATCGACGTCCACTATAGAGAAAACCTTGCCAAAACCGTGAGCATTGCCTTTGAGGACTGGCAAGACGACCAGCCATCAAATATACAGGTTCTTGATTTACCCATAGCTGACGACTACCAACCCGGCGAATTTTACAAGAGAGAATTACCCTGTATCGTCGAAGTGCTTACACTTTTTGACCTCTCCTTTTGCGAAACCATTATCATCGATGGCTATGTGACTCTATCCAATGATGGCAAGCGGGGTCTTGGTGCTTATGTCTTTGATCACCTTGATGGAAAAATACCAGTTGTTGGAGTGGCTAAAAAACGATTCCATAATAACGATCTGTATGTTGCTGAGGTGCTGCGGGGAAGTAGTGCCAATCCGTTATTTATTTCCGTTGCCGGAATGGCACTCAATGATGCAGCTGAAAAGGTCAAAACCATGCATGGCGAATTCAGAATGCCTACCCTATTGAAAATACTGGACCAAAAGACAAAGGAAAATTAAGTCAAAACAGGATATTCCAACGAAATCGAAAGGAGACATAATGCCAATATTGGCCTTTGACCTTTTATGACATTTGAATAATGGACATTTGCGTATTTTTGTCGTTTAACAGAAAAGTGAAGCCATAAGAAATATGCGAAGATCAGTATTGTTAGCCCTTTCTTTCCTTATCGGAATACCTTGCCTGCTGGCCCAGGAAACGCCAATTGGTATTGGTCAGTGGCGCTCGCACCTGCCCTATAAAAAAGCATCGACAGTTACCCAAAGTAGCGAAAAGATCTATTACGGTACCCTGGAGTCGCTTGTCAGTATTGATAAACAGGATTTTTCAACCGAACTCTTTAACAAGGTGTCAGGCTTGAATGATGCTGGTGTACAGGTGGTCAGGTATAACCCTGTAAACGAGACCTTGATCATCGTTTATAATAATAGTAATATCGACTTCCTAAAGGATGGCAAGATCACCAATTTTAACCTGATCAAGGAAACAAATTCGGTTACAGGAGATAAGTCTATCAATCATATTTTCTTTGATGACGAAGCCGCTTTCTTCTCTGCGGCTTTCGGTATCGTAAAGCTGGATATGGTGGAGACCGAAATACGGTACACGACATTTACCAACGACGGTGTGAATGCCGTGACCAAGTACAATGGCAACTTGTATGCTTCGATGGATGACGGTATTTACTACATCGCTGCCAATAATCCGGAAATTGTGATCAAGGATTTCAATAACTGGACGCTGGTTGATCAAACAGACGGATTGCCATCAGCATATTATTCTCATTCGCTGGCAGTACTTGATGGAAAGCTTTATGTTGATGTCAATGATTCGGTCTATGTATTTGACGGAAACAATTGGACTTTCCTTTTTTATCGCGACAACTTTTACAACCGTTACATGGCGGCAGGCAGCGACAAAATTGTAATCTCTACTCCTTGTTACAACTGCGCTGACCAGCTGACATACCTTTATCCGGATGGCTCTGCAGAACACTTTGACGAAGGCAACCTGGTAGGCGCTATTGGTGAATCTATTGAAGATGAACAAGGGAATGTCTGGGTGGCGGATACCTTCCGGGGAATGGCGCGTATTACGCCTTCAGACCTCATCGAAGAATATGATATCAATGGCCCTTTTTCAAGGAATGTTGGTGATATTTCCATAAAAAACAACGAGGTATGGGTAGCATCAATATTGTTAAAGCCGCAATGGGGATTTAAAACGGCCTCCGATGGTTTCTGGTCATTCTCAAATAACCAATGGGAGATTTTCAGGCCTTTCGAAATTCCGGAACTGAATGGCTATTGGGATATGAATACCATTGAAGTAAATGATGCTGATAATCATGTTTTTATCGGATCCTATAAATTAGGGCTGATCGAGTATTTTGAGGGCGAGATAACCCTTTATAATGCAGATAACTCCGGGCTCCAACCTCATGCAAATGACGGTTCCAGTACCAGGGTGAGTGGGATGGTCTTTGACGATGCCGGCAACCTTTGGGTCTCCAATTTCGGCGCAGTAAGTCCGATCGTTGTCAGAACAACCGAAGGAGAATGGCACAGCATGGGTTCCAGTGCTAATTTTACACAACCGACAGAAGTGGTTGTTGATCGAAACAACTTCAAATGGTTTGCTGGAGGTAATGCTGATAAAGGCGTTTTGGTGTATGATTCCGGACAAGATATTACCAATACCAACGATGATCGCTGGGTTACCCTGAGGCCGAATAACTCTATTTTGGTGACTGATGATGTACGTTCCGTTGCCGTAGACCTTGATGGGAATGTCTGGGTTGGTACGACAGTCGGTCCTATCGTTTTTGAATGTGCTTCACAGATCTTTGATGGCCAATGTCCCGGTAGACGACCCGTTGCCCGTGAAGGTGCTTTCGATGATTACCTTCTGGGTACAGAAACCATAAACACGATTGCCATTGATGGTGCCAACCGCAAATGGTTTGGTACAAACAACGGAGTATTTGTACTTGACGCAGATGCAGAAGAGGAAGTCCTTCGTTTTAATACAGGGAATAGTCCACTATTTACCAACGAAGTCAATAAGATTGAAATTAACGGCATTACCGGTGAAGTCTTTTTCGGTACATCTGGCGGGATGCTTTCCTACCGTTCGGATGCAACAGATGGCAATGTCGCTTTTTCCGATGTTTACGCATTTCCAAATCCAGTCAGACCTGACTATGCAGGCCCGATAGCTATCAAAGGCCTTGTGCGTGATGCCGATGTCAAGATCACGGATGTCAGTGGCACTCTGGTCTACGAAACTAGAGCTGCAGGTGGCCAGGCAGTTTGGGATGGTAACGATTATAATGGTCGCCGCGCCAACTCAGGGGTCTATCTCGTTTTCCTGACAAGTCGTGATGGCACTAAGAAACTGGTGACTAAGATCTTGCTGGTGAACTAACTCCCTTTGGTCGCTTATTGTTGTCGTTCGCTCTGCTCACTTACTTGTTGTCGCCTTCGGCTTACTGTTTTCGCTCCCTTTGGTCGCTATTGTTGTCGTTCGCTGCGCTCTCTTACTTGTTTAGGATGGATTTATACAGTTGGTAATTTTCGTCGTCGAAACAAACGAAGATTGCTTTCTCCAGGTGAATGGGATAATAATATTGTACAGTTTCAATTGCAATTTTTGCTGCTTCATTTTTTGGGTACCTGTAAATTCCTGTGCTAATATTAGGGAATGCTATGGATTTTAGTTTTAAAGATTCTGCGATCTTGAGAGAATTCAAATAACAATTCGCGAGTTTTTCTGACTCATGGCTTTTCCCGTCATTCCACCTTGGTCCAACGGTATGAATCACATATTTTGCATTGAGCTTTCCTGCTGAAGTATAGACAGCTTCACCAACTTTGCAACCGCCTTGTCTGTTTCTGATCTCCATACATTCTTCAAGGATCTGTTTCCCTCCGGCCCTGTGAATAGCACCATCAACTCCACCTCCTCCGAGAAGAGAAGTATTGGCTGCATTCACAATTCCATCAACTTCCAGTTTAGTGATGTCTCCTTTGATTAGTTCTATTTTCAGCATACCTTATTTTTCATTCAATAATTTCTTTGCTCTGCTGATTAGATTTTCGTTGTCCTCAAAGTAGCTTATTCTTTTCAGGCCTTCTACTGCTTCAATTAATGAATTTAGAATTATTTGTTTCCTTTCCTCAAAATCAAAGTCATCTTCTGATGCATAACTTTCGATTTCTTCCAAAAATTTTACAAAGTCCAAAACTACAGGATTGTAGAACTTTAGAGCATTGTCATAATCCTTTTTCTGCTCAAATTTGTTTGCCACTGACAGCATGTCCGGACCAACCGATTCGGGGTAATGTGACATTATCGACAAAGTAACTTTGGCTTTGAAGAAAGATATATCAATGGCCTTGTTTAGGCTTTCCTTTCTTCCGAAATAATCAGCAATTACCTGGGCCCATACTCTGATGATTGAGCCATCCAACCAGACTTTTCCAGTGATTGTGTTATTCGGATAGTCATTTGAGTTTTCTTGAATGAAGACACTTATTTTGCCAAATAAACCATGTATAACTGCGACCAAATCTTCTTTAAAGGCCGATAATTGTGGGTTATTCTCAATTCTAATGAGTAAGCGGGAAAGCTCAACAATCTCAGAGACATAATCACTCGACAGGTCCAGTTTTTTATACAACTGTTCATTGTCAACGACCTTTTTAGACAACATCTCCTTGATCAGAGAGTAGGCAAACAATCCTTTTTCTTCATTTCGTTGCTTCGAAAAATTGCTTGCTGCTCCTATCCCTTGTAAAGGGTAAAGTTGTTCGATCTTTTGAATAGCTTCCTCAAATTGGACGGTTTCAATTAAGTTAATGACCTCCTCGTGGATAAATGTCTTTCCCATTGTCGTATATAACGCTTTAAAACCCAATACATTTATTTCAGTTACGATAACTAGCGTAACTACATTTTAGTTTCATTCAATCAAATTGTCAAAACATATACATCAATTTACAAGTAAGCAGCAAAGCTGCGACAATAAGTAAGGCGAAGCCGTAAACTCTGAGCGCCAGCGAAAACAGTAAGCGACCAAAGGGAGTGACAACAGTAAGTGAGCCTAGCGAACGACAACAATACTCGACCACAGGAAGAGTAAACAATGAGCCATAGGCGACAACAATTGCGAGCAAAGCGAGCAAGAACCCGTAACTTAGCGGCTATGTTGGTAAAAACCAGAGGCATAGTATTCAGATCAGTAAAATACTCAGAGACCAGTCTGATCTGCGATATTTACACTGAAGAACTCGGTTTAAGAACCTACATCGTTTCCGGAGTAAGGGCGAAAAAACCCAAGGTGAGTGCCAGCCTCCTGCAGGTGATGACGCTACTTGATCTTGTGGTATACCATCGAGACAACAAGGATTTGAATCGCACAAAAGAAATCAAGCCTGCCCTTTTGTATCAAAGCATTCCTTTCGATGTGCTCAAATCGGCGGTTGGATTGTTTATGATTGAACTGGCGCGAAAAACGATTAAGGAGTCAGAGCCAGGCCCTGCACTATTCAGATTTCTATTCGACTGTTTTACTTATCTCGATACGATGGAGGAAGGTGTTGCTAACTTTCATCTCTATTTTGCAGTGCATCTGACCCGATTCCTGGGCTTCATGCCAGGCAATGACTACATAATCGGTCATTCGTGGTTCGACCTGGAGGCTGGTGTGTTCAAAACCAGGAAACCCATACACGGCTATCACCTTGATGAACCAATGAGCGAACTCCTCCATCAACTCCTCACCCTCTCACTGGAAGAGATCGGAGATATCCCACTTAACCGCAAAATGCGCAACGATTTTATTGAAAAATGGCTCGCCTACTACAGTTACCATGTAGAAAACATGACCCAGATTCAAGCCCATACAGTACTCAAAGAGATACTGGGGTAAAATGCATGCTAAGTTTGCGTTTTATTATCCTTTAGCCTAATTCCTAAATTATCTAATTACCCGTTGGGGAGGCCGTCAAAATACTGTTCGAACGGCGTGAGTTTATTTTGACAAGATTTTTTTGGTTCGTTTTTTTATCAACTGAAAAAAATGAACATCTAATACCTATTCCTCTATCCCTTCCTTCATCTTTTCGGCATTCTCAGCCATTTTCAGCTGATCGACGATGTCCTGAAATTTGCCTTCCTTGCCGCCCATGATATCGGTGAGGTTATAGAGCGTCAAGCCGATACGGTGATCCGTCATTCGGTTTTGAGGGTAATTATAAGTCCTGATCTTTTCTGAACGGTCGCCGCTTGTAACAAGTGATTTACGCGTTTGGGCGATATCAGATTCGTGGGCTTCGACCTGGGCTTCAAGGATGCGATCGTAAAGGCGCTGTAGCGCGATTTCACGGTTTTTGATCTGAGAACGACCATCCTGACATTCGACTACAATGCCCGTAGGGATGTGGGTCACCCTAACCGCCGATTCGGTTTTGTTAACGTGCTGTCCACCAGCGCCTGAAGAACGGAAAGTGTCCCATTTGAGGTCGGCTTTATTGATGTCGACATCCTCCATTTCCAGTTGAGGCATTACAACAACGGTAGCCGCAGAAGTGTGGACCCTGCCCTGAGATTCTGTTTTGGGGACGCGTTGTACACGGTGAGCGCCTGACTCGTATTTGAGTTGACCAAAAACGCTATCACCATTAACTTCTAAAATGAGTTTGCTGTATCCGCCTACCGTCCCTGCTGTTTCACTGACGATCTCGTATTTCCAGCCCCTTTCTTTGAAATAGTAGCCGTACATGTCAAAAAGGTCACCCGCAAAGATACTGGCCTCATCACCGCCAGTTCCTGCCCTGATCTCCACGATGACGTCTTTTTCATCTTTGGGGTCTTTGGGGATCAGCAGGATTTTGATTTCCTCTTCGATTTTTTCACGTTCAGGCAATAGCTCCTCGAGCTCCATTTTAGCCATTTCGATAAACTCCTGATCATCTTCTTCCCGAACAATAGTCTGGTTGTTTTCGATGTTAGTCAGAATTAATTTATAACGATTGTATACATCTACGATCTCCTGAAGGTTTTTATACTCTTTGCTGATCTTGGTAAATCGCTTCATGTCGGAGGTGGCCTCCGGGTCAGTCAGCTGTTCGCCCAGATACTCAAACCGTTCATTTATCGCCTCTAATTTGTCGAGCATTGCCATTTTTTCTGCTATTAACGCGGCAAAAATACGATTAATTCCCTTAACAGGGAATAACAGAAAAAATGAGAATTCAGATACTTAAAGGCTATACCCCAAAGAAAAATTCAAAACCCGATTTCGAATAACCGCATTTGGGCCTTCGCCTTTATCGACATCAGTAAGCCCGAACTGATACCGCAACAAAACTGAAAACCTTGACTTCCCCGCAGGAATAGTGACGCCAGTTCCGAATCCAATGCCCCATTCAAAGCGTTTATAGCCCCATTCTTCCAGGTCTATGGACTCTTTTACTGTCGTTTGCCCATTATTGCCATTGCCGGAGGATTTCACTGCCATCGAACCAGCTATGGCAATTCCCATTGTTGGTCCTGCAAAAGCAAATACTTCGTTATTGCCAAAGGGGTAATATCCTTTGATGAAAGCACCGTATTCTAGATTGTTGATGACAATTCTTGCTGTTCCGGTTACAGGGATGCCATTGACGACCTCGTTAAGGTCAAGGCCGGTTCCCTTTTGAGACCATGCAATTTCCTGTACGAACGAAAGGTGATCAAATTGTCTCGACTCTACAGGTACGGAAAGAAAGAAGCCAGTCATTGAAGTGAGACTGGTTGAACCTTGGAAGATGTTCGCCGGATCTGTGCCGTTCCATTTTGCAATATTTGGCCCAATGGTAATTCCAATAAAAGTTTGCGCCATAATTTGTTGACTGCCCAGAAAAATGAAAAGGCAAAAAATAGATTTTTGGATGAAGTTCTGCATAAATTTTTATACAACAAGATGAGGCAGTCAAAAATGAATTTCAAGGAAAAAATTTAAATTTGTGTAAGTAAAATTTTTTTATTTAAAACAGATAATAAAACATAAATAATTGATTGAAAATACTTTAATAGAAATTTTATCAAAAAATAATAGTCAAAAATTTAGATTTGTGTTAAAACAAAAAAATGAAAGACTAGCTACAACTTTTGATCTTTTATTGAATAAATCACCATCGGACAAACCGGAATTGTTCCAGTTGCTTTTTAAGAAATCTTATCATCCTAATAAAGACTATCTCCTCAGAAACGTATTACGGGACTTGAATAATGAGATTAGGTTGTTTGTTGCCCAAGAGGCTTTATTGTCTGTTCTGGCTAAAGATGATGCCCTCAGTACTTACTGGTTTTTGAAATCATTGATACAGCGAAAAGCCTTCGACCAATTTGATGCCGAGTGGAGAAAGGCCTGGCGAAAAGCAGAAACCAAATCAGATTTTAAGTTAATCGTCGAGTTGGTGCGGCTACGATTCGAGTTTATCGTTTATGAAAAAAAGGTAGACCTTGATTATTTTATGAGGATGGAATGGTTGTTTGCCGCCGCTCTTGAGGCGAATTACCTCAATTATCTCGAATTGGAATTCGACCTGAAACGCAATTTGATTTTCACCAAGGATTATATTTCCAGAAAGCAAAAGGAATTTAAGACCCATTCCGCTGAAACCGTATTCGAAATGGAGTTGGTGGTACAGCCTCCTTTTTTTGCCTTTTATGATTACCTCTTCCAGTCGTATTCTGTCAAGGGAACTGATAAAATTGGCGTGCTGACAAATGCACTTGATCTTTTACCTGAAATTCTTAAGCAAAGACCCAAGCTTGTTACCTATGAGGTCACGCTTCGTGCTATGATCGGATTGGAGTATTATCTGCTCCGTGATTTTGAACAGGCCAACCAATTCAACCGATCAGCACTCGATCAACTACGTAAGCATAAACAATATTTTGCAAAAAATGCATCCTACAATTTTCATGGAATGATATTCAATCAGATCTCAAATCTGATCAATCTGGATAAATATGAGGAAGCTATCAGCCTCTTTTGGGAATTTGAACGCGATTTTGACAAGGATTGCCACTTCTGGTTCAGGATAAACTGGATGGTATGTATGGCTTATGTGTTTACAGGGAATTACAAAAAAGCGTACGAGCTAATGTCGCTTGACCTAACCCATTGTGCCAAATTTGATGAACACACCTTAAGGCTTGTCTATATCATCATTTGTTATCATCAGGATAATCTGAACCTTGCAATTTCTGAAACAGATGCATTGCGCAAAGCGATCAAAAACGACAGAACATCGTTCCTTCACTATCGAGATCTCATAGGCCTGTTTATGAAATATTTCAATAGGGTGGCAGGCCGACCAGATGATAAGCGAAGACTAAAAGCCATCGCGACGTTGAAAGCAGATGCAGAAGCCTTATCAGGTGAATATTTACTTTTCAAAAAATGGTTGTTGCAGAGGGTAGATTAGAAAGTTTGATTTTTTTCACCACAAAGCACCACAGAGATTTTTGCAAAGACAGACATATTTTTTAATTACACCCGACACTAAATCTCCCAAATCTAATTTCCAACACAAAAAAACTCTGCGCATACCTTAGCGCAACTTTGCGGTAGAAAAACTATATCTAACTTTCCAGCATCCCCCATAAATGAACTCATATGCCTTAAATGGTTCAAATTCAAAAACGAACAGTCCCCTTCACAGTCCCCTGCAATTCATTAAACGAAGGCCGCTCAATCACCTTCGAATTATAATTAAAATACAACAGGTTCATGGCAAGAGAAAAATGCCTGTGCGCCTTCCACCTAAACTGGAATCTGGGCCGCATGATATTCGCCGAAAGGCTGCTGTTTTGATTGAGAATGGTCGTTGAGAAAAAAGCAGACATAAAGACCTTGTTGTCACCAAAGCCTTTCGTTATTTCAAATTCAGGGCTTAGCCTGGCAACCGTTATCCCGGGAAATTTGCTATTGTTGTAATTCAGCCGCGGGCCAAAGGAAAAATTAGCTGACACCAGTTTCACGATGTACGAGGCATTCAGATTAATAGAAGTCACTTGCTGATCTTCGCCAAGATTAATAGACTGATCACTGATCTGGTAACTAGCACCGACATTCGTTTGATGCTTGATCGTCTTACCGGGGGAAAGATAAAAGACATTGCCGCCAATGTTATTGAGTACCTGCTTGATCTCAGTCGAATCATTCAGATATTCGCGGTCTTTAACGACATTGAGCTGATGATTGGTGTAAAACAAGTTGATACTGCTCGTGCGGGTTGGGCGGAACAGGAGGTTGATATTCCCGATCCATCGGATGTTTTGTGTGAGCTTGAGGCTATAGAGGTTATTGCGCTCCCCTCCCAAACGCGTATTCAGAGTAACCTTGTTTTTTGCCAATTTGAATTTGGTGAAAATATAAGCCCGCTCAACGTCATCCCTGAAGTAATAAGTGGCCATTGTCTGGTAGTCAGGATCCACCCTGTCGTACCCAACACCAAGAGCAACTTTCCGGTCGCGGTATTCAAGACTGCCTTTGAACGCTTTTACAAATTGGGTAGATGTTAGCGGTGTGAAAAATGGCTTCAGCAGCACATGCGCCCCAAAATCAGGATCTTCAAGTTCCGTTGATCGGGTGTCGCGTGTGTAGGCACTTAAACCAAAGTCAAATTTGAAAAACACCTTTTTGGCAATGCGCTGACTTGTGGTGATACCAAATGCTGTGTTACTTTCAGGCAAAATTCCTTCATCTTCGGGGATGTATGCAATCGACTCTACCCTGTCAGAGGCTTTCAGGAAAATGAAATCAATGTAATTGTTTTTCTTGCCAACCCCTATTTTCATGGTATATCCAGTCCGGCTAAATGATGGTCTGAAAAGTTCAGTGCTGGTGGAGTCCGGTTCAATAGCTCTTTGTAGTCTGCCGTAGCTGAATCCGAGTCGTAACAAGGAAGGATTAATCTCAAAACCAGCACCCAAAAATGGCTGACCACCAACAACGATCCGCGAATAGTCAGGACTGTGGTGGCCAATGTGGAATTTTGCCCATTCTATTTCGGGGCTAAGTCCAAACCTGTTAAATTGTTGTCTGAACTTATTCTCATAGTTACCAGTCAATAATCGAATCGGAATATTGAATTTTCCGATACTCAACCGTGGCGAACCGACAATCTGCCAGGTGAATGGATCACGCCTGTCAGGGATGCCGTTGGCATTGTAGAATTGGGTAATAATGCTGAGGTTACCTGAAAGCTTTACTTCAGGGGTTTTGTTATCCTGACCGAAACCCAACGAACTCAAAAACAGGAACAAGAAGGCAACAGATAGTATTTTGGGGTATTTCATCTTTAGTTCTCTTCCATTATTTTGATCATAATCTCATTATAAAGCGAAATTATGGGGTGAGGTTGCTTATGAATATCAGGTTCGTCGCCAGCAGCTTCCACTATGGGTTCAATCAAATCTTTTGCACCTTGAATATTCTCCTGTTCAAAAAGAATAAGTGCTTTAAAATATATGGCTGTCTGATGTTCAGCATCTCTCGACAAAATCTGATCGGCAGCAGAAATGGCTTCTGTATAACTGCCCGATACATAGTGGAAATGGAGTAAGTTCAACTGCTCATTAAGTGGCCATGAAGCAGAGTCAGGTGAGCGGCCATCTAGCAATTCCATTTCAACCGGATTGCTCCAAATGGTATCCGCAGGATTTTCACCTTTTACAAGGCTGCCCTTTAATCCAAACCTGATTTTAATACTACCATTCAAATCATTGGTAGAGGCGGCTGGTATTCCTGTAAAGTAGGTGTAGCGCTGAAAACCGTTAAGCTGTATTTCTCCTTCCGGAAAATTCATGGAAGTGGCATTGACCTGTGAGTCCTTCCACTTCTGGTCTTTTTGCGCAATCTGCCAGAAAATATTTCGCTCCGAATTGGACCCAAAGTCAACTTCGAATTCATTAATGCCTTTTCCCTGACCAAGCTCTTTAATTTCCAAATTGTAAATAGAATCGGAAAGTGCTCCTTCGTCGAGCTGCTGTTTCAGGTACGCAGCGTAGGCATTATCAGATGTGTTGTTGGCAATCGCAGCTTCGGCACTCAAGTTGGCCAGCTCAATGGAAAATACCATTGGCTGGTTTTTGTAAGCTTTACCATTCTGGGGGCCATAATCCTGAAGAATGATGTCTGGCTGAGCAGTTAAAAAGCCAACAGAAACCAGAAGCAAAATTTGAGGAAATATATATTTAATCGTCATGATAGTTCTTCGTTATTAATCAACTTTACCAATCCTTTACTCTTACCTGGTAGTAACATTTGCCTCGATTAGTTGCCGAAACTCCATAAGGGTTGCCTGCTGCTCCCTGGATCTTACACATTCTGTTTTTAATGGCATTGTCATTGAAAAAACCGGTGTTCCTATGCGTTCCTGTGGAAACACAAAGCCTGGTAGAAAGGCAGGAAGTCATCGTTGCTCCAGCCTGAGTTCTTGCACCGGATTGCGAATAGCGCATAAAACAACTAAGAGCACCAGCCCATTTTGTGCGATCTTCCGGCCAGGGCATACTGACACATCCTCCGGTTCCAGGATTTACCACGCAGCCCCAAGACAGAGAACCCTCCCCATGGTGTTTTACATTAGTTCCATGACCTATTTCGTGAGCAATTACGGCATTAATATCAGCTCCCGAGGTATTGATCAGTCGTTGATTAATGGTGATGTGGGTGATATCTTTTGGTGTACTTGGCTGGTTGGTTACAGAATGTGCGAACCCGTTTGTAGAGTTATCAATCCACCCTCTGGTTAGAAGAAGGGCATGTTGATCACCGCCTCTGAAATTGATACTTTTAAAATTAACCACCCGGTCATTTCTCATATTGCGACGGGTAATGAAGTGAATGGTAATATCAGATTGGTTGTAATAACCTGATCCCATTCTTCTCGGGTCGACCAGGAAAAGATCTTTCCGATTAATGTTGGTTCGGATATGAGACAATCGGCCATCAAGACCAGCTGTGGAATTGTCGGTTACCACAAATCCACGGTATTCTTCATAAGCGGTAAAGCCATCTCCTCTGTAAAAATCACCTAGTGGAAAGTTATCGCTGTCGTCAGTGTTTGATGACGCTCTGTCATGTGGTGCTCCATCGGCTATCTTATTGTCATTTTCGTCAAGCGGAACGGTTATTTCCTTTCCGTCAACGGATTGCCATCGTCCGGTATAACTGACCTCTACTTTCCCATAGGCACCATAGTCATAGCACAGCAAGTAGGGTGCCATGGAGTCTCTGCCAATGAAATGGTTTTTGGATTCGGCCTCCATATAAAACTTGGGTTCTCCCCTGGCGGCTTTTCTTAATTCGAATTTTTGATGATTCCAGGGTTCACTAAAATGCAGGTCTGCGGTATTGTTTTTTGGATGAAGACGATTGTCATGATTGGTACATGTGCCAGGCTCTCTTGAAACTTCGGTGAGGTTGAAGGTCAGCATATGACACATATGGGCCAGTGGCTCGGTCCATGTGTTGCCGTTACGGATCTTCATCTTTGCTTTTAGTTGAAGCACCGTGTCGTGTTTGGGCAACCAGGCTCTTGGCGTTTTTTCAAACAGAATACCGGGCGTATAAGCCTTGATGGTAAACCTGGTCACATCTGATTGTGGATCAGAAGCAACAATTAAAGGGTTATAGGCTTTTACTCCGATGACAATTTCTCCTGCTCCATTGGCCTGAAGCGTAACCCTTTTTCCAATGGCAGTATTATCAGCAACACCACCCTGGTGAATGAAGGACCCGGGCCCGGAAATAATATTCCATTGGTAGCTGACGTGATCAGTAGCATTAAAGGGCACCGAACCGGATTCACAGTTTTCACCATAACAAGTCACTTTGTAGCCATCAGCGTCAGGCATTGGGGCAACGGTCAAACTCATCCATTCAAAAGCTGCCAGTTTGTTATTGTCCGGTGTTGCGGGGAGGATAACCGAAGGTGCTACAAGTCCGTTACCGGGTAGTATGTCTAGACCAAACGACTTGCATGTGCCTTCGTGGATCTTCTTTTTGTCGGGTTCCGCTACATCACTGTAGGCATCGCCAACCATCTTGACCCGCAGATAGTCACCACCATCTTCGTTTCTCTCAAAAGTTAGTGTAGCTGTTTTTACAACATTCGCATCTTTGGCAGGGCCGGAAGCAGGGTCAGCTATGGTCACCATAACCTTAACTTCCACCTTTTTGCCCGGAGCGACGTATGGTGGTTTATAGATGACATTTTCGCCGTCAGCTTCAGTTACATTTTCCGGAAGGCAACCAATATGAACAAAACTGCCACCTCCAGAAATAATGGTCCAATTCATAAAAAAGGCACCAGGCAGTGCTTCTTCATATTTGGATGGAGTATCCTGGCAATTGTCAAGTATTTCGCAGCCATATTCCACAAGGTCATAATCTTTGGCGAAAGCCTTTAAAGGCACAAACTGGCTCCTGGCCATATTAAATTCCTGGTGGAATGGCATTACAATACCGCCATCAAGTTTTGGCTCAGCCTTGATCTTGTAATACGGCATACAAGGATAAGTCTGTTGTTCTGGAATCAGAAATGGCACCGGAAGAGAATCTGGTGGCGGATTACTGACATTGAAAATGGAATCAGGATAAACGAAACAGGTGGTTCCGCTGATTCCAACTACGATATCCTGCCCTTGAAGATTTTTAAACCCAACTGCTGTAAGTTCACCAATGGTCCCAGGTGGCACAGGAGTGATCGGCACATTTGCCGCAGCAACGGCAGGCTCATTAGTTGCGTAAGAAACATCGAAATTAGCAGCTTCCGGGAAAGGGATATCAGTTAGAGGGCTGTTGATGGTAGATGAAAAATCAAAGCCTGCTGCATTTTCGTCGAGGACATAAAGCGCAAGGCCGTCGAGATCACCGCTGTATTCGATCTGGACATCGATGCCATTTTCTCCGAAAGAAGGCAGGCCTTCTGCGGGACCGTCGCATTCGCCAAGTGGCTCAATGATGTCAACAAGAATATTACCTCCGGGCCCAACTGGCGGATTGAAGTTGAAGCACTCCGGTTCATTGGCTATTGGATCGGTGAATGGCTGATCATTTTCGTTAAGGGCTTCGACGACCCAAACATACTGCCCTTGTTCCAAAGGCAAATTGGCAGAAGAATAAATGTAATTCGTTTGATCTACCACTTCGTCAACGGCATGGGGCACGTTGAGTAAAGCATCTGTTATTTCCTGCCCTGGCAGGACGTTGAAAATAGAAATTCTGTAAACAACCGGTCCGTCCCATAGTACAGGCGTCCAGTTGAATAATACATTTTCAGCCGCTACGTCTTCGCAGGCTGTAGGACTGACTGGAATTGGAGGTTCGGGAAGAATAACCATAGTATTGTTACAGCCCTGCGCCAGAAGCTGACCATCCGGAAACAGATAGGCGTAAACACAAATGGTATAAATGCCATCTGGTAATAAGCCGAATTGACCGGTCTGAGCACTTAGATCGGGGTTATAGTCGATCTGGGAGAAAGTTGTAAAAGCAGAATTTTGCTCTTGTTCATTCAGGATTACTGTATTGTCAATCGTCTCATTCCACATTCCAGCAGGGATATTTCTGGGATGGGAGGTGGCTCTGAAAACTTCCCCGAGGTCCATTTCTTCAGCGACAACCTCAAATATGGCTTGGTATGATTGATCAGCATCGGAAAACAGATCAATAAAGATATTAGGGTCGGTCTGTAACCGATAGATGTCAGGGTCAATCTGTTGAGGGACATTAACGTTGATCTGGAACTGGATGTTCTGGCCGAAAAGCACGGGCGCAAAAAGTAATAGGACCAGCCCGAGCGACCAGTAGCGCAATTTTTGCTGAGCCCTGTCTCTGAATGAAGTCTTAATACTATTGAACAGGTTGAATTTTACCATTAGCGTTTGAAGCAGTCTTTTTATTAAGTAAATCGAGGCTGGAGTTTTGTAACCAGCCCCGCTTAGAGCTCGTTTGCCTCAGAAAACAAATTCCAAACAAGCTCTTACTTTAAAAATACCTTTTATACCCAAACTTCAACGAAGCGGAAGGACTGATCCCCGCAAAATTCACCGTTCCTTTTACATTGCCTTTGATCTCTGCATAATTGCTTTGGATACCTAGATTGAGATTTCCTGTTGCGTCAAATCTTGGCAAATTCCAGTACCGATTGCCTACCACGATATTAGCATCTGCTTTTAGCGTAGACAGTTTCATAGTGGCATCCCATTTCATTTGAGCAAGGTTCAGGGTCATTTTTCCATCCAGTGAAAATTCAGCTCGTGCATTGATCGAGGGATCACCCATACAGGAGACCCAAGATGAGTTTACAGCGTCTTTAGCCTTGAAGTTTTGTTTCACCTTACCGGAAAGACTGCCCTCAAATTCGACTTTTGACGGAGTGGCCACCAATGCGCCTTTCGCATGAATGAAATTGAGCAAGGTGCCGTTTATCCGTTCTGATTTAAGGAATTCATAGTTTTTATTCGTCTTGATGTTTTCATCGAATTTGAAATTGAATTTGCTGTCAAAGCGGAATAATTTGCCTTTTTCATCAGGGAAGTTACCACTCATTTTGAGGTTGCCGTTCACCTTGTTTTGCTTATAATTGAAGGCCAATAATCCACTGCCGTTTATGAGCGCTTTATTGAGTTCCAATCTGATGTCGCCGTTAATTTTGATGATGCCTGATTGCAGCCAATGCAGGCCAGCTGTCATCTTGAAGAAGTCAAGGCCGACAACACCAATTGTGGATGAAGCCTTAAAGGCCATACCGACTTTCTTGTGGCTGCCTAATTCGCCGGGGTTGAGAGGAGGTACATAATTATAACCAAGTCCACCACGAATTTCCTTAACGGAAAGACCACTTTGGCCTAGAGGAACATCTCCACTGACTGCCAACTCGGCATACCAATAGGAGTAATTGTCCTTTTTCTTTTTGCCTTCGTGAGTGCCCATGACGAGTGTGCCTCCAAAGCCCTTATTGGCTTTTGCCAATTTGAGATCAATAGCAGCGGCAAACTCATTGGCTCTGTAGCTTAGTTTGCCAGTTCCTTCAAATGGACCTTTGTTGATTTCAATATTGGCATCGGTAAACTTGAAATCAACTTTTGGTCCTGTCGAAAGGGTGATGGTTGCCCCAAGGTCTCCCTTGAAATCCATTCTGGTTAACAGGAGTTCGCCGGTCAATGCTACACTGGCTTCCTTTTTATCTATGTAAAAATCAAGCTGTTTGGCCTTGTAGGCAAAGGTTTTGTAAAAGCTGATTTCTTTTTCTCCTTTGAGCTGTCCTTCTACTACCCCGTCTGAATTGGCTGTAAGTTTGATATCCAATTCTGAGTTGTATCGTGAAATGAATTTGGCGTCAATCTTTAGCTCACCATATCCGGTTTTGGTGTCGGTGCCTGACTTCCAGACTATAGTGCCTTCATTCAAATCAAGTCTGGCGTCCAGTTTGCGGATGTCAATGGCTTCTCCTGCTTTTGTTTTCACCGTTGCTTTGTAAATGCCAAGCGTGCTGTCAAAGCCAATCGTCCCGTCAAGGGTGCCCCTTGTAGGAGATGGTAACCTGAATTCACCACCAATCTCAAATTTTGTGATCGCCGTATTTTCAAAGACCACATGTGCCGATTTTCCGGTAAGGAGATAATCGGCAAACTTCATTTGGAGTGTAGCGTTTTTGAGCTTTAGATCACCGCCGACACCAGAGGAACCGATGTAGAAGTCACGGACGTTGAGGGCCATGGCTTCTGTCTCGTCATCTTTTCCTGCGCTGAATTCTTCAGGGAATTCGAGTTCTGCTACCCGCACGACTACACCGATGAATCCGGGTTTGCGGATGGCATTCGGTGCTGCGCGATCGCTGATGCTCTGTTTTTCATGCATGTCAACTACGACTGCACTACCTTTCCTGAGTTTATATCCTTTGAAAGCATAGCCTGGAAGCGAAGCTGCAGAACCGTAGAAATTGCCTTTGACGTCCATGACGGCATTGAAAGCAATCGGGTCTTCGGCATAGTTCCCTGCTTCATTTTTTATGTTCAGGAGTCCTTTTAGGCTTGCACCTCCTTCCACGTTAACTGAAAATCCGGTGAGGGTTAACTTGAAGCCACCTTTAAGGGTTATCTCTGGTCGGTTATCGTCTGTTGGAATCCAGGCAATCGAGCCTTTTTCGACGACGAGCAGGTTCTTTTTGCCTTCTGGTCCTTCCTGCAACTGACGACCTTCGATACCCATCAATTCGAGTGGTAGTTTTTGAATGCCTTTGAGCAAAGCTTCCTGTACAGCACCCTCTGGGTTGAACCAGAATTTGGCGGTACCGCTTAACGGGCCACTGCGCGATTGTTTGGCATTCAGTTTAAAGACAAAACCAGATTTTTTGTTGCCGATCCTAACGTATTCAACCTGGGAGGATTCGTATTCCATCCTGATTTTTTCCGGAAGGATCATTTTGGCATGATCCCCAGAGCCGGCAGCTTCGATGGATAATGTCATTTCCTCTTTCTGGCCGCTGAATGTGGCGTTTGTGGCTGAAATGCCAATAGCTTTTGTAGTAGATTTCTGAGGGGAAATGGAAGCCGATGGATCAGATTCAAGAACCTTGAATTGTAGTTCTTTTTTGTTGACAAAATCTGCTTTTTCATCTGTTAGTCCTGCAACAGCTCTTACCACGGGTGTGTTCTCTTTGCCTCCTGAATTGTATTTCGAAATATATCCGAGAATGCCTTCAGCTGTTAGTCCGGAACCACCTTTTTCGTACATGTCGAGTGCTGCATTCCAGGCATATGGCACCGCGCCTTTTTCGAAGCGTACATTTTGTAGGTAAAGTGGCGTGATCAGGTAGACCGTGTCTTTTGAGATTTCTATTCCACTACGTAACCAAGTTACTTCGACAATGGATGAGATACCTTTGTCGGGGATGGTGTATTCCCATTCGACGGTGCCATTGCCATCCGTTGTTACTTCTTTTTTAGCTTTGTTTTCGAGGATTTCGAAAATGACGGTTTCGCCTTTGAGCCCTTTGTAATTGCCGGTAACAACCCGGGCTGTCAGTTTTACTTTTTCCTTTGGTGTTGATTTAATGGTGTCCAATAGGCCTACAAGTTCCCCGGGGATGACTTCGACATCGGTTTTATTGCCTGCGGCTTCGGGTCCGGCAATACTGCTATATGCCTGTTCGAAAGTTATGCGTTGGGCTTCTTCTTTACCTTTGACTTTTCCGGCTTCCCAAAAAATATCGGGATGGTAACTGAACTGCCCCACTACACTTCCTTTTATCGGCATAGCTTTGTGGCTGGAAAGATCGGCGATATCTGTTTCAGTAGGTTGCCCTAAAAACGGACAGTTATCTCCTCCGGTACACACCTCATACACAATGACATCGGCATCAATGCCCATTGCACCTTCGATGAGGTTGACCTGGTCAGTAAGCACTTCTTCGCTTTCGAGGATCGGCCATTCATTCCAAAGTTTTTCACCTTTTTCGTAGAGTAAGGCATAAGTGATGGGCTCCTGAACGAGGTTTGATGCGAACTTGTAAGCAGGTTCGCCATTCTTTTTCAAGGTAATCATCGGATAGCAGGGAGAACCGACATTGGATGCTGATCCTTTCTGAAGTTTCTTGGCTTTCAGTGTTGGTTTGCGATCCTTGTACTCAAGGGTTATCGTATCACCAACGGGGCCATCATAAGTTCTCCATTTATCGACCCCAACATCGGATACCGTCTGTTTGATCTTAACCGAATAGGTCGTTTTTTTAAAAGATTCCGAAAGGAAATCTTCGAGCGCCTTTTCAGTTGCATTGTAATTTTGTTTTGCAAGATCCAGTGAGTCATTCCTTGCCTTTTCAAGACCGGGTCGACGTCCGATAAGTTCATTGATCTCGCTGGTAATGGATCGGATGATCAGCGTTTGTTTTTCAATTTCTGCTCCTAGCTCCTCAATTCTGGCTTTTTTGTCTTTTATCTCCGGATCGTTTTCGCTGAGGTTGTTGACGTATTTTTGGTTAGAGTCGCGCTGGCCGTCCATGCTTTTGACCACGAGCTTCTGTTCTTTCTTTTTGCGTTTCCGGTAGGTCTGCCAGTCGAGTTTTTCAGATAGTACTGCTTCAAACGGGGCGTTGTATTCGTCAAGGTCCTGGTAGAGCTTCTTAAATTTTTTGGTATCATCTTTAAGCTTGGTTTCTGCTGTAGTGAAACTCTCACGCTCAGTTTTTAATTGATCTTGAATCTCCTGGAATTTTACGGTTTTCTCTGCGATTTGTGCTTCCACTTCTCGCATGTCTTCTCCGAGAGAAGTTGTGTCATTTTGGAGGTCAATTTGTTTATTCCACAGCTTCCTGATTTTTGGAGATTCCTCAAAATTGAAGCCTTCAAAGCCGGCTGGGCAATCTTCTATAGCTTCTCCTCCGAGTTTCGCCATTTCAATGCCGAGTTCGGTTTCCACATCACTAAGGCGGTTGATCAGTTGATTCATTTCAGCCGTTTGGCCTTTTAGTTTCCGCTGAAGGTCGAGGAACTCCTGTTGTACTTTTTTACTTGCTGCCTCGCTGGTTTCGAACGTCTTTTTCCTGGTTTCAACTTCGGTCTTTTGTTGGTCGAGGCTTGTTCTCATAGCCTGGAGTGCTTTGACGGTGGTGTAGATCTTGCCGTCTGGTTTTGTTAGCGTGTCCTGAACTATTTGCAGGGAATCGATTTTCTTTTCTGCAAGCTTGATGCGCATGTCCAGTTGTTCCCAACTATTGTCGAGTTCTTTCCATTGGGCCTCAAATTGATCTGTCTTTTTGCGGATGAGGTCTTTCTCTTCTTTTTGGAGGTCAGACAATTCGTCTGATTTTTCTTTTTTGATATTGGATGCGGTTTCCAGTTCGACGGAAAGCGCCGCTATTTTTTCGATATCAGCTGTCAGCTCTTTTTGCAGGCCGGCTTTCTTGTTCCATGCTTTATGCCATGCTTCTTTGGCTTTGCTGGAGTTGACTTTTAGCTCGTTGAAAGTTTCAAGAGTGCCGTTTTCCTTGAAAATATACTCTAAAGGAGGAGGTACATAATAAACGGCATTTCCTAAAGCTGTTGAATTCTCCTCAAGGCCTTGCACTTTTTTGAGTAAGGCGTCTATTTCTTCTCTCCATGTTTCGATTTTAGATTCCAGGGCTGCAATTTCCTTCGTGTGTTTTTCCTTTTCTGTGTTTGCGTCATTGATCAGTCCGTTGAGCTTTTCTTTAGCTGCATTTTTGCTATCGATTTTCAGGACAACTGCAGCTATGAGTTCGGTTAACTGGTCCAGTTCGCCTTGTGCTGCAGTCTTTAATTGTGTGAGATGATCGATGGCGATATTTATGGAATCAAGGATTGCTTCATTTAAGCCAATCAGTTTTTCATCCATGTCTTCGATCTGCGACCATACGTCAATAACGCCGGATTCGATATCGCTTCTGTTAAATTCACGAAGTTGACGGGCCTTGTTTTCTCCTTTACCTAAAGTCTGGCTTTTGGTATGGAGCTTTTGGGTTTTGCCCAGTAAGTCAGTTTCGAGTTGATTCATATCGGACCTGAACTTGTCGAGACTCTCGTTGTATTCCTGCGCTTTTTGTTCCAGTTTTTGGAAGGCTTCCTGTCGTTTTTTAGAAAGGGCTTCCAGTTCTTTAAGCTTGTCGAAGAGTTCCTTAATGAGGGCGATAAGCCCTACATCGAAATCTTCAAGTTCTGAGACATTGGTAGCTGAAACCGAAACGTTGTCAAGATATTGGTCATATTGGCCGAATGATTCTGTTTTAAAGGCAGTGATCAGACCATTTAACGTCGTCATCTGAGTTGCTCGTGTAACAGAAGATGCAGTGATCAGCATAAGGCTGACCTGGTCTTTGATTTTTTTATAACCGGGCACGTCGTCTGCTGGGGTGAAGTTTTCTTCGACAGCCTGCTCAAGGAGAAGCATGTCATTAAACAGGATGATCACCTGCGATTTTTTTTTCCAAAGGTTATTTTTCAGGCCTGCCAGTTCGTTGGCTGCATAGGCTTCGCCATCGAGATTGTCGTCATATTCCTTTTGTGCCTTGTCGAGTTCGTCTTTTGATTTCTGAGTATCCTTGTTGCCGTTGTCTACCTGTTTGGCGGCTGATACTCTGAGGTCTTCAAGCTCATCAGCTGCTTTTTGCATTTCATCCCTGTAAAGGTCAATCTTTGAAAGGGCATCCAGTTCTTCATCGGAAGGTCGCCAGTCGAGATCTTCCATCCGTTCCTGTTGCTCTTTACGAATGTTTTTTATTTCCTTTTCAACTTCTGACCGCTGTTTTTCAAGGTCGGAAATCTTGTCTTCGAGGGTCTTGATTTCTTTGGTCTTGTTGTCTTTTTCCGTGGTAAGACCGGATTTTGTGGTGTTCAATCCGTCAATCTCTGCGTCCAGTCTGGCTATCTCTTTTGCATATCCTTCCAAAGAGCGATCGAGATGAAGTGTAATGGTATTTTGTAGATTGATGATTTGCTTTTGGCCACTCTGAATACTGTCTTCCTTAGCCTTGATTTGCGCGCGAATGTCTTCGATGAGTTTCGGAGGCGTGTTCAGGGTGCCCGGTCCGTCGATAATTTCCCATTTAATCGGTTTCATGAGATCGCGCACCATCATGCCTTTGATGCCGATCTCATCGGGACAACCCTTGCAGATAAACTGGATCTCATCTTCGTCGACACTCAGGCCGAGAAGGGGCACTGCACGAGGGTAAAGATACCTTGAGGTAAATGCAGTTGTCGTGGCGTCTGTTGGGAAAGGCGGGTAGTTGCCTTCCTCGGCAATGACGGCGGAAACCTGTGGGATTGCTCCTTTTAAAACCTTTGTGGTTTCGTAAGTGCAATGTTGTGGGAGCTTATCGCCTGGGCCTGGTGGTTTAAGGGGAGGGCCTTCTTCTGAAGTTACGGGTATAGTGTCGGGTTTGATCTTGTATTCAAATTTGGTACACCCGGTTCCCGAAGAGCTGCCTACGGTGTTTTGGCTAGTACCGGCAACAAATATTCTGACGACTTTATTCCACCATTCAGAAGCGACATCGACGAGTAACTCTTGTACCTGTTTGCCTTGCTTTCCTTTGTGCTCATTTGGCCTGATAATTTTTCGTGAAAACGGGAAGTTTTCGAAATCGCCAATGGTGACATCTTTGCCGGGAAGGCCAGGAGTCATAGCCTCTGAATCATCGATATAAATGATGAAGTTGTCAAAGTCACCCATGAACTCCCATGCTACCGTAAACTGGTCGTTGTCGTCTGCTACAAAAACTTCGGGAGAGTCAGCGCAGTCTTTTGGGTTGATGAGATTAATGTACCCCGGGATGGATGGGTTAGGCTGTTCGGGGCTTATTGTCTCGAGTTCGGGGTTGTTTATTCCGGGTTTTGGGTTGTTAGTTGTTGATTCCGGGGTATTTGTTCCGGGTTTGTCAGGAGCATCTGAAATACCGGGTGTGGCAGTTGGGTTCGTCGGCTGATCTGGTTGGTTGGGCTTGTCAGGGAGATCAGTTACACCTGGAAGTATAGTATCAGGTAAAGTTGGGTTGGTTGGTGTGATTGACGAATCTCTTAGGGAGGGGATGACATCGGTGATATCTGTTGTGACTACAGGTGGATCTTCAGGTGCAGGATCTTCGGGATCAAGGACTTCGTTTGAAGGAATGGTGAAGCATTCGAATTCCCCGAAAGGGGGATCTGTTAAAGCCTGCCCTTCAGGATTAACGGCTTCTACAAGCCAGATGTATTGTCCTGGCTCAAGCGAGGGAGCTGCGGCGGGGTATTGCATCGTGGTTTGATTGAACACTTCGTCAATAGCGTGTGGTGGATTGCCCAGAGCTTCTTCGGGGGTTTGGCCTTCCAGGACCCTGATTACGGTTACCCGATAATGGACCGGATTATTGAACTGGATGGGCGTCCAGGTAAAAAAGAGACTACCTTCAGGTATTTCGTCACAGGCAGAAGGATTAATCGGGATAGCTGGTTCGGGGCTGAATACCGTTGAGTTGTTGCAGTTTTGGCAGAACATTTGTCCTGACTGTGCGTCACTGGTGTAAACGCAAATGGTGTACAATCCATCGGGGAGCAACCCGGTTTGTATGAGTTGTGCTTCCATTGCAGGATTTACTTCTGGTGCTTGAAATGAAGGTGAAAAGGGGTTTTGTCCCTGTTGACTCATGAAAGAGGTGTTGTCAAACTGGGTGTTGAAATTGCCGGCTTCTATGAAAAATGGTTGGGAGAAGATGCGGAATATCTCTCCGTCATTATCGTTTTCGACTACAATTTCAAAAAGGAGTTCTACAGGTTGTTGACCATCTGAATTAAAGTCAACAAAAATGAAGGGGTTGGTTTCAAACTGAAAAAGTTCCGAAGGCATGACTTGCGGTACATTGACATTGACCTGGCAATTCAGGTTTTGCGCAAGGACTGACTTTCCGGTAAGGAGAAAAAAGAAAATAACCAGGAATGACCCCGGTGTCCAATTTGATCTAATTAGGGGAGCCTTCATAAGATACCATTTAATAAAAGTCAACCGGGACCTGGTTTTTGTAACCATGCCCCGGTTGATCGATTTATTATTTATGGCTGTCAGGGGTAAAGCCTCCCTTAGATTCTAATTGACCGTTACTACGTCAAACTTTTGAGTGAGTTCACTTAATTCGAGCCAGAAGGCGCCACCTTCTCCTCTTGCCAGGGTCGCTTTTTCAATTTGGACCTGGTCGTCGAGTTTTTCCAATAGATAGCGTTTATAGCCTGATTCTAAGGATTCAATCTCAGAAACTGTGAGTAGTTGATCAAGTTTTTGTTTGGCGGTAAGGCCATTTTCCTGACCGGCAATACCGATCAACTTTTTCGGTGTTAAGGATTTTGAACGGGCAAGGATGATTTTTACCTTATCCTGGGTTGTCTTTGACATTTTTTGTTTTTGTGAAAGCAGGAGTTTGGCGATTTGATCATCGGCAACTTCATATGCTCTTACATAACTACCCCATGGATTTCTGACTTTGATCTGTTTGAGCTTACCATCATCTTTTGCATCGATAACTGAATAAGCGTGTCCTCCGGCCAGGCCTGAAGACTTGGATTCTCCGCCACTATGACCGCTCCCCTGGCTTGTAAGGCCGACCAGTGTTTTAGACCCAACGCCTACTGCTTTTCCATCTTTAATGCCCTGGAAGATCTTATCATACATCTGTAATTGCAACTGAGAATATTCGCCAGTTCCAGGTCTTCCCGAATAGAATTTCCCTTTTTTCAACCACTTGATCATCGGGCCAGCCACTTTTTTGTCAAGAGCCTGTGTGATGATGCCTGATTCATTGGGAATCATGGTGCCGAATAATTCTTCAAAATCTTCGATGAAAACCTGGCCACGATAAATATTGAATTTTTTTCCAGCTTTGAATTTCTGTGAAAATTCGCGATCAAAAAGTGATTTGATAAATTTTCTGTCCACATATTCAATCCATGTGTCAACGAGTGCTTTTTTCTTGCCGAGGATCTTGTAGGAAATCATGTTTTTGTATTCGGCAGGGTCTTTTTGGGCTTTTTTGTGCGTGTCCTGCTCCTTTTTCGCCCATGGCATTTCAGTAAAGTTTACTGTTTTTGTGTCATTGGAGGTAACGCTTGTAATAGCGGTCTCATGCTGATTGAATTTGGCATTTTTTGTAAGGTCAGTCCAGTATTTATCCGATGGGGACCCTAAAAGAACTTCTAATGAATGGGCTTGAAGCCCTCCAGCAATATTCTGATATTTAGTTTCAGATTTGGTAGACAAAACCATTTCCTTGCTGTGACCTCCTGCAAACTTCCCTGCAGTCCAAGCTTTTTCCAGCATTTGAACCCAAATAGAACCTTTTGCATAAGAGTCTTTCCCTTTAAATTGAGGAATTGTTTTTTGGACGGTAATCAATTTTGGTTTGAATATTTTTTTCTTGACACCTTTACTAACTTTAAATAGTTTGACCGTTACCTGCCCTTTGCCGTTGTCGTGCATCATGCCTTTAATGTGATTCGGGTCATTATTTACTAGAGTAGCAGCAGCGGCAAGCAAATAACAATCTCCTAACCCTCCCTGTCTGACATCATTAATTGTGGGATTTCCATTAAAAAGAGGAGTTGTAGAAGAAATAAATTTTTGAAACTCGCTGATATCGCTTTTCTTGATATAGTATTCCTTCCCCTTGTATTGGAATTTGATTAATGGCACTTTGAAGTGTCCCCCATCATATACTGTCTCATCTTCAATTTTAATTTTCCTTTCGCCAGTTTTTTTACTGGACAGGGAAGCTTTTTTGTATTTGTTTTTCTTTGTTTTTTTCCAGACCTGTTTTGATCTTGCAAAGGTGGCAATATCAAGTGCAGGGTCGTCTTTAGGTATAGTCTCTATTACAGATGGGTGTCCGGTTTTGTTACATGCATTTAAGTATTGCTCAACGGTTAATTGAGCTAAATACTTTTCTCTGGTCTTTGGATTGGTTTTGAATTCATTCGCCTTCGTCGTATCATCTAGTTCTGTAAGTAGTTTTTGCTGTTCTTCTTCCCGGATCCTGATTCTTTCTTTGATGGCGTCATCTTCGTGTTTTCTAAGTTCCTGTAGCAAAGTATCTATTTCGCCTTCGACCGTGGTCATAGTTTTTTGCTGAGTTTTACTTTTCGGTAGTGGCTGGTTGCCATACCATTTTGCGTAAGCTGTTTCGAGGTTGGCGATTAGGGTAACCATTTTTTCAAGCTGCTCGAGCTTGGAGCCTGTCTGTGGTTTGTTGCGATCGTCAAACCGTTTTTTGAGTTTGGCATATCGCTTAGCTTGTTTTTCATAAAACTTGGTGGCCGTAATTTCTTCCTTGGCATCGTCCATCAGATCATTCAATGTGCTAACCATATCTTCATTGCCCTCTTTGTTTTCGGAGGTCCATTGAATGATCTTTACGTTGAGCTCCTCAAGTTTTTTGAGGCGGTCAGTATATTTATCTTCATCTAGCGCTTTTGCTTCATTGAATAGCTTGAAGAATTCATCGATGGTGTTGCTTTTGGCGATAATATTCTGTTCGAGGGCGGTTTGGATCTTGCCGATGAAAGAATGTTTGCCTGTTGATTCGGTCTCCAGTTTTTTAGGGCTAAGTTTTTTACCCATTTTTCCCTGGAGGAAATGTAAAGTTTTTTCTGCCACACCGCCTGATTTTGGTGTAGGGTGTTCGGATAACCAAAAGTTGACTTTGTCGAGAAGATCCTGAAAAGCTTTATCGCGGGCGGAAAACTTCATTTCATCAATACGACTGGCCTGGGAGAACAATTGTTCGAATTTGTTGATGGTCAAGCCCTGAACTTCTTTAACAAGTACCGAGTTTTTCGCGGACTCTTCCTTTAGAGTGATTAAATCGTGGTGCAAGGTCACCAATTTGCCTTCAATCTGGGAATTGGTATAGGCGAGTCCTTTGATCTTTTGGTATTTAACTTCCCACTTGCCAATTGCATCAGCAAGTTCCTTAAGCTTAGCACTTCGGGTAAGGCGTTCGCCAAGTTTAATTTTTTTATAAGCCTTGTGTAGTGCAGTAATTGGAGAAGACTCGTTGATAACCTCCAGTTTTTTTAGTTTGACCTCTTCGAGTTGGGTCAAAGCCTGGTATTTTCTTTTTATCGCTTGGAAAGACATTATTTTTAATTTTTGATTGGTGTAATCGGGGTTAAGATTAGGATGGGAATGATGTCATTAACTTTGAAAGGTTTTCCACCTTTTTTTTGTGCTGATCATATTTGAAAGTCGTAAAATTGATTTCAGAAGAGAGTTCTGTAATCAATTTGTCCATATTAGTGACAATAGATTTCATCTTAGTAAATGACTGTTTTGAATTTTCAATTTTAACCTCCAGGGTACTCATTTTGGTGCCATTTCCAGAGCTCCCGTGATTTTCAAAAGCTGTTTTCCAGTTGTTGTATTTCGATTCAATATTAGTTAGCAGGGTCTCGATACTTTTGATGTCGTTGAGGTCGGAGAAGGTTTCGACTTCGAAGCTGTTATAAACGTCTTCTGCTTCTTTGACGAGGTTATCTTCTTCTGCTATAATTCCTTTAAGCGATTTTTCAAGCTTATTCTTAAGGTTGTCAATTATCGTTTTGTGTTTTGAAGGGTCTTTATGGGCTTTTAGCCATTCATTGACCTTTTTCAATAAGCTGTCGATCGCAGTCACTCTTTTCCCAAACTCATCGAACGGAATTTTTTTGAATTCATCCAGCTCTGATTTGATTTCGCTCATCTTTACACCTAAGGCTTCGTCTGAAGAGGATAAGGTTTCGTCCTCTTCTTTTTTTGCTTTCAAGAGGTTTTGGTATTGAGTTTGTTCGACCTGAATCTTCGTCTCAAGATCCAGCATACTGACTTTTTCAGTGCTGTTGGGGTCTTTTTCGAATAGCTTTTTCCATCTTTCGAAAAGGGATACCATTTCTGCTATTTCCACTTTGATCTGATCTTCTCTGAAGGTATCTTCCTGCTCCTGGAAATCGTTATAGTCGTTCCATGCTTCGCTGGCTAGCTCAAGTTCGATGGATCGCTTGTTTTTTTCTATGTTAGCCTTTGCCTTCTCAATTTTCTTTAATTGATCTTCAGATAGTGGTCCAGGAGCTGCATCAATGGTTTTTTCCATTTCTTTGAGGATCTCCATTTTTTCTACCTCTTTCCCATCTCCCAGTTTTTTGAATTTGGTTACCTCTAAGGCGATGTTTTTGAACACATCAAGTAAATCTCCTTTGTCGCCGACGAAGGCGTATTCTTCCTGCAGAGCTTCTACTTTTTTCTCGAGGTCTAACATTCGAGGAGTTTCGGTAGAACCTTTCATGTTGAAATAAAGGTTCTTCCATTGCTGAATCTTAAAAGTAAGGTCGCGTAATTCGCTTTGGATTTTGTCGTCAACCAGAATTTCCTGGTTTTCCTCAAAGTCAGCGTAATCTTCCCAGGCTTCATCAGCGATCTCTTTTTCAATAAGGCGAAATTGCATGGATACAAAATCTTCAGCCTTTTTGATAATGGCTTCCTGAATCTTATTTGGAGACGATAGGCTTCTTGCGTTGATGGCTGCGGTAATCCTGGGTAGCTGGTTAAATTGTGCCGTGTCTTCGTCGGGGTCGATACTTTTATAGTATTCAACCTGCTTAAGGATTTCGGACATGGTATCATCGCTGCCAAGTAGTTTCAATAGATCGCCTTCAGCGAGTACTGCGCCATCAGAGCCTTTAACCTCACCCAGTTTGAAATCCAAACCGGCTGCCTTAATGATATTATTATATTTCCATTTTTTGTTTTCCCTGATTATTTCAGAGTTAGTAAGGCGGATTTTTCTCTTTACAGTAAATACCAATTTACCTCCTGAAATGACACAGTCACCAACAACGAATTCTTTCTTGGCTCTGCGCATTCCTTTGACATATTTGACCCATTTGGTGCTGAGCCCCAGAATGATCACCTGCCTTGTTTCGCCATCACCACCTTCAAATTCAAAGGCAGGTAAGATGGCAAAGCTTTTTGATGGATAAGGTTTGCCACTACTAGTAAGGGAGGTGGTTTCAGCTTTAAATTTTTTGATGGCGTTCGCCAATTTCTTCTTGTACGCCGCGAGGCTTAAGCCCTGAAGAATTTCAGGAGATTTTATTCCTAACATTGGGATTGGATTTTAATTTTAAAGAGGTGGTAAAAGTCAGGTTATTTTGACTTAGAGTCAAGTTTTGAAACCATGGATTCATAAAAGGGGGAAAATGGGTTTTTTTCGGTATATAAAACGATGAATTTATGGCTCTTTATTACTTAAACGTTCATGATATTGCTCACTTTCAGTGTCCATCCATTTATCCCAGAAAGTGAAATAAAGGCCATAATTCGTTCGAAACTCAGTGTGGTGTAAGCTGTGATGGGTTGCCCCAATGAGCCATTTACCCAACCAATGTTGTTCAAACCCTTTCGGGTAGATTTCAATGTCGAGATGGTTGATAACCGCCGAAACGGTCATAATGGTCAACATGATGAGTAAGGCCAGATAATGCATAGGGAGGATGAAAACGATAATTGGTACCACAATAGCCTGCAAGATGGTCTCGAGAGGATGAAAGGAAAAGGACGTCCAGGGAGACGTAATCAGGCTGTCGTGATGAACCTTATGCAAGATGCGAAAGACTTTTGGCCGATGCATCCATCGGTGTAGCCAATAGTAGTATGTTTCGTGAAAAAGGAGTGCAGTAATTATGCTCAGGATGAAATAAGGAATACCGCTAATTGTTAACGAGAGATAGATTTGGGTCAGACCTGATTGCCAGGCAAAAACCATAGCTGTACCTGCAAGGGCAAAAATGATGGAAGAAATTCCTGACCAAAAGATCTCTTTTCGCGCCTGGCCGGCTGGCGGCCATTTGGGATTGAGCTTTCTTATCCAACTTTTTGATTTCCGGTAACGGTAAAAGATCACATAGAATAAACCTGAAACCAAGACGTATCGAAGGAAAATGATCAGAGATAACGCAAGTGTCACATAAAACCAAACCAGGGGAAATGTGAAGTCGAATAGTTGCATGATGAAATATTAACAAGCAGTATACGAATTGGTTGGGAAGATAGGGTTTCATTGCGGGACTTGTGAAATACTTAGATGTCTCTGCGCTGAAGCCCTTGCTGCTTTTAACGGATAATCAGGGTTTGTTCTCCCGGTTGAGAGGGTTCAAATTTGAGTAATCTATTTTGCTCATCCCATGTTATGGTTCCTGGTGAATGGAAAACTTCGAAGCCTTCATTGTACTGAAACTCTGGAAGGAAAATTTCGGATGGTTGGTCGAGTGTGGGGTCTCCTTCAAACCTGAAGGCCATTTCTTTTTTCTTGTGGTTAAAATGCCAGTATGTCGGGGTACCTGCGATTTTGAAAGGATATGGCCTTACAACGGATTCAAGTGCTCTACCTCCGGAGTTTATATCGCTGGGATGTGATTGTTGGTCGCGACTGAAAATCGAGAGGTCTTCATCGTTCCAGAGGTCTCCGCGTTCGTTTGTGTTGTCAGCAGTATAGTTCCATAGTGTGTAATTGAGCAGGTTGGCTTCCATGGCATTGATGAGGCGATCCATAGCTTTAAGTTGTTGGGAATAGTCGTCGGTTGCATATGCTTTTTTATTGTTGAGGTCAAACGGGATACCGACTTCACCAATAATGGTTGGGGCCTTTCCCAGTGCTGTTCGGGTTTCCTGAAGGTCGTAGGCGAAAGCGTTTTTGAGGTATTGTCGAACATTTTTCTTGCCGATCACGACTTTTCTTTTTTCAATGTTGAAAGTGATGATTGGTGAAAAGGATTTATTGATCAGCGTTAGCACTTCATAACGGTGAGGTGCACTTGCAAAGTTATTACCTGACAAGTCTTTTAGGTTTGGCAATTTTGAGGTAAGCGCATGTTCAGCGAATATGATGGCTTCGGGATCAACTTCGTGTATGGCATTTGTGAATTTTTCAACAAACGACCTGAAATAGTCTTCCGGGAAATCAACTGCTTTTCCATTCCTTTTGCTGAAATATTGCGGGATTAAAACTTCGGGTTCTCCGTTTTTGTCGAGACCCCATACGCCGTGTTGTTGCCAAATGGCCTGACGGCCTTCCAGCCATGCGCTTTCTTTTTCGCTGTTTCTTAATACCTGGGAGACGACTTTGGGGCCACCCATTCCAATTTCGTAAACGTCGTTCATTTGTGGGATGCCTGATCCCATAGCCATGGCTTGCAGTGGATTAGGCGTTTCGTTTATTGTGATCAAGCCAGGTTGCTGGAGATCTGTCATGCCGATAAATCCCGGGTGTGGCTCGTTCATCGTGTCGTAGCCAATGACATTGGGCAAGCCTTTCAGTTTTTTGGCAAGATGGGCTATGGCATTCGTGTAATGGTCTTGAAGGTAATCTTGTATTGGGATTGAGTCATTGACCATGGTTTTAGGTGCAAAATCATTACCGCCAAAAAAGAGGGTAAACATCGTCGCTGCGGCTAACTTGGAGTAGTTGGTTGGCCATACCATTCTTGGGAACGGGTCTCCGTGCGTGTTATGGACTATCGCCGCACCAGTGTTCTTGAATCTGGTTACGTCAAGGCCTGCGGCGTCGAATGTCCATTTTGGGGCACCATCACCTCCTGAAAAACGACTCCAGACATCCTGGTGTGGGTCGATGAATACGTTGATGTCATATTCTGCCGCCTTTTTGATAACCTGGTAGACATAATCGATGTAGGATTCATCGTAAATGCCGGGTCCTTCGTGCTCAATGGCTTCCCATGTAACCAGAAAGCGTAGGAAATGGAAACCCCAGGCGCGTAGGCGACTAAAATGCTCGTCGGCTTCTTCAAGTGGGAAAGGCTTATCAACGAATGAGACGGTATTGGCCGTTTCAAAAAACCCTTCTTGCTTGTTGGTTGGCATTGAGTGCGGCACTTTGGTGCTGCCTCCGAGGTTGACGCCGCGCAGTATCATGATGCGACCTGTCCTGTCTTTGAACCATTCGCCATCGACTACGATATTGTTTAAACTGTCGGTTGGTGCAGATGTCGTGGTCGCTTCGATTTCGGAACTGTTGGTATGGTCGAGACCTGTGGTATCCGTTTTGGGAAAAGGGCTGTCGGTATAGAGCCAAATAGCAAGTCCGATGCCAGCCAGCAAGATAATCCCTAGCAGGCTCAAAAGGATAAATTTGAACAGAGACATATAGGCGGTGATTGATTTTTACCGCAAGATATCTCAAAGTTTAGATTTTAGTGTTATTCGGGCGCCGTGCCTGGCCCTACGGTACAATCTCTAAACCATACTTCGGTGTAACAACCATTTTCATATTGTTTGGCTATGTCGCCACCGTAAGTTTCTGCTCCTGCACACCAAACCATATTGGTTTCAGGGTCTTTTCCATTTGTTTGGTTGTAAGCACCTTGTTTGAAGTAATTCAACTCACCGCTATACGCAATTGCTCTTTCTGTACCATCTTGTCCGATCGGCACAAAAATTTTCTTGACCTGCTCTGGCATGTCTGATGGATTCACGTATTCTGACTTAATAAGGTTTTTCGTAAAAGTCTTTGTTTCATGACCATCACTCTTAAATATGAGGTACATGATGCCTTTGTAGACATTTACTTCATAGCTGAATTCTTTACCTAGTTCTATGCCATCTTCAGGTTCTGCGGGGAAATCTTCTTTGCTAGTTCCGATGATGGACATGTCATGTCCCCAAACTGCTGTAGAATAATCCCACCTACCAGAATTGTCATCGCCTTCAGTGTTAATTTCATAATTCCAAAAGACGGAGCCTTTACTGTGGCCAGGGAATTTCTTGTAGAATATTTTTAAGGGTTCATTTTCATGGCCCTCCCCACTATGGATCTGCCCAACTACCGTGGAGTATGAAGCGGCAACCCTGGCATCTCCTGAGACCGAAACTTGCATGACCCTGCAAGTGCCAGTCAACTTACCTCCTTCCTCGGGGGTCCACTCTCTTTTTTCGTGTAACTCGGTTCTTGTATTGCTTGAGTTTTTTGAAGTTACTCCGGAATTTGGTGTTTTATATACGACCCAGCGCCTCGTACCGTCAATCACGGTATAGAAAAATTCTTTGTGCTCGAAGTCTACAAGGTTTTCTACGTTCGTTCCGTCTCCCATCAGCATTTTGAATTTATCCATAAAAGGAATAACCTCACTTGGGTAAACCGCTTTTTTACTTAATCCGTCGTTAGCAGCGAAATATCCAGCATTCGAAATCGCATCATCGCTTACTTCAATAGTTGCTGATTTAAACCATACTTCAGCATAGTTGCCATCGGCATATTGCTTCTGAATGTCACCATCATGAGTTTCAGCCCCTGAACACCAGACTTTATTCACTTTGGGGTCTTTCCCGTTAGTTTGATTGTATGAACCCAGCTTGAAAAAGAGGCCTTCATCGGCGTAAGCATTTGGACGTTCCACACCATCCTGACCTATCGGCACGAATAGGTTTTTGACTTGTTTAGGCATGTCGGAAGCTTCAGCATATTCTGAGGAGATCAGGTTTTTTGTGAATGTTTTTGTTTCGTGCCCCTCACTGGTAAATTTGAGGCTCATCATCCCGTCTGAAATTTTTACCTCGTAGGTAAATTCTTCGTCCAAAGCGATGCCATCCTCAGGTTCTGGAGGATAAGTATTTGGTTCGGGTCCTACGACAGAAAAGTCATAACCCCATACAGGGTAAGAATAATCCCATCTGCCTGAATTGTCATCACCTGCTGTGTTAATTTCATAATTCCAGAATACAGATCCTTTGCTATGCCCAGGAAATTTCTTGTAGAATATTTTTAGTGGTTCGTTCTCATGACCATCTGCACTATGGATTTGACCTACAACTACTGAGTAGGTTGCTGCCACGCGAGCATCTCCTGTATTGGCTACATTCGTGACTTTTAGTGTGGCGTTCAATTTGGCTTCGGTCATTGGTGACCATTTTTTTAGCTGAGCCAATTCGGTTCTGGTATTATTGGATGTTCCGTGAGTATTTCCCGCGTTGGGTGTTTTATAAACAACCCAATCTCTTTCTCCGTCATTGGTCGTATAGAAGAAATCCTTATTCTCGAAGTCAGTGGCCTGACCAGCATTTGAACCATCTCCCAAAATTAAGTTCCAATGATTGAAGAATGGGGTTACGTCACTGGGGTAGACAGTGGTTTTGGCTTCTGTACTTTTAGGATTATTTGTTGTGTTATTACAACTCGTCAATGTTAAATAGAGACCAAGGATAAGGAGGGTTGAATACAGGGTGGTATTTCGTTTCATAATAGCTGGTTGACCAATTTTGTATAGGTTTATTATGTAGTTTCGTTCCAAAATACGCTATTTTATTTGGTTATTTATAATTAGGCCATGTTTTTATCTAAACTGGTTAACCAATTAATTGTTCAAAAATATTAAATCCTGGAACAATTTGGAGACAGGCATTTGACGCCACGCTTAAGTCAAAGCTGATAATGCTTGATGGTTTTTTCGTATATTATATCTCTCCAATAATGTCCAAACAAGAATAACGATGAAAGCCCCAAAAACTACACTAGCTATTATCCTGTTTTTCGCGGTATTTATTTTTACGCTTTGCAATACAGACCGTGAATCTCCTGTGCCTTCTTCCGTGCTTGAAGTGAAACCCGAGCTTGATGCTGTAGTCAAGTATTTAAACGCACAGAATTATTCGGCCAGCTCTGATTGGTTTCTATTTCCTGGAACGGATACCTCTCCTGCTTCTGATACACTGAAGCGACTTGGCCTTCCAGTGCATGGTCGATGGATCAGGACTTATGTCAATAACATTGCTCATGAATATTTAAAGGATGCCATAGATCCTGAAAAGGTGAAAGCGCCTCTCGTGTTTCCTGCAGGTTCATTTATTGTTAAAGAAAACTATCGGAGTGCTCCGAATGCTACGTCAGTGGATAAGAGTCAATCAGCGCTTGCGATACTTACTATTTTGTTTAAGCCTGACCCAAGTTTTGAGTATTGCGCTACTTCTAGCCTTGAAGCTTACAACGGAACGGATTGTTACGGCGGCGAATGGTTCTATGGGTTTTACAAGGTCAAGGATGGGGAACAAATGAATGCCAATGTACAAAGTCATATCAATGCGTTTTGTATTAATTGCCATGCTCCGGCCTTCAAAACTGATTACGTGCGGACCCTTGCCGATATTCGTGATCCTTTTACCCTGCCTACAGATTCTGCTTATTGTGATCAATTCACAACAAGAACGCACGCTACCTCTAAGGTTAATTTGATAAAGGGGGCATTGACTGAAAAGGAGAAAAAAGACATGGAAAAGAGGTTAGATGCTTATTGCTCACCCAGCAGGCTAAGTCCTGATTTGCCTTCGGATGTACCATTCGATCCGAACAAGGTGTTTATGACATTTGGTAGCAAGAGAACACAAGACATGTTTAACTGCTATGCATGGAAAACTTTCATTGCCTTGAACTGGGCCAATAAATTACCAGAGGACGGAAAACCGAGACGAGGTGAAGCTGATAAGTCAGTTCAGTTCCATGGTCAAAGAGATCAACCCACGGTTTGGGAAACCTATAAGCCAACCTTTGAAGTATTCCAGCCAAATGATCCTGATTGGGACCCAAAAGACCAGGAATGGAACCAGGTTCCACGACAGTTGACTGGAGTGGATTGTGTAACATCGGAAGATGAATTTGTATTAACTATGAAGTCGAAAACACGTGATGTGGCGAACGAAACCGGTCAGGCTTTCGCCGGATCATTCGGATATTTGGTTGATAGGAACAGGAACCTCGTTCGTTATGAAGTCTTGTTCAACCGTACCGAGTTTGAATATCTGAAAGACAAAGGGAGAGCAGCTACAAAAAACCTGACACCTGGCGGGCCAAAAGGCGAATTGACAAGTGTCAAATTCCCTGACACCAAAAAAGATCCAAGAAAGGAAGGGTCGATTGAAGTTAAATCGGCCTGGAAGGAATTATGCTTTAGTGACTCGACTGATTGTAATTATGCAGATGCCGCTAATCTCATGGAGGCACAGCGCAAATACTATGTTCGAAAAGTGATCATTTACGATGAAGATACTAAGTCTTGTCGCAATGCTTATGCTGGATTGATTGGCTTACATATTGCCCGTAAAACACATTATTCGCCACAATGGATCTGGATGACTTTTGAACATAAAGAAAACGTTCCGCCTTACGGTAAAAGCGAACAGGCGAACTTCTATGATCCTGAAAGAATTGCCTCTGATGATTGTTGGAAACTACCATTTTTGGATACTGCTCATGCTGTAATGAACTGTCCCAATGTCGATATCAATAGATTTGTTCCCGAATTCAAGGATGAGTCTAACCAGCTAACTCGGTTGGTGCCTGTTACCGAAGAAGCGGCGAAAGCCAATGCGTATTTTATCGGTCTGATGAATGAATACGAAGGCTCTCCTTTTACCAATTACTTCCTGGTGAATGCACAATGGCCGTTGAATGGCCGAAACAAGCATGGTGATGTTACAAAGGCCAACTGTTCAGACAATACACTTGCCGACGATTGCTTTTCTATGGTCCCCAGGTACTTGCGTAATACCGTGGTTGAATCTTATATGTCGACCTACTGTTCAAAAAGTGGCAAAAGTATCCAGCTGAGTAACCGAAGTTGTATGGGCTGCCATGGCGAAGCTGGAGCGGATTTCAGTTATATCTGGCTGGACGCCGTATCACAAAGAGTCAATTTGGAATAACAGGATTTTGTCAAAAAGAAAGAAAAAATCTGAAGGAGGTGTTAAAGTCAGTTTCAGTTTAGGTATAAAAGTGTAGCTTAGTATCATGTTATGCAAGGTAGTTAATTAAACATGGTACTATGAAATACATAAAAGTGATATTTGGGATACTGATCCTTCTTGTGTTAGTTCTTGGCGGTATTGCGTATTATCGTCTGTCAATGAGTGACTTACCGAAGACGATTCCGAATGAAAACGACCAGGAGTATGGGGCTTTTACTCTTGAGAAAAGTGTTCTTGAGAATCGTTGGGGAGACACAATATCTGTAGACCGAGGGACTTTAGTGGTTAGGGAAAATCGTGCAAAAGAGACTTCAAATAACATTTCTGTGGCTTTTATCAGGCTGCGCACCTCTAATCCCACCCCCTTGCCCCCTGTTTTCTTTTTGGCTGGTGGACCAGGAACGCCAGGTGGTTCAGTGGCGGCTTCGAAATACTTTTATGTCTTCAAGAAACTGGCGGAGTATGGCGATGTTGTTGTCCTTGACCAACGTGGTACGGGTAATTCGATCCCTAACCTCTCCTGTCGAAATAACTTGTCCTTGTCGGTTGATGTGGAGGATGATGTTGAGCAAAAGCTATTTGAAAATGTCCTTGACAAATGTCGTGAATGTGCTGATGAGTTCAAGGAATTGGGGATTGCGCTTTCTGCTTATAATTCGTTGGAAAGTGCCCACGATATTGACGAAGTCAGAGCTGCACTTGGGTATGAAAAGATATCGTTATACGGATACAGTTATGGCAGTTCTTTAGCACAACATTATATCAGTCTTTTCGAAAGCAAAGTTGCAAATGCTATTTTTGCCGGTCCTACGGCACCTGATCTTAGCATAAAAAGTCCAACTGAGGTGGAACAGCAGTTCAGGCAGATGGCAGAATTGTTGCAAAAGGATAAACGATTCCAGAGGTACTTTCCAGACTTTTTAGAATCAATGGAAAAAGTACACGATCAACTGAGTTCAAAGCCAGAGTTAATCAAGATCCCCTTGATGGATGCTGTGTCAGAAGACGATGGGGTGGTGCCAACAACTATCTTCAAAACCATTTCCCTGTTTAAGCCCAATTGGAAATTGACGCTGACTGATGAGCACTTGCAAATGATAACAGCTCAAAATATTGGCAATGATTTTTGGATCACCAGGTTCCCCAATTTCTATTACCAGATGTCACAAGGTAATTATCGTGATGTAGGCAATTATTTACGCAATTTTAGAAGGCAATCAATGCCAAATGCATTATTCTTTACCGTGAATGGTACAACTGGTTATCACGACGACAGATGGATCGAAGCTATTGAAGATGAAACTGCATTGTTAAGTCATTTCAGTATTTCTTTTGGCAGATATAAAGTGGTTTCCGAAGCTTTTGGTGTTGAAGTAATGGATAGATTGAATGCTCCCGTATACTCGGGCGTAGATGTTTTGTTGATAGGCGGCACATTGGATGGCCGGACGCCAATGTCGAATATTGACTCGCTTGCCAATCGCTTCCCTGGTAACAGGATAATTGTAATCGAAAATGCAGGTCATAATGATCTGGTGGATGACCGCATCCTTGGCAATATGGTGACCTTTTTACATGGTGAATTGGCCGAAAATGACACGATAATCCGGACGGTATCATTTATTCCCCCGGTTCCTTATAAAAAGTCTTTGACTGACACTTTGGAAGCAGTAAGGGCATCAAGCGATATGGTGGCCGCTATTTCGACCTATAGAGATATTGCCAGGGCATATGCTGATCAGGAAGACTTTATTTATGACCTTACGGAAAATAGCCTGAATAATTACGGCTATGCATTAATGCGCAACGGCCTGATTGATGAAGCTATTGAAGTTTTCAAACTAAACGTCGAAATATTTCCCGAAAGGTATAATGTTTACAATAGTCTTGCTGAGGCATTCCTTGAAAAAGGAGATTCGCTAAAGGCGAAACGTCAGCTTCAAAAAGCTATTAAACTTAATTATCTCGATGCATATTCTCAGGCGCTGCTTTCAAAGCTTGATTAAAAGCCTGTCTTAATGATTTTTTTGACCTGCGGGGATCCTTGCTCTGGGTAAATGGCAATGATGTATTTACCTTCTGGAACGGCACTTAAGTCAAGTTGTTCTTTGATTTCGATAGCCTTTTCCAACGACCTTGTCAATATAGCCTGACCAAGCAGGTTGTAGACTACGATCTCAAGGTCTTGTGCTTCATTGAGTGATCCTTCAAGGTTTACCAATCCGTTATTCGGATTAGGGAAGGCAGAGAGCCCGACAATGACTTCCGGATCTTCGGTTGAAGTGAGGAAGCTGAATTCAAACCAATTGAGATTAAACTGGGATCCGGTAATTAAAACCCTGATATGGTGCACTCCTGAAGCGAAGCCTGCTGTCGTGCTTGTTGTTGTCCAGTCTTGCCAGCCACCTGTCGGAGAAAAATTAACGGTGTGGAGGATTGTTGGTGTACCATCAGGGGCAATCAATTGCATCTGAACGGCTCCGGTTGCTGATTCGGCGGCTGTGCGATAATCCACCTGGTAGACACCACCGTCAAGGACGTTGATGTAATAATCCATATAATCACCTGAGTCGAGGAAACCAACGTTTTGACCACCTCCGGTATCGGAAGTATTTTCGAGCTGAATGCCGGATTCGAAAAAGAAGTCTTCAGCCTCAACCCTTCCTGGAACCGGATGAACGACTGGTAAGGTGTTCAATACTTCTTCAAAAGTGAACATATCTAGGATGGTGCCGTCTTCAGCAAATATCTGGTCGCCTTCGTATGTGATGCGGATGATATCGGTTGATTCAAATTGATGATTTACTTCAAAAGTGATTACGCGGGTGTTGTTAGGATTGAGCGTTGCACTTGTAATTGGTACAGAAAGCCCACTATCGTAAATGATGAATTCAGCAGGAGAAGCTGGAATCGGACCGCTCAGTGGTTTGTTAAGATTGAGCTGAATCGTGCTATTATCAACGGTCAATGCTGACAGGAATTCGGTTGGTAGGTCAGTTGTAACTCCAGTTTGCACGAATTCCATACTGCCCAGGTTGAAACCATCGCTATCGACGTGGAACTTCAACTTTTTATTGGAAACATCCATGACAACATCTGGTACAATCACCGTTTGCCAGTTCTGCCAGCCGCCGCTGTTTGGCGTATATCTAGTACCGGTAATATCTCCGCCGTCAGAGCTTAGGTGAAAACTGCCTCCAAAAGTACCAGAAGCTACTCTGACATGTACTTCATAAACAGCGGTGGTGTTTACATTGACATCATATTGCATCCATTCGTTATCTGCAATGAAACCAACCATGTAGCCATTGGAGTTCATCCAGTCGAGTGATGGTTCTACGTCTACCCCGTCGTTGCGATAAGCCCAGCCCTTATTCCATGCTGTAAAGTTGCCGGTATTGACATGGTAAGTTGCAAGGTCTGTATCCTGGTAGGCAAATCCGGCGCGACCCATATCAAAATCTGAAGCGTAAACGACTCCAGGTATGTCCTGTGTGTTATAGGGTTTTGTTTCATCAGAATAGACTTGCCTGAACATGGCATCTATCACATCTTTCTGGTAAAAGCAGTTTTCAAGTTTAAGGTTGTCTGCCATTTCTAACAAAATGCCTTTGGCTACTGTGGGAGAAGGCGGAGAGCCGCTCCCACTCCAATAATCCAATAACCATTGGTAACCGGATGTTTTGGTGACGGAAAGCGGTCCTGAAATTGATTCTATTTTTTTCATTGGCCACCAGGCCCATCCAATGTCATTGTCTTCGAAAAGCCTGATGGCATCCCGGAACCATGTATTTGAGTTTTCTCCGCACTCGCCAAAATAGAGCGGGACATTGAAATTATCTCTAAGCGGCAATACCCAGTCGATACCATTGGCATCGTTAAACGACCAGTATTTATGGGGACTGTAAACCATGTTGTCATCCCATGGGGGGGTGAGGCCTGTAAAGTCGTTGGCAAACCAGTTACCTTCAATGAAAATAATATGGTTGTCACCAATGGCTCTTATGCTATCTGTAATTTCTTCGTAGAGCAATCGCAGTTGGGTACCACCTGGAAGATTCCAGTTGACTTCGTTAAGCAGGTCGTATCCAGCTATCCATGGTTCGTCGATGTAGCGTTCTGCTAGTCTTTTCCACAGGGCTACGGTTTTATTGCGGTTGGCTGCGCTTTGCCATAGTGAAGGTTTGGTTGGGTCATAATCTGAAATACCCTGGTCCATCCCTTGTCCGCCGGGGGCGGCGTGAAGGTCTAGAATCACGTACATCTCATTTTGGGCACACCATGAAATAAGACTGTCGGTTAGCTCAAAGCCTCTGTCAAGCCAGGTTTGTTCGTTTGGGACGGGTTCATCTTCTACGGGGAGGGTGAATAAGTTGTAGTGCATCGGCAAGCGCACAGAATTGAATCCCCACGCGGCTAATGAGTCGATATCTATTTTCCTGACGTGGTTGTCGAGCCAGGCATCATAAAACTCCTGGGTGTCTTCTTCACCGATCAGATCTTCTATCAATCCACGAATCTGGTATTGAGCTGAAGCGAAACCTGCCGTTTGCAGCATATAACCTTCCTGGAGCATCCAGCCGCCGAGGCCCATGCCACGCAAAATGATCGTGTCACCAGGTTCATTGACAATTGCTGTTCCGTTTGTACTTAAAAAGCTTTGTGAAAAAGCTGAAGCGCTAATAAAAAAGGAAGCAATGAGGAGGAGTGTATATTTTTTATTCATTCTACCGAGTTGTTTTGTTAAAACTAACGAGATGTACCCGGAAAAAGGAATAAACCTGTACGTCATGAATACTACAAGGCAATTCGACCTGTCAATGGAGTAGGAATTGCAGGTTATTTATTTCATCATTACTACATCATTAATGGTAAGGGTGAGATTAGTTGCCGTTGTTTGCAGGCTAATGATTCACCTCGAGATCATAGAGTTTGACCTTGGCATAAGCGCCTTTGTCTCTTGTGTTAAGATAGTTGCCGACTTTGAAATAGTTTTCGAAAATACCCCATCGTTCGATGTGTTTTCCTTTGTATACTGCTTTTTGGAAACCATTAAGTTTGACTTCGAGTCGCCCATCTGAAGCAATGACTTCGAGGGTAAATTTTTTGTGATCAACAGGTGTTTCAAAGTTATACCCTGCATCGTCAGTCCAGGCATCAGTTGACAGAATTTCTTCATCAGGAGCCTTAGGATCCTTGAGGACTTTCGTTTTTACCCGAATCTTGCCTTTGTCCCAATAAATTTTCAGGATTGGCGGTGCATTATTATCATCTTCTCCTATTAGATCGCGTTGTTCGTTGGTCAAGCGCCCGTGTATCTGCATGATGATTGTCCGGTGGAATTTCCCATCAGCGCCTTTGGAAACATCTGGAACTGACATTGTTGCTTTGAGGTGACCGCCTTCTTTGAAGGTCCAATTGGTGTGATTACTTCCAGGCACCATTTGCTCTCTAAGCTCAGTTCTTGAATATTTAGTATTTCTGGTCGTTTTGGCAGGATAGCAATAAAAAACGATAGAACCATCAGTGGAGTCATTGTGCATAAATGGTTTCAGCACCTTGTTGTTGGCATAATCATGAATCTCTGGAGGTTCTACTTCGATCGGATCGCCAATAGGAAGAGTGACTTTCCAATGACTCAGGTCGATGTCAGCGACCTTGGGGGCTTTGGACTTTTTTGGTTTTTTCGATTTCTGGGCATATACATTAGTTGCGTCCAAGCAGATTAGAAAAACAAGACAATTGAGAATATAAAAGAACCTCATGATATATTTTTTCAGGATAAAACCAATATTTGTCTGTATGTGTAGCTGGCAAACCAAATTTATGCCACAATTATAATTCATATTGAAAATCTATTCTGATTTCAATACTAAACCTTTCCAAATAATAACTATAAGTAGCTTTATTGCAGTGATTTATAATCAAATTTGAAGACTGAATTAAAAGATGAACTAAATAAATTGGATTTTCTCAAAAATAAGAATAAATTTGGTAGACCAATTATTTGGTCAACCAAAATATAATATTATGAGACTTAACTTTTTACTCGCATCTTTCTTAATAGCTTCTGTTGCTTTCGGTCAGGGAACCGGAGAAGTTATTATCACAGAATACCACAACAGGCCTTTAAAGCCTAGTCAGGAACAGCTTGACGCTGCCCTTCCGAACAACCCTGGAGGTGCAGACACTTCACCAAATGAAGGTCATACCGAATGGTTTGAAATTTATAACACCACAAATCAAGATGTTGTTATGGATGGTTGGACGCTTACCGATGCCTCCAGTTCATCAAATGTTTCCACGATTACCAGTTTTACATTGCCAGCCAACTCTTATGCGGTATTTTCAGGATTTAATATTCCTGAAGGTCAGGGAGGTATTGTATTCGACTATTTTTATGACTACAAAAAGCCAAGCTTTAATAATGAAAGCAGTTATGCTGATGCCGGTGATACATCTTGTCCGGATGGTGTGATTATTGAAAAAGCTGACGGTACCTTGGTGGATGAAGTTAGATATGATTACGGATATGGTGAATACATTGGCAATATGGACGCCAGTTCTTCCTGTAATATGAATGCATCGGCAGTCGGTATTCCGCCTCAGGGAAGTTCATCGAAAACATCTTTCATGTTGATCGCAGATCCTTCTGTGATGAATTCAACGGATAATGATCTGGCTGAAAACTGGGTTTTTTCAACATTGGTTTATGATGAGGAAGGGAACCAGAAGGGTACACCTGGTTTACCCAATGATGCAACTACTGTAAGTGTTGAAAATATTTTTGATGCAGGTGTAAAGGTTTATCCTAATCCTGCCGCTGATTTTATAAATGTAGAATCAACCGTTCAGCAGCCAACATCAGTAGAGATTTATAACATCCTTGGTAAGCTTATGACTAATGTTGTTTCTATGGATAACAACAGGTTCGATGTATCCGAACTTGAGTTTGGCATGTACATCATTAAAGTAAATTTCGATAATGAAAGTGTTATCAGGAAGGTAATGATCCAGAAGTAACTACCATTCTGTTGCTGGTTTTTTTGAGATAGACATCCAAAAACCATAATACAGGGCATATTTATTCAGCAATTGAATGGATATGCCTTTTTTGTTTTTTCAATTATCTGATTAACAGTCCTATAAAATATTGAGCAAAACTTGCCATATACTAAAATATAGGCTAAATTCGGTACATTGTTATTTTGGTTAACCAATTCGGTTTCCAATTAGATTTTGCAGCAACTTATTATGGGAAAAGGGAAAATACTAGAAACCTTTAAGGAAATCGTCATAGAAAGTCCGGTAGACCGGATAATCAAGCAGATTCGTGACTTGATTACATCCGGACAATTGAATCCAGGAGATCGTCTGCCTTCCGAGAGGAAATTAGCAGATGTGTTTGGAGTAGGCAGAAGTCAGGTTCGCGATGCGCTAGCGAAGCTTGAGTTTTATGGAATTTTGAAAACCATGCCACAAAGTGGAACTGTAGTCGCAGGTATTGGTATCACAGCACTTGAAGGCCTAATTACGGATGTCTTAAAGCTACATGATAGCGATTTCGCCTCGCTTGTGGAAACAAGGGTGGTGCTCGAAACACAAGCTGCCTGGTTCGCAGCTGAAAGAAGGACCGAAGAAGATATTGAAAGCCTGGAAAAAGCACTCGAATCTTATGCAGAAAAAGTGAAGCAAGGCCAACAAGCAGTTGAAGAGGACTTGTTGTTTCATTTGAAAATTGCTGAAGCTTCCAAAAATACAGTGCTCAAATCTCTTATGCTTATCATTACACCTGATATCGTCAAAGACTTCATTTCTCTGGATGTATGTGGAGATGATCGACCTCAAAGAGCCCTGGAAGAGCACCATGAAATCCTGAATTTTATCAAAGAAAGAAAAGGACAAGAAGCTTCAGAGGCGATGCGAGCGCACCTGATCGAAGTGCTGGAATACAGCATGAATAATAAAAAAGCGTAACTAGTAACCTGTTTTTTAACCAATCCTGAATTTGCGATGAAACGTTGTTGGACTGATTTAATAGCAGCCGCATTGTTGCTCATCCTACCTTATTTACTTGCCGCCAGCGGAGAAGGTAAAGACTTTTTAATTACACTCAACGGGTCAAAACTAACAGGTGAGATCAAGGTTACCGCTAATGATAAAGGCAAATCAGAAATTTCCTTCCAAAACGATTTTGGAGATGTTTATGCCATCCACCCTGCTACTATTTTTGGGTTTGCTTACCAGGATAAGGACGAAGTCTTTCTATACGAAAGCAAGAAGCTGGATGGCAAATGGCAGTTTCTGAAAGTTGAGAAAAAGGGAGAGGCAGTTAATCTTTATTCCAGTTCTGAAAAACAGCTACAATTCATTAGTTCAGGCGAATCCCCTGTTGTTGTAAAAGTAAAAAACCCTCAAAGCTGGGTGCAGTTCAAAGGTCAGCCGCCAATAAAAGTTCACAAGTGGAATTATAAAGGGCTTCTGAAAGAAAAAATGGCTGCCTATCCAGAACTCGTTGAAATGATTGGGAAACGGGGCTTTAAATTTTCCAATCTTTCCATGATGGTTGACTTGTATAACAAGTTTCACTCAGACTCCTTTAAGACCCTCTAGCTGAGCCCTTTACCGAACTGGTCCGTCTAGTTTTCAAGAAGGAAGGCACAACGTAGTATCCAATTATTCTTCATGCAAAGAAATTTCACATTCTTATGTTTTCTTTTCCTGTCGGCCAGTTTAATGGCTCAGCAAGGGATACAAACTGAGAATAGTCAGGGAGTTGAAGATTTGGTCAAAAACGTTTTCGTAAAAGGGAATTGCAGAAATGTAAGCAATATAGCCGCTATTGGCAATGAAGCTATAAGTATCGGACAATACTATAATGGTTCAGGGGTTATCGGTATTGAAGATGGCATTATCCTGTCTACAGGAGACATCGAATTAGCACACGGCCCTAACAACAACAATGAATCAGGCATTCCATTTAACGCACTAAGTAACGATCCTGACCTTAGCCAATTGGCAACCGATACACTTTTTGATGTTACTGGCATTGAGTTCGACTTTGTGCCAATAGATGAATGGGTAACCTTTCGATATGTATTTGCTTCAGAAGAATACTGCGAATACGTTACGACTGCCTTCAATGATATTTTCGGCTTCTTTGTAAGTGGACCCGGCATTAATGGCCCCTTCGACAATAATGCGATTAATGCGGCAACCCTTTCCGGGACGAATGAAAACGTGAGCATTAATACTGTGAATCATCTTTTTAATTCAAATTTATATGTCAGCAATGTTACTACGATAGATGCCGAAAATTGTGATATAGCGCATAGCCCATTGTATCAGGACCTTATCGAGTATGACGGGTTTACAGTACCATTGACAGCTACTTTTCAGGTCATTCCTTGTGAGACTTATCATATACGTTTAGTGCTTGGTGATGTAGGTGATGCGATTTTGGATTCAGCTGTATTCCTGGAAAGTAAAAGCTTTGATATAGGTGAAAAAGTAAATATTCAGGCTCAAGTCCCAGGCCGCGCTGAACCTATTGCTTATGAAAGTTGTGCAGACGGACAGTTTGTTTTTACGCGTAGTTCTTTGGCAAATATCGATGAAGAATGTACCATAGAATTTAGTATCAGTCCGGAAAGTGAAGCGATTAATGGAGTTGACTTTTTGGAAATCCCGTCAAGTGTCACCATTCCCGCAGGAGATACCAGTTTTATTTTGCCAATAACTGTAATTGAGGACAATACCCTGGAGGGCCCTGAAAGATTAAGACTGAATTTTGAATATCCATGTGATTGTATTGACCCGGTTTCGACTGAGCTAATAATCACAGAAGCTGGTGACTTGTCTGCCAGTATTCAGGAAACCATTGTATGTCCTGATCAGCCATTTTATTTGACGCCAGAAGTAATAGGAGGCGTTCCGCCTTTTGACTTCCTTTGGCAAACAGGAGATATATCAGATACTATAGAAGCCACAGTTGGAGCACCCACACAATATGCAGTTACGGTAACAGATTTTTGTGGTAACACCAACTCGGCTGTTGTTGAGATTGATGTTCAAAATATTCCTACAGCCATGCTAACCGGAGATTATGATCTGTGTGAAACGATCTCTACAGGAATCCCTGTGCTATTTGAAGGCAATCCTCCATGGGGATTAGAGTATAGCCTAGATGGCGTCGAACAAGATCCTTTTGAAGACATTTTTGCTAATCCATTTTATCTAAACACCACAATTGAAGGCACTTATGCTCTGACTGGGTTTAATGATGCCAATTGCAGTGGGAGCGTTAGTGGAAGCGCTCTGGTCGGATACAGCACTTTTGATATTGCTGCCGTTGTCGTTCCTCCCTCTTGTCCTCACACCTTTGACGGAAGTATTGAAATCACTCAAATATCTGCGATTCCTCCTTTTTCATTCGAATGGAATTTTGAAACTGTGAATGATTATATGATTGAAAATCTTTCGGAAGGAGTTTATGTTCTGAGCATCGTAGATGCGAATGGCTGTCTTTATGAAAAATCATTTGACCTGGCCGCGGCTACAAGAGACATTAATGAATGTCTGCCTTTTTATGTACCCAATAGTTTTTCACCAAACAACGATGGGGTCAATGACCTTTTCTCGATTTATTCAGGTTCAAACTCTGGGATCGCCAATATCATTACAATGCAGGTGTATAATCGATGGGGGGCATTAATGTATGAGCATACCAACTTTGTTCCTGATAATGGTGCTACAGGATGGAATGGTCGATTTAATGGGAAGCCTGTAAATCCTGGAGTATATGTCTACCTGATAAATGTAGTTTTTGAAGATGGTAGAACACTGAATTTGAGTGGCGATATAACCTTGCTAAGGTGAAATCAAAAATCCTTTTCTTTTTGGCTGACCGACCATAACAGATTCTGTATTTCAAAGGTGGAAATTCATTCTGATAACATATGTTCGCCTTGCCGGATTCCTGCCATACAATATTCTTTTTTTTTAAATTTTTTGGAAATATAATTGGATCGCCTTAAATTGGTCCACCAATTAACTGGTATACCAGTTTGATCGATTCAAAAATGGACCTACTAAATAGCTTTTCACAAATTGTTGTAGAGTCGCCTGTTGACAAGATAATTCAACAGATCAGAGACTTAATTACATCAGGCCAGTTAAAGCCAGGTGACCGGTTGCCTTCTGAGCGACAACTTTGCGCCAAACTGGTTGTGGGAAGAAGCCATTTGAGGGATGCTTTACGTAAGCTTGAGTTTTACGGGATACTAAAAACACACCCGCAAAGTGGTACAGTTGTAGCCGGTATGGGATTGCCGGTTTTGGAAGGCCTTATTACTGATATGTTGGCGCTTCGGGGCAATGATTTCAAGTCATTAGTAGAGACAAGAGTCATCCTTGAAACGAATATTGCAGGACTTGCGGCAGATAACAGAACAGACAGGGATGTACAGGCCATCGAAAATGCAATTGATGCTCACCACAAGAAGATCCTCACCAGTAAAGATGCCGTAGAAGAGGACTTTCTCTTCCATTTGAAAATTGCCGATGCCGGTAAAAATTCGGTACTCAAGTCATTGATGCTAATCATTGTACCAGATATCATGCAATACTTTAAGAAACACAAAGTATGCGCCGAGGTAAGTGGAGAAGTAGTAGTAGACCAGCACAAAGAAATTCTTCAACACATTGTAGATAAAAATCCTGACAAAGCAGGTGAATGTATCAAGGAGCACCTGAGAGACATCAGTGATTATGTTAAGACGCTAAAAAGAGATTTGATTTAACAGGAAACGGAATGCCAAAAATGAGAAACTATGATTTATTGAATTTTAAAGAAGGTCATGCCAGTTCAGGCAGATCTTTCAATGTTGAACGAAGCAACAATTGCAAATGACAGTCAGTTAGCTTCAGCCTTCATTTACTGAATAATTTTTAAAAAATTTAACTATGAAACGTAATTTACTAATCGTCGGATTAAAGCTGAATGTGAGAATGGCTCTTATGTTCGCTTTGATTCTATGTATTTCGGCAGCAGCCACGGCACAGAGTACAGTGTCTGGAAAGGTTGTCGATGACACAGGAGAAGGGTTGCCAGGAGTTTCGGTGATTCAGAAAGGAACAACTAATGGAACAACTACAGATTTAGATGGGGTTTACAACTTGGATGTACCATCCGATGCCGTACTTTTCTTTTCTTATATCGGATTCGAGTCGAAAGAAGTTGCCGTAGATGGTAATAGCACAATTAATGTTACCATGGGCGTTGATGTTGAACAACTCGGAGAAGTTCTCGTAGTCGGATACGGAACGCGTAAAAAATCACATAACACTGGTGCAATCGCCCAAATTGGTGGCGAAGAAGTTGCCTCGATTCAGGCTAATCGTGTAGATGATGCTCTTGCAGGAAAGCTACCTGGTGTTTTGATCCAGAATCAAGATGGAGAGCCTGGTGCAGATCCCAAGATTCAAATTAGAGCAGCTTCCTCAATTTCAGGTGACTCCAACCCGCTTGTGGTTGTTGATGGTTACCCGATTTCAGGAAGCCTTGCAACTGTTAATCCAAATGACATCGCAAGCCTGGAAGTGTTAAAAGATGCAGCGTCAGCTGCTATTTATGGATCAAGAGGAGCAAACGGCGTTATTCTGATTACTACAAAATCCGGAAGGACCGGTAAGCCTAATATTAGCTATGATGCTTATGTCAGTGTCGCAGGTCGTTATGTAGGTGATAATGAGCAACTGCAAACGTCTTACGAATGGGCTGACGCCTTAACCTCTGGCATGTCAGATGGTACTTTTGATGTCTCTGAAGTTGAAACGGATCTCCTGAATTTCAGGATTAATGCCTATGCAAACTCACCTGGTGTAGTAGCTGCTGAGGATTGGTTATTCCGTACAGGCTATAGCACTAATCACAACTTTGGGATTAGCGGTGGCACTGAAGATCTAAAATATTATGCATCACTTGGCTATTTAAACACACAGGGTGTTGCAATTACCCAGGGCTATGAAAAATATAACGCCCGTTTGAAAGTCGATGCTACTATTGACAGATTCGAAGTTGGATTGAATGCCAATGGATTTATGTCTGACAGAGATATAGTAGCCCATGATATGAGAGACCTCCTGAGAGCGTATAGTGTTCATCCTATCTACCATACGGCAGAATCTATTGCATTCGTACAGCAACTGGACCAGCAAGCACAAGCCATGGGACTCGATGCGTTTGACCTTGGTTACAGGGGAGGTGATGCACCGTTTAACAACAGTATTTACACCCTTGAGCCAGGTATGACAGCTGAAGACTGGCACTACGGAAGAAGTGGGAATGGTATCGGTGGCTCTGGTGATGCAGGTCCCGCAACCAAGCTTGACAATGCAGAGCAATGGCAGAAAACATATTTTGGTAACGTTAGTACATATCTTCAGTTCAACATCGTTGACGGTTTGAATATAAAAACCGTACTCGGTGGTGATGTTAGAGATACCAGAGATTATTACCACCAATTACTTGAAGCAGATTCAAGAGCACGTTCAACACAAACAGATTACGACCAAGTAGATGTGAAAAGAAGCTCAGTTTTAAGTGAGACAACTTTGAATTTTGCCAGAGAGTTCGGTAACCACGACGTATCTGCAGTAGCAGGATTGGAATTCCAAAACTTTTATGTGCAGGGAACTACCCTTAGAGGTACAAACATTCCTTTTGGTCAACCATTGAATTTTGCACTTCTTGATCCAGCAGACGTTTCGATATCTGAAAGAAATGAGACGATTGCCAGAAGGAGTGTTTTCGGAAGAGTAAACTACGCATATGACGATCGTTATTTGCTTTCAGTTTCATTAAGGAATGACGGTGATTCCCGTTTCGGCGAAAACAACAGGTACGAAATGTTCCCTGCAGTTTCTGTAGGTTGGAATGTACACAATGAGTCATTCTTCAATACAGACATTCTGAGCCAATTGAAGCTAAGGTTTAGTTATGGTTCATTGGGTACGACTTCATTCCTTGGAGCTTACAACTCATTGAGTCTTCTGAATCCGGCTGCTACAGTATTTGGAACCGGATTCTTGATTCCATCAGATGTTGCCAATCCTAATTTGACCTGGCAAACCAATACAGAGACTAACTTTGGTATTAACCTCGGGTTTTTTGATTATAAATTTACAATTGGCGTAGACTACTACACTTCTAACATTGAAGACATCCTGATTAACCAGAGTGTTTCTGAAGTATTAGGTACAACATCTATCGCACTTAACTCCGGTGATGTTAAAAGTTCAGGTATTGAGGTTGAGTTAGGCGCACAATTGTTAGAAACACAGAATTTCTCCTGGAATATCAATTTCAACATGGCTACTGTGAATTCTGAAATTACAGACCTGGGCGGACTTGATGAATTGCCACGCGTGATTTATGGTCAGTCTGGTAGAGGTCCTATTTTCAGAAATTATGTAGGTGGAGGAATTGGTGAAATGTGGGGATTAGAAACCATATCACCTGTTGAATCAGTCCATATCGCAGATCCATCACGTCATATTGGTATCGATAGTGGAGAAAGTTATGTTGTTGATCAAAACGGAGATGGTATTATCGACAGAACACGTACCGTAGAAGAAGGTGGAGATTTAGTCAAAATTGGAGAGAACTCGCCAGATATTATCTGGGGCTTGGGTAGCACATTTAGCTATAAAGATCTTGACGTTTCATTACAGTTCCAGGGATCACATGGTGGAGAAGTTTATAATATTGACCCACTGTACTGGAAGTCACAATGGGGCGGAAGACTGCGTGCTAGTTTTGATGCTGATGGTGACGGTATTGCTGATCACAATGGCATGCATTACGAGCGTAACAGGAACCAAACAGATGCGTCAATCCAAAGTGCTTCATACGTAGCATTGAGAAACCTGACAATTGGTTACACGCTTAATCCTGATATGCTTAACAAAGTAGGTATTAACTCCTTCAGGGTATATGTCGCAGCCACTAACTTGTTGTACTTAATGGCAAGTGATTACACATCTTTTAATCCTGAAGGTATAGAGATCACAAACAGTGGTTATTTAGGGCCAACAACATATGGTGTCCAGGTAGGTGCTAGCCCGGTAGTAAGAAGTTTTACCCTGGGTGTAAATGTTAATTTTTAAATAATAGACTAATGAAAAGATTATTTATAATATTGGTGGCCTCTTGCATGTTTATGACTGCATGTGAGGATCTGGAACAATTCCCACCAAATCTTGCTAGTTCAGGTTCATTAACCGACTATGCAGCGGTTTTAAATGCAGCTTATTTCTACCAACTTGCTTCAACATCACCGATGGCTGTGATGGGGGATTTCAGAGCAGACAATGCTTTAATGTTGGAAGCTCCATATACTGATTTTGATGTATTTGATCCTAATTTGATTACAATGGAGGATCAGTTTTTTGGCCCTTTCTATAGTGCTTTATACAAGTCAATATTAAGTGCCAACAACGTAATTGATAATTCCACTGATGCTACTGAAATTGGTGAAGCCAAATTTTTAAGAGCTTTATCATACTTTAAACTGGTTCGCGTATTTGGTGATGTAACCGTGAATCTATCACCTTCACCAAGTTCAACCGAAACCGGATATTTGGCAAGACGTTCTGCTACTGAAGTTTATAATACTGTAATCATTCCTGACCTTGAAGCGGCGATTGCAGCTTTAGGTACTGAGATTGTAGATGGAAGAGCCTCTAAATATGCAGCCCAGGGAATGTTGGGTAAAGTTTACATGCAAATGGGTGACTTTGGCAGTGCTGAATCACACCTTGCAGCAGTTGTAAACGGAGCAGCAGCAGCAGGTATTAGCTTGCAAGCTAATTTTGAAGACATTTTTGGTGAAGCCAATGATTTGAATTCAGAGATCATTTTTGCAACCCAGGTGTCGAGTTCTGTTCCTGATGAATATGAATTTTCTGATTTCTGGTCATGGTCCTTCGGTCTTGATACTAAATCACTTGATCCTCTGGATACCGATCTGATTGCTGCTTTTGATGCTGTTGCCAATGATACCCTTGTTGGTGGTGACTTTAGAAGAGCGAAAACTATCGATGAGGCAACTTTAGCTTCTCCAAAATTCCCTCAGACTGGTGGCCCTGATCATGACTGGATTGAGTTGAGGTTAGCTGACGTTATCTTGCTTTACGCAGAAGCCATGAATGAGAATGGTTCATCTGCAGAAACGGTTCTTGATTTGTTAGATCCTATCCGCGAAAGAGCTAACCTGACAGAACTGGACCATGCTGTGCTTAATACACAGGCACTCGTCAGACAAGCAATTTACGATGAAAGAAGACTGGAGTTGGCTTTTGAGGGCCAGCGATGGTTTGATTTGGTCAGAACGGGTACTGTAGATGCTGAAATGGGTGAAAGCGTGAATAGCAATTATCACGTATTCCCTGTCCCAACTTCTGAAGTACTGGCTAGTTTTGGTGTGATTACCCAAAATGCTGGTTACTAGTATTGTCGATGAACAATAACAATAAGTCAAAGGAGCAGCGTCAGTTGCTCCTTTGATTTTTTATGCCCAATGGCTCATTCAAAAACTCATGCTTTAATTTCCTCCTATTCCAATAGCTAAACCCATCTTGAGAAGGATCTCCTTCCGGAAAATCAATAGTAAAATCAGTTAGTTCCTGTCCTTCCCAAATTTTATTTGATCCTTTTTCACAAAATAATACTAGAAATTTTGGTGGCTTAAATATTATTGATATATTTGGACAACCAACAATTGGTCAACCAATCACCAGCTGACCAAAGAGAGCGCCTTGAGACATGTCAAAATTTAACCTCCTCAATAATTTCCACGAAATCAGGATCGAATCTCCGGTAGATAATATTATCCGGCAGATTAGAGAACTGATTACTTCTGGCCAACTAGCCCCAGGAACCAAGTTGCCACCTGAGCGTAAATTGGCCGAGAAACTAGGGGTCGGGAGAAGTAATGTCAGGGATGCTATCAAAAAGCTTGAATTCTACGGTATCTTAAAAACCCTCCCTCAGAGCGGGACGATTGTTGCCGGTCTCGGTATTGCTGCTCTGGAAGGACTCATATCCGATGTATTGAAAATAGAAAATTCAGACTTTGGTTCTTTAGTTGAAACCAGGGTCATACTTGAAACAGAGGCCGCAAAGCTGGCCGCAACCAGGCGCAAAGATGAGGACATCGAAGATATTAGGTTAGCTCTTGCAGCATACGCTGTCAAGGTTAAAGAAGGCGAACAGGCTGTTGAAGAAGATCTCATGTTTCACCTGAAGATCGCTGAAGCCAGTAAAAATGCAGTGCTCAAATCACTCATGCTCATCATCACACCCGACATTATTAAGAGTTTTATTCAACTTGATATTTGCAAAGACGACCGCGGCTTAAGGGCACTTGAAGAACATGAGCAGATTCTCAAAAAAATAATTGCCAAAGACGCCGAAGGTGCTGCTGAAGCCATGAAAATTCACCTGAAAGAAGTTACTGATTACACCCGCACTATGAAAGGGAAGGAAGGAAACGGAACTGTTTAAATTACTTTGAAAAGCATTTTTAGTAAAAAAATAAAACCCATTATTATGACAAAACGATTAACAAGTAGCACTAAATATTCCATCTGGAATATATTCCTGGTCGTTGCTATGTTCTGTCTTCCCATGTTTTCCTTCGGGAGCACCGACCTGGAAGCTGACATGAAGCCGGTCACTGGAGTGGTTACTTCGGCAGCTGATGGCTTGCCACTTATCGGGGTAACTGTTGCTGTAAAAGGAACCACCTCCGGAACGATAACTGATTTTGATGGAAAATTCTCTATTGAAGCTGAAGACGGAGCAGTGCTGGTGTTTAGCTACACTGGTTTTACAACCCAGGAAATAATTGTAGGCGCAGAAGGCACATACAATATTGCCCTGGAAGCTGATGTGGAACTTCTCGATGAAGTTGTCGTCATCGGATATGGTAAACAAAAGAAATCACATATCACCGGTTCGGTATCAAAGGTAACCAATGATAACCTCGATCAAATACCTATTGCTCGAGTGGATGATGCTTTGGTCGGCCAGGTTGCTGGCGTTAACATTCAGATGAATAATCCGGCTGCGGGTGAAGCCCCTACGATCAGAGTAAGGGGGCAGGGCTCGATCTCTTTTGATTCTGCTCCTTTGATCGTCGTTGACGGGATTGCTGTTGGCACAGATGCCGACTTCCTTTCAAGTATTGATATGAATGACGTCGAGTCAGTGGAAATCCTGAAAGATGCCGCTTCTTCAGCCATTTATGGTTCAAGAGGAGCTAATGGTATTGTCATGATCACCACCAAGGAAGGTAAGGAAGGACCTGTTAAGTTTAATTACAAATCTTATATAGGCTTTAAGTCTGTACCAAAAACGGATGTTCTGACTACAGTAGATGAATGGTTGGAGTACACAAGAGCCAATAACAGCGGTGAACTTCCTGAAAAACTACAATATGTTGCACTTTTTGGTCAGCAGACCGACTGGGAAGAAGTGATGATGGACGGCGGTATGATCCACAGCCATTCGCTTTCTGCCAGAGGTGGAACAAAAAATACCAGGTTCAGAGCTTCTCTTAGCTACCTCGATGATGAAGGTGTTTTGCTGACAGATAACTATCGTAAGATCAACTTCCGCCTTAACCTGGATACAAAGGTTAGCGAGAGGATCTCCTTCGGCATTATGCTGAATCCTTCCCATACCGAACAAAGAAGGTTTCCGATTGGTGTTCATGATGCCATTCGCCAACATGCATGGCTTCCACTTTTCCTTGATGAAAATAATATCCAATACGTAAATCGCTTCCGCGAAAATGGTCGCTGGGCAGATGCGCAAATTGGTGATTACGCCATGGAAAGAATGTTCGATGATTACGACCTGGATGCCATGATGCCGAGTATGGGTAGCGGAACAGATATTTCAGGAACTTCTAACCAGTCATCCCTGGCTAAAGTACTGGAACGCGACCGCAGAAAGTTCCAGACCAAGATTTTTGCAAATGCTTATGCCACAGTAAATATCCTTGATGGCTTTTACTTCAGACAAAGGATTGGTGGTGACGTAAGGTTTACCCGTAACACAAGATGGGCAGGAATTGAAGCGTCCAGAAACGGCGCAGCTGACTCCGAATCTATCCGTACGACTTCACAAAGATTCCACACAGTTTCTGAAAGTACGTTGAATCTCGACAAGTCATTCGGAGAGCATGATGTTAACTTCGTAGGAGGTTTTGCATACGAGCAGTGGGATTGGGAAGAAAGTGAGCTTGAAGCTGCTGGTTTTGATAATGATTTGATCCAAACGATCCCAGCTGCGAATCTTGTAGGTGGATTCACTTTCCAGGAAGAAGAAAGATTAATCTCTTACCTTTCAAGGGTCAACTACGCTTTTGCCAATAAATACCTAGTTTCATTAAGTGCAAGATGGGATGGTAGTTCAAAATTCGGCCCAGATAACAAGTTTGGATTCTTCCCTTCAGCTTCAGTAGGCTGGAGAATTTCCGAGGAAGGTTTTCTTAAGGACAATGACTTCATCGATGAGTTGAAGATCAGAGTTAGCTATGGTATTACCGGTAGTAATGCAGGTATTGGCCCATACGATCACATTGGACTTATTACTCCTGTAGGAACTGCTTTGGGTGGTAACAGTACCGGATTTAATGCCACTAATATTGCCAATTCAGAACTACAATGGGAAAAATTGAAGGAATTTAACCCTGGTGTTGACATTTCTATTCTCAATGGTCGTTTTGGTCTTTCTTTCGATTATTATAACAGAAGAAGTGAAGACCTTTTGCTCAACCTGCCGATTCCTTCGGTTACCGGCTTCGAAACAGCTTTGGTTAATAAGGGGGTTGTAGAGAATAAAGGTTTTGAACTTGAGCTTCGCTCAAAGAACATTACCACAAAAGATTTTAGCTGGTCGACAACAGCCTTGTTTACACACAATGAAAATACACTTGTCGACTTTGCTGGCGCAAGTGGTCTGATCAGTATTGTTGATGACAAGCGCCCAGCAGAATGGATTGCACAGGAAGGACATCCTATTTCAGCATTCTATGGCTATGTCGTTAGCCACGAAATCGGGTTGGAATTTATCAAAAACCCATTCTACCCTATCAATGGACAATCACAAGACATTTATGTCAGAGATATCAATGGTGATGGTGTAATTGACCCTGATGACCGTACTATCCTTGGCGATCCATATCCAGACCTGGTGTGGAGTCTAGGAAACAATATTCGCTTTAAGGATTTTGACCTGTCGATTATGTTCCAGGGCTCTCATGGCGCTGAAGTAAGAAACATTTCTTCCCAATATATCAAGCAGGAGTTTTCCAGTAACCAGGATTACACTGCTGAATTCCCTGATGCTGACCAAGTCGTACAAAGGATTTTTACGAATGATGATATCCAAAGCGCAGATTTTATCGCATTGAGAAATATTAATTTGGGATACACTTTTAATTCGCCAGGCTTAGGCAAAGTTGGTATCCGAAACTTAAGGATCTATGTCGGCGCTCAAAACCTGCTTTATATCATGCAGGGTAACTATGAAGGGTACAACCCTGAAGGTGCTGACCAGGGACTTGGAAATCCGTTGACTTGGGGTTATCAAAGAGGGCCTGCGCCGATCTACCGTACGGTTTCTGCTGGCTTAAACCTTGGATTTTAATCTTTTAACCACTTTGAGTGGAAAGCAATCAATAATACCGGAGCGCTTACTGGCCGCCGGTTCAAAATAAAGACATTATGAAAAATATATTTTTGAAATCATTCTTCGCCATTGTCTGTGTTGCCTTACTGGCAGGTTGCGGAAAGGACAGTCTGATCCTGGTGCCACCATCAGCAATTGGTGATACCGGGTTCTATGATACGGCTGAACAAGTGGAAGGAGCGGTTATAGCAATTTACGATGGCTTGCAGGCTATCCCCTTACGGGAATTTGCAGCCACAGAGATGCGCTCAGATAACACACGGACCAAATCCAGGGAAGGTGATTGGGCCCAGTTTGAAGACTTTGCTGTGCTACCAACAAATCTCGTTGTTGGCCTCTACTGGACTGTCAATTACAACGTAATATTCCGGGCTAACCGGGTTTTGGAGAATCTTGATGTTGTGACCGGGCCTTTAAGAGACCAGTTTGAAGGCGAGGCAAGATTTGCTCGTGCTCTCGCACATTTCAACTTGGTTCGTGCCTACGGCGCAGTGCCTATCATTGACAAGGTAATTATCCAGACCGACACAGAATACTATGACAGAGATAATGAAGTCGATGTATTGGCATTCATAGAAACAGATCTTACTGCTGCTGCAGGGCTATTGCCATCTCGTTCAGGAATGGCCGACGGTAGAGCTACCAGCGGTGCAGCTAACGGCTTGTTAGCAAAAGTAAAACTCACAAGGGGTGATTATTCGGGAGCAGAAACTATTCTTAGCAACTTGATTAATGATCCTGAGTATGCACTGGTTGATGATTACGGAGATGTATTTTATTCAGAAATGAATAGCGAGATCATTTTCGCCATCCCATACCTTGACGACGATGCCAATGAAAGCCAGGATTATTCCTTTGAGATGACTGCTGGTGGTGTAAGAAGTGGCCTGAATTATCCAACTGATGATTTTATCAGCGTTGTTGATCCTGATGACACTGAAAGATCTGCGATATTATTTTCACCCAATAACGCCGCAGAAGTTGGCAAATTTCTCACCCAATCTGCTGATGCCAGACTATGTGGTAACGACTGGATCGTACTTCGTCTTGCAGATGTATACCTGATGCATGCCGAAGCCATCATGGCAGGACAACAATCAACACCTAGCGCGGCTGCCATTGCATCTTATGATGCTATTCGCGAAAGAGTAGGACTTCCTTCACTTGCCGATCAGGGTGCTTCAGAATTGACCAGAGACATGCTTCTTCACGAAAGAAGAATGGAATTGGCTTTTGAAAATCACAGGTTTTATGACCTGGTGAGGTTTGGCGTTGCTGAGGATGTGTTGAGTGCTTTCGCTGCAGCAGAAGGTCATAGCTTTAGTCCCACAGATCTGCTGTTACCAATCCCGCAAGGGGAGATTAATGTAAGTAGTGGGTTGCTATTACAAAACCCAGGTTATTAAAATCGATTAAAAACAGAAAAATGAAATATATAATTAATTCTGCTTCTCAATTCATGGCAAAGGCAATATGCCTGATCCTTGCCTCGATGATTGTTGTAACAGGGTGCGAAGAATATCCACTTCCTGAGGTGGGTTCCATTCCAGATGAAACACCGCCTACAGCCAATTTTACGTATTCGCCAAATGAAGGAGATTATAAAGAGATCCGTTTTGTTAACCAGTCAACCAGTGCGACCACTTATATGTGGGATTTTGGCGATGGTAATACTTCTACTGGTCAGGACGTAACCAATATCTACACTAATGACGGGACTTATACGGTTACACTTACTGCATCAGATGCATTGGGCCAGTCCAGTACCTATTCAGAAGACATTGTGATAGAGGAGCCAGTAGTACCATTTACGCCTGAGATCATGAATCCTGGATTTGATATCCAGGGTGATGACAGTTACCGTGATGGTTGGAGAAATGGAGACCTGGGTGGTGTAATACAGATTACCAGCAGCCCGGTACACATGGGTGAAAAGTCAGCGAAGTTGCCTTCAGCAGGCGATAGGATTGGTTATCAACTGATCACGGTCCTACCAGACACAGAGTACACCTTGAAGTTCTATTATACAATGAAGGACGATAACCCTGGCACCATCACTGTGTCAATGCTCGAAGGTCATGTGACTGACCCATCTGAGATTGCCGGCAAGACCATTGCTTCTTTTGTTGGAGATGACCAGAGCTCTCCAAGTGATTATGTGCAGGGGATGGTGATCTTCAACTCTGGTTCAAATACTGAAGTAGCGATCTTCTTCACCAATGAAGGGGTAGAATGTCGTATTGATACCTTCACGATTGAGCCCAACTAATAATTACGAAATGCTGAATCATATGAGTAACCAGGTAGGCTTTTTAAGGCTTTTGCTTTTCGTCTCAATAGTTGTTGGGCTGATAGGCTGTTCAAAAAGTATTGAAAGGCCTACCGGTGAATGGATTCCACCACCTGAGCCTCCAGAGCCTCCGGTTTTGGTTGAAGGTGTGGATTATTTCCTGCCTCATATTGATCTGAATAACTGGAAAGTTACGTTGCCTATTGGTAATCCATCAGAGGTCAAACCTCCTGAAATACTGGATTATGCCAATAACGACTTGTTAAAGGAATTCATGTACAATGATTCCACAGATGGCTCCCTGGTTTTTTATACTTACCCGGGATCTACAACACCAAATTCCTCATATTCCAGAACTGAGCTGCGTGAGCAAATAGAGCCAGGTAGTAATAATACCAACTGGACCTTTGCACAGGGCGGTCGGATGAAAGGCACCTTAAAACTGGATGCCATTTCTGAGGAAGCAGATGGCGACCCGCACCGGGTGATCATTATGCAAATCCACGGGAGGTTGACTAACGAACAGCGAGACCTGATCGGTGAAGATGACAATAACGCTCCCCCAATGCTAAAGATCTATTGGAACAAAGGATTGGTAAGAGTGAAAACAAAGGTGTTGAATGACATTAATGCTTCTGATACAGAAATTCTACACACAAGCGCATGGGGTGATGATGACGGGTTCAATTTTGCTGAACGCGTCGATAATGATCCCTTCACTCTTGAGATAATCGCTTCAGACGGAAGAATGGAAGTCATATTGAACGAAGATGAGTCTGTCGTTTATGAGGGCATTCATATTGAGAGATGGGGAGTTTTCGAAAATTACTTTAAAGCAGGCAATTATTTGTCAACTACAGATGCAGGCGCATTTGCCAGAGTAAAATACTACGATTTAGAAGTAAGTCATTGACAAGATAACTGATAAACCCAATGACTCATCTTCTACATGATATTAAAGATTACAGATACAGATTAATATGTCATAGAAAGTTTTGATTAGTGAAAAGTTGGAATAGAGGAGCCGACACACCAGTGGCTCCTCTTTCTCCAAATCCGCCTGAATATGTTGAAACAACTCCTCAACCGATTACTTGCCATAGGTCCTGGTATATTCGCCATTGGATATACTATAGGAACCGGTAGTGTTACCGCAATGATTGTTGCCGGTAGTACTTATGGGATGCAATTACTTTGGGTACTTTTCCTGAGCTGCCTTTTTTCAGGCATTTTGATGGAGGCTTATGGCCGATATGCACTGGTCTCAGGAGAATCTGCGTTGTACGGATTCAGAAAGCACATCAAGTTTGGAAGTACAATGGCCATCCTGATAATTATCGGGGTTACCTTCGGCCAATGGAATTCACTGATCGGTATCCTAGGAATTACAGCTAATGCCATTTTCGAAGTCATGGCTTTGTTTGTTCCGGCGGTCAAAGGTTATGAATACATTACAATCCTTGGACTTGCCGTTTTGATCATTGGCATTATGTATGCCCTGCTTTGGAAAGGGCAATACAACGTTTTTGAAAAGGTACTCCTTTTCTTTGTAACCTTAATGGGCCTGTCATTCCTGTTTTCAGTATTCATTGTAATGCCTGACCCTAAAGAAATTGCTTTAGGCTTTATGCCTTCCATCCCACAGGTAGAAGGTGGGAGAATGCTCGTTGCCGCTTTTGTGGGTACAACCATGGCTGCTGCTACTTTTCTTTCCAGGCCACTTTTCATCCAGGGCAAAAAATGGACAAAAGACAATCTTCCCAACCAACGGCGGGATGCTATTTGGGCAGCCGTGCTGATCTTTTTTATCAGTGGCTCCATCATGGCAGTGGCGGCAGGTGCCCTATTTCATGATGGGATTGTGGTATCGAAAGTGCTTGACATGGTATATACGCTTGAGCCAATAGCAGGCCGTTTTGCCATCGCCATCTTTTTCCTTGGAACACTAGGCGCAGGATTGTCTTCCATCTTCCCTATCCTCATGATCGCACCGTTAATGGTGGCTGATTACCAGGCAGGAAAGTTGGACACGACTTCAAAACAGTTTAAAATTATTGCAGCCGTTGCTTGTGTTATTGGATTAACGGTTCCGGCATTTGGGTTTAACCCAATAAAAGCTCAGATTCTAACGCAAGTCTTTAATGTCTTTGTCTTGCCATTGGTCATTTTGGGGATCATTATTCTGACTAACCGCCAAAATATTATGGGAGAACATAAAGCAGGTCTGGCATTAAATGCAGGGATGGTTATGGCTCTCTTGTTTGCTTGTATAATTTCATACAACGGCGCGGTTGCCATCTTTGAAAGCTTACAATAAATTATTCAATTCGAAATCAATAATCAGATAAAAAACCAAAACAGATATGAGTATAGTGAAAGGTAAAAGAGAATACTTCATGCAGGAAGATATGGAATGGGAACAGGTTGACCCACTGCTGCGCAGGCAAATCCACGGCTATGATGACAAGATCATGCTGGTAATCGCCGATTTTAAAGCTGGAGGCGTCGGACAACTGCATAATCACCATCACTCACAGGTAACTTACGTTGAAAGTGGCGAGTTTGAGATGACGATTGGTGATGACATCCGTATCATCAAAGCTGGTGACTCCTACTACATTCCGCCAATGGTTATGCACGGCTGTACCTGCATCAAGCCAGGGAAACTGATTGATGTCTTCAGTCCAATGAGAGAAGACTTTATCCAAAACGAAACGACATGAAAATAAAAGGACTCAGGTGGTGGGTGATCGCTCTGATTGCCATTGCCACAGTAATAAATTACATTGACCGCCAATCGCTAGGTGTCCTTTGGCCCGAGATTGCTGTTGACCTTTATCCAGATAATTCTGAAGATGAACGCAAAGCAATATATGCGCTTATTTCGGTCATTTTCGTGTTCTCCTATGCCTTTGGTCAGGCTATTTTTGGTAAAATATTTGACTGGATCGGTACTCGCCTTGGCTTTGCATTATCTATTGGTTTTTGGTCTATTGCTACGGCACTTCATGCTTTCGCAAAAGGTGTGGTTAGCTTTAGTATCTTCCGAAGCATTCTTGGGGTGGCCGAAGCTGGAAACTGGCCTGGTGCCACAAAAGGTAATGCCGAATGGTTCCCCACAAAAGAACGAGCCTTCGCCCAGGGGTTATTTAACTCCGGGGCAGCCATAGGGGGTATTGTCTCTATACCATTAATCGCCTTTCTGACCGTCTATTTTAGTTGGCAGGCGATCTTTATCCTGGTTGGTTTAACGGGTCTGTTATGGTTGATTCCATGGATGATCCTGGTCAAGGCACCGCCCAAATCTCACCCTTGGTTAACTGACGAAGAACGCGATTATATATTAAGCGGTCAAACAAATTCTGATGCTCAAACAGACGAACCAGTAGAAGCCTATAACCCCAATACAAAGGAGTTGCTAAAGCACAAGGAAAGCTGGGGTGTAATTATTGCTTCAGCAGTGATTGATCCGATATGGTGGCTCTTTGTATTCTGGATACCCATCTACCTTTCTGAAGTTTATGGTATGGATGTCAAAACCATCGGAATCTACGGTTGGGTGCCATATGTAGGGGCGATGTTCGGTGCGTGGTTTGGCGGACTTCTGGCCCAAAACCGGATTAAAGTCGGGTGGTCGGTAGACAGAACCCGGAAATTGGTAATCACATTGGGATGCCTGATTATGTTGCCATCACTCTTGATGATGTCAAGCCCTGGCGGGCCGATAACAGCGGTATTGTTAATGGCCGTTATCCTTTTTGGATTCCAAACCGCTATTGGTAATGTTCAGACCTTGCCAAGTGACCTTTTCGGAAAGAAAACAGTCGGTACATTGGCTGGTATTGCCGGTATGGCAGCTAAACTTGCAGCAGCAGGGTTGACCTACCTCATTCCCTGGCTTACTGCAGGAGGGAATTATACACCAGCTTTTATTATTGGAGCTGCCTTAGCGGTAATAGCAATGATTGCTGTATGGTTGTTGTGCCCCAAAATTGAACCATTAAAACCAAGGCCGGGATATATAGACAATGAAGAAATCCTGGATACCCCAGCCGGGTAAGTTTAGAAATAGAAGAATCGAAATAAACGAAAACAGTAAAAAGAACATATAATTATGAGTGATAATAAAGTTGCAATAGTTACAGGTGCCACAAGCGGGATTGGTTTTGCAGTTGCAAGACGATTGGGCCAAGACGGATTTACCGTAATTTTGAATGGTATCGATCACGAAAAAGGACAAGAAAAAGCCAAAGAATTAATAGACGAAGGTATTAATGCAGAATACTGCGGATTTGATGTTACCAAAGAAGAAGAGGTAACAGCAAATATTACCAATATTGGTAACAAGTACGGAAGAATTGATGTCCTTGTGAATAATGCTGGTGGACTGGGCGGCAGATCCCGATTTGAAGATATGACCACTGAATTTTACAGATTCGTTATGGCATTGAACCTCGATTCCGTCTTTTTTGCCTCAAGAGCTGCCATCCCTTTCCTCAAAAAGGGAGACAATCCAACAATAATTAATTATACATCAAATGCAGCGTGGAATGCCGGAGGACCCGGCGCTGGAATCTATGGAACATCCAAAGCTGGTGTCCATACGATTACGAGGGCTTTGGCCAAGGATTTGGCGGAATATGGCATTAGAGTAAATGCTGTATCTCCAGGTACAATCGATACACCATTTCACAGTCAGATCAAATCTACAAAACCAGAGGTTTTTGCCTCATGGGCCAATAATATTATGTTGGGAAGATTAGGTCAGCCTGACGATGTCGCTGGTGTTGTTTCTTTTCTGGCAAGTAAAGATGCAGCATTTATAACTGCCGAGACGATCCAGATTGGAGGTGGTCAGGCACTAGGAATTTAGTCTTTTATTATAATGCAGAGATAATTATGGGTCAATTAAAAGGAAAAGTAGCCGTAGTAACCGGAGGCTCCAGGGACATAGGAAGAGCCATTTCAATTGGACTGGCAAAAGAAGGCGCTAAAGTAGTCGTTAACTATTATAATTCTGAAGCAGGAGCCAATGAAACGGTAAATGAAATAAAATCTTTTGGAGGCGAAGCTGTTGCTGTAAAAGCAGATGTATCAAGCTTAATTGATATTCATCACCTAAAAGCAAAGACAACAGAAGCCTTCGGCGATAAGGTGGATGTTTTGGTGAATAATGCTGGCGGCCTTTTTGCACGAAAAAAGTTACAAGAACTGGACGAGTCGTTTTATGACCTGGTCATGAACGTAAATTTCAAGTCGACTGTTTTCGTAATGCAGGCATTTGAACCCCTGATGGGGCAAGGGAGCTCCATTGTCAACCTTTCTTCCCAGGCTGCAAGAGATGGTGGGGGTGGCGGATCTTCCCTGTACGCTTCTTCCAAAGGAGCTGTAACGACATTTACCCGGTCAATGGCCAAAGAACTTGGTCCTAAAGGCATCAGGGTTAATGCGGTTTGCCCCGGACTCATAGGTACTAAATTCCACGATGATTTTACGACTGATGAAATTCGGATAATGGTAGCTGGTAAAACCCCGTTAAAAAGAGAAGGAAGAGCTGATGAGGTAGCTGATTTAGTGGTTTACCTGGCTTCAGACAAGAGCTCATTTATCTCAGGAGCTAATTATGACATTAATGGCGGATTAGCCTTTTCCTAGAGAAAAAAATAATTGTGTACTCAATGAAAAAGGTAGTAACATTCGGAGAGATTATGTTAAGATTGACCCCTCCAGGGTTCAAGCGATTCTCTCAAGCAAGTTCCTTCGAAGTAATTTATGGCGGCGGAGAAAGTAATGTAGCTGTAACCCTCGCCAATTATGGAATACCCGTAGAATTCGTTACCCGCTTACCAAAAAACGATATTGGAGATTGCGCATTGATGGAAATGCGTAAGCGAGGTGTTGGCACACAGCACATCGTAAGAGGCGGAGAACGATTGGGTATTTATTTCCTCGAAATAGGTGCGGTAAGCAGAGGGAGTAAGGTCGTTTATGACAGAGCACATTCCGCCATCTCCACCATCGAGAAAGGAATGGTCGATTGGGAAGCGGTTTTTAAGGATGCCGATTGGTTTCACTGGACCGGCATCACGCCTGCTATCTCTCAAGGTGCTGCCGATGCATGCCTTGAAGCTATTCAGATGGCCAACAAAATGGGGGTGACCGTTTCTACAGATCTGAATTATCGTAAAAAGCTTTGGAAATATGGCAAACAGCCAGGAGAGGTGATGCCAAAACTCGTTGCAGGGTGCGATGTGATATTAGGCAACGAAGAAGATGCCGAAAAACACTTTGGCCTCCATCCCGAAGGCGTTGATGTTACCCAGGGACATTCAGTCGACGCGGAGTCTTATCTCTCTGTGTTGAAACAAATGATGACAATGTTCCCACGCGCCAAAAAAGTAATAACCACACTCCGTGGTTCAATTTCTGCTTCTCATAATACGTGGTCCGGTGTTTTGTACGATGGTGAAACCCTCTACAAAGCACCGACCTACGATATCACACACATCGTTGATCGCGTTGGCGGTGGCGACAGCTTCATGGGCGGATTGATCTATGGGTTGATGACCTACCAGAATGATGACCAAAAAGCACTTAATTTTGCAGTTGCAGCTTCCTGTCTCAAACATACCATTTATGGCGATGCCAACCTGGTGACTGTTGAGGAAGTTGAAAAGCTAATGAGTGGAGACGCCAGCGGAAGGGTTAGCCGATAATAACACGCAAAATGGCAAGATTTACCAGAATACAAGTTGCCCTGAAAATGGCAGAACAAGGGATGGTTCCACTTTTCTATCATCCCGACTTTGAAGTTTGTAAAAAAGTGGTCACCGCCTGCTATAATGGAGGTGCAAGACTCCTGGAATTCACCAATAGAGGGGATTTCGCCCACGAAGTTTTCGCTGAACTGAATAAGTATTGCATCAGAGAACTTCCGGAAATGATCCTTGGGGTTGGTTCCGTTACTGATGCAGGTACAGCGTCTATTTTAATTCAATCCGGAGCAAATTTTATCGTTTCCGCTTCTTTAAGACAAGACGTCGCTTTAGTGTGTAATCGAAGGAAGATTCTTTACAGCCCTGGCTGTGGATCGCTTACCGAAGTCGGTCTGGCTGAAGAACTGGGCTGCGAAGTTGTCAAGTTATTTCCCGGCAGTGTTTATGCCCCTAATTTCATTAAATCAATACGCGGGCCTCAACCATGGACGAGTATTATGCCTACCGGAGGCGTTTCACCTGAGTACAACAACCTGAAACAATGGTTCGATGCAGGTGCCTATTGTGTCGGAATGGGATCAAAGCTAATGGTCAAGGATGCTGACGGGAACTTCGATTATGAAGGCATCAGGCAACTTACCAAAACAGCATTAGGGTACATTACAGATATTAGAAGTTAATTTCGAAACCCAAAAAAGACGCCCTCCCGGATAATCTCCGGAAAGGCGAGTCTTTTACCAAGAGCAGTTGGGCTGCTGGTGCGCAACCCTTTCTACTACCTACCATACCGGCACTTTTGCCGTAAAAATGAAATCAGGGTTCTATTAAATAATCTCAAATCAATTCCTAATCTCAAAATTCTAATATCTGTTATCAGATTGCCAATTGCCACCTGTTACAGTTTCAATAATTTATTCGTATACCGTTCTTTCCCCTGCTGCACAATGACCATATACATGCCACCGGGCAATTGACTGAGGTCAAGGTCGAAGGAATTATAGCCTTTCTGTACATCTTCCTTACGGGAATGAACAAGCTGACCAGTATTTGAGTAAATCTCAATGACAGCCGGACTGTCGAACGACGACTCAATCTGTAACTTGGTCTGACCTTCGGTTGGGTTCGGACTAATGCTGGTCAACTGGATGCCATCTTTGCGGATAACAGCAACCCGGACGTCCGAATACTCGAAAGAGCCATCCAGGTCAACCTGCTTTAATCGATAGTAAGTGTTTTGGTTATAGAAGATGTCATGATCTTTATATCTGTATTCGTTGATCTGACCTGTCGTCCCGTTCCCAGATACCCAGGCAATGGTTTTAAAGTCTATCCCGTCAAGCGAACGTTGAATTTCATATCCTGAAAAATTGACCTCCGTCGCACTTCTCCAGTCTATCTGGATGAAATCTTCTTTGGCTGTTGCTTCAAATGAGGTCAACTCGACCGGAAGTAAATCACCAACTAGGTTTTCAAGGTCACCCCCCGGATTGGCGACATAAATCTGTGTAGTTTCATCAGCAAGAAAAGCCACGGTTTCAGTGGTTAATCCATTATATGACCATTCCAGGTTTGTCGCAGCAGATGCGTCGAGCACATCAAAATGAAGGCGCGCCAACTTGATCCATGTCGGGTGAGCTGGTACAGTCACAAGCGGCGACAATAATGAACTGAAAAGATTGATATTTAGTGAAGCCTTATTCGTCATTGGCCGCGTAGCGGTGACACTATAAAAAGGAGAACTGGTCAAATCGGTTGCTTCTGTGGCTACCAATGTTGGATTGTCCATATCTGTATTATCATAAGTGAATTGCAGGTTGGACGACCCCAGTTCAAATTCTGCCGAGCCGGCCATATAGATGTCTACTTCATAGTCAACGCCATTAGCCGTTACCGTTTCGAAGCGGAGGTAAAATGTAGGCTGCGCATACGTTGTTGCTTCAATCAAAAAGCACAGCGCAAAGACGAAAATGATATTTATATATCTCATGGTAATTTTCGATTTTATTAATCCTTGAGGTTGGATCGAGTATATTGTCTTGCCTCGGATCTGCCGCTAAGGCATTTATTATTATGTTCTTTTTAATTTTTATTCCGTTACCGGAATGAGAAAGTTTTTTCAGGTTTTCGCTTTGTTAACTATCCAATACACTGAACTTTTGCCAAAGAAAAAATGAAGGCCGAGGCGAAGACCTGTGTCCTGCCCCGACCTTACAGCCCTAACTTATATTATTGTGGCCATAGGAACGGATATTGTCCCTGGCTGCCATTATTCGGATTCCAGTAAGTGTTTTTGTCTACAGCATTTACTGCACCATCACCATTAAAGTCTGCCGTATTGAGATAACTCGGAGCAGTACCATTCTGAGGGGTCCAGTAAGCATTTTTATCAACTGCGTTGATAGCACCGTCACTATTGGCATCACCTGAATATAGGGCCATGATGCCGCCTATCGCCTTCCTGTCAGATCCACCACCATATGTGGGCTCAGCTGCAGAGGTAAAGTCAATAAGCTTTGGAGTTGACGCGTCAAGGTCATGAACAATTCCAGTCACAATGCCAAGGTGATTATGTGGTATTAGCGCTAGGTGATATTGTCCCTCAGGTTGATCAAACTCAACCGGACCGCCATCAACGCCGGTAACTCTGCCATTTGACCAAAGCAGACAGGCTTTTTGGTCTATTATCTCACTTGGGTCCAATGGGTCAAGCAGGTAAACCATTATCCAGTCCGAAACATTGCCGTCAAGACCACTGAAGTCTGCATAAGAATTGACGAATTCCAATCCTGTGTAATTCCACGGTGCACCACCAAATGGCTGGTCAAGCGGTAAGAGCTGGTTGTCGTATAGTCCTTCACTCATCATATCCAATTGCTCATCATAAAATCCTTCCAGGATTACCTGAGGGTCTACTAGGATACCGCCTTCGCAGACCAGATGTACCCAGGCAGTATCACTACCACACTGGTCAACCAACAGGTACATCAGACTATCAGTGCCAGGAAATGAGACACTTGCCTGGTAAGTCATATCTCCAGTCGCTGGGTCAAGGAAAACCAGTGATCCATGTGAAGGCGGAACTACAACGTGTACAGTCGGAGGAGGTGTAAAGCTGTCGTTGATCAATACATTGAAAGAAACGGATTGATCAGGACAAACCTGCTCATGATCCTCAACAGCCACAGGCTGATCACAAGGATCACCAACCGTAACTACGATACAGGTAATATCGGTACCACAAGGATTGGTGACAGTAAGACAAACTGTAAAGTCACCTCCTTGCGGGTATGTATACATGACATTAAGTCCATTTAAGACTACCCCATTACCCATTTGCCACTGGTATACACCTGAAGGAACTGGAACGGCAGAAAGACTAACAGTCATTCCCGAAACATTTGCATTGGCAATTTCGGCACCTGGAGGTCCTGATACATTTATAGTCACTTGAGCAGTACCACACATTCCACAGAGGTTACACAATTGGTAAGTGAACATATCGGTACCAATGAACCCTGGATTAGGCACATAATAAATATTACCGTTTCCGTCATCAGAAGTAATGGTACCATTGCTTGGCCCGGTGATAATGGTATAGGTAACTGGAGAAGCAATAAAGTCATTTGTCAGGATATCCAGTCCACCTCCATTCGCACCGCAGATGTCCAATTGATCATTAACCGGATCTACAGGGGAACAGCCCATAATCGTGTAGTCTACACAATGGGTGTCTTGTCCACACATATTTCCGACAGTCAGGCAAACCGTATAAGTGCCAGGTGAGGCATATGTATGAACTGGATTTTGCAAGGTGGATGAACCACCATCTCCAAAATCCCAGGTCCAGCTTGATGGATTACCTGTTGAAAGGTCAGAGAATGTTATAGTCGTTCCACTGGCACTTCCTGAAAAGGCAGCGGATGGACTGTCGATCACTTCAATTACAAAGAATGCTGTATCCGTTCCACAGGCATCCTGAATGACATACTCAATTGTGTCAGGTCCAACATAGCCAAAATCCGGAAGGTACTGAAGCTCACCATGGTTTGCTCCAAAGGTTACCACACCATAAGTAGGAATATAAACAGTTGGTATAGTTGCTGGAGCTGTAAAATTGTCATTAGCCAATACATCAACAATAAGATGATTAGTAGCATCTTTACAAATCACGCCAAAGTCATCCACAGCAACTGGAGGCAGACATGGTTCCAGCAGGATATCTTCACATAAGGTATCGCTTCCACAGTTATTGGTTACTGTCAGGCATACAGTATAAGATCCCGCATTAGTGTAAGTATGACTTGGGTTCTGAGATGTAGAAGAATTACCATCGCCAAAGTCCCACATCCAACTCGTTGGGTTGCCTGTAGATAGATCAGTGAAATTCGCAGTAAGGCCAGAATTCGCAACAGAGAAGTTGGCCACAGGCGCAGGCAGCACAGTAATTGTAATGGTCTCCGTGTAACAGTTGCCACAGCCATCACAAAGTTCATAAGTAATAATATCTACGCCAACAAAGCCCGGATCTGGTACATAAGTAAAGTCACCATTCGGATCGACACTTGTGATGGTACCATT